>NZ_JAKRFS010000003.1:0-681970 GCF_022347875.1 Pseudoalteromonas sp. CNC9-20 | reverse complement strand
ATCTCGCTTAACAAACCGCCTGCGTACGCTTTACGCCCAGTAATTCCGATTAACGCTCGCACCCTCCGTATTACCGCGGCTGCTGGCACGGAGTTAGCCGGTGCTTCTTCTGCAAGTAACGTCACAGATGTAAGGTATTAACTTACACCCTTTCCTCCTTGCTGAAAGTGCTTTACAACCCGAAGGCCTTCTTCACACACGCGGCATGGCTGCATCAGGCTTGCGCCCATTGTGCAATATTCCCCACTGCTGCCTCCCGTAGGAGTCTGGGCCGTGTCTCAGTCCCAGTGTGGCTGATCATCCTCTCAAACCAGCTAGGGATCGTCGCCTTGGTGAGCCATTACCTCACCAACTAGCTAATCCCACTTGGGCCAATCTAAAGGCGAGAGCCGAAGCCCCCTTTGGTCCGTAGACATTATGCGGTATTAGCCGTCGTTTCCAACGGTTGTCCCCCACCTCAAGGCATGTTCCCAAGCATTACTCACCCGTCCGCCGCTCGACGCCAGAGGTGCAAGCACCTCTTCGTTTCCGCTCGACTTGCATGTGTTAGGCCTGCCGCCAGCGTTCAATCTGAGCCATGATCAAACTCTTCAATTAAAAGTTTTTTTGAATCCTAAGATTCAGCTCAATGAATACTGATTTTGATATCTGTCGATATCGAATTGACTGTGCTGAATAAATTAAATTTATTCCGTTGGTCACTCAGCTCAATTGAGACTCTAAATTTGTTTGCGTCATCTAGCGAACTAGAATCGGCTGTTAGAACTCAATCTGTACGAGTGCCCACACAGATGATTGCTTCATATTTTTAAAGAACGTTTTAGGCTTTCGCCTCGGAAGCTTTGCTCCCGTTCAGGGCTGCGCATTCTACGCTTTCCTGATTTCGTGTCAACACTTAATTTTAAGTTTTTTAATTCGCTTTAAACTAAGTTTTATTTGACTCTCTAACACCGCGTTTAGCTCGTTATCCGTTGCTGTCTGCCGTGTCAGTGGGAGCGCATTATAGGGAGAAACAAAATCAACGCAACCCCTTTTTTACTAAAAACCGCAAAAAAACGTTAACCCAAGCTCAAACGTTCAAAATACCAACAAAACAAAGGTAAACGAACATCGATTAGGCTGTTTTTTGTGCTCTTTCCTTAAGGCGGCCTATAAGTATTGAACAACTACACTAAAGATCAAGGTAAGGCTTATAAAAAAGTGCACTTAGCGTGCACTCCTTTATCTCGATTGCAACGTATGCATTTCTTAATACAAGATACTATATAGTTTACGGCGGTATTGAGCTGCTAGGGCGTCGCCCTCAGGTAGGCTAGCAATGATATCAAGGTAGGACTTCTTCGCATCGCCAAAATTAAGATCTTTGTTAAGCACTTTAAACAGTGTCGCTAACGCGTCTTCTTTTTTACCCGCTTCATTGAGTGCCACAGCCAAATTTACTTTTGCCTCAAGGTTTTCAGGTTCGTTATCAACGGTCTGTTGCAAAGCTTGGATCTCTGGTGAGTCTTGCGCTTGTTCAGCAAGCTCTAGCTTAGCTTTAATATTGTTATAATATGCATCTTGCTCGACTAAGCCTATGGTTTCCAATAACGCTTTGGCGTCATCAAGCTTATGTATTTGGATGCAAATATCAGCCAACACCAGTTTGATACGACTATTATTGCTGTCTATATCATACGCCTGTTTTGCCAGTTTAAAGGCCTCGTTATGATTTGGGACCATCAATGCATCTTTGGCTTGTTGCAGCAACATATCTTGTGGTTGTGGTAAGTGCTTTTGCAGTGCTTCTTTAATTTGCACCTCGCTTTGTGGCCCTGGAAGCATATCGACGGGTGCTCCCTCTTTTAATAACACCAAAGTAGGCAGCGCTTGTAAGCCAATTTGCTGCGCTAATTGACCCGCCAATGCTTGCTGTGTGTCACAATCTAAAGTTGCCACGACAAGATGCTGCTGATATTGCTGCGCTATGCCTTGTAAAATACTGGCCTGTTCCTGACATTCCGGGCTTTGGGCGGAGTAAAAGCTCAACGCCACCAACTTTTCTTGCGAAGTGTCGCCTAATACTTGCTGGATATTCTCTGCCGTCAATTGAATTTGATTCGTCATGCTTATGTTGCCATCTCACTATAATTACGCTTTGATATGGTGACTAACATAACAATTACAAGAGCAAGGATCACCCATGCAATTGCCTACTTCTTTCACCGCTCTCAGTGCTGCTTTACTACTTGCATGCACATCAACAGCAGCACACAGTGTAGATGTTAAAGATAGACTCCCTGAGCTTGAAGCCTTCTATCTTGATTTACACCAATCACCAGAGCTGTCTTTACACGAACAGCAAACCGGTGAAAAGCTGGCCAGTAAACTGCAAAATTTAGGGTTTGATGTGACCAAAGAAGTGGGTGGCTACGGCGTCGTTGGTCTGTATAAAAATGGCTCTGGGCCGACCGTTATGATCCGCACCGACACCGACGGTTTGCCAATCGTCGAACAAACCGGTGTGAACTACGCATCTAAAGTGACGGTGACAAAAGATGATGGCTCCAAAGTTGGGGTGATGCATGGCTGTGGTCACGATATTCATATGAGCAGTTTCATTGGCACTGCTGAACACCTCATGGCCCATAAAGATCAATGGCAAGGTACGCTGATGATGGTAGCTCAACCTGCTGAGGAAATCGGCGCGGGCGCCAAAGCAATGCTCAATGAGGGCTTGTTTAGTCGCTTCGCTAAACCAGATCATGTTTTAGCCTTGCATGTCAGTGCCAGTGTGCCTGCGGGCAAGGTTGCCTTAAAGCCGGAATATACCATGGCCAGTGTAGATTCGGTGGACATCATTGTGAAAGGTAAAGGTGGACATGGTGCCTACCCGCACACCACCATCGACCCTGTGGTCATTGCCTCACGTTTGGTGTTGGCGCTACAAACGATCACCAGCCGTGAGCTCTCACCTTTAGAACCTTCCGTTGTGACTGTCGGGTCTATTCATGGCGGCAGCAAACATAATGTCATCTCTAACGAAGTGACTCTGCAACTCACGCTACGCAGCTATAACCCGCAGGTACGTAATCAACAAATTGCCGCCATTAAACGCATAAGCGCAGGTATTGCTGCTAGTGCGGGCTTAGAGCAAGCCCTTTACCCTGAAGTCATTGTCCACGAACAAGAATCGATTCCTTCTACTTATAACGATCCCACGCAAACCACCTTAGTCACAGACGCCATTAAAAACGCTATCGGTGAGAATAATGTAGAATTAACCAAGCCAGTCATGGCCGGGGAAGATTTTGGCTTGTACGGACGCACCGACGACAACTTGCCTATTACCCTGTTTTGGCTCGGCGGAGTAAACCCAGAAACATATAACGCCGCTCAACAATCTGGGGCGCAACTGCCATCGCTGCACTCTAGTAAGTTTGCGCCTGATTATAAAAAGGCCATTCCAACGGGTGTCAAAGCGATGACTCATGCGGCGCTCAAGCTATTCAATACACCTTAAGCTTGCGCTTTAGACGCGCCCTTAGCTTTGTAACTGCGGGCGCGCTTTCGTTTACCACCTCTCAAGGCTCGCTTGGCGGGCCCTTTAATATTGCTAAATACACCAGCATCATAGTTCTTTGCTTGATTGACCAAGTCGCTCAACTGTGTGGTTAATGGCTGCATGAAGTCTTGATATTTGAGCTCTTGCTCGGCAATTTTTGCTAATGCCATTTCCCAGTGCGCCGTCATATCCGGCGTTGCTAATTGCTCGGGCAACGCACTGATCAGAGCGCTTCCCGCTTCGCTAGCACAAATGGATTTTCCTTTACGAGTAAGAAAACCACGTGAGAAAAGCAATTCGATGATGCTTGCTCTGGTTGCCTCAGTGCCTAAGCCATCGGTATCGCGCAGCACTTTACGTAGTTGTGTGTCCTTGACGTAACGGCCAATGGATGTCATTGCGCTTAATAGAGTGGCATCACTAAAGTGTGCCGGGGGTGTGGTCTGCTTATCGTCAATACGTGCATCATCACACTGTAGCAATTGCCCTAAGGTCAATGGTGGTAAACATTGCTCATCTTGCTTCGCCTTTTTGCCCATGAGCTCTTTAAAACCCAGATCAATGTCTTCTCGGGCTTTTGTTGTAAACTTGCCTCCGGCTATGGTCACCTCGACATCACTTTGGTAATAGCGATATGCAGGCATAAATTGAATGAGGTATTGGCGACAGATCAGTTCATACACTTTGCGCTCATTATCATTCAACTGCGCTGCGGTGTGCTTGGCTGTAGGTACGATGGCATGGTGCGCTGCCACTTTGCTATCGTTAAAGCAACGGCTCTTTTTATTGCTATCTACAGCTGTGAGCTGCTGTGCGCTGAAAACGCCATTATTAAGCACTGCGTTAATAATATTGCTGGCGTCAGCAAAATGCTCCTTAGGCAAATAGCGGTTATCTGAGCGCGGGTAAGTAATTAATTTATGCTTCTCATACAAGCTTTGACAACAATCTAATACCGCCTTCGCGGAGAGAGAAAAGCGCTTCGCTGCATCTATTTGCAGTGCCGATAGGTTATAAGGCAGAGGAGCTTGCTCTTGCTTTTGCTCTTTGCTTAAGTCGGTCACACTTGCCGGTTGGCCGACAATCCGGCCGACTACATTTTCTGCAAGCTTACGCAGCAATACTCGGCCCTGTTCATCTTGATAGGCCCGACACGCTTCGCTTGGTTGCCACTTCAGCCAAAATGATTCGCCTTGTGCTGTAGTCACTTGCGCGTGCACTTCATAAAACGGCTTACTAACGAACTCGGCTATTTCTTTATCTCTGGCGACCACCAGACCCAGCACCGGAGTTTGTACCCTTCCCACTGAGAGTACCCCTCGATAACCGCTTTTTTGTCCCGCCAAGGTATAAGCTCGTGTTAGGTTCATGCCAAACAGCCAGTCGGCGCGCGAGCGGGCGAGTGCTGAAACACTCAAAGGCACAAACCGGGTATTGGGCTGCAGCTGGTTCAGGGCTTTTTTCACTGCAGGCAAGTTCAAATCACTGATCAGTAAACGCTCAACCGCTTGCTTTTTATGTTGCGACAAAGACACCTGATTAATCACTTCATCAACCAGCAACTGCCCTTCTCTATCGGGGTCGCCGGCATGCACTAAGGTGTGAGCTTGTTTTATCAGCTTCTTAACTAAAGTGAGTTGTTTACGAGTTTTGCTTTTCGCTTTTAGCTGCCACTGCTTCGGAACAATAGGCAAGTGCGCTAATTGCCACTTTTTAAAAGCGGGGTCGTAGTCATCGGGCTCAGCCTGCTCAAGCAAGTGACCGATACACCAGGTGACACAATCGCCATTGCCGACCTCTATATAGCCTTCTTTTTTTTGCTGAGGTTTGGGCAAGGCTGCGGCTATGGCACGGCCAAGAGAGGGTTTTTCGGCAATATAAAGCTTCATGACAACAACTGGCTATTTATACAGTTATCACAGTGTAGAGTATAATTACGAGCTAGGAAAGAGTGCGCGCGGCTGTTTTGTTTCTTCTTGCCTGCAACCAAAACAGTATCGGTAAATAGCACAATATTAAAGTGACGCTGTTTATGATTGGTATTAAGGTTTTGTAAAGGTACGAGCTATTAAATGTTAGATCCCATAAATGGCGATCAGCGACACGCCAAAGCTGTAAAAAAGGCGCGGCAACGACAATAAGCTGACCAGCAATACTTTGCCACATATGCACTTTGCCACGAATGCCCCAGTAGGCAATAATCGCCATCCAGGTAATATCGTTGCTTGCCCATATGACATAACGCCAGATCATGTCTTTATCCCAATCGAGCAAAAAATCGTGTATCAGTGTTCCGTAGAGAAAGAAAGCGGCGGTTAGAAGGACAAACCGCAAGGCCTTGTACTCACGAGTAAGGACATAGAAAACAATAGCGGGCAGCAAAAATGCTGCCCAACTATTGTTTAGAAAGATTAACGTTTCCTCTAGCCAACTAGGCATAAGTACTTAGCCTAACGACTGTTCGGTGTCTTTGTTATCGTCTCCGCTTTTATCATCAGTGCCGCTACCATTTCCGGGTATACTGGCAAACTTATGCAAATCCAACATCCTGTGCTCCCTGTCTATTCAGCTTTAATTCAGTTGCTAAATTACCGTATTTTTGGCACAAAGCCAATAGTTACTGCACAACTTCAATGGGGTCAGATTCTTTGGCTTTACCCTGCATGATTGAAATCTCGACGCGGCGATTACGCTTACGATCTTCATCAGTTTCATTGGGCACTAATGGCCGCGTGTCTGCGCGCCCCACCACGACCATTCTACTTTTATCAAAGTCATCAACCTTTTGCATTTCACTGGCAACCGCGACTGCGCGCATCGCGCTCAGGTCCCAGTTGTTGGTATAGAGCTCATTAGAGACTTGGAAGTCATCGGTGTGCCCCGAGACAGTGATTTCCCCGGGTACATCTTTTAGTAATTCAGCAATATCTTGAATAATAGGCTTAAATTTTGGCTGTAAGAAAGCACTGCCGGAGGGAAAAGAGCCGTTTTCACGGATGCGAATAATTATTTGCTGCCCTAGAGATTCCAGTTCTATGGCGCCGTCAATAATTTGCTGTTCTAGCTGTTGTGCAATTTTCTTCACCAACTCATTAGTGCGCTCTTGGTCTGCTGCGGCGATGGCTTGCTGTTGCGACTGCTCATCGGCGGTACTGGCAGACTCCCCGCCGCGTTGATCCCCACGCTGCTCTTTACGACCGCCTGCGGAGTCTTCTTCCCCAGCTTGGAACTCCAGCATTTGCTGTGTCATTTCAACAGTCTGCTGTTGAATTGTTTCGATGGGCGTGGGGTCTGGGCGCCCCGGTTTAAATTCCATAGCTATGACACTGGTTCCTTTAGGTATGTCTTTTACTTCCAGTTTATTTTGCACACCAAAAGCAAACTTCATGGAACCAGCAATTTGCTTAAACTTGAGCACATCCATCTCGGAGAACGCCAACAGCAATACGAAGAAACACATCAGTAGCGACATCAAGTCTGCGAACGTGCCCATCCAAGCCGGTAATCCGGGAGGGGGGCATTTGCAGGGTTTTTCATCCGACATACTTACTCCTCGGTATCAACTTGGCGCTTGGACTCTGCCAGATAATTTTTCAGAATGCCTTCGATAACTTTGGGGTTTTGTCCGTCTTGAATACCTAAGATAGCGTCTAAGATCAGCCGTTGATTGAGCTCTTCTTCGTCTTTGCGCAGTTCTAACTTGGATTGGATAGGAATAGCTATCACATTGGCGAGAAACGCACCGTACAATGTGGTTAGTAGCGCCACCGCCATCGCGGGGCCAATCGCTTTGGGGTCATCCATGTTAGAGAGCATCGCCACCAACCCAATCAAGGTCCCGATCATACCCATTGCCGGGGCTATATCACCCAAGGCCTTAAATAGGCCAGCGCCTTGCTCATGGCGAGCGGTGGTTAACAAAATATCTTTTTGCAAAGTAGCACGAACTACATCGGCGTCATGGCCATCAACCAACATATCAATGCCTTTGCGCATAAACTTGTTGTTAATCTCTGCCTCTTCTAGCGCTAAAAAGCCCCCTTTACGAGCAGAGTCTGCCAGCTCTACAGCCTTCTCAATAAGCTCATCAGGTGATTCAATCTTAAACATGAAGGCCTTGCCGGCTACTTTCCCTATGGTGAAAAATTGCCCCATGGTGTAGTTAGCAAGCACGATAAAAAGAGAACCACCAAATACAATTAGCACCGAAGGAGTGTTATAGAACATGCCCACATCACCACCAAGCACCATAGACATGACAACGAAACCAATCGCGCCGAGAATACCTATTATGGTTGCTAAATCCACATGTCCTCCACCCACTTTTCTATTCAGCGCCTTCCCACTAAAGCCCTATATATGGCCAGGGAATATCAGACGTTATTATAATTACTCTTGAGATATCGGCAACTTGCTGAATTACTTGAATCATTTTTTTAAAATCGCGAAGCGACAATATTAAAACTAGCATGCCTACACAGCTTTGCCGTGAAAATCGCATCCATCTTTGACCTAGTCCACGATTCCCCCTAAAATTGGCGCTCTTATTAGGTGTAGTGAGTGACAAGGCCATGGCCCAAAAAAAACCAGAAAACCTAAGCTTTGAAGAAGCCATTAATGAATTAGGGCAAATTGTAACTGATATGGAGCAAGGAGAATTGTCTTTAGAGCAATCTTTAAAGCAATTTGAACGCGGTATTGGTCTGGCAAATGCATCGGCTCAAAAGCTTGATAACGCCCAGCAGAAAGTAAGCATGTTAATGAGCAACGACCTAAATGCTGAGCTCACCCCAATGGATGATCAAGAGTAGTCGCCCCTGTGAATTTAAAACATGCCTTAGCACAGGCACAACAGGATGTGCTACACACCCTACAGCGTTATTTTCAAACACAGCAACAAACACAGCCTCAATTATTGGCGGCAACGCAGTACTGTATTGAAAATGGTGGCAAGCGCTTGCGACCATTTTTAGTCTATGCTGTAGGTAATATGCTTGCAGCACATCAAGACGATCTTCACAAAGCCGCTGCAGCCATTGAGTGTATTCATAGTTACTCTCTGGTGCATGATGATTTACCGGCCATGGACGATGATGAATTACGGCGCGGTCGACCCACCTGCCATATCGCATTTGACGAGGCCCACGCTATTTTAGCTGGCGATACCTTGCAAACCATTGCCTTTGAGCTGCTCAGTAGCACTGACTTTGATATCGGCGCTAGCCAACAGTTAGCACTGATACGAAGTTTAAGCCAAGCTTCAGGGCTATTGGGTATGGTAGGCGGCCAAGCGCTCGATATCGCGGCCACCGATAAAGCGATTTCCTTAAGTGAACTTGAGCATATTCATCGTCTAAAAACCGGGGCATTGCTAAGCTGCGCCATTAAGCTGGGCTATTTGTGCTCCCCGAACGTAGAAAACAGCACACGTGCTGCATTAGACGATTACGGCCGTGCCATCGGCCTGGCTTTTCAAGTGCAAGATGATATTTTGGATGTTGAAGGAGATACCGCCACACTAGGAAAGCCGCAAGGCTCTGATGTGGCTGCAAATAAATCTACTTATCCTGCGCTTATGGGCCTTGATGGTGCCAAAGATAAGATGCAGCATTTGTATCAACAAGCTATTGATGCGGTGTGCCCGCTCCCATATGACACCCGTGTTCTCGAGCAACTCGCAGGCTATATCATCGCCAGAGATCATTAAAAATGACTACTGATGCGAAGGGCTGGTTTGATATACTTCAGCCATCGCAGTAAAGGATAAAACGACGCATGAATTTGGATAGTAGCAAGTATTCCTTATTACAACAGGTCAGCAAGCCTGAACAACTTCGCGAGCTACCGCAAGAGCGGTTAGGCGCGTTTAGCCACGAACTGCGGGACTACTTACTAAACTCCGTATCGCAAAGTAGCGGTCACTTTGCCTCTGGGCTCGGCACGGTTGAACTGACTGTTGCGCTGCACTATGTGTATAACACCCCGTTTGATCGCCTGATTTGGGATGTAGGCCACCAAGCCTATCCGCACAAACTGATCACCGGCCGCCGTGAACAAATGCACACTATTCGCCAAAAAGATGGATTACATCCGTTCCCTTATCGCGGAGAGAGTGAGTACGACACCTTTAGTGTCGGTCATTCGAGTACCTCCATCTCCGCCGCCCTAGGTATGGCTATTGCTGCGCAAAAAGAAGGCCAAGGCCGTAAAACCGTTGCCGTCATCGGCGATGGCGCTATCACTGCGGGCATGGCCTTTGAGGCGATGAACCACGCTGGCGATATTAATTCCGACATGTTAGTCATTTTAAATGACAACGAGATGTCTATTTCAGAAAATGTCGGCGCGTTAA
This sequence comes from Pseudoalteromonas sp. CNC9-20, assembly GCF_022347875.1. Taxonomy (NCBI): domain Bacteria; kingdom Pseudomonadati; phylum Pseudomonadota; class Gammaproteobacteria; order Alteromonadales; family Pseudoalteromonadaceae; genus Pseudoalteromonas; species Pseudoalteromonas sp. CNC9-20. Next base: position 672,074 of record NZ_JAKRFS010000003.1, on the reverse strand, counting down.
ATAATCATTTTGCGCGTATTCTCTCCGGTAGCTTTTACGCCAATATTCGTGAGGGCAGCAAAAAGCTCTTATCAGGGTTACCGCCAGTGAAAGAACTGGCTAGCCGTATGGAAGAGCACCTTAAAGGCATGGTTATACCGGGCACCTTCTTCGAAGAGCTTGGCTTTAATTATATCGGCCCAATCGATGGCCATGATGTCAACATGCTGGTCGACACCCTGCGCAATATGCGCAACCTCAAGGGTCCTCAGCTACTGCATATAAAAACCCAAAAGGGCAAGGGGTACAAGCCTGCTGAAGCCGATCCTATTGGTTACCATGCTGTGCCCAAGTTTGACCCGACCGTGACTAAATTACCCAAATCTAAGCCGGGCGCACCGACCTTTTCAAAAGTGTTCGGCGATTGGTTGTGTGATATGGCCAGCGTTGATGACAAATTGATGGCCATCACTCCGGCAATGCGCGAAGGCTCGGGCATGGTGCGCTTCTCTAAAGAGTATCCACAACAGTATTTTGATGTTGCCATTGCAGAGCAGCATGCGGTCACACTCGGTGCAGGGTTTGCGTGTGAAGGCCTAAATCCCGTAGTAGCAATTTATTCAACCTTCTTACAACGAGCCTACGATCAACTTATTCATGATGTAGCGCTACAGGAATTGCCTGTGCTCTTTGCCATTGATCGCGCTGGCGTGGTTGGCGCCGACGGGGAAACTCATCAGGGCACGTATGACTTAAGTTATTTACGCTGTATTCCTAATATGGTCATTATGGCGCCGGCTAACGCCAATGAATGCCGTAATATGCTCTATACCGGGCATCAGCTTAATAAACCCGCCGCCGTGCGTTACCCGCGTGGCAGTGCCGGCGACGGTGAGCTTGATAGCGAAATGCAACAATTACCCATTGGCAAGGGACGTGTTATTCGCAACGGCGAAAAAGTCGCAATACTGTCGTTTGGTACCTTGCTGGAGAATGCCCAACAAGCAGCAGAGCAGCTCAATGCCACCCTAGTTGATATGCGTTTTGTTAAACCTCTCGATCACCAGCTGATTGATAAGTTGGCAAGTGAGCATAATGCGCTTGTCACCTTGGAGGATAATGTTATCGCCGGTGGTGCAGGCTCAGCAGTAAGCGAGTACTTAGCGCAAAGCAAGCAGCTTAAGCCAGTTTTGCACCTTGGCCTACCGGATGTATTTATTAAGCATGGTACGCAGCAAGAAATGCATGCTGAGCTTGGCCTTGACGGCGACGGTATCACTCGCCAGATAAGTACGTGGTTAGATTAACACGCTCGCGAGTTGGATATTCGGTAATAAAAAAGGAGCCAAAGGCTCCTTTTTTATTTATTCACTTTCTTAACGCATCCAAATTTTAATGTCAGCTAAGCCGGTGCTTTGTAAGGTGGCTATTTGCGCATCTAAGTTCTCACTTTGCTCAAACTCAAAGGCATCCAACTGATCATCAAACTCAATATGCGCACAACCATCGCCGCCGCGCTTTTTCACCTGATGAAGGGCGATATCCGCTAAGTTCACCGATGTTTCCCAGCCGATCACTTGGCCGCCGAGTAAGGGCATCGGATAACAAGACCAGCCCAGCGACGCGCTAAGATTAATCTTTTTACCATTGGGGAGTTGAAAACTTTTCTCTGCGATGGATTTGCATAACTGGCGCGCAAACTGATTGACCTGATCAAGCTCGAAATCACGCAGCAATAACAAGAACTCATCACCGCTCCAGCGGGCCACATAGTCGGAGCCCTGCGTGCAGGAATTCAATAGAGTCGCCATTTGTTGTAAGCAACTATCGCCGCTCAGCGGTCCGTAGGCATCATTAATACGTGAAAATTTGTCGATATTTACTATCAACAGCACCAGAGCCCTGCCCTGCTCTTGTAATGAAGACGAATTACGCTGGTAATGCTCAATATCTTTAGGCAGCTGATCGAATAAGAAACGCCGGCTACGCAGTCCTGTCAGCTCGTCAGAGTGACTCACTAACTTCAGCTGTGAGTTCACCTGGTTAAGCTTATCATTGGCATCACGCAGCTCCATAGTGCGCTCTTCCACCAAACTCTCCAAGGCTGCTTGTTTGCGGCGTTCCTGGGCTCTAAACACCCACAGCAATAAATAGATAATAAAAAATAACCCGGAAACAATCAGCAACCGGAAATACACCGTTTCATCGAAGCGTTTCGGTACCTGAAACGCATAATGCGTGCTTGTGGCCTCTTCCCAACTGTCACTGGTGCGCTTGGCTTCAAGCTTAAAAGTAAATGGGCCAGGAGGTAAGTTAGTATAAATGGCTTCACGACGATTTTTAGCATAGCGCCAGTCGGTATCCAAGCCACTTAGCTGGTAACGAAACTCCACTTCAGCTGGGGCGTAAAAATCAATCGCTGTATAATTAATCGTTAAGTCGCGCTCATCGGTATCGAGCTCAGGGTTAACACCCAAGCCACCGGTATATAAAGTACGTCTGGGGGTGGCAATACTCTCCACTTGGGGCGCTAATTGGTCTTGGCCAAAGAGCTGCACATTTTTAGGGATTTCCACCACCCCTTGCAAACTCGGATACCAAATAGAGTCACCACTGTCAGCCACCGCGTCATGGCCTAAACCAGCACAACATTGACTGGCTTTACCATCGAGCTGGCGATCATACGAGGAAATCACCTGCTCTACTTGTAAGTTTCCAATTTCATCCGAGAATTGCTCCACCGGCATGCGGTAGACGCCTTTCATGGTGCTGACCCACACCCGCTGCAGGGCTTTATCATGATGCAGGCTAAAAATGGAGCCATAGGGTAAGCCATTGGATACATCAAGCTGGTGCCAGCGCCCTTGGGTACTGCGATAGAACAAGCCGTCATTTAACGAACCAACTAACGTCCCAACATCATCAATTTCTAAAATACTGGTGACATAAGCGCTTTCCAGCGCTGTAGAGTCGCCGATGCGCTCAATGCCTTTATCTGAGAATAAGTAACCGCCTTGGCTGGTACCAATTAAGCCGTATTTGCCTTTATCCAGCACGTAAGTAATAAACTTACTATCGAGTACAGCATTGTAGGTAAAGGGCGTTAACCCTCGATATCCCATGCGATACATACCCCGGCCAGTACCAAACCACAGTCCGCCAGCACTTGACTCACTGATAGCAAACACCGGGTTTTGCCGTAATTCTCGCGCATCGATGTTATATAGCTGCTCGTCTTCGAAGTACAACACACCGCGATCCGTGGCGATATACAACCGCTCACCAACAAAATGCAAATCGTGCACCGCACTGCGGCGTAATTTAGCCCGAGGCACGCGATTAATAAAATTATTATCTTGATCGAAATAACCAACGCCACTGCGATTAGCCACCCATAGCTGACCACTCGGTGATAAGGTAATGGCCATCACCGCTTCGGTCATACTCGAGAGTGCATTATGGCGCTCAACCCGACCCGCGTGGGCAAGCCAAAGACCCTCGCTGAAGCTCGCCAGCCAAATATTGTTTTGTTCATCGCGGTAAATATCGGAAAACCAGATGCTTTGATCCAGTGCTGCCGGCTCAACCCATTGCCACTCTTTAGAATTGTCGCGATACAGTAATCGCCCATAGGTTGAGATCCACAATGCGCCATCGGAGTCACTCATAAACTTATACACCGCCGCATTACTGGCGTTGGGTAAAGTAAATGGCCGTAGCTCATCATCGATGTCTAAGAAGTAAGCGCCTAACTCAGAGGCCAGGTACAGAGTGCCTTCTAGCCAGGCTAAGTCGTGGATAATGGTTTGTGCTAAACGATCAGGCAGGGTCACCCGCGCAGTTATTTTTAAACGCAAACGCGATGACGACGACGACATATTGGTTAAGCGCAGTAAGTAGTTTTCACTGACTAACCACACGCCTTGCGGTGCCAGTGCCATTTTACTGACCGAAATTTGGTTGATGGCAGTCAGGCGTCCCTGAATACGGCCGCTGCGTCGACGCTCGCTCTCGGGCAAATGAAAAGCGACCTGATTGCGCTCGATATAAAACAGTTCGTTGGCTGCCACCCAAATATTGCCTTTATCATCTTGCAATATATCGCGCACCGGGCCGCCAATACCAAACTCAAAGTAGTTCATTGAGTCAGGGTCAAGTACGGAAATGCCGCGCTTGGTGCCTATCCACAACAAACCTTCTTTATCAATCAATAACTTATTGATTGCATTACTATTGAGGAAGTTGCTATTTTGCTGGGTAAAGTTAGTGAAGTGGTCGCCATCAAAACGACTTAAACCAAATTGAGTGCCTACCCAAATATAGCCTTTGTTATCTTGGGTGACACTTTTGAGGGATTGTGAAGGCAGACCATTTCGGGTATTCCATTGCTTAACCACATAATCCGTGATTGATGCCGACGCCAAGTGCGAAGCAAAAACTGCCCACACCAATACTAGTGACTGAAAAAACCGCTGCAATGTCACACCCAGACTCAAATCTTATATTCCTGGCAAATAACCTACTTTAATTAACGCTTGGAGGCAAATTAGCGAGCATATACCGGCGAGAATATCATCTGCCATAATCCCAAGCCCACCATGCAGACGCTTATCAAGCATACGGATTGGTCCGGGCTTGGCAATATCGAAAAACCGAAACAGGGCAAAGCCCACCACTAAGGTCTGCCAGTTAATCGCCGCTCCTATCATGGTAATATAAAACCCTGCCACTTCGTCCCAAACAATAGCCGGATGGTCATGCACACCCAAGTCATCTGCGGTTTTACCACAGGCCCACACACCCACAGTGCATAGCATGAGTGCCATTGCTGCCTGCACCCACAGTGGCATACCCCAGGTCATAAAAATAAAAGGAATTGCCGCAAAGGTGCCCACTGTACCTGGGGCTTTGGGACTTAAACCTAAGCCAAAGCCTAGGCCTAGAAACTGATGACCGCGACGTAGATTAAATAAGCTTGTAGTGATCACGCGTCACCCTGTATAAAATGTTCAAAGCCCACTTGGGCGACATCGAGTTTATCTTCACCGTTGAGTACCTCGACCTTCCCCTCGCCACCCCGAATTTGGCCAATGCACACAGCCTCGATACCATACTGACTCAAACGATTGTCCAGCATCGCTTTGTGGTTCTCGGGTACCGTGTAAAGCAACTCGTAGTCATCGCCATAGCCAAGCACATAAGGCCATTTCGCCTCGCCTTCAATGCTCTGACGAAAGGCTTCTGACGTTGGAATTTTATCGGCATGAATGGTGGCACTGACCAAAGACATATCTAAAATATGTTGTAAATCGGCCAAAAGCCCATCGGAGATATCAATGGCAGAGCTGGCGTAGCCACGTAAGACCTGTCCCGCTGCCACCCGGGGCGTCGGATACTCCAATTTAGTGGTCAGCTTCTTCAGCCATTCAGGGGCAATATCTAGGTGTTGTTTGCGCGCTTCGATAGCCAGGCCCGCATCACCCAACGGTCCGGTAACATAAATCCAATCGCCGGGTTTAGCACCGCCGCGTGTTAACGCTTTGCCGGTAGGTACCGTGCCTTTGGCGCATACGGTAACAGTAAGTGGGCCTTGCGTAGTATCACCACCAATGATTTGCACGTTGAAATATTCTGCTATTTCATGCATGCCTGCGGTGAACTCTTCTAACCATTCTACTTCGGCTTTCGGTAAGGTAAGCGCCACAGATACCCACGCAGGCTCGGCGCCCATTGCAGCAAGGTCACTGAGGTTAACAGCGATAGCTCGGTGACCCAAAGCGCGCGGTGACATATCTTCAAAAAAGTGCACACCAGCCACCATGGTGTCAGTGGTAATGGCTAATTGGCTGTTTTCCGGAATACTCACCAACGCGCAGTCATCACCTATGCCAAGATTCACATCCCGGCGTGTGATCCCTCGGCCTTTAAAGTATCGGTTTATTAATTCAAATTCTTGCATACACAAAAAAGCCGGCCTCAGCCGGCTCTCCTTGTTAAAGGTGCTTAGCTATTACGTAGCTGCTTAATGGCTTTATCAAGCACACCATTAACGAATTTATGACTGTCATCGGCACCAAACATTTTCGCCAGCTCAATGCCTTCATTGATGGCCACTTTGTATGGCACGTCATCTCGGAATTTAAGCTCATACGCACAAAGTCGTAAAATGGCTTTTTCTACCATATCAATTTCTTCGTACGGACGCGTCAAATGCGGAGCTAAGACTTCGTCTAGTTGTTTTGAGTTAACGACAACACCGCGCGCTAGGTCTTTAAAATACTCTACATCGACCTTAGTCACGTCATTCTCGATTAACATGTTTTGTTCGATATCAGCAATAGCGTTACCGCTCATTTGCCAAGAGTAAACGGCCTGTAAGGCCAATATGCGCGCTTTGCGTCTCGCTGCTGGTTTCACTGTGAACCCTTAAATTTTGTCTAAAACATTAACCATTTCTAGGGCACCTAATGCAGCTTCGCCGCCTTTGTTACCCATTTTTGTACCGGCACGCTCAATGGCCTGCTCTATGCTTTCAGTCGTTAATACGCCAAAAGCAACCGGTACATCATACTCAAGCGATACCTGCGCCAAGCCTTTATTCGACTCACCGGCAACTAAATCAAAGTGCGGAGTGCCGCCACGAATAATCACGCCCAAGGCGATGATAGCATCGAACTCACCTTTGGCGGCAATGCGCTTGGCAGCAAGAGGTAACTCAACCGCACCCGGCACATACACCACGGTAATATCATCATCGCTGACGTTACCTGTACGCTTTAGCTCATCGACTGCGCCGTCCAATAAACTGCGACCAATGTAGTCGTTAAAACGCGAAATCACGATGGCAAATTTTTTGCCCGGTGCAAACTTGTTACCTTCAATAATTTTCATCTGTAAACCTTAATTGATTCTGCCAAGGCGTGATGCCGGCGAAATGCGGATATCGCAAAATTGCCGCGCATCATAGCATAATTGAAAAAAAATAGCTGCTTATTCTGGCTGTACGTAGTCAACCACCTCAAGGTGGAAACCTGACAGCGCATGATACTTCTTCGGCATGCTCATTAAGCGCATTTTGGTGATGCCTAAATCCGCTAAGATTTGCGAGCCGATGCCCACGGTGCGCGATGTTCCCTGGATTTTACGGTGGTTGGCACTTTCGCCAGCATCTTCCAAAGCAAAGGCCTTAACCATAGCTTCGATATCTTCACTGCGCTCTTGCTTACCAAGGATAACCAACACACCATCATGTTCGGCGATATAGGCCATGGCGTTAGACAATGTCCAACTGCGGTCCGCGCCTCGATCGGAAAGTAAAATATCGTTAAAGGTGCTTTGTAAATGCACCCGCACTAAGGTTGGGTCGCTGATATCACCTTTGATCATCGCATAGTGCAGCTGACCATCGATGGTGTCTTTGTAGGTAACTAGATCAAACTCACCGTACTGTGTTGGTAGTTTACACTTCGCCACTTGCTCGATGGTGGTTTCGTTAAGATTACGGTACTCGATTAAATCGGCAATAGTGCCCATTTTTATGCCATGCTCTTTAGCAAAGACTTCGAGTTGCGGACGACGCGCCATGGTGCCATCGGGGTTCAGGATTTCGACGATAACCGAGGACGGCTCAAGGCCCGCAAGGCGTGCTAAATCGCAGCCAGCCTCAGTATGCCCTGCACGTGTCAGTACGCCGCCAGGCTGTGCCATAATGGGGAAAATATGCCCCGGCTGGACGATGTCTTCTGGCACTGCTCCTTTGGCAACAGCGGCTTGTACCGTGCGGGCACGATCTGCGGCCGAAATACCGGTGGTCACCCCTTTTGCCGCTTCAATGGATAAGGTAAAGTTGGTTGAGAATTGCGCGCCATTATTACTGACCATTAAAGGCAGTGCTAATTGTTCACAACGCGCCTGGGTAAGCGTCAAGCAAATAAGGCCTCGGCCATAGGTGGCCATGAAATTAATGGCATCGGCGCTGATGTGTTCGGCGGCGATAATGAGATCGCCTTCGTTTTCACGATCTTCATCATCCATGAGGATAACCATCTTGCCATTTTTAATGTCGTCGATGATCTCCGCTGCGGTGTTTAAACTCATATCTTGCCCATTATCGTTTATTTTATAAATCCAGCTTGCGCCAGCAAGCTCTCGGAAACTGAGGATTGAGGCTGCTCAGCCTTGGCGCCATTAATTAGGCGCTCTAAATAGCGAGCTATTTGGTCAACCTCAAGGTTAACCTGGGTGCCCACTTGAAAATCTGCAATCGTGGTTTGCTCTAAAGTGTGGGGCACAATGGTCAGCTTAAAGCGGCTACCGTGAACCTCGTTGACGGTCAAACTGGCACCATCAATACACACTGAACCTTTATAGGGAATATACTTCATCAGTTCGGCGTCGGTTTGCAGCCAATACTCAATAGCGCGGGCGCTGCTACGCACATCAACCACTTCGGCAATGCCGTCTACGTGCCCAGAAACCAAATGACCCCCTAACCTTGATAATGGCTGCAGCGCCTTTTCAAGATTAACACGTTGGCCTTGCTGGTAATGCGCAAAGCGTGTGAGTGATAAGGTTTCGCGCGATACGTCGGCACTGAACCCATCACTGAATTTTTGTGTCACCGTAAGGCAAACGCCATTCGTGGCAATGCTGTCACCCAAGGCGACATCGTCCATGTTGAGACTATCGCTGCTGACGCGCACTTTTAAATCGCCATCAACAAAAGTGAGTGAACTCAAGGTTCCGGTTGCTTCTATAATGCCTGTAAACATGGCTATTCCACTGCTCTTTTATCTAGGGTAAGGCGCACATCTTCGCCTATGGGGCGCATATCGCTAAATTGCATCTGTTCAATGTCGTTCATATCGGCAAATGGACCTATGTTCACCAGCCCTTTGGCACCTTGGCCCATAAGTTTAGGGGCTAAATAAACCACATAGCGGTCAATAAGCCGCTGCTTCGCAAAGGCTCCCGCTAGGGTCGCGCCTCCTTCAAGCCACAGCGAATTAATATCATCTGCAGCCAGTTGCGTGAGTAACGCGGCTAAATCTACATGGCCATCGTTATCCCCGGCCACATACAACTCGGTTACATTGTTGGGCCATTGCTGCACTTTATCAAGCGCAGGTGCTGTGCGTGAGCGCACGATAATAATCTTACCGGGTGTTTGCATTAACGCTAAATCGGGTGTGAGCCGGTAGCGACTGTCGATAATCACCCGCACCGGTTGGCGCACTTGCGCCAGCGGGTAATCGGCAAGTTGCTGTTCGCTTAGGCGCACATTTAATTGCGCATTGTCGCTTATTACCGTATCGGCACCCGAGACAATGGCGCAATGTTGCGCTCGCAGGCTATGCACATCCGCACGGGCGTCACTGCAGGTAATCCATTTACTTTGGCCATTGCCGAGCGCCGTTTTGCCATCAATGCTGGCTGCTAGTTTGCAGGTGACAAACGGGCGCTGAGTACGCATACGTTTTAAAAAGCCCGTATTAAGCGCTTCGGCTTGGGCACCGAGCAAACCATACTCGACGTCGATGCCAGCGGCCTCAAGCATCGCCATGCCCCGGCCACTGACTTGCGGATTAGGGTCTTGCATAGCACACACTACTTTAGCAACTTTGGCGGCTATCAAGGCGCCAGCACAAGGGCCGGTACGGCCGGTATGGCTGCACGGCTCTAAGGTTACATATGCGGTGGCTCCCTCGGCATTTTCTGCAGCGGCATTTAAGGCATGAATTTCTGCGTGCGGCGTCCCCGCCTGAATGTGAAAGCCTTCGCCAATCACCTTATCATCTTTAACCAACACGCAGCCCACATTCGGATTGGGGGTGGTGGTAAAACGCCCCTGCCAGGCTAAGGCAATAGCGCGGCGCATAAAGTGCTCATCTTGTGCGCTGAAGCTCATATTAATCCCCTAGACGGGCGATTTCTTCGCCAAATTCGCGGATATCTTCAAACGAGCGGTACACCGATGCAAAGCGCACATAGGCCACTTTATCCAGTCCTTTCAGCGCTTCCATAATACACTCGCCAATAAGCAAAGAGCTGACCTCTCGCTCACCGGTAGCTCGAATTTGCGATTTGATTTGATGCACCACCTCATCAACCTGCTCGGTTTTCACCGGCCGCCTTTCTAAGGCACGATGTAAGCCGTTAAGGAGCTTATCTTCGTTGAATGGTTCGCGTGAGCCATCCCGTTTAATCACGCGCGGCATCACCAACTCGGCGCCTTCAAAAGTAGTGAAACGTTCATGGCAATCAATGCATTCGCGACGGCGTCGAACCTGATGGCCGCCGCCCACTAATCGGGAGTCGATAACCTTGGTATCTTTGGCGCTGCAAAAAGGACAATGCATAGTGACTGGGGTTCCTGTAGAAAACAAAAAGGCCGCTATTTTTGCGGCCTTTATCATACACAAATGTTTGCCTAATGGCTATTTAGTGCAGCTTAGGCATACACTGGAAACTTAGCACAGATTGCTTTCACTTGCTCTTTCACTTTTGCCTGAACATCAGTGCTTTCGATGTTATCAAGTACATCGCAGATCCAGCCAGCAAGTTCTTTCGCTTCTGCTTCTTTGAAGCCACGGCGAGTAATTGCTGGTGAACCCAGGCGTAAACCAGAAGTGACAAACGGTGAACGTGGGTCATTCGGTACTGAGTTCTTATTCACCGTGATATTGGCGTTACCGAGTGCTGCATCAGCATCTTTACCGGTAATGTCTTTATCGATTAAATCAAGCAGGAATAGGTGGTTGTCCGTTTTTCCTGATACCACTTTATAACCGCGCTCTTGTAACACTGATACCATTGCTTGTGCGTTAGCCACAACCTGTTGCTGGTATGCTTTAAATTCTGGCTGTAGCGCTTCTTTGAAAGCCACCGCTTTGGCTGCAATAACGTGACACAGTGGGCCACCTTGACCGCCTGGGAAAACCGCGCTGTTAAGCTTCTTATAAATATCTTCATCACCACAATTAGAGATGATCAAACCGCCGCGTGGACCCGCTAGCGTTTTATGCGTGGTGGTGGTGATCACATGTGCGTAAGGCACTGGGCTTGGGTACACACCGGCAGCGATAAGGCCAGCTACGTGTGCCATATCTACAAATAAGTAAGCACCGACTTTATCGGCAATCTCGCGGAAACGCTGCCAATCAACGATACCAGAATAAGCTGAGAAACCACCAATGATCATCTTTGGCTTGTGCTCAAGGGCAAGGGCTTCAACTTGATCGTAATCGATTTCTCCGGTTTGCTCATTCAAACCATATTGAATGGCATTGTAGGTTTTGCCTGAGAAGTTTACATGTGCACCATGAGTTAAGTGACCGCCATGAGCTAAGCTCATGCCTAGTACAGTGTCGTGTGGCTGAAGTAGCGCTTGAAACACTGCGGCGTTAGCTTGCGAGCCGGCATGCGGTTGCACGTTTGCATACTCAGTGCCAAACAGCTCGTTAGCACGGTCAATCGCCAGTTGCTCAACAACGTCGACGTGCTCACAACCACCGTAGTAGCGTTTGCCCGGATAGCCTTCGGCATATTTATTGGTAAGCTGTGAGCCCTGCGCTTCAAGTACGCGTGGACTACAGTAGTTTTCCGAGGCAATAAGCTCAATATGCTCTTCTTGACGAGAAATCTCATCGCCCATCGCTTTGGCAAGTTCTGGATCAAAGTCTGCAATGTTCATGCTACGTTCTAACATGCTGTCTCCTAGGTGCAACGTAATTGTCGATTTGAAAGGTGTTATTGTACGCGCAAACCGCGCATTTGCCTATCAAGGATGTGTGAGCTTATTTAAACAAGGATTGAATTTTTTTCACAGCCCTAAAAGAATGATATTTTTAAATCCAAAACATAATAAAAATAAATAAAAAATCACTATTTTATTTTTATTGCTAATGAAAAAATCGGCTTTTCAGTATCAGTGCCGGTAACTTGTCACTATGATCAATAAGCCGCCCAGCAATCACATGGATCACCCCTTGGTGGTTTTCTATTACCCCTTTCACTTCCAATAAACGTGCGGTTAGAAAGGCTTGTTGCTGGGCCTTCGCCGTTGCCTGCCACACCACGACATTGGTGTTGCCGGTTTCATCTTCCAAGGTTAGAAATGTCACCCCGGCGGCACTGCCTGGTGATTGCCGTCCAGTGACCAAGCCAGCAATAGTGACACTGGCGCCACTGCGACAAAGACGCAATTGCTGGGCGGTTTTTGCGTGCTGTAATCCCCCTTCGGCGCGTAAATAACACAGTGGGTGCGCGCCCATATTGACCCCCATACTGGCATAATCTTCTAGGGTATCCTGTAACTTACTTGGCGGTGCTAATGGCAATGCATCGCTCTGTTCACCAAAGAGCGGTAACCGCTGTTGTTTGTCGATAATCTGCCAGCGGCTATTAAAGCGGTCTTGCGCTATGCTCGCGAGTGCATTGCAGCTCGCTAACGCTTCTAATTCTACCTCGCGCAAGCCGCTTTGATACAGCTCACTGACGCTGCGATATCCGGCTATTGGCCGTTGTTTAACGAGCTGTTGCGCACTTTGCTGACGAAACCCTTTAACGCATCGCAGCCCTAAGCGTATCGCGAAGTTTTGCCCTTGGCGTACCAGCTGGTGCTCCCACACTGAGGTATTAATATCAACGGGCAACACCGTAACCCGATGACGTCGCGCGTCCTGCATGAGCTGGTCCAACGAATAAAAACCCATGGGTAAGCTGTTTGCTAAGGCACAGAAAAACGCACTCGGGTAATAATATTTTAAGTAAGCAGAGACATAGGCCAGCACCGCAAAGCTCGCCGAATGCGACTCGGGAAAGCCATATTCGCCAAAACCACAAATTTGTTGATAGATACGCTCAGCAAATTGCTGCTCGTACCCGCGCGCTAACATGCCAGTGATGAGTTTACGTTTAAACTGAGTCAGCTCGCCATCACGTTTCCATTTAGCCATGGCCCGACGTAGCTGGTCGGCTTCACCGCCACTGAAGCCTGCAGCGACCATGGCAATTTTAATCACTTGTTCTTGAAATATCGGCACCCCTAAAGTGCGCTTAAGGACTTGCTCAACTTCTTTAGAGGGGTAAGCAATGGTCTCTGTGCCATCACGGCGTTTTAGAAACGGGTGTACCATATCCCCCTGAATGGGCCCAGGGCGTACAATGGCAATTTGAATCACTAAGTCGTAGTAACACCGTGGTTTAAGCCTTGGCAACATGCTCATTTGTGCGCGCGATTCAATTTGGAATACCCCGACGGTATCGGCGCGTTGTAACATCGCAAACACCTGAGGATCATCGCCGAGGCGGGTAATATCGGCAATGCTGATACGGTGTTGGTAATGTTGCGCCAGTAACTTGAAGCAGCGGTGAATAGCACTGAGCATACCCAAGGCAAGTACATCGACTTTTAATAAGGCGAGGCTTTCAAGGTCATCTTTATCCCACTGAATCACGGTGCGCTCGGCCATTGCCGCATTTTCCACTGGCACTAGCTCATGCAGCGGACCTTGCGAGATCACAAAGCCACCCACATGCTGGGATAAATGCCGAGGAAAGCCGCGAATTTCATCCACTAAGCGGAAAAAATGTTGGTTAATGGCCACATCCGGGTCAAGGCCAAGCTTTATCAGTTGCGCCTGCCATTGCTCGCTGCCATGGCGATGATTCAGCTGCTTAATATAGTAATCCAGTTGTGTTTCACTGAACCCTAACGCCTTACCAACATCACGAATGGCACTTTTCAAACGATAGGTGATCACCGTTGCAGCTAAAGCAGCTCGCTGCCGCCCATATTTGCGGTAAATATATTGAAACACTTCTTCTCGGCGCTGGTGTTCGAAGTCGACGTCAATATCCGGGGGCTCATTGCGCTCCTTGGAAATAAAGCGTTCAAACAAGACATCGATTTGTCGAGGATCTACCGCCGTGATCTCCAAACAATAGCACACTACGGAGTTGGCCGCCGAGCCTCGCCCTTGATAAAGAATATCGCGACTTTTGGCAAAGCACACAATATCGTAGATAGTTAAAAAAAAGGGCTCATATTGCTGCTCGCTAATCAGCTTGAGTTCTTTATCTATTTGCGCTTGCAGGTGTGCCGGTGGGGGCCCGCCAAAGCGTTTGTTCGCGCCTTCGGATACCAAGGCACGCAAGTGCTCGCTAGCACTTAATCCCTTAGGTACTAGCTCATGTGGGTATTGATAGCTGAGCTCATCGAGATTGAAAGTACAGGCTTGGCTAATATGCACTGTTGCTGCGAGTTGCGCTGGCGAAAACAGCTTGGCTAACTTAGCTTTTGGTCGCAGTGCGCGCTCCGCGTTGGTGAGTAAGGCCGCGCCTAGCTCGGGGACCGATTTCCCGGCGGCAATGGCGCTGAGCACATGCTGCAACGGCAAACGTTCGGCGCTATGCATCAGTGCCCCACCAACGGCCACAGTCGTTAGCTGATGGTGTTGCGCTAAGGCCTCGATATAAGTCAAATACTCGGGTTCAAAGCTGCTTAGATGACGCTGTACGCCAATGTAAAGGTGGTTGTTATAGTGGCGCTTAAGCCACTTTCCCCAGTGTAGGTCATGTTCACTCAACACCTGCCCCTGGCCTTGGGGCAGCCAAATAAGTATACAGCCTTGCAGAGTTTTTAAATCCCACTCACTGAGCTGATAATGACCTTTGGCAGTGCGCCGACGGGCGTTAGTGATCACCCGACATAGCTGGCTGTAGGCTTTTTTGGTTGGGCACAGGGCAATAAAATGTAAGTGTTGATAATGAAAAGAGCTACCCACGATTAAACGCAGCGGCAGTTGCTGCTCTTTAATATGACTATGCGCCCGCACCACTGCGGCAACCGAGCATTCATCACACAAAGCCAAAGCCTGATACCCCAGCTCACATGCTTGCGCCACCAGCTCTTCGGGGTGCGAAGCACCACTGAGAAAACTAAAGTTACTCTGACAAAAGAGCTCACTGTATTGCATGGCACTCATTAGGCAAAGTACCCCTGTACAAACCAACCCTGATGCTTGTCTTTGAACAACCAACATAATTGCCCTTGGGCATTTTCACCAATGTAATAGTCACGTTCAATTAATTGCTGTTGCCACCAATGGCTTTGTATCCGCTCTGGGCCGCGTAATAAACAAACCTGCTCGCTAAGCACTTGTGGTTCCAGTAAAAAATTAGGCCGCAGTGGGGCTGTTTTTTTACTGGAGCTAGAGGTGCTATAGCTGTGTAAAGGGCTCTCCTTCACTTGCGTATACTCAGGGATATGCGCATTGGTGCAATGCAAGTGATAACAATGTTGCGCCCCTAAGCGCGCGTGTAATACCCCTAGCAACTGCTGTTTTGCCAACCCTTGCTGGCGCTTATCAAATAAGTTTTGGCTTTCACCTAAAGCATCACTGAATTGCTCACATGTTAATTGCACGGCAATAACGGGGGCATCCAAGCTGAGGGTCTCAAGCTTAACTTGAACTAAAGTTAACCAAGGCACTAACTGCCCTTGTGGTGCCACACTATGAACCGTAAACAGCTGTGTGGGTAATTCGCGAAAATAAAAGCTAAACTGCAGCTTCTGGGTGTGCAATTGCATTTGCCGTAAATAAGCACATAAATGCTCACATAGGGTGGTCATCACCGGGAGTAAACGCTCGCTCTCGTCTATTTCAAAATTCAGCTCTTGCAAGCGCTGAAAGTACTGACTAGGTTGGTAAAAGCGATAGTAGCGCCCTTTTTTTGGTAAACGCACATGCCCTAGCTGCCCCTGCAAACGGGTTATGTAGTCCAATAATTCATAGGGAAAGCGTTGGCGTAGCTCGGCCTTAGGCAGCGCTAATAGCTGCCCAATCGTATTCAAGCCTAAGCGCGCCAATTGATGGTGGTATTGGCTACTTATACGCAACGCACTCACTGGCAACTGTTCCAAGCGGTGCTGTGCCGTAGCGGGGCTGTCAGTGATCATCTCAGTGCCCGCACGCGCTAACACTTCCGCCGCTTCAATACTCGGTGCACAACCATAGCGATAGTGTTGCAACCACTGCCTAAATACCCCTTGCAGCGCCTCAAATAGCTGCTCAATATCAGGATAGAGCATCCGCATACTGTGGGTCGCAAAAATTAAGCAGTCACTCCCACATAGAATAATATCGCCAGTACGCTGATAACAATGCTGCGCTATTTGTTGTAATAGCTGGCGCTCAAGCTGTTCATCATAGGCAAACACAGCCAATGTATTGCACAGGGCCGCCGCACTAGCGAGCCCCATCCCCGGCTTAATGCCAGTCTGTTGTGCTGGCGGGTTACTTTGCACCACCTTATCTTTGCACACTAAAATAGCCGGCTCAGTCAGTGCCCGACATTGCAATTGCAAATCACAAAAGTGCACAGCCAAGAACATCAGCCTACCTCAACATGCTGTAACGGCTCATCATCGCCTCCCTTGAAAGCCTGATGAAGGTCGCTGTAATGTAAAAAAGGCCATAGCTGAGTGCGCCTTAGGTGTACTTCGCCACTGGCAAAACGCCCTTGTTGGCGCAATAGGCGCACGGTTAAACCACTGTCAGTGGGCAAGATATGCACACTCAGCTGTACTGGCAGTGAGCAAGGCTGGGTGCTATAACTGAGCAAGACCAGCACCGCTTGCGATTGCTGACAGGCTAAGTTAAAACGCCGAACTTGGGTAAAGGATAGGCCTTCCTGCCATAACCATATTAAGGCACAACTGCTGCTACGAGCACATTGCTCTGCCGCCCACAGCGCCTCACTGTCACTTTTTGGTCGTAAAATAACGACGCGCTCGCTGGCTATCTGCAACTGGGCAAGCCAATGGGCACAAGGTTCTGCCGGGGGGTTAATAAGGATAATTAAACCCGATTGCTGCGCGCTTAGTAGCGCTTGCAGTAACCTAAATTCACCGATTGCCGGCTGGCTAAAAACACTGATCACCCCAGCATCAGGCCAACCGCCTTGCAATAAAGCATCAAGCTCAGAAAACCCTGTTGGTGTGTATGTTAACGGGCACGACCCTGCCTGTTCGCTCTGTGCTTTTGCATTGAAAATTAACCCTTGATGCTGCATTGAGGCTAATGTTGAATTCATAACCACCACCCAAAACACTGTTTATTTATACAGTATATACGATTTAAAAACAGCTCCCCAAGTTGTTTTCAATAAGTATTTATAACGGCTTGTAATAACGGAGCTTTTAGTTCAGTTTCTAAGCGGTAAATGGCATAGTAGCTATTTACACGAAGGGCCATGCTCTCCATGATTGGCAACAGCTCGACAGCAATAGTAGTGAGTTCTGCTATCACTCTAGACTTACTGCGTGGCAGTGATGCAGCAGCGCTCTACCATGCGGTAGAGCAGAGCCGCGAACATCTATCGCGCTCAATGCCGTGGGAGCGCAATATCGTTGATAATGCCAGTGCCAAACACTACATTACGCAGCGCCTTAACAGCCCGTTGCCAGGCGCCAAATGGTTCGCTATTTACTTTCATAGTGAATTTGCTGGGGTATTCGCTATCAAGCATATAGACCCTCATACCCAAGTCTGTGAATTAGGTTACTGGTTAGCGAATATAGTGCGGGGACACAGAGTCATAGACAGTATCTTGGCTTGCATCATTCCCTACTTGAGGGCGCGAGAAGATGTGCACTTCGTACACTTTCACTGCTTGGAAGACAACCTCGCTAGCATCAACATTGCGCAGCGCGCAGGGGCGGTGTTAAAGACGAGAATAGCCAATCAACTGGGTGTCGCTAAGGACACCCAGTATATGTGCATTTATCAGCTCGCGATAAAGGTCCGCACCTAATGTACTGCGTCGCGTTGGCGACTATGTGCTTGCTGTTCACTGTTATTCACTACCGTACAGAGCTGCTCGATGCCATCGAGCAGGCGCAAGCTATAACGGTGCAGTAAATCAGCATTAATGCTATTGATATGATTATGTTTTACGGCGGGGATCGTGGTCCATTGCTGCCAATTAATGGCACTGTTATCAGCCCCTTTTTCGTCGGCCATAACAATGACATCCGGCGCACTTAGCAGCACATTTTCAACACTGATTTGTGGATAATCAGCGCGGCTATCGGCAAACACGTTGTCACCACCACACAGCTCGATTGCTTTACCGATCAGCGTATTATTATTCACCGTCATCATGGGTTTTGGCCACAACTGATAAAACACCTTTTTACGATGTTGTGAAGCACTTTGGTATTGCTCTTTTAGGCGTTGATAGCGCTGCTCAAATTGAGCAGCAACTTGTTCTGCTTCTATTGCGTGGCCGGTAAGTTCGCCAATCGCACGGATCTCTTTGGCGATATCTAATGGCCCTTCCACTTGACTGACTAGCAGCGGCACACCTAGGCGCTTCAATGCTTCGATGTCTTTGGCTTTGTTACCACTTTGCCACACCACCACTAAGGTTGGTTGTAATGCCAATACCTTTTCAATTTGAATGCCATAATAGCCACCAATACGGGGGATATCCTGAGCTGCCTGCGGGTAGTCTGCGTGCTCAACGGTCGCGACGATGTGTTCGCCGGCGCCAATAGCATAAAGGTTTTCCACAATATGAGGAGCAAGAGCAATAATGCGCTGCTCACTGTGGCCATAGCTATTAAGGCTGGTACACAGCATCAATAGCAACATCAAGATACGCATTAGTAATCAAACCCCGCACGCGCTTTAATGCCAGCCTCAAACGCATGTTTTACATTACGAACCTCACTGACGGTATCGGCCAGTTCAGTTAAACGTCGATGAGCACCTCGCCCAGTAATAATCACTGATTGCATGGGTGGGCGGTTTTGTAGTGCAACGAGCACCTCATCAAGATCTAAATAATCATAGGTGATCATATAGGTAAGCTCGTCGAGCAACACCAAGTCGATGCTGCTATCTTGTAAATAAACCTTAGCTTGCTGCCAAGTTTGCTGTGCTGCCTGGGTATCCGCTTCACGGTTTTGCGTCTCCCACGTAAAGCCTGTTTCCATCACCGCAAAAGGCACCCCTACCTGAGCTAATAAGTTGCGCTCACCGCACTCCCACAAGCCTTTAATAAATTGTACCACCGCCGCTTTTTGGCCATGACCAACACAGCGGGCAACGGTACCAAAGCCAGATGTTGACTTCCCCTTCCCGTTGCCTGTGATCACTTGTAACACTCCCTGTTCGGTTTGCGCTTCGGCAATACGTGCATCCACTTCACTTTTCACTTTTTGCTGACGTTTTTTATGTTGTTCGTTTTTATCCGCCATTTACAACTCCATGATTGTATTAACCTTTATGGTCAAGTACGGGTTACTGAACACAGCCTCTAAGAGAGCGATATACTCAATCTGTTACTCTATTCGTCGGCGCTTATGACCTATAACACAGCTTCTTGTTTACACCCTTTTGAGCCAAAAGCAGGTGAAATATATCACTGTATTACAAAAACGAGTAATCACTCATGCTCAGTATACGCTAGTGGTAGGGTAATAAAACAGGGACTTCGGTCATGCACGCTTTTGCACATCAACCACATACACCGAGCTGTAGCGATGACTCCGCTATGGATGGCAGTGTAGCTGGGCTATTTGCACACCAACAACAAAAAAGTTTACTCAAACAAAAACTTACAACGTCACCCATCCACCTAGAGTGTGATGCACTTAACGCCTTAGTCGTCGATACAGCACGCCAAATTATCACTCCACATAGTTTTGACCGAGATGCTGTTAGTAAGCAGTTAAACTCGTTATTTACACACTTTAGCGCTTTATACGAGCAAGCGGAACTTACCGCCAATGAACGCCGGCAGCAGTTTATCCATCAGCATGGACTGGTGATGGCACCTAACTATTGTATTCATACTATCAAAGATACGTTGCGTGTTAGTCGCTATTTGCGTGCCATAGATAAAGCGGTAACCGCGCTTTTAGATGACGAGCAAGGACAACTGCATATCGCTTACCCTGCTTGCGGTCCTTTTGCTCCTTTATTAGTGCCCTTATTAAGTTATTACCAAAGCCAGGGTATTGATGGTCGTCGATTACGCGTCACTTTTATCGATATACAACCCGGCGCTATCAAGACTCTGCATCACCTACTTGCCCAGTTAGGGCTACAAGAATACGTGCACCAGCTATATTGCGGCGATGCCTGCCAGTACAACGCGCCTATGTTATTTGATCTTGTGGTGGTTGAGGCAATGCAGCATGGCTTTAGCCGCGAGGGTCACCTAGCGATTGCTCGCCATTTTGCCAAGCAGCTGAGCCACACTGGCTACCTTATCCCCGAACGAATAGATATTCATGCCATGCTTAATGTGGCTCAACGGGAATACGTAGAGCAGTGGCAGCAGCACGGTTTAACGCCACAGGAACAGCACCAATTGCAAGCCGAGGTTGCCAGTGAGCGCACCGAGCTGGGACAAATCATGAGCCTAACCGCTGACAGTTTAAAAGCGATGGCCCCCCAACATATTAATGAGCAGCAACAACTCATTGAAGGAGCAACGCTGCGCATCCCTCATCTGCCTGATAAGGCCGATAAGCAAACCCTTAGTTTATACACCGATATCTCCCTATTCGCTGGAGAAACACTGAATTTGTATGAATCTGGGATCACTCACCCACTGCCTGACTTATCTGTTTGTATTAACTTTGAACCTAAAGACCGTCATCCCGATGATACCGTGGCGCAATCAGGCGATGAGCTCAAATTTTATTATTGCCTCAATGGCTTACCTGGATTCCTAGTGACTAAGGTACATCACCATGACTAAGCCGCGCATTGTCATCTACGCCAGCTCCTTGTTTGCTTGGCCTTGTATTGAGAAACTACAGCAAACGGGGCAACTGGTGGGCGTGATAACCCCAGATCCGAGTCAATATCAGCAAGGCAAAGAAGCGCTTTTGTTATTGTTAAATACCCTAGCAACTAACAACATTGCTTTTGAAGCTGTGTGTAAAGAAAAGCTCCACCTGATCCCCAGCCATCTTTCGCATTTTACGGCAGACTTAGCGCTGGTCATGGGCTTTCGCTATCGCTTACCTTCCCCCGTATTGAGCCATTATCCCCGTGGCATCATCAACTGCCACGCCTCCAAACTTCCAGAGTACGCTGGACGCGACCCTATCTATTGGCAAATACGTAATCAAGAAACACACAGCGCACTGACTTGGCACCATATGAGTGAACAGCTTGATAGTGGTCAAGTAGTACTGCAAGAGCCCGTGATGATTTCCGCTGAAGACACCTATGCCAGCCTAACCCAACGATTCGCATATTTAGCGTTACATTCATTAGACGCTCTTCTTAATGAGCTCGGAAATAGCCAGCAGCAGCATGTCACCTCAGTGTCGGCATTAGCGCTGCCCCCGCCTCATATTGACCTTGATTTTGGCCAGTTTGGTGCGGGTCAAATTGATGCGCTTACGCGAGCAAGCAATGGTCATTTTGGTCGTGTGCTATGCAAAGCTAAAGGAATGCATATTGAAGTTATTCAAGCCACGGCTGTCGATTACCCAAATTACGGTGTCGCTCCTGGCACTGTAGTGATGATATCTCAAGAGCATGGACTCGTGGTAAGCAGTCAAAGTGGCTGTGTGCGTTTGGATATTCTCGCCTGCGAGCTTGGCGTCCTCAGTGGCGAACGTCTTGCGCACCTTATTCATTTAGATGCCGGTGAGCGTCTAAACAACTCAGAATTCTTACAACAGCAAGCATAAGGAATACCACAATGGAAGCATTTTTAGGACAAATTCAACCTTTTGGCTTTAATTTTGCCCCTCGCGGCTGGGCACTGTGTGCTGGGCAGCTCCTGTCTATCAGTTCAAACACCGCGTTATTTTCTTTACTCGGCACTAACTACGGTGGTGACGGCCGTACCACTTATGGTTTGCCAGATTTACGTGGGCGCACGGCTGTGGGCGAAGGCAATCACCCTGGAAGCCAGTTTAACTGGAAAATGGGCGATACCAGGGGCGCGGAAACCCATACTCTTACTCCTGTAGAGCTACCATCGCATAGTGCCACAGCATCACTGTCTGGGGTAACGGGCACCCTAGCTGCGACCACTGTAGAGGGCACTTCTGCATCACCGCAGGACGGCTTTATATTAGCAACCGCTCTGCCCGGTAGCTCTCCTGCGGACCAGCCTGAAAAAATCTATGCTCCCGCGAATAGCGGCAGTAACGTTAGCTTAGCGGGTGTGTCTTTAAATGGCACGGCTACTGTAATGAGCCCTGGTGGTGATCGAAGCTTTAATATTCTGCAACCTACCTTGGGGGTGAATTACTCTATCGCTGAAGTAGGCATTTTCCCATCTAGGAACTAAACTTGACAGAAAACAAGGACTATTCAGGCAATATTAAGCTAATATTGCCTTGATTTATAATGACAGGATTTATCATGCCGCAGTATCACTTTATCTCAGGACTGCCCCGCTCAGGTTCTACTTTATTAGCTGGTTTACTCAGGCAAAACCCGCAATTTCATGCCGCCATGAGTAGCCCTATTGCTCCCCTTATGGGCAGCTGCTTAGAGCAAATAGGCGCTGGGAGTGAATTTTCCCCGTTTTTTAATGAGTCTAAGCGCCGAGACCTTTGCCTAAGCCTAGCCAACAGTTATTACAGTGAGCACAGAGATAAAGATGTTATCTTTGATACTAACCGTATTTGGACTGCGCGTATGCACCAACTGGTAGAACTATTTGGTGATTTCAAGGTAATTTGTTGCGTACGCAACCCGGCTTGGGTGATGGATAGTTTCGAGTGTATTTACCGTAAAAACCCCTTCGACTATAGCCGTATGTACTCACCTCAGAGCCGACAAACGGTCTATACCCGCTGTGAATCTCTGGCCCACCATCAAGGTGCATTAGGCAGCGCGTGGACGGCTCTTAAAGAAGCTTACTACGGCGAGTTTTCAGAGCGTTTATTACTGCTAGATTACGATTTACTCACTCAGCACCCGGCTCGCTCCATGGAGCTTGTTTATCAATTTCTTGCTCTGCCCACATTCGACCATGACTTTAATCAGGTGGAATATGACGAGGGAGAGTTCGATGCCAACATCGGCGTGAAAGGCCTCCATACCGTGAAAAAGCAAGTACAGTTCACCCCAAGACGCAGCATTTTACCACCAGAATTATTTAAGAAGTACAGCGAGATGGCCTTTTGGCAAGATACTACTGGCACACAAGCCAGCTTGATCTGCGCCACACCGAGCCAAGGAGACAACCATGATTCAATTTAAAGCCAATAAACTAGCAGGAATGCTTGTGCCCTTGGGCTTAAGTGCTCTTCCCTCTTTGGCGGGCGCCTATAGCGGCTATATACGCAATGAGACAACGCGCAGCACATCACCGTCAGTTACTTTGCAGACAAGCAGCGCAACAGCAACCCATTTACCACTAAAAGCAAAGCAATTTGAAAGCTCAGAGTTGGTAATGACCCAGGGCGCCCCCTCTGCACAGACTAACAACTCAACCTTGGCAGAGCCTAACCTTGTAAGTGGACAGAATATCCATGAAATCATGGTGATTGACGCAACGCTTAAAGATAAGTCAACCTTTTATAAGGCACTCAAGCCGGGCGTTGATATTATTGAAATCGATGATAGCAGTCCTGTTTTTGCGCAACTTAATAGAAAACTAGAAAGCTATCATAACCTCAACGCGATTCATTGGGTAAGCCATGGCTCAGAAGGACTTATTCATGTCGGCAAGCAGCAGGTAGGAGCGGCACAATTACACAACTACCTCGATGACTTAAAACAACTAGGGGACAAACTTAGCTCGGACGCTGATATTCACTTTTACAATTGTAACCTTGGTAAAGGAGAGCTTGGTACAGAGTTTATTCAACTTATCGCTACATACACCCATGCCGATGTCGCCGCGTCGATTGACAACACAGGAAATGTTGATCAAGGCGGTAACTGGGAGTTAGAAATCAAGCATGGTGATATAAATACAGCGACTCCTTTTAGCGCTATTGCACTTGCCGACTTTTCCGATGTATTAGCCTATAGCGGAACTATCAATATGTCGGGTTTCCCCTCCGGGTATGCTGCGAGTAAGTCATATATAGTATCGGGTTATACCATACAATTAAGTACCGATGGCGGGGCATCCTCAATTTACACTGGAGCTGTGTACTCATCTCATGATGCCTATTTCTCCCCAGAGTTTGGGGGTAATACCAGTGAAACTAAAGGGGAGATTTACTTCTCTGGTGGTGAAACCTTTAACGTCACCTCAATTGACATGTTTAACTGTTCTGGCGTTAACCAAAACTTCAAAATCTACTCGGATAATGGCGACCAAGCAACAACAGGCTCTCTAGCTAATGGTATTGGCGGAACACAAAGCCTAAATTGGAATGGCGTGTCCAAGCTCACCATCGTAAACAATGCGGGTGGAGATCTCGAGTGTGTCAGAATCGATAATCTTGTGCTCGCTAATTTAGCACCTGCCAACACTCCCCCGTCAATTGGCAACCTCAATGGCGATAGTGTCAGCCTGTTCCCTGGTGCGCAAACACTCCTTGACCAAGGCACAGCCGCGACCATAACCGATGGCGACAGCGCTAACTTCGACGGTGGCGCTTTAACGGTCACGATCGTTTCAGGAAAAGATAGCGCTGAGGATTTACTTTCTGTAGATACCTCAGGCACGGTAGCCCTAGCGGGCACCACAGCAGGGAGTAATGTGTCCGTGTCTGGTACCATAATTGGTACCTTATTGAATAATATTGCTGTGGGGAACGACTTTGTCGTCAACCTCAACACTGACGCCACAGCGGCGCGAGTACAAACCCTGTTACAACAGCTCAGTTTTGAAAATATTGATACCGCCAACCCAACTACAGGTACGCGCACAGTGCGCGTTACCGTCAGTGATGGTGATGGCGGTACCTCAACAAACCAAGATGTCAGCGTCACTGTGCAAGCGCCGCTGAATAACGGCGATCTCATCCCTGCTGCGGGTGTCAGTGAGCCGGTGTTGAGGCCGACAACCTCGAACAGCCCGGCAACAGCCGTAGATGTGTTGGATTTTACGCTTGTTGATGGCGGTGGCGATAACCTACCAATGAATATATCAAGCATTCAAGTACAGGTTAATGGTACAGCCACAGAGTACGAGCGTAGCAGTACCACTTGGCGCCTCAACGGCCCTGATGCCAATAACATCGTCGGTAATTATATTGCCGGTACGTTGACCTTCTCAGGGTTAAACATCAGCATTGCCGATGGCACCCAAGAGGATTATGTAATCAATGCCTACTACCATGTAAACACCAACATGGTGGATAAACGCACTTTTATACTAAGCGTTAATGGCTCAAGCAATGTTGTTGAGTCTTCCGGGACAACAATGGGCACCACTACCCTGGTAGATAATGGTACCGGCTCGGTATTAGATATCACCGCCACAGGGCTTTATTTTAGAACCCAACCTTCGGGCAGTATCTCTGGCAACGTACTCTCAACCACCCCAGAAGTAAGAGCCGTAGATGATTTTGGTAATACCGATAAAGACTTTACCGAAATAGTGACCTTGACTGAGGCCTCAGCAGGCTCACTCAGCAATGCCAGTGTGAGCGCAACCCAAGGGGTTGCAAGCTTTAGTAGCTTGATTTACACCGCCACTGCCGACCAACAAAGCTTCACGTTAACCGCTGATGATGAGGCGACAGGTGCAGATTTTGTCAGTGTCGACGCTAATAGCATTACCTCTGATGTGGTTGCCACACGTTTGCGCTTTGATACAGAACCAGCGCCAACAGCCATTCCGGCTGGACAGAGCACTAGCTTCACGACCGTGCCACAAGTATCAGCGGTGGATGCTGCAGGCGTTGTCGACACTGGCTACAGCACCGATATACTATTAGCTGAGGTTAATGGCGCTGGCAGTGTGACCATGACAGCCACAGGTGACAACGATGGCAATGGCGCGACCGTAACAGTTACCCCCTCTTCAGGGATGGCAACCTTTACCAATTTAGCCCTAAATTATACTCTCTCCGGGGCCTCTGCTGAATCGTTCAACTTGCGAGCGTCATCTGGCGCATTGACCGCAGCCGACAGTGCCCAGTTGACCGCTGCAGATAATGTTCCTCCAAGTGTGACAAGTATTGCCCTTGCGGGAACTCCCGCTGCAAATGATAGTAGTATCACCTACACCATCACTTTCAGTAAAAATGCCAATAATATCAGCACCGATGATTTCACACTCACGACGGTGTCTGGGACCGCAAGTGGTGACATAGCTTCAGTGTCTGCATCCAGTGGCTCGAGCGTCAACATCACCGTCAACAACATCGCTGGTACCGGCAGCATCCGTCTCGATTTAAATGCCAATACCGACATCGTTGATGACTCTGGCAACGGCAATAATAACAATGGCTATGTACCTGCGTTTAATTCCGGCGAAACACATAATGTAGATGTAGTTGCACCACAAATCTCCAGTATATCTGTTCCTGCTGATGGCACATATAAAACAGGTGATACTTTAGACTTCACTCTAAATAGTAATGAAAACTTAACTGTCAATACAGCTGGCGGGACGCCAAGCTTAACTATTGATATCGGTGGTTCAACTGTCACTGCAAATTACCTGTCCGGCTCAGGAACAGCTGCGTTGAACTTTAGAACTGCCGCCCTAGCAGCCGGACTTGAAGATACTAACGGTATTGGCTTAACCGCACTTACCCTAGCAGGGGGAACTATCAATGATAATGCAGGTAATGCCTTAGACGTGACTTTGAATAACGTTGGCGCTTTATCTGGAGTATTAGTAGATAGCATAGCCCCGACCGTGACCTCAGTCAGTGCAACAACAAGTGATGGCGCTTACGGCGCTGGCGAAGTAATTAATATCGGAGTCACCTTCAGCGAAACCATTAATGTCACTGGCGGAGTACCTAGTCTAACACTGGAAACCGGTGCCACAGATAGAACGATTGCTTACAGTTCTGGCTCCGGCACAAATACCTTGATGTTCACCTATACGGTGCAAGCTGGTGATACCAGTGCCGACCTTGATTACACAACAACTTCTGCGTTGGCACTTAACGGGGCTCAGGTGAGTGATAGCGCCGGAAATAACGCGAGCTTAACCTTAGCGACTCCTGGCGCAGCGGGCAGCCTAGGCGCTAATAAAGCGTTGGTGATAGATACCACAGCTCCAGTAAGCCCAACTGTAACCACCCCAAGCGCACCTGAGAGCACCACCAGCACACAATTAGCAGTAGCTGGTACGCATAGCGAGAACGGTGTCAATGTCGCGCTTTACGCTGATGCTAATGATGATGGTACTGCTGATTCAACCAGTGTACTGGCTTCATCTGCAGTATCTGGGAATGCGTGGTCGCTGTCGGCACCGCTGACACTGGGCGATAATAACTTTGTGGTAGCTGCACTTGATGCTGCGGGCAATATCTCCACATACGTTGATGTAGCCACTATTACAAGAAACAGCCCACCCAATGGCTCTCCTGTTATTTCTGGCACACCTGCTGCTAATGCAAACGTAGGTAGTAACTATTCATTTACGCCGAGTGCAACTGATGCAGACAACGATCCACTAACATTTAGCATCTCTAATTTACCAGCCTGGGCCAACTTTAACTCCAATAATGGTCAGCTACAGGGGACGCCAACCGATGCTGATATTGGTGATTACTCAAATATCATTATTTCTGTCTCGGATGGCTCAGCCACAGATTCTCTGCCCGCATTTTCTATTTCGGTAACGGCAGCAAATCAAGCACCTACGATTAGCGGCACTCCTGATACAAAGGTTGCGATTGAGCAGAACTATAGCTTCACCCCAACTGCATCAGATCCCGATGATGATGCCCTCACCTTTTCGATCGTCAATCAGCCTAGCTGGACGACCTTCGATACCGCAACAGGGCAACTGCAAGGTACACCCAGTGAGAGCGATGTTGGCACCGTTAGCAATATTCAAATTACCGTCAGTGACGGCGACTTGAGTACGCAACTCCCGGCGTTTGCTATCGAAGTCACTGAGGCTAATCAGGCCCCTCGTATTATCACTCGCACGTTCAGTGTTGAAGAGGATACGTCAAAAACGGTGACCCTAGAAGTAGACGATGAACAGGCAGAACAAGTCACTATTACAGTTGTTTCAGCGCCTGTGCAGGGTGAGCTACTCGTCAATGGCTTAAGCCTCACTTACACACCGAATACTGACTTTCAAGGCACTGATAGTGCAACTTTGATAGCAAGTGACGGTAACTTACAAAGTGAACCTGTCGCTATTGAAATTACTGTCACCGGAGTCAATGACAAACCAATAGCCAATGATGATACTGTGAGCCTTACGCGCAATGACAGCGGCACATATATTCTTGAGGTACTTAGCAATGACAGCGATCCAGATCAAGGTGATACCTTACGCATAACAACAGCTAGCGCAGAATTAGGTGATGTCACTATCGACAATGGCGCGCTGCTATATACGCCTCCTGGTGGTCTTAATGAAACCACGACACTGCGCTATCGCATCGCCGACGAGCAAGGTTTAGCGGATACAGCAACGGTCAGATTCTCCCTTGATGGCCCTATGGCCGACGATATCCCGGTACTCTCACTGCCTGCGGATGTCAGTGTTGATGCCACAGGCTTGTACACGAAAGTAAATCTTGGTGTTGCCACTGCTGTCGATGCAACGGGTAAAGCCATTGCGGTTAGAATCCTAGACAATCCGGTGTATTTCAAACCAGGCGTGCATAAAATTTACTGGCAAGCTACAGATGATCAAGGTCGCAGTGCCTTGCAATCACAGCGTGTGGAGGTCAACCCACAGGTAAGCTTGAGTGCACAAAGTATTATCACTGAGGGGCGCAGTCATAGCATTACCGCTTACTTAAACGGTCCTGCGCCAAGCTACCCACTTATAGTGCCTTTTACCGTCAGTGGCAGTAGCAGCAGTGATGACCATTCACTTACCAATGCAGAACTACGCTTCACCTCTGAGCAAGCAACCATCGACTTTGATGTATTCGCTGATGCCCTTGATGAAGAGGATGAAACCATCACCATAACACTGGACGAAAGTATCAATAGAGGCCCAACGTGGCAGCACCGAGTAACGATTACACAGCGTAACCTTGCCCCACAAGTGAAGGTAACAGCACAGCAAAACGCGCAAGCGATGACGTTATTTGTTGCCGACCAGGATATTGAGCTTGTTGCCCAAGTAAGCGATGCGAATATCAATGACTCTCATACTTATCAGTGGCAAATAAACCCGACACTACCTTTGAACCAAACGAGTAGTGAACGCGCTATTATCGAGGCCAGTGATCTCACTCAGGGTATCTATAATGTCAGTCTCGAAGTCACTGATAGCGGCACTCCAGCGGCCAGTCAAAGTGTCAAACTGCAGTTAGATGTGCGCAGTACGCTACCGCCTTTGAGCGATAATGATAGTGACGGCGATCTGATCCCTGATGCTAGTGAAGGTTACCGTGATAGTGACGGTGACGGCGTTGCTGATTATTTAGACGCCATCGGCGTATGTCACTTACTTGCAGCAACACCAGCGCAAGAAGATAACTTTATCGTCGAGACTGAATATGGCAACTGTCTGCAAACCAGTATATTTGCTGATGCTGCGAGCGCAGGTGCTGAGCTGATGCCAGAGCAGGTCGCAAGTGATGAAGACACACGTCATGTTGGCACACTTTACGGTGTGGTAGTCAGTGCCCTACCGGTACCTGGTGCTGCCGTTGATTTTGTGCTTCCGCAGCGTCAGCCACTGCCGCAAAATGCACTCTATCGCAAGTATATCAATGACCAATGGCAAGATCTGGATACCCAAGGCGATGATGTTATTGCTTCAGCGTTAGGTAGTAAAGGTTACTGCCCAGCACCAGGTAGTGAGCTTTGGCAACCCGGGCTGACAGCCGGGCACTGGTGCGTACAATTAACATTGACAGATGGCGGCGCCAAC
This sequence comes from Pseudoalteromonas sp. CNC9-20, assembly GCF_022347875.1. NCBI lineage: Bacteria > Pseudomonadati > Pseudomonadota > Gammaproteobacteria > Alteromonadales > Pseudoalteromonadaceae > Pseudoalteromonas > Pseudoalteromonas sp. CNC9-20. Next base: position 642,110 of record NZ_JAKRFS010000003.1, on the reverse strand, counting down.
GATGCTGATGGCATCATCAATGGCAGCATTGTTGACCCTGGTGTAGTGGCTATAGCTCTTGATGCCAATCAGCCACCGATTGCAAACGATGATGTGTATACGGTAGCAGAGAACGCCATGCCGATGCTCGATGTGCTAAGTAATGATACTGATGCCGAGAGTGATGAAATCATGCTTACTGGCGTGGAGGCGGAGCTGGGTGATGCCAGTATTATTGATGGCAAAATTCAATACCAAACACCTAGCCAGTTCATTGGTAACGACCGTTTGATTTACAGTATTCGCGACGCTGCTGGCAATAGCCACAGTGCCGAGGTAAGTATTAACATTGTCGCTAACCAAGCGCCGGTTGCAGTTGCTGATAGCGCATCAGTGGCCTACCAAGGCACGGTTACAGTGGATGTACTCGCCAATGATAGCGACCCAGAAGGGCAAGCGTTAACAGTAACCCAAGTAAGCAGCGAACATGGGGAGGTAGTAATTAACAGTGACTTCTCATTACGCTTTAGCGCCGCTGATGGCTTTAGCGGTAATGCGTTAGTGCGCTACACCCTAAGCGATGAACTCGGAGCCACCGCACAAGGCGAGCTTAATATAGAGGTTGCTGCTGAGGTAGATAACTCACAGCCGCCAAAACGTAAGCAAAGTAGCGGTACTCTAGCATGGCTAGTTATGTTACTTGCGTTAATGGCTATTCGCCGACAAGCCAAGCAACTGAAATAACCGCAACGTCATTAAGTTAATGCATAAAAGCCCCGCAGAGCGGGGCTTTTTATTGTGTGCGATAACGGGAAAATAATAACAGTAAAAAGAATATGCTTCCGATAGCTGACGTGATCACCCCAACTGGCAGTTCTTGATTATCTAACACTGTGCGTGCGGCCAAATCTACCCACACCATAAATAGCCCACCGCTAAAAAAGCTCGCGGGATATAAATAACTACCTGCACGAGGAGCGATTATTCGCACCAAATGGGGGATCATCAGCCCGACAAAACCTATACCACCGCACACACTCACAAGCACTGCAGTGATCAGCGCACTTAATAGCAGCATAGCTAAACGTAGTCGCTGCACATGAATACCTAGGGTATGGGCACTCTCATCCCCAAGCAGCAGGGCATTTAATGGCGCCCGTAACAGCCATACAATTGCGAGGCTGACGCCCATAAGCACACTCACCGGTAGCAACATGGCCATGGAAGCACCGGAAAAGCTGCCCAAAGTCCAAAATACCACCGCGCTCACAGCCTGGGGCTCGCCAAAATACAGCAACAAGCTGGTCAGTGCACTGAAACCAAAAGATAAGGCCACCCCTGCCAACACCAAGATGGAGTTTTGCATATAGCGAACACTGTAGGCCACAATCAGCAACAACACCACGGCCAGCATGGCGCCTGCAAAGGCACTGAGGCTCAGCAGCACAGGGGCACTAACCCCAAAAAGCACCATGGTCACGACCACGCCCAGAGCTGCCCCCGAGGAGATACCAAACAAGTAAGGATCCGCTAACGGGTTGCGTGTGACCGTTTGTAAAATCCCCCCCGCCAACGCCAACCCACCACCAGCAAGAAAGGCAATGCCAACACGAGGGCTGCGCAATTGCCAAATAATTTGCTGCCACAGCGAATCACTGTCCTCGCCACTGAGTACAGCCAACAGTTGCGGCCAACTTAGACTCACGGCACCTTGCTTAAGTGCAAACAACCCACTAAGCACAAAAACCAAAAGTACTGCAATCAGAGATAAAACATATTTAACCGTCATGCTGATGCCTTTGATAGCCGTAAAAATATTGTACCAGCGGCCACTTATCGGGCTGCTGCGGATGACCACTGACTTTTGCGCAAACGCCAAAAACATCACTGAGCAGTTGCTCGGTCACCACCTTTTTTGGCGTACCATCCGCAACCAGTTGACCGTGCTTAAGAATCAACAATCGGTCACACAGCGCACAGGCCAAGTTAAGGTCATGAAATGACGCCAACACCGTTAGCTTTAACGAACGCACCAGCTCCATCAATTCTATTTGATATTTAATATCTAAATGGCTGGTGGGCTCATCCATGATCAGCAACTGCGGCTGCTGCACTAAGGCCCGAGCAATATGAGCGCGCTGCTGCTCTCCTCCCGATAACTGGGCTAAGGGTTTATGCTGCAAGTTACACAGCCCTACATCCATCAAAGCCTGATGGACTCGCTGCTTTTGCTCCTGTGTTAATGCACGCCACATTCCCCCTTGGGGCAATAAGCCAAGAGTCACCACCTCATAAACAGTGAGTGACATATCGCTTTCTGGCTGTTGCAGCACCACGGCTACGTTTTGTGCCAATGTGCGCTGTGGCAGAGCCTGTAAGCACTCGCCATTAAGGGCAATAGTCTCAGCCGAAGTGCGGTAATAACGATAAATGCAGCGCAGCAGTGAGGATTTCCCAGCCCCGTTAGGTCCCAACAGGCCCACAAACTCCCCTTGCTCAAGCGAGAAACTAAGGCGTTCAAGTACCCGATGTTCGCCAAGCTGGTGCGATAAATTTTGAACCTGTAATAACGGGCGTTGCAACACGGTACTCACTTAGCTAGGTCAGAAAAGAGCTATTATGAAAGCATTATCGCGCAAAGTAAATTTTGTCTATCCAGACGTCTGTGAAGCCATGGCAACATGGCGTGATAGCACGCATAACCTACTAGGGCAACTAAACGCACATAGACAACAAACCGCTTCACATTCTACTTTTTACTTTATTGGTGGCCTGCGCGGTACTCGGATCATCGGGCCAAAAGTGTTTTGGATAGCGACCCTTCATCTCTTTTTGCACTTCGCGGTAACTACTTTGCCAGAAATGCGCAAGATCTTGGGTTATTTGCAACGGTCGCCGCGCCGGCGAGAGTAATTCGAGTTGCAGCGGCAGCTTGCCTTGCGCCAACTCCGGGCTTGACTGCCAACCATAAACCTCTTGCATACGGACGCTGAGTTTGGCCGGACCATCGAGTTGATAATGAATGCGATGACTGGCACCCGAGGGCAGTGTCATTGACTTTGGTAAGAGCTGTTCCAAGCGCTGTTGGCTCGCATAATCTAACAGGCTGAGCAAAGCACTCCGATAGTCAAACTGCTGTAATTGCGATAATGACCCCACATGCTCTAAAAACGGCGCCAGCCATTGCTCTGCTTGGCGCAATAGCTGCGCCTCATCGGCGAGAGTAAACTCGCCACCAAGCAATTGACTAGCCAGTAACATACGCACTCGTAGTTGCTGCGACTGTGGATGTTGAAACAGCTCCCAGCCCCGCTGTTGTATTAACTCCAGCCACGCTTGTACTTTCATTTGGGTATCAATTTTTTTGCCACTGGGCTTAGTGGCAATAACGATTGCACCCAATTGCTGGCGCTGCTCATTAATGAAACGCCCTGATTTGATATCAAATTCGCACACCTGGCGCTCACTAAACAAATGTGGCAAATGGGTTTGCAGCATGGCCGGGGAAAAAGCGGTGGCGCTAAAAATATGCTGGCCATCTTTGCCACCAACATCGGCGATGGCCACATACTGCTCATCCAACCACAACTGCGGATGCGCACTCACTCCCGCACCATTACTGAGCAGCATACCCGAACCACGCCGTTTAGCTAGACGGTCAGGATAGGCTAACGCCACGACCACAGGCAGCAAGTGCATAGGTAAGTCTTTGTTCGCCGGCAAGGATAAACGCTGACGCCAGTACTTCAGTTGTTGCGTAAATGCTGGGTGAGGACGATGCTGTTGCGCACTGATAGCGGTAGCAAGCTCAGCATCAATACGCACCCGAGCCTCCATCAAGGCGACAAAATGCACCGCCAGGTGCACAAAACCAGGATGCTGAGATTCACGTTGCTGAGCTTGATACAGCAAATGGGCAAAACGTAAATCGCTGCCCATAGCATGTATTTCTCTTGCCTTTGGGGTGAGTTTGCCATCAGCAATCAGCTCTAACATCTGTAACAGTTCGCAGGCTTGGTGCTGCTGCGCCGCAGAAGGCGGGTCAAGCAGCTGTAATTGCTCGATATCGGCCCCCCACAGCTTCGCCTCTAGCATTAAAGGACTAATATCACTGGTTAATATTTCCGGTGCATCATGTTGCGCCCGTCGCTCTAATTGCTCTTTACTGCCTAAACGATAGACCACTCCAGGTTCTATACGCCCCGCTCGCCCAGCCCGTTGCAGCGCCGAGGAGCGTGAGATATTCACGGTTTTCAGCTCACTCACACCGGTTTTTAGATTGAACTGCGCGGCGCGACGTTTACCGCTATCGATAACAATGCGAATGCCCTCAATAGTCAGACTGGTCTCGGCCACATTGGTGGTTAATACCACCTTGCGCTGACCTTGCGCCGCAGGTGCTATCGCTCGTTGCTGGGCGGCTTTGTCTTGCTCGCCATATAAGGTGTGGACTTCAATATCGCTGGGCAGCCCGCTGAGCTGCGCGGCGACATAGTTTATTTCTTTTTGTCCTGGCAAAAACACCAAGGCGCTACCGCTTTGCTCTTGCAGCGCTGTGATTACGGTGGGCGCAATAGCCTCAAGCCACTGCGTTGGCTGCGCTAACGGGCGGTAGATTTCCTCTATTGGGTAGCTGCGACCTGCTGAACTAATGAGTGGGCAATCAAAAAAGCGTTGGTAGCGCTCGCCATCAAGGGTGGCGGACATCAATAAGATCTTTAAATCATCACGCAGCATCTGGCTTTCTAACGCAAAAGCCAATGCCGTATCAGCCGCCATGGAGCGTTCATGAAATTCATCAAAAATAACTAAGTCGACACCACTGAGCTCGGGGTCTTGCTGCAACATGCGCGTTAATACCCCTTCAGTGACAATTTCTAGGCGCGTCTCAGCGCTTACCTTAGTCTCTTGGCGCAATCTTAAGCCCACGCTTTGTCCTACCACTTCTTGTTGCTGAGCAGCCAAAAAACGCGCTATGTTGCGCGCAGCTAAGCGCCGGGGCTCAAGCATGATAATGCGGCGAAAATGGCCTTCACGAAGCAACTGCAATGGCAACCACGTTGACTTCCCTGCTCCAGGTGGGGCTTGCAGTAGGCACATAGGCACACGATGTAATTGCTCAACAAGTTGCGGGTAACTTTGCTCTATTGGTAAGGCCATAATCCCAAGGTATTCATACTCTTTGCCGCTATTGTACGTTATTCATTTTGCCTGTGCAGCTTAGCAAGCAACTGTCGGTTCATTTCCATAACTTGCTGTGGGCATAGTAATGCGGGGCAGCACTGTAATAGCCGAGATTCAAAACTAGCCAGATCAGGGGCATTAAATAAGTGTGCAAACCATATATCTAAGGGGATACCTAACGCCTGCGTTAAAAACAGCTCCCCCTGCCAATCACACGGTGAAAGCGATCTAGGTTGTTGGTTTTGCTTTGCCCATAAACACTGCGCAAACGCGCGCTTTATATAAATGAGCCCGAGATCTGCACAGTCATTAATGCTGGGTAAGGTGTGTGCGGCTAGGCGTTTATCGTGTGGAAAATCGAATATGAAATCGGCCTGCCTGGGGTTGGCATAGTGAAAAGGAACGTGTGCGCCCGCAAAAAGGCAAGTTGCCTGCGGCGGTACTGAAAATGGCACGGTTAAGCTCGATTGCCCTTCGCTTAAAACGCAGTGATTATAAACTTGGATATCCGTGGTCAGCGTAAAATGGTCGTCACTTTGATGCTGCGCTGGAATAACAAGCTCACCACGTATATCGGTAATATCATCACGCGCTAAGCGCAGTGCTGCCGCTTTATCGAGGCGAAAGTACTCATCAATCAAAACCCGCTCTTTAGCGCGCTCTAGCCAAGCTCGCAAAGAAACCACTTGAGGAATTAACACTCCCTGTGCTTGCAGATAACGCACGAGGTTTTTAAATATCCATACCTGGGGCTCACGACGAAGCAGTGCTGTCATCGTTTCAGAAATAACGATATCGAATCGACTTTGCGCGTCAGGTTGCCAGCAGGTCGCATCAGCAACCACATATTCGTTGATTAAATGCCCAATATGCCAGCGTGCAACCAATTTTTTGACCGCCTCAATATTCTCCTGGTGAATATCCAACAATGTTACCCGCACCGGTAATTCGGGGTGGCATGCGAGGTAGGGCAATAATAAGGTGGCAAAAGGGCCGGTGCCCGCATAGAGGATGTGGACTACTTTATCACCGTGGACTTTATCGTTAATAGCCGCCGCAACCCCTTGCATAAACACTTGGGTGCGCAGTGGCTCCAAGGAGCAGCGTGCAGCTTGTACCGGAGAAATCGCCACCCCATGCTCGGTATATGTTCCGTACGATGTATTCATATCTGCTTGCGACGAAACACCACTTTCTTGCTCTAACGCGTTAACCAAAGCATGAATAGGTTGCTTAACAACACCAGCGTCCACTGGCGCTGCAATAATGGTTGCGACTAGCTGTTGTAACTGCTTGAGGGTCATAAGTCAGGCTCAAAGGGAAACATTCACTATTGTTAGCAAATCCCCTCTTGGTGTGTCATTACAGCGCATTACACTGTGCTCAGCTAATGAGGGCTTTGCAACAAGCTGACAATTCAATAAAATTTCATATAAGACATGAGCTTGGCGATTGACTGTTCCGCAGCCTTGTATGAGAATAGCGATAAAAGGAACATAGCATGGAGGCCTCAATGCTCATCAATGCAAGAGAAGAATTAAGAAACAAGCAGCGAGATCAGCAACTCGCTCATCTATTAAAGTCCAACCAGCATAACTTTATCCATCTTAATGACAGGGAATTTTTTGATTACGCTGTGAACGTAAAACGCACCCAAGGTCATTCTAATGAGCGAATCGCCGCCTGGTTCGAATCAATTATGGAGCGCGCCAATATTGTACCTGAGCTTTGGCGAGCGCATCGCGATTGGGTTAAAAATGGTTCAGGGCTCGTCCCTTTAGGGCTGGATGTGGCCGCCTTAACAGCGATTGCGCTAGAGATGCAGCGTAGCGGTTCAGTTTTTGATAAATTCAAAGTGAAGTCATATTCTGGGAAAAACTACATTATTTTCAAAGGCTACTCAGGCCTGAGAAGACACCTGACGGGAACCCGATACTTAGCCAACAATCCTAAGCTAGTATCTTTCGGCATCGGTAAGCTGGGAGCGCAAAGCTCTATTAAGCAAGGGTTTGTGTTGACGATTCTTATCTCTGCAGGGTTTCATGCCTTGGAGCAACTGATTGATGATAGCAAAACTTGGCACGACTTTATTGGTGGTTTATCTGTTGATGTTGCCATCGCAGCAGCATCATCAGGCATTGCCTGGGGAGCGGTGACTGCCGTTGTGGGAACGGCTGCAACCGTCGCCGTTGGCCCTATGATTGCCGTTGTTGTGGTTGGCGCAGCTCTGGCTGGTTTGGCCTATACATTCATTGATACTGATGCGATAGCAGAAAAAATAGCGGCTAGTCTAAGAGCGGTTGAAAACGATTTAAAACAAAGCTTTCAGCAAGCACGGAGAGAAATAGACCGGGCGCAGCGGTGGTACGAACAAGATCCCATCGGGTTTATGCACCGTTTATTTGGGCTTCCTTACTCTGGCGGATATAGATAGCACAATGGATGACGTGCAAAGTACAACGATGGACAGAGTAAAGCTATTCTGCTTTTTTGCTTTATTCTGTGTACTTACTTTACTGCTCCCTTATGCAACGTTCAGTGAAGTGAGCCAAGTAAGTACAGCCCTAGGGGAGCATGTTCTGGCTTTTCGGGAGCGCAGTTTTTCTCCTTCTTTGGTATTGGCCACCCCCGTTTTTGCCGTATTAACCTACTTACTGTGGTTACGAGCAACTCATACCCAAGTAAGTGATAGGTTACTCAGTGGTTGGTTTAAGCTGTGCGGCGTGACCTTAGTATTGATGTTAATTGCCACGCCTATCTACACCTATCTCATTGAACACCATATTAGTGCTCAGGGTTACACCCTATGTAGCGCCTACGGCCGGGGCACGATTGGCTCAGCCGATATCTGGGTGGCAAATGAGAGCCATTGTATAAAAGAAGGTTTCCCCGTACGCAACGAACTCGTTGACTGGCTATCTCAGCAACCATCAGATACCAGCGCGCAACAAGTAAAGCAGAAGTTGGCAACGCTTTTGGCTGCTCAGCATCATACAAAGTAATTGAGCAGCCAGCTCATGTTCCACTTGGCGCAAAAAAGTAAAACCTGTGGTTAATTTTCATACCCCAAATTCGGGCCTAGCCACTTTTCGGCTTGCTCTAGCGTCATTCCTTGGCGGTTAGCATAGTCCTCAACTTGGTCTTGTTGAATCCCTGCCACGGCAAAGTATTTCGAATCAGGGTGTGAGAAATACCAACCCGAGACGGCGGCACCCGGCCACATCGCATAGGAGCTCGTCAGTTTCATGCCGATGCGCTCTTCAACGTTCAGTAATTCCCAAATCTTAGCCTTTTCAGTGTGCTCTGGGCACGCTGGATAGCCTGGCGCAGGGCGAATACCCTGATAGTTCTCACGGATGAGCTGATCATTGTTTAACGCTTCGTCTGGGGCATAACCCCAGTACACTTTACGCACTTGCTCATGCAGGTATTCAGCGAAGGCCTCTGCAAGGCGGTCAGCCACCGCTTTGACCATGATTTTATTATAATCATCACCTTGGTCATCAAAGGCCTGGGCTAAGTCATCTTCTTCTAACCCGCCGGTCACAGCAAAGGCGCCAAAATAGTCGGCAACACCTTTAGGCGCGATATAGTCGGCTAAACAATAGTTAGCAAAGCCCTTTTTGTGCGTTTGCTGGCGTAACTGACACGAACGTAAAATCACTTCGTCACGCTGCTCGTCGCGGTATATTTCTATGTCATCGCCCACGCGGTTTGCTGGGAATAAGCCAATCACCCCTTTTGGTTGAATGCTGCCTTGGCGCGCAAACTCATCCAACATTGCATTAGCGTCGGCAAACAATGAGCGCGCTTGCTCACCCACCACCTCGTCATTCATGATACGCGGGTATTTGCCGGCCAAAGACCAGGTCATAAAAAATGGCGTCCAATCGATATATTGCCGTAAGGTGCTCACTGGCACCGAGTGAAACTCTTGGACTCCTAGCTGTTTAGGCACAGGCGGAGTGTAGTTTTGCCAATCCAGCTGGGCATGATTGGCGCGAGCTTGTTGCAAACCTATGGGCTTGGAGCGGGGTTTCTTGCGTGCTTGTTGCTCTCGCACTCGCTCGTACTCTGCTTTAGTTTTGCTCAAAAACTCACTTTTCGCGGTTTTACTTAGCAAACTAGATGCCACGCCCACCGCTCGGCTGGCGTTATTTACATAAACCACGCCGTTATCATATTGGGGCTCAATTTTTACGGCGGTATGCGCCTTTGACGTCGTCGCGCCACCAATCAGCAACGGAATGGTAAAATCGCGGCGTTTCATTTCTTTGGCGACATGCACCATTTCATCTAACGAGGGAGTGATAAGCCCGGACAGGCCTATAATATCGGCGTTTTCGTCTATCGCGGTTTGTAGGATTTTTTCAGCGGGCACCATCACCCCTAAGTCGATCACCTCGTAGTTATTACACTGTAACACCACGCCAACAATATTCTTGCCAATATCATGAACATCGCCTTTTACCGTGGCCATGACAATTTTACCGTTGGTTTCACCCTCTTGTTTCTCGGCTTCGATATAAGGGTCTAAATAGGCCACCGCGCGCTTCATTACCCGCGCCGATTTCACCACCTGCGGCAAAAACATTTTCCCGGCCCCAAACAGATCACCCACTACATTCATGCCGTCCATCAACGGCCCTTCAATGACCTCGATGGGTTTTGCAAACTGCTGTCGGCACTGCTCGGTGTCCTCATCAATATAATCTGTAATGCCTTTAACCAGGGCGTGTTCTAAGCGCTTTGCCACCGGCCAACTACGCCACTGCAAATCCTCAACCTTCTCCGCTTGCGCCATGCCCGAATACTTAGGCGCTAATTCCACCAACCGCTCTCCGGCGCCGGCATCTTTATTTAAAATCACATCCTCAACGGCGTCTCTCAGCTCAGAGGGAATATCGTCATACACCGCTAATTGACCGGCATTGACGATGCCCATATCCATTCCGGCTTGAATGGCGTGATACAAGAACACAGAGTGAATAGCCTCGCGCACCGGATTGTTGCCTCGAAACGAAAAAGAGACATTAGACACACCACCGGATACCTTGCAGTGCGGAAGATTCTCCTTGATGCGGCGAGTTCCTTCGATAAACTCCACGGCATAGTTGTCATGCTCTTCTATGCCGGTGGCCACGGCAAAGATATTGGGGTCAAAAATAATATCTTCTGGTGGGAAGCCCAATTCATCGACCAGGATGCGATAAGAGCGCGCGCAAATAGCAAACTTCCGCTCAGCGGTTTCTGCTTGGCCGGTTTCATCAAAGGCCATCACCACCACGGCGGCGCCGAAGCGCTTTAATACCTTGGCTTGGTGACGAAACGGCTGCTCCCCCTCCTTGAGGGAAATAGAGTTCACTATCGCCTTGCCTTGAATGCATTTTAGTCCCGCCTCGATTACTTCCCATTTCGACGAGTCCACCATAATGGGCACTTTCGAAATATCGGGCTCTGAGGCGATAAGGTTCAAAAAGGTGACCATGGCCGCTTTAGAGTCCAACATGGCTTCATCCATGTTGATATCGATAATCTGCGCGCCATTTTCAACTTGCTCACGTGCCACCTCTAACGCGGTTTCGTAATCTTCCTCGAGGATCAGCCGTTTAAAGCGCGCCGAGCCGGTCACATTGGTGCGCTCGCCGACATTGGTAAAAGTTGCAGTATTATTCATGTTATTGGCCCCTTAATTGAGATTACAGGCTTCAAGGCCACTTAAACGCATGCGCACCGGCAGCTCGGGCAAAGTACGTGGAGCGGTGTTTTTTAGCCCATCACTAAAGGCTTTAATGTGCTCGGGTGTGGTCCCACAACAGCCACCAACAATATTGATAAACCCTTGCTCCCCCCAGTCGATGATTTCTTGTGCCATTTCTTCGGCTTCTAAATCATATTCGCCAAATTCATTCGGCAGCCCTGCATTGGGGTGCACCGAGGTGTAGGTTTCACAAATACTGGCCAACTCTTCCACATACTGACGCAACAAGTCTGGCCCTAGCGCACAGTTCAAGCCAATGGAGAGCGGTTTAATATGGCGAATGGAATTATAAAACGCCTCGGTGGTTTGCCCTGACAAGGTTCGACCCGAGGCATCGGTGATGGTGCCGGAGATCATTACCGGCAGAGTCACTCCAGCCTGTTCGAACGCTTCTTCTACCGCAAAGGAAGCGGCTTTGGCATTGAGGGTATCGAAAATAGTTTCAATTAAAATGAGATCGGCACCACCTTCTATCAGTGCCAGGGTCGATTCGATATACGCGGCCACCAGCTTATCGAAGGTGATATTGCGATAGCCCGGATCGTTAACATCCGGCGAAATCGAGCAGGTTTTTGATGTTGGCCCCAGTACGCCGGCCACGTAGCGCGGTTTGTTTGGCTCGCGAGCGGTAAACTCATCGGCCACCGCGCGTGCCAGTCGGGCCGATTCGAGGTTAATCTCACGGCTTAGGCTCGCCATGTCATAATCTTCCATGGAAATGGTCGTGGCGTTAAAGGTATTGGTCTCAATAATATCGGCGCCTGCTGCCAAGTATTCACGGTGAATTTGTGCTATCAACTGCGGTTGAGTGAGGCTCAATAAATCGTTGTTGCCCTTGACCAACACATGCCAATCTTGAAACCGCTCACCACGATAATCATGCTCTTCGAGCTTATGCTGTTGGATCATCGTACCCATGGCGCCATCTAAAATTAAAATGCGCTCGTTGAGGGCCAGTGTTAATGCATCACGTTTATTCGGCATAGTTGTTAGTCCTTACATCCTGGCTAACCAGATTAATATCATAGGGAGTGGTTTGGTAAACGTAGTAATTAAGCCAATTCGAAAATAGCAAAAAGGCATGGCTTTGCCAGGTTTTCGAGGGCTCTTGCGCTGGGTCGCCATTAGGGAAGTAGTTTTCTGGCATCGGTGCGTCAGCGCCTTTATCGCAGTCACGTAAATACTCTTTTTTCAGGGTATCGGCATCATACTCAGGGTGTCCGGTGATATACACCTGCGAACCACTCTGGTTTTTAAGTAAGTAAGCACCTACCTTGGGCGAGCCTGCTACCACGACTAATTCTTTACAGGCGTTTATCGCAGCAATATCAATATGGCCATAACGCGAATGCGGGACTAAGAAGCGATCGTCAAAGCCTCGGGTTAACGCCGCGTGGTCAAAATAACACTGATGCTCAAACACCCCGCACAACTTATTTTTCTGCAATTGACGCTTAAGTCCATGGTGATGGAAAAGCCCAGCGTGCGCCGCCCAACAACTAAATAGCGTCGAGGTCACATGGTGCTCCGCCCAATCAAAGAACGCTTGTAGCTCCGACCAATACCCTACTTCATCATATTCTAAGTGAGCCAAGGGTGCGCCGGTGACAATCAAGGCATCGTAATTGTTGTCTTTAACATCTGAGAAATACTGATAAAACATATCCAGATGCTGCTCTGAGTTGGCGCTAGAGCGGTGCGTATCTAAACGCAGTAAGTCAACATTGACCTGCAATGGCGTATTTGCCAGCAAACGAATAAATTGCACTTCGGTTTCCACCTTATTCGGCATCAGGTTCAAAATAGCCAAGCGCATGGGCCGGATTTCTTGAGTCCGAGCGCGACTTTTCGGCATCACGAATACATTTTCTTGGCGCAGCTCCATAATCGCTGGCAAAGCGTCTTGAACCGTAATGGGCATGGCGGTACTCCGAATTAAAAGATAAGAGGCTATTATGAACGCCACACTGGAAATTTCAACCTCTAGATGTTTAGACGTCCAAAATAAAGTTGCAGTGAATGAGTTAACTGCAATAATGCCCGCGATTAACTAACAAAGAGTCGATGATGGGTATAGGTGAAATTGCAGCAATCAGTGCAGCCGTGGTTTGGGCTTTTTCTACCTTACTGTACAAAGGCTTCAGTCATCACCTTTCACCGCTGCAACTAAATGTAAGTAAAGGCTTACTCGCTTCTTTAATGATGATGATTGCCATGGCGCTACTTGGCGATGGCGCCATGCCAGTGCAGCTCACCTCATGGGGCTGGCTTATCGCCGGTGGGATTATCGGTATTGCCATCGGCGATAGCGCCTACTTTGGCGCCCTGCGCAGTATTGGCCCAGCACGAACCTTAATAATCGAATCTCTCGCTCCAGCCTTAACTGGCATACTTAATATTGTGCTGTTGGGTGTGTACTTACCGCTATTGGCCTGGTTGGGCATCGCCATCACTTCGGTGGGGGTGATCCTCGCGGTATTACCTCAACGCCACTTGCCCCCAGTTGATAAGAAGTTTTACTTTCAAGGCGTGGCTTTCGCATTACTTGCGGCTTTGTGCCAAGCCAGTGGCATGGTGATGTCAAAAGGGGCTATGAATACTGAGTCGATGAGTAGCCTATGGGCCGCCCTTATTCGCCTCCTTGCCGGCACATTGAGCGTGGCTTTACTGGTAATGATTATAAAACGCAGCGACCTATACCAAGCCATTCGATTGCACGGTATTGATAACAAACGCTGGCTGCTGGTGGCTGTTTTTTTCGGCACCTTCGTTGGCTTGTGGCTGCAATTGGCGGCGGTGCAGCATACCGACCCGGCTATTGCACAAACTATTTTTGCTACTGCCCCGCTGATGGTCATGACGATTGGCTTTTTTAAACGCGAGCCGGTGACTTGGCGTATGATAGTGGGCGGTTTATTGGCGCTGGCTGGAGTGGCCATATTATTGGCAAATTAACGGGCCATTCGTTGACGCTTTCACCATAGAGACTCTACAATAACGGCAGTTTAAATTAGTCACATTGTAAAGGCTCCTTTCATGGTTTTACCTGATAAGTTTATTTTCTCGATGAGTCGCGTGTCAAAGGTGGTGCCACCTAAACGCACCATCTTAAAAGACATCTCTCTGCACTTTTTCCCTGGCGCAAAAATTGGTGTACTTGGCCTAAATGGCGCAGGTAAATCGACCTTACTACGCATTATGGCCGGCGTGGATAAAGATTTTGAGGGTGAGGCACACCCTCAGCCTGGCATTAAAATTGGTTACCTTCCTCAGGAGCCTGAGCTTGATGAAAGCAAAACGGTGCGTGAAGTTGTAGAAGAAGCGGTCAGTGAAGTTAAAAATGCTCTTGATCGCCTTGACCAAGTATACGCTGAATATGCCATGGAAGATGCCGATTTCGATGCGCTTGCCAAAGAGCAAGGCGAACTTGAAGCCATTATTCAAGCCCACGATGGCCACAACCTTGATAACGCCCTAGAGCGCGCCGCAGATGCATTACGATTGCCAGCTTGGGATGCCAAGATTGAGCATTTATCAGGGGGTGAGCGTCGCCGTGTAGCAATCTGCCGCTTATTGCTTGAAAAGCCGGATATGCTTATTCTCGATGAGCCTACCAACCACTTAGATGCTGAATCTGTAGCTTGGTTAGAGCGCTTCCTACATGATTATGAAGGCACTGTAGTGGCGGTAACCCACGATCGTTATTTCCTTGATAACGTGGCCGGCTGGATCCTCGAATTGGACCGTGGCGAAGGTATTCCGTGGGAGGGCAACTACTCTTCTTGGCTTGAGCAAAAAGACGCACGTCTGCAACAAGAGCAAAAAGCAGAGAAAGCAAGACAAAAATCCATCGCTCAAGAGCTTGAGTGGGTACGTTCAAACCCGAAAGGTCGCCAAGCAAAATCAAAAGCGCGTATGGCGCAATTTGCTGAACTACAACAAGGCGATTATCAAAAGCGTAACGAAACCAATGAGCTGTTTATCCCACCTGGCCCGCGCTTAGGTGATCAGGTCATTGATGTACAGGGCTTAAACAAAAGCTTTGGCGACCGTGTGCTTATTGATAACCTTGATTTTAGCGTTCCTAAGGGAGCGATTGTCGGCATTATTGGTGCCAACGGTGCTGGTAAATCGACCTTATTCAAAATGCTCAGCGGCGAGGAACAGCCTGATAGCGGTGAAATCACCCTAGGTGAAACCGTTGAACTCGCCACCGTTGACCAATTCCGTGGTAACATGGACGAGAGCAAAACCGTATTTGATGAAATCGCCGACGGTCAAGATGTGTTGAAAGTGGGCAACTTCGAGTTCCCAAGCCGTGCCTATGTGGGCCGCTTTAACTTTAAAGGCAATGATCAGCAAAAATACGTCAAAGACCTTTCCGGCGGTGAGCGCAACCGTTTGCACTTAGCCAAACTACTAAAAGCGGGCGGCAACGTATTACTTCTCGATGAGCCAACCAACGACTTAGACGTTGAAACTTTGCGGGCGTTAGAGAATGCGATTCTCGAGTTCCCTGGCTGTGTCATGGTAATCTCGCACGATCGCTGGTTCTTAGACCGTATCGCCACTCATATTCTTGATTATCGCGACGAAGGCCAAATTAACTTCTTCGATGGTAACTACACCGAATACGAACAGTGGTTGAAGAAAACCTTAGGTGCCGAGGCTGCACAACCGAAGCGCATTAAGTATAAAAAGATTGGTTAATTAACCACATAAAAAAGCCCCATCTCGATGGGGCTTTTTTGTGCCCTTGGCATCCACCGATGCATGCACTGCGATTGCGCTAACGCGCCACTACTTGATGACCATTGTGATATTTTTAGCTTATTGAAATAGCGAAAAAAGTCACTCACAGCCAAGGACAACCTCAAGGCTGGCTACTACACTGGAGGGAGACGCGCCAATACAGGAACTGTTATGGAAAATCGCAGAAACTTCACTCGTGTTATTTTTCAACGCCCCGCCCTAGTGGTATTTAATAACCAGCACCATGGCTGTCATTTACTTGATCTTTCCTTAAATGGCGCTTTGGTAAGCCATCCTGATGACTTCAACCCACAGTTAGGTCAAAGCGTAGAGCTTATTTTCCACCTATCTGGCAGTGATGTTGATATTGATATGCTTGCTGAAGTAGCTCACATTGAGCCGCAACACATTGGCTTACATTGTGTAAAAATGGATATTGACAGTGCCACTCATTTAAAACGCCTTATTGAACTTAACGTGGGTGATGATAAGCTACTGCACAGGGAGTTAGCGCAGCTTGCTGCGCCCGAACAATAATAACGATTGCAGTGAGAGCACAATAATGATCATGGAATCCATCCAGGGCTTTGTCCCTTTTATCATGTACTTTGGTTTAGGCTACCTACTTATCCTAGCCTTTCTATTCATTTACACCCTTATCACCCCGCATTGCGAATGGACCTTGATGAAGGAAAACAATGCCGCCGCTGCCACCGCGTTTAGTGGCGCGTTCATTGGCTTTACCCTTCCAGTTGCCAGTGCAGCGGTGAACTCGGTCTCGCTGCTAGACTTTGCCATCTGGGGCGTTATCGCTGGCATCATGCAATTAGTGACCTTCTTCTTAGTGCGTTTATACATGCCCAAGCTGTCTGAAAAAATTGCTCAGGGGCATATGAGCGCTGGGGCATTTTTAGGGGTTGCTTCACTGGCCACCGGTATTCTCAACGCTGCCTGTATCACCTACTAAGGAGGCGGCAATGAAACGTACTAGCAAACTTAAACTGACACTTATGCTCGGTGCCAGTGCCGGACTGAGTGGCTGCACCGACCCTGAAGAACCAGCACTATTATTTACCGATGTAGATGATTGCACCGACTTTGGCGTCGAACGCGATGTATGCCAAGCACAATACCAACAGGCCTTGGCTAATCACGATATTGAAGCGCCAAAGTACGCCAATGAAAACCTCTGTGAAAATGACTTCGGGTTTGAGCGCTGTGAGCAAGAAGGCAGTATTTGGCGACCCATTATGGCAGGCTTTATGATCGCCGCCGTCGCTGAGGCGGTGGATGAAGGTTTAGACCTTATGAAGAAGAAGAAAAAACGCAAAAAATACGCGTTTTTAGGGGGGAATTACTACTCAGGTGCGAAGCCCCTTTATCGCTCACGCGATGACTTTTTCAGCTTCCGCAATGCCAACAACGATTACATTGGCTCAGTCAACAATCGCGGCACCACTATGGTGAAAAAGTCTAAAGTTAAATACGCTTCTAAGCCCAAGCGCGTTACTCGTAGCCGAGGAGGCTTTGGCCGCCGTGCTTCATCACGTAGCTTTGGTGGGTAGATGTTTCGCCACCCTATTGCTGAGCGGCCGGATTTAGCCGCTCAGGCCGATTATTTCGGCTTTGATTTTTGCCGCATTGATGGTGAAAAGTACTGGGATGAAAGCGCTTATTACCAATTCACTCTAGAGCAAATTGAGAACGACTTAGAGCAACCGACCAATGAACTGGAGCAAATGTGCTTGCAGTTAGTCGACAAAGTTGTACGTGACGAGTATTGGCTGCGCAAGTTCGCTTTGCCCGAGCAGTACTGGGACTTTATCGCCACCAGTTGGCACAACAAAGAGCCTAGCCTATATGGCCGTATGGACTTTAGTTACCACGGCAACGGCCCAGCCAAATTACTGGAGTACAACGCCGATACCCCCACCTCCATCTATGAAGCGGGTTTTTTCCAATGGCTGTGGCTGGAACAGCAAGTAGATAGAGGCAAATTGCCACGGCAAAGTGATCAATTCAATAGTATTCAAGAGGCGCTCATTGAGCGTTTTAACTTCTTCTCTAACCGCGAATTGCTGCACTTTGTCCACAGTCGCGACTCCATTGAAGATAAAGGCACCGTCAGTTATTTACAGGACTGTGCCTATCAAGCAGGCATGCCCACGGCGCGCATGGCTATTGAAGATATTGGCGTTGATGAGCACGGCCAGCTCACTGACCTAGAACATGCTCCTATCGCGCAACTCTTTAAACTTTACCCTTGGGAAGAGTTGCTGCATGACGACTTTGCCCCCCATGTGCTCAGCACCGACACCCTGTTTGTCGAGCCGCCTTGGAAGGCTGTGTTATCGAATAAAGCCATATTACCGCTGCTGTGGCAAATGTTTCCCGGCCACCCGAATCTCCTAGCCGCCTACTTTAGCGGTGAAGAAGGCGATGGGCTGGAGCAAGGCTTTGTGAATAAACCCCTGTTTAGCCGCGAAGGCGAGAATATCACTTGGGTGCATCCAGACAAGGGCCGTGTGCACCAAAGCGGTAGTTACGGTAGCGAAGGC
Organism: Pseudoalteromonas sp. CNC9-20; assembly: GCF_022347875.1. Classification (NCBI taxonomy): domain Bacteria; kingdom Pseudomonadati; phylum Pseudomonadota; class Gammaproteobacteria; order Alteromonadales; family Pseudoalteromonadaceae; genus Pseudoalteromonas; species Pseudoalteromonas sp. CNC9-20. The sequence continues at coordinate 623,876 of NZ_JAKRFS010000003.1, read as the reverse complement.
TTTATTACTCAAGCGTTAGCACCCTTACCCGTGTTTGCCGGTAATCACACCTTGATCGGCTCTTGGGTCGTCGGACACCAAAGTTGCGGCCTCACTATTCGCGAAGATGACGGCCCCATCACCAAAGATACCTCTCGGTTCGTCCCTCATACTATTTTAGGGTAATTACTCTTCACTTTATTTCATATGTCGGTACAATCGGTGCCGATTTTATGAATACCAGATTAATAAAGGACATATCTTATGTACTCTCGAAAGGGAATTTTTGCTGCGGCTGCAGCGCTTACCCTATTTGGCTGCGGCGGCAGCGACGATAAACAGCCTGACACTCCCACACCACCAGCTCCCCAAAACCAGGCCCCTATCATCGACCTTGTCACAAAAGTGGATGTAAAAGAACGTGATATGTTGGAAATTGAGGCGACGCTCTCAGACGATGGTGAAATTGCCAACATTGAATGGCAACAAATTGCGGGCAATACGCTGCAATTAGAGACCACCAATACAGCAACCCTTAGTGTCCAAATTCCTAATATTGCACAGACGCAAACCTACACATTTAGTATCACCGTTACCGATGATGAAGGAAGCACAACCACTCAACAAGTGGATGTAAATGCACAAGCATATGCGCCATTACAGACAGAAATGATCGCTGATAATGCTTTAATGCAGTGCTTAGAAGATAACAACGTTGATACCGCTTTTACCTCAGTCTCATGTGATGGCTATACAATTAATAATATCGCTGGTCTAGAGCAGCTCTCTGAGCTTAGCGCATTAACGCTGACTAATGCTGGCTTAACAACTATCCCAGATTTGCAAGCGCTGACAGCGCTAGAAAAGGTGAACTTCAATCGCAACCCTATTAGCAATATCGCGAATCTTGTACCTTTAAACCAACTTACCTCATTATCACTCGACTCCTTAGCAGCAATAGAGCCGTCACTAAGCTCAGTTAACCTTTCAGCTGTAAAAAGCCTCACTTTAGGGTGCACATCAGGGTGCTACAATGCTTCGCTAGACTTAAGTCAACTCAACAAAGAATCCATGATAGCGCTTGATGTGTCTGGAATAAGGGTAGCCAACTTGAGTGAGCTTAAGTATTTTACATCTCTTGAGGTACTGTCTTTAGGTGCCCTAAGTTATGATACTTACGGCTTAACAAGCCTAAGCTTCCTTCAGCACATGCCTGAGCTTAAAACTCTGAAACTGAACAACCATTATATTACCGATGTATCGGCGTTGTTCCATACGCCCAAGTTAACTACTCTAAGGCTAGAAGGTAAGGCTATAGATAGCTTTAGCGCTCTCTCTCACCTAACCGAGTTACAGTCATTACATATTGAAAGCAACTACGGGCAGCAACTAGCCTCAGATGATATCGAAACAATCGCTGCACTAAATAACCTTACATCATTAACGATTAGCGGCTATCGCTTTGATGGCGCACGCTCTTTCAAGCAGCTAACCGCGTTGGAAGAGCTTGCCCTGATTAAAACAAACACATCCTCGATTGGCTTTATTCGTGAGTTCTCGAACCTAAAGACGCTGACGTTGGATAGTAACGGTGACCTTAATGATATTAGTGCTATTGAGGGCTTGAACTTAACCACGCTTACATTGCGTAATTTATACGGCCTAAGTTACTTCGACTATATTGAGTCACTAACACACTTGCGTAAGCTCAATATAAGTGGGAATTCGTCAATGTCATTTGACTTAGTAATTCTAAAGGAATTAAGCAACCTTGAAGAGCTCAGTTTATCTGATATTGATTTAGAAAATACAGGTGCTTTGAACCAATTAGTTAGCTTGCAAAGCTTACAACTAAGTAGAACAGGCCTTGAGGTTATACCTCCACTTTATAATTTAGAGCAATTGCAGAGCTTCACAGTTCAAGATAACTATGAGCTAGCAGATGTTACTGCACTCGACGGCTTGGTAAACCTAGAAAACTTAGTTATTTATAATAGCAAGTATATAAACGACGTATCATTTTTAACTTCTCTTACCAAGTTGAAAACACTGCACCTTACTCGACTTCCACAGTTAGTTTATTTTCTTGATGCTGTAAGTGAATTAAGTGCATTAGAAAAACTAAACTTAAGCGAGAGTGAAAACCTCAAGTGCTCTGAATTAGAAATCTTAGAACAGCAATACAATATAAACAGTATAGAGCGCTCTAGCTCATGTCTTGAAAAAGAAGTAAACATGGATGCTTTTTCAGATCCCGGGTTATATCAATGTATTGCCAACCACAAACAGAATTACCCGAATTTGCTTGATAGCAATAAATTTATTGGCTTAAATTGTCATGGTAACTATGAAGTGCAAAGCTTAGATGGTTTAGAGCAGTTTGAAAATCTAAGACATCTTAATGCAAGTACTTTCGCTCGCTCTTTAAGCGGTTTAGACAAGCTTACCAAACTTACCCAGCTAACACATGTTGACTTTTCAGATTCAAATAACGCACTGCCTTTGGTTCAGGTATTTAACGCACTGCCAAACTCTGTTGTTGGAATAGATATTGGTAATTCAAGTATTGCCGATTTCAATGCACTTAAGCATATAAAGGAAAATGTAGAATCCTTAGATGTTAGCAGAACTAACCTCAGCACAGTTGAACCTTTAATGGGTCTAGTGCACCTAGATAACCTTGATTTATATTTTAATGATATATCATGCTCAGACATGGAATCACTTAAAGCTGCATTGCCAGACACATATATTGGCTATTTTGATTGTCAGCAATAAGTGAAAATAATAGGGCTATTCACCAGCATCGAATAGCCCTATTGCTCAGTCATTAGTAAGCGCCACATAGACTTTCAAGCAAATCGTTACTCTGTTTTTTAGCTCCTCTCCAAACGATTTAAAGCGCGGCGAATGACTCATTTATCAGCATAGCCGACCTTCGCTTTCACGTACTAATCGAGATAACTGCGTAAATCGCATTCCTAAAACGCCGCCCTCGTTCGTTAATAGATTTACAAAGCCAAAAACCATTGGTTTTGCTCATAATAAAAACGAAGGGGCCAAAATGAACCAGCACACACTTCAGTATAAAAAACACCTTATTGCGCTTGCTATAAGCAGTGTACTTTTCAGTAGCCAAGCGTTCGCCGCTACAGAATCACAACAACAATCCGATAAAAAGCAGTTGCTCGACCTTGAGCGCATAGTGGTCACAGGGAGTGGCGGGCGTGGGCAAACCAAGCTTGAGTCATCGGTGTCTATCACCACCTTGAGCGCCGAAGATCTCGCCCGCGAAGCACCGCTCGGCACGGCTGACTTACTGGAAACCGTTCCCGGGTTTTGGGTTGAAGACTCTGGTGGTGAAACCAACAATAACGTCGCTCCACGGGGTCTTCGCGGCGGCGAAGGATTTCGCTATATAGGCGTGGAAGAAGATGGGCTACCGGTGGTCTACGACGGCGTCTGGGTCGATTTTTATCAGCGCCAAGACATTACAATCGAGCATATGGAAGCGGTTCGCGGTGGCACCTCGGGCTTGCTAACCACCAATGGTCCGGCTGCCTTGGTGAACTTTATTACCCGCAAACCCGATAGCGTTGAAGAAGCCACCATTCGCTTAACCACCGCCGACTATGGCATGTACCGCAGTGAGTTCTTTTACGGCACCCCTATTAGCGATGATTGGAAAATGTCGTTGGGCGGTTTTTATCGACGCTCAAACGGAGTCAGAGATACCGAATTTACGGCAGACCATGGCGGCCAGCTGCGCATGAGTTTAGTTCGAGAGTTTGATAAAGGTCAGTTAACTTTATCTGCCAAGCATTTAAACGATCACACCACTTTCTTCGTGCCGATCCCCCTGCAAAACCAAGATGATCCCGAGGGCATCCCCGGTGTCGACCCGCAACATGGCACCTTAATAGGTAATGGCCAGCGGCTGTTACAGTACTTGCAACAAGATGGCAGCTATCAAACCCGAGACCTTAAAGATGGGCAGCATACTAAGTTTTCTACTTTAGGATATAACCTGGATTGGGAGCTCAACGATCGCTGGCTACTCGACACCGCCGGGCGTTACTCTCGCTTTGAGAATGACATGTATATCCTGCTGAACTTTGATAACTCCACGCTTATCAATGCCAACGAGCGCCTAGACCAGCAAGATGTCACCGCAATGTTGACACAATTCGCCGATGAGGGCGCTGTTGCAGCGCGATATCGTTACGTGGATAACGGTGAGCTACTGACAGATGTCAGTAACCTCAATGGTAATGGTTTGGTCACCACAAGCTACCCTTTGTACTCACAATACCAAGCCGAGCAGTTCGTAAATAAACTGAGCTTTACCTATGAAGGCGACCAACATACAGTGACAATGGGTTGGCTATTTGCTTATGTTGATGCCGATGCACTGCCGGTTGATCAGTGGCAATCACAGTTCCTTACAGAGGTAAAAGACAACGCCCGGTTGCTCGATATCGTTGCCGTAGACAATAACCAGCAGGTGATAGGTCAACTCACCGATAGAGGCTCTACAGGGTATGCACCCGGATGGGGTCAAGCGACCGCTTTTGGCACCAGTACCTCGCATTCTTTCTTTATCAATGAGCAGTTTCAGGTAACGGATAATCTGCGTATAGACGGCGGCCTTCGCCTCGAGTGGCTAGAGCTTGATAGTACTGCGTCGGGCACCGAGTTTGCACAGCCGGTAGACGGTGCATTTGACGCTGATGGCAACGATACCGACAACAACCTAGCTAATAACTACGTTGATACACCTTCGCGGCAATTCTTATCGAAAACCCGCAGTGAAACCGAGACAGCCTGGACCGTCGGTTTTAATTACCGCCTCTCTGAGAGTGTATCGACCTTTGGTCGTTATGCTGATGCCTTTGAAATGCCGCGCTTAATGAGCTTTGGTCAGAATATTCATGCCCAAAACGAGGCAGACTTTAACGACAGTGTAAACCTGACCTTTGGCGAGCTTGGGGCCCGCTACTCGGGTGCGGACTTGGGCGCTTCTGTTACCTTATTCCGCACTAAGTTTAATGACTTAGTTGAACGTAACTTTACCGGCAATGATGGCCAAGTCGCTAATCAAGTAATTGACACTATTACCGATGGCGTCGAATTCGAGGCCGTATGGCAAGCCTTGGATGATATACAGCTGACCTTAACCGGGGTGGTACAAGATCCAAAAATGGAGGGCTTCACGGGCGCCTTTGCACATTGGCAGGGTAAACAGGTTAAGCGCACTCCGAAGGTGCAACTACGACTCACCCCAACCTATTATTTTGACGATGGCGATGTGTACTTAACCATCCACCACTTAGGTGAGCGTTACTCCGATGGCGAAAATAAGTTTGTTCTTCCCGACTATACCACCGTGGATATGGGCGTTAACTACCGCTTTAACGACACCGCTGCGTTGCATGTTAAAGCGACAAACCTCACCGACGAGCTAGGTCTAACCGAGGGCAATCCACGTGCCGTAAACGATGTTCAAGCGGGCTATGACTATTACTACGCCAGGCCTATTCTGGGGCGCACAGTGAGTGCCTCATTAACGCTTAACTTTTAATGTTCCCCTACTAATTAGCGCTTTGCCCAGTGCCAATTAGTACACCCAAGCCCGCTGTTGCGGGCTTTTCTCAGGAATTGACTATGAATGACAGTACCCTTTCTTACTACTTATCCAGTACCTTGATGGCATTCGCATTGTTTTTCAGCTGCCAACAGGCGTATGCCGAGATCACCCCAAAACCCCATCATATTGCCTATGCACAAGGCCAGTTTGAGCTCACTCAGGAGACCGAAATAAGCTTTAATCACCCCGATGCTAAGCCGGTCGCTGAGTATTTGGCAGAGTTTTTACGCCCGCCCACAGGCTATTTACTGCCTATAACCAAGCAAACGCGTAGCCAAAGAGACGTCATCACGCTGCATCTTGTGGATAGTGCGCTTGCCGAGGAGCAATACCGACTAGCAGTGAGTGCACAAAGCATAGAAATAAGTGCGCGAACGCCAACGGGACTATTTTGGGCGGTGCAATCATTGCGGCAATTACTCCCTGCAGAGATAGAATCGCGCATGCCTATAAACCAAGCCAGTTGGGCAGTCCCCCAAGTGACCATTAACGATAAGCCGCGCTTTAAATACCGTGGTATGCACTTAGATGTAAGCCGCCATTTCTTCGATGTCGATTTTGTAAAGCGCTACATCGATTGGTTAGCCATGCATAAATTTAATGTCTTTCAATGGCATTTAACCGATGACCAAGGCTGGCGCATAGCCATTGATGCCTATCCGAAATTAACTGAAATTGGCGCCACCCGCCCTCATACTGTGGTGGGTCATACCTATGACTATCAACCGCTGTTTGATCAGCAACCCGTTTCTGGCTTTTACACCCAAGCTCAGATAAAAGAAGTGATAGCCTATGCACAGGCCCGCCATATTGAGGTAATACCAGAGATTGATATTCCCGGGCACACCAGTGCCTTGCTGGCCGCTTACCCGGAACTTTCTTGCCATCAACAGCCGGTCAAAGTACAACCCCAATTTGGTATTTTTGAGGACGTACTTTGCCCCCGAGAGGATGTATTTGCATTTTTAAGCACAGTGTATAAAGAGGTGGCCGAGCTTTTCCCTAGCCAATATATTCACATTGGCGGCGATGAAGTCATTAAAAAGCAATGGCTCGCTAGCCCCTTTGTAAAGCAGCTCATGCGTGAACACCAGCTCAGCACGCCTGAGCAAGTACAAAGCTACTTTATAAAGCGCGTCGCGAATATTGTTCAAGCGCAGGGCAAAACAGTGATTGGCTGGGACGAAATTTTAGAAGGGGGTGTCGCAGAGGGGGCTGTGGTGATGTCTTGGCGCGGGACGCAAGGAGGGATAGCCGCTGCAAAACTGGGTCATCAAGTGGTAATGAGCCCCTATCAGTATATATACTTTGACGCTTATCAATCGCGTAACCTCGATGAGCCCAAGGCCATTCATGGCCTTTCCACACTCAAAAACGTTTATCATTATGAGCCCCAGCCCAGCCATTTGAGCCCCGAGCAGCAAGAGCTCATCATTGGTGCGCAAGGTGCTTTATGGACGGAGTATATAAAAACACCGCGCCACGCCGAGTATATGGTTTTTCCGCGCTTAAGTGCGTTGGCCGAAACCTTATGGTCTGCAAAAGCAGATAAGTCGTGGTCTGAATATAGCCAACAGCGCTTACCCAAATTAATGCAGCGCTACCAAAAAATGCATATAAATGCCGCCACCAGCGCCTACAAACCCACCATAAGCAGCACGATAAAAGGCGAGCAACTACAGGTATCCATGCGCACTGATATCGAAGGCACTGAGATTTACTACACCCTCGATGGCAGCGAGCCGACACTCACCTCGTTACGTTATCAGCAACCTATTATTATCAGCGAGCGCACGCGCGTGCGGGCGCGCAGTTTTGCAAAGCCGCTCGGGCAATTGGTAGGAGACGCACAGCTTACCTTAGCGCCGCACCTCGCACTGGGGAAAGAAATAAGCTTTAGCTATCCGCCAGCAGAAGGCTCTGCCACTAAGCTGCAAGATGGTCAGTTTGCCTATGATCAATTTTACAGCGTCAATGACTACGCCATTTTTTATGATAGCGACCTTGAAGCGGTCATCGATTTAGACAGCTCAACCTTAGTCGAGCGCGTAGAAATAGGCTATAACAGCGGTCGTCATCGACAACTGCATCCGCCAACAAGCATCAAGATATGGGGTTCTAACGATAACAAAAACTGGCAACCGCTGGCCCACATTCAGCAACCACCCGGGCCCATGTCGATTCTCTCTTTTGCGGCCACGCGTGTACGCTACCTCAAAGTGAGTGCCATCAATAGTAAGCAATCTCAGGATATACAAATCCCCAAATTGCCTTTATACATTGATGAAATAGCGGTGTATTAACCTTTTAAGCCCTAGTACTAAATACGTATTTAGGGCTTATTGCTATTTTTTATTCCCAAACCTTAACGCTAAGACGTTTATAGCAATAGAGCCACTTGCGGTACTCGCTCTCACTACACAATAACAACGTCTTAGGAGCCCTCATGGTTGCAAAACTATCTACATTCACACTCGCATTGGCAGGCTTGAGCTTATTGAGCGCGAGCCAGTTAGCCGTTGCTCAGCCCCATCCTGATAACCTCGATTTACACTGGCAAGTGGTCGATCACGGAATTGGCGAGAATATCTTTCTTGGCAGTTTAACCATTACTAATAACGGCACGGAGCCACTTTCAGAGTCTGGATGGGCACTGTATTTCAGCTCAGTGCGCCCCCCAGCCAGTGTGTTACCAAGCGGTGATGCTAATGGCGATTATGCGCGTCAGCATATAGCAGCGCAAAACCTCAGTTTGGATAATGCCGATGTCGCTAAAAGCGGCGATTACTTTGTGTTAAAGCCGCAACCTGGCTTTGAGCCCATACAACCAGGGCAGTCGCGAGAGATAGAGATAATCGCTCAGTACTGGCAAATGCTTAAAAACGACTCGCCTTCTAGCTTTCATATCAGTTATGACGGACAAACGCCTCAGGCTGTGCTGGTGAATGTCACCATGGATCCCAGCGATCCGAAACAAACCACTCAAGCCAGCAATGACACTATGCCAGTGCAAACCACGGCACTGCGATTTACAGAGAACAACACAGCGCTCACTCCCTTAGCCTTGCAGCATCAATTAGTGCCACAGCCTTATTCCGTCGAGCATAAAAACGATGAGTTTCTCACCCTAATGAGCCAATTAACCGGTATCTCGGCGCCCTCCTCTTTGGCCACGGAAGCGGCCTATTTACAAACGGCGCTCGGCGACATTCTCAGTGGTTCTTTTGCCATTAATGGCGCTGCGCAAAATGGCCCTAACCACATCACTTTGCAACTAGATGCTCAGCTCGATACCAACAACGATGGCCAACCGGATGCCGGCGGTTATCGCCTTGAGATAGATGCATTTTCCGGTATTACTATCACCGGTCGCGATGCCCAAGGGGTGTTTTACGCCATCCAAACTTTGCGCCAATTAATTCCTACATCCGTATATAAAAATGCAGTTAATTCAAATACCTTGGCTGATAATGCAGTGCTGCCAGCAAGCACGATTTTGGATGCCCCTCGCTTTGCTTATCGAGGCATGATGCTCGATGTCTCGCGTAACTTTCAATCCCTTGAAACTGTTTTTAAATTATTGGATTTAATGGCGTTTTATAAGCTCAATAAATTTGAGATTAATGTTGCTAATGACGAGGGATGGCGCTTAGAAATACCTGGGCTGCCCGAGCTCACTGAGTTTGGTGCCAAGCGCGGACACGACCTTGAAGAAACCACGATGTTGCATACCTTTATGGGCGCAGCCAATGAATTTGCGCCCGGTGACGGCATCGACAACAAACCAGCCGATAAAGTCGCGGCTAACTTAGGCACAGAGCCACAGTTCCAAGGGTTTGAAATCGCTCAGCAAAACTTCCTTGGCAAAGGCTGGGGTTATTATAGCGTTGCAGAGTTTCAAGAAATTCTGCAATACGCGGCAGACCGCCATATTGATGTCATTATTGAGTATGACTTCCCCGCCCATGCCCGCGCCGCCATCAAAGCCATGGAATACAGATATAACAAATACAAAGACACCGACCCGGTTGCCGCCAATCAATACCGATTGATTGACCCACTCGATGAGTCTCAGTACTACACTCCGCAGTTTTACACCGACAATTTTGTCAACCCAGCGCTAGAGGGCACCTTTACTTTTCTCAACCATGTAGTCAGAGAGACTCGCGCTATGTACGATGCGGTGCCCGATGCCAAGCGCACGCGCTTACACGGCGGTGGCGATGAACTGCCGCATTTAGGCGCAAATGAATGGTGGGCCAAATCCCCGGCCGTGCAGGCGAACCCAGCAACAGCAGGGAAAACCGACGCCGAACTATTTGACTACTTTTTCACGCGCTGGAAAGACATCATTAATAGCCATGGCTTTGATATGGCTACCTGGGGCGATGTGCTTTCCCATAACGGCACCGGCAACGTCGATTATGGCAATATATACCCAGTGTTTTGGAATAACGTTTGGGGCTGGGGCAATGAGCATCAAGCCTATAAATTTGCCAACCAAGGCTATAAAGTGGTGCTCGCGCATGCCACGAATATGTATCTCGATTTAGCCTACAATAAGCACCCGGACGAGGTGGGTTATCATTGGGCGGGCTATACGGATACCAAAAAAACCTTTACCTATCGCCCCTTTAATATCTATGCCAATGCCGAGTCTGATAAGCTCGGCAACCCGGTCCCCTGGGGAGAAAATTGGCTGCCATTGAGCGCCACGGGTAAGCAGAATATTGATGGCATTCAGGCGCAACTTTTTGGTGAAAATCAAAAATCCCCTGAGATCCTTGATTACATGACCTTTCCGAAGTTACTCGGAGCCGCCGAGCGCGCTTGGGTACAAACCATGCCCGCTGAAGGCTTAGCAACAGAGCAGGCCTGGGACACTTTTGCGAACACCCTGGGGCAGCACGCTCTACCACTATTAGACTATTACCAAGTGGTCGACATTAATGGTCAAATACCCCATCAGCCTGGCGTAAACTACCGCATCCCCTTACCCGGTGGCGCCATCGAAAACGGTCAGCTGGTGGTTAATACTCGCTTTGCAGGGATGAATACCGAGTACTCCTTAGATCAAGGTGCGACCTGGCATCACTACCAACAGCCAGTTCCACTTACCACCTCGGCGTCAGTACAATTACGCACTGTAAGTGACTCTGGACGAGTGAGTCGAGTGGCCACGTTGTCTGAGTAAATCAAGGCGGCGGGCCTGCACTTAAGGCTCGCCGTACGCTAAATAAAAGGAATAGCAGGATGCGTACCCATGCCATCTTTATTATCGTTTAAGCGCAAAGCGGCGAACAGCGAAAGCAATTATGAATCAGATAGACGCCAGCAAGTAGAGCAGCTGTTTTTAAAGCAGCAACGCAAACTCATTCGCCACATTATGGCCAAGGGGCTGGATAAGCGTGAAGCCGAAGACATTGCCCAAGAAGCTTTTGTTAAGCTGCTGGGCCTAGAGCAAGAGAAGGTAAGCAGCTATATAGCCGCTTACCTATATAAAATAGCCACTAACTTGGCCATTGATAAGCTAAGGCGTAAGGCTCGCAGCCCCTTTGATCACTATGTTAGTGACAGTGATGAATTACCTAAGCTGTGTGCGCCAACGGGGCCGGAGCAAAACCATCATAATCACGAATTACTCAAAGAAATGGAAAAAGCCCTCGCGAGCCTTCCAGACAAGTGCCGCTTGGCCTTTTTGTTATATAAAATGCGCGGGCAAAGCTATGAGGAGATCGCGTTGACCCTGCAAATATCGACCAGTATGGTGAGAAAATACGTTCTACGTGCAGTTCGTCATTGCTACCAACAACTTGAGCATGAGCTTTAAGCATGAGCAGAAAGGATATTGATATGACCCTTCCCGGTGATGATGAAACTGTCATCGAGCAACAAGCCACACAGTGGCTACTGACGCTCCATGAGCAGCAACTGGATCATGACAACGACAGCCAATACCCTGAGGCGCTTACCCTATGGCTTGCCCAAAGTGCCCGCCACCGTGAAACCTTTACTAAGGTAAGTAAACTGTGGGCATTGTCGGCACAACTCGATCCGGCGTTTGTTGACAGTCAGCTTGCTCACCTTGACACCGAGCCCGCAACCAAGCGCAAGCCAAAAAAACCAGCGACGCTTTGGTACGCAGCCTTAGCGGCGTCCTTTTTGCTTGTGAGCACCCTCATGTTGTGGCCGCCCAGCTCATCGGCGCCACGACAACTCGTTAACAGTCCCGCCATACCCAGTAGCAAGGTATACAGCGAATTTTTCCACACCCCGGTGAGCGAGCATAAAACCGTGACCTTGGATGATAATTCGCAGGTCACCTTAGGTGCCAACACCCAGCTCGCCGTGCGTTATAGCGATAGCACGAGAGAGTTATTGCTATATCAAGGGGAAGCGCTTTTCAATGTCAGCAAGGACCCGACGCGACCATTTATCGTACGCTATCAGCAAAGCCAGGTAGAGGCGTTAGGCACTATTTTTAACGTCCGCGCCAACCCTGACTCAGTGCGTGTTGATGTATTAGAAGGGCGAGTTGCCGTGGCGCAACAAAACGCCATTGAATTAACGGCAGGGCAAGCCGCAGAAGTGGCCACTGATGGTAATATTACTCGCAGCCAGGCACAGGGAAAAGGCACCCAAATGGCTTGGCAACAAGGTCACTTAATTTATCATAATGCTCGCTTAGGTGATGTACTCCATGATGTCGCCCGCTATAGCCAAATGGACATCACAATCAGCGACGAAAAGTTAAAGCACTTAGTGTATACAGGCACTTTTTTAACGACTGAAATCGAAGCGTGGCTAACGAGCCTGCAACAGCTTTACCCCATTAAGGTACTGCGCAGCGGTGATAAAGTGACCTTAGTGGCGAATTAGCTAAAAGTGGCATAGTGACCACAGCCAAAGTGTGGTACAAAATTCAAACAATAAAAATAAAGCTGAACCCGCCATGTTATTAAGGTTATTAACCATCGCTCTGCCATGGTTAATATTATTTAGTAGCTGTACTTATGCCCAAAGCGAACATCCGTTTGCGCTGCCTGAAGCGACACTACAGCAGCGCTTGCTCGATATTGCTGCGCAGAGCAACTGGCAGCTTAATGCTGCAGCAATTGAGCAATCGCCCCCCCTAGCGGCCCTTAATGGACGATACAGCCTAGAGCATGTTTTAAACCTCAGTCTCCGTGACACGCACTATGACTATGCCTTGGATGTGAGCGAGCGCCGTATTGTTATTACTGCGGCAAGTGAAGCAACACCCGAGGGCGATTTTGAGCGCATTATTGTCACCGGCGTCAGCGGTCAGCGCCGCAATATACTCAATTCATCCATCGCCATTACCCAGTTATCTAATTTAGAACTGAGGCAACGCACGCCCTACTCCAGTGCTGAAGTGCTCAAAAACGTCACCGGATTTTGGGTCGAGGACTCAGGCGGCGAAACCAATAACAATGTTTCGCCACGAGGGCTCAGGGGCGGCGAAGGGTTCCGCTTTATTAGCTTGATGGAAGATGGTCTGCCCATGACCTACGACGGCATATGGAGTGACTTTTTTTTACGTCCAGACTTAACCCATCAACGAATCGAAGCCGTGCGCGGTGGCAGTAGTGGGATCTTCACCCTGAATGGGCCGGCGGCAATGGTTAACTATATTGGCCGACGCGGCTCACACACGCCGTTGCAACTGCTCAAACTCAGCCAGGGTCTAAATTATGACTACTCGCGTCTGGATGGGGTTGCCAGTGGCCCCATCAACGAGCAACTATTTTATACTGTGGGCGGCTTTTACCGTTTCTCTGATGGCATTCGCGAGCCGGGGTTTATCAGTGACTTAGGCGGGCAGTTAAGCGCCCGCCTAAGTTTGCGGACCGATGCCTTTGAGCTCGATGTTATTTACAAACACTTGCAAGACAATACCAGTTTTTACGCTCCCTTGGTGATGCAAAATCACCACGGGATTGAGGCCTTATCGAGCCTGCCCCATGACTACGGCACCCTACTCAGTAAGGATATGCAATTACTGAACTTTTGTACCCCCGAAGGGACAACAACCCATGATTTAGAGGATGCGCAGCAAACGCGTATGAACAGCTACACTGTGCTGTTTAATGCACCGCTATCAACACACCTAGCCATCGACAACCGCACTCGTTATGCGAAGCTCAATAATAGCCTGTACACCTTAATGAATTTAGGCAACCAAACGATTAATAGTGCTGAGCAGCGTTTAACCTTGGCCGATGTCAGTCAGTTCAAGGATAACGCCGCAGATCACACCTTAAGCTTGGCCTATCAACGGGTCAGCGATGGCAGCCTAATCGCCGACCCTTCAACGCTTAATAACAATGGCCTTGTTACTGCAACCTTTCCACTGTACTCACGCTACCAACAAACACAATTAATCAACCACCTCAGCCTTAGTTACCAAGACACGGACTGGGCTGTGACGCTGGGTCATCTCTATGCCCATAGCGATTATGGCGCCCTACCCTTAGATCAGTGGCTCGGAGAGCTGCTAACTGATGTGCAACACCAGCCTCAGCGCCTAGATATAGTGCTTATTGATGAGCATAACCAGGTTGTAGATACATTCACCGACAGTGGCTTTTTATCGCATGCGGGGCCGGTTTATTTAAAAGGTCATGGAGTGTCACAATCGCACTCCTTATACACCAATATTGACTGGCGCATCACCGAGCAGCTGCGCCTTGATGCGGCGATACGCCACGAACACCTAACACTTGACAGCACCAGCGCTCAAGGCCAGCGCTCTCAAGCTGATAACGGCCAACTTTTTTACTCGCATTACGCACCCAGCACCTCTTTGCGTCAGCACTTTAGTGACAATGCCATCAGTGTGGGGGTGAACTATCAGGCTGCGGAGAATGTGGCTGTATTTGCCCGTTATGCCGATGCATTTGAAATGCCACGGCTTATAAATTTCGGCAATGCCCTAGGCTGGGCTGGCAATGCTCATCAGCGCGGCGAAGTTGATTACGGTGAACCTATTCGTCTCACGCTTAGTGAGGTAGGTTTGCGATACCAAACAGCCCACTCGCACTTCAGTGGCGCGTTATTTACTACTCATTTTGATCCACTGCCATTCACCGTGTATCGCGGTGCAACGAGCCCGCAGCACGCCATTTTAATCAATACACAAACAACCGGGGTCGAATTTGAATATGAATACCGCTACAACGCGAGCTGGCAGTTAAAAGCGATTGGGGTTTGGCAGGATGCAGGCTTTTACGGCATTCCTACATCTTTGCCGCAAAGCCAATTCAACGGCAATCAAATTACCCGAACGCCAGAGTTACAACTGCGACTAACCCCTCAGTATAGTCAAGGGCCTATCACCGCTGCACTGACCTTTTCGTACATTGGCGAGCGCTATTCTGATGTCGCCAACCGTTTTGCTCTGCCTGCTTATCATACTTGGGATCTGTTCTCAGAAGTCGCTCTGAATGAGCACCTAAAGGTGCAATTAGAGATTAAAAACCTAACCAACACGCTAGGCCTTACCGAGGGCAACCCCCGCGATGATTTAAGCCATCAAGAAGCGCTATTTTACGCCAGACCGATTTTTGGCCGCACAATCACACTGTCGATGAGTTATGAGTTTTGAGATGAGCCACGACACTTGGGGTTGCTAGAGCAACAAAAAAGCGAGCTAATGAGCTCGCTTTTTGGCCATTATAAAAGAACACTCGTTTAGATAATTTGGTTCTCTTTCCAGGCTTGCTCTTTGGCCATACGTTTTTTACGTTTGTCACACGGGTCGTCACAGTCACAGGCTTTGTCGATGCCGACAGAGCCAAGACCTCCGCAACTACTGGCCATGGCTTTACGTTGTACAATAACGCCAACGGCCATCGCCGCGACGACTAAGACGAGTAGGCCAAATGTAAGAAGAAATAGTTGCATTGTCTGTGCCCCTTTAAGTTGACAAGTTAAGGCGCAAAACGCCTTACCCACTATTATACGCCGAGCAAAAACTAACTACAAATATGGCTTAAAAGCTGTGCTTGCATGGGTTTGCAAACCACTGTCAGTCTTGCTGATCAAGTACACCGGTAAATTATGCTGCTCAGCATAAGCTTTGGCCTGCTCTGTGCCCATAACGGTCAGTGCCGTTGCTAGGCCATCAGCAGTCATGGCGTTAGGGTGCAATACCGTTACCGAAACCAAATCATGTTTAATTGGCATGCCCGTTTGCGGGTCAATTAAATGGGTATAGGTTTCGCCATCCATTTCATAGAAAATACGATAATCTCCTGAAGTGGCAACGCCCATACTGCCTGGCTCAACTACACGGTGAATTTTGCGCTGCCCCGGCGGTGCATCGGGCTGCTCGATAGCAATGCGCCACGGCTTGTTATCGGGCTTGTGCCCGGAGATACGCATTTCACCACCAATCTCTACCATGTAATTGGTGAGTCCATGGCTTTGCAATAATTCAGCAACCTTATCAATACCATAGCCTTTTGCGGTAGCGGAAAAGCTCAGCTCTAAACCATCCACGGTTTTAGCCAAGCCTTGCTCGCTCAAGACCAGTTTATCAACGCCAATATTCGCCAGCATGGCATCGAGCTCAGCTTGCTCTGGGCGCTGTGTGGGTCGCTTATCGGGGCCGAACCCCCAGAGATCAATAAGCGGCCCCATGGTCACATCCAGCGCCTTGGTTGATTGTCCAAGGCGAATTGACTCGCTCACCACAGCGCGAAAATCGCTGCTGATGGGCATCACGTCACCTGCAGGCAAGCGATTAAATTGATTAATCTCGGAGTCTTCAATGTACGTCGACATCGACTGATTCACTTTTTTAAGCTCCTCAGTGACATCAGCGTATAAATTAAGTTGAGGTAACTGTTGCTGTGGCACAAACACCTTAATATTAAAAGTGGTACCCATGGTTTTCCCTTGTAACAACACCTCTTGTTGATCAGATTCTGGGGCGTTATCACACCCCGATAAGGCAAATAAAGAAAGGATGAATAACAAGCCAAATACGGCTTTTACGCTGCGTAACATTGCTAGCCTCAAGTTGGTGAACAGTAAACGAAAAAAGGCTTCCTAACTGGGTTAGGAAGCCTTTTATAAATCAATGACGAATGCGTGACATTCGTTTAGCCGCCGAAGTCATCCAATAGGATATTTTCGTCTTCAACACCTAAGTCTTTTAGCATGTTGATTACGGCTGCGTTCATCATCGGTGGCCCACACATGTAGTACTCACAGTCTTCAGGTGCTTCGTGGTCCTTAAGATAGTTATCGTACAATACGTTGTGGATAAAGCCAGTATAGCCTTCCCAGTTGTCCTCTGGTTGAGGATCAGAAAGCGCTACGTGCCACACGAAGTTATCGTTTTCTGCAGCTAGACCGTCAAAGTCTTCAACATAGAACATCTCACGCTTAGAGCGTGCACCGTACCAGAAGCTCATCTTACGATCTGAGTTCAAACGCTTCAGCTGGTCGAAGATGTGTGAACGCATCGGTGCCATACCTGCACCACCACCGACAAAGACCATCTCTGCGTCAGTTTCTTTAGCGAAGAATTCACCAAATGGACCAGAAATTGTCACCTTATCGCCTTCTTTAAGCGACCAGATGTACGATGACATCTTACCGCAAGGTAGGCTTAGGTTGTTTGGCGGCGGCGTAGCAATACGCACGTTCAACATGATGATGCCAAACTCTTCTGGGTAGTTCGCCATTGAGTAAGCACGAATAGTTTCTTCGTCTACTTTTGACTCTAGGTCAAAGAAACCGAAACGCTCCCAGTCAGGACGATATTCTTCAGGAATATCAAAGTCCTTGTATTTAACGTGGTGAGCAGGTGCTTCAATTTGAATGTAACCACCGGCGCGGAAAGGTACAACCTCACCGTCTGGGATCTTAAGCTTAAGCTCTTTGATGAAGGTTGCTTTGTTATCGTTAGAGATAACTTCACAATCCCACTTCTTGATCCCGAAGATAGACTCTTCTAGCTCAATCTCCATGTCGCTTTTAACAGCAACCTGACACGCAAGACGACAGCCCTGACGTGCTTCACCTTTAGAGATGTGGTCAAGTTCGGTCGGCAGGATATCACCACCGCCCTCTTTAACATCAACACGACACTGGCCACATGAGCCACCGCCACCACATGCAGAAGATACGAAAATACCTGCATCTGCTAGGGCACCCAGTAGCTTGCTACCTGGTGATGTTGTAATTGCTTTGTCAGGATCACCATTGATCCCGATGGTGACGTCACCTGTGGGTACTAGCTTTGATTTGGCCGCAATGATGACCAAAACCAGCATAACCACGATAGCGACGAATACACCTACGCCTAAATATACCTCAAGCATGATTTCTCCTCGCTACCTTATAGTGAAATACCAGAGAATGACATAAAGCCCAGACCCATCAGGCCTACTGTGATAAAGGTGATACCTAAACCACGCAAACCATCAGGAACGTCTGAGTACTTCATCTTCTCGCGAATACCCGCTAGCAACGTGATTGCCAGCGCCCAACCTACACCAGAACCAAGGCCGAAGACCACTGACTCACCGAAGTTGTAATTACGCTCTACCATGAACGATACCGCACCGAAAATCGCACAGTTTACCGTGATCAATGGTAGGAAGATGCCCAACGCGTTATAAAGCGGTGGGAAGAACTTATCCAATGCCATTTCTAGGATTTGTACTAGGGCAGCAATAACACCGATGAACGTCAAAAAGCGCAAGAAGCTTAAATCAGCGTCAGGGAAACCCAACCACTCCAGTGCGCCAGGCGCTAATACCGCGTGATAAACTAAGTTATTCACCGGTACGGCAATACCCAGTACGAAGATAACCGCTACACCTAGACCAATTGAGGTTTTTACTTTCTTTGATACCGCAAGGAAAGTACACATCCCCAAGAAGAAGGCAAGCGCCAGGTTTTCAATGAAAACCGCTTTAACAAATAAGTTAAGATATTGTTCCACGACTCGCCCCTTATTTCGCTTCTACTTGGTCTTTCTTATAAGTGCGTAGCACCCAAATGAATAGACCGATGATGAAGAATGCACTAGGCGGCAGGATCAATAGACCCATAGGCTGATACCAGCCACCGTCTTGTACTAATGGGATGATTTCTACGTCGAACAGCGACCCTTTACCGAATAGCTCACGAATGAAACCAACAGTCAGTAGTACTACTGAGTAGCCTAAGCCATTACCAATACCGTCTAGGAAAGACATAAACGGCGGTGACTTCATCGCGTATGCTTCAGCACGACCCATTACGATACAGTTGGTGATAATCAAACCAACGAATACCGACAGTTCTTTCGCTGTTGCATACGAGAAGGCTTGCAGTACCTGGTCCACCACGATTACCAATGAGGCAATGATGGTCATCTGTACGATGATCCGCACACTTGATGGGATCTGGTTACGAATCATAGAGATAAACAAACTTGAGAAGCCCGTTACTAGGGTCAATGCAATTGACATGATCAATGCATTTTTCAAGCTTGATGTTACTGCTAGCGCCGAACAAATACCGAGTACTTGCAGAGCGATAGGGTTATTTGCGAAGACAGGTCCAAATAGAACCGACTTCATTTCTTTAGTATCAGCCATTATTTCAACGCTCCTTCACGTACTTTCGCAAGGAAAGGACCAAAGCCGTTTTCACCTGTCCAATAATCAACCGTGTTATCAACACCGTTTGAGGTCAGGGTTGCGCCAGAGAGACCGTCTACTTCGTGCTCGTTGTCAGCACCGCTTTTCACTAAGTCTACCGGCAGCTCTTTGCCTTGCCACTGAGCCGTCCAAGCTGGGTTTTGGATTTCACCACCTAGACCTGGGGTTTCGTTGTGCTTGTAGAAGATGATGTTTTTAACAGTTTCGCCATCACTTTCAAGAGCTAAGAAGCCATACATAACACCCCAAAGGCCATAACCTTGGATTGGTAGAATGATTGACTTCACTGAGCCGTCGTCGGCACGGTTAATGTAAACCGGTGCTTCAGTAGTACGACGTTGAATGCCCGCTTTGTCTTGCTCTTTTGGCAACTTAATGCTCATATCGGCGTCAAACTTACTCTTCTCAAAGTCGTAAGCTTTGATCCACTCGCTGCGAGCTTGCTCAGAGTCAAACTCAACTTGTTGGCCGTTATTAACATCAACAACGATGGTTTCAATGTTTTCGTCATACGTAGCTTGCACGTCTTTGACATCATTAAATCCAGCGGCTGAAAGAATATTGCTTTGAATATCCTTTAATTTATTTTCTTGCTGCAGCGGGCGCAATTGCACCGATGCGAACGATACGATAACCGCACACACCAAACATAGCGAAACAACTACACCGAGCGTTTTACCGATTGATTCGTTATTACTGGACACGTGCCAATCTCCTCTTGATGTTTGACTGCGCTACGAAGTGGTCGAATAGCGGTGCAAATAGGTTTGCAAACAAGATAGCGAGCATCATGCCTTCAGGGTATGCCGGGTTAACCACGCGGATCATCACCACCATAAAACCAATCAGTGCACCATAGGCCCACTTACCTCTATCGGTAAATGACGCAGATACCGGGTCGGTTGCCATAAAGAACATACCAAACGCAAAGCCACCAAGGACTAAGTGCCAGTGCCAAGGCATTGCAAACGCGGTGTTGGTGTCTGAACCGATAAAGTTAAGCAGCGTTGCAGTGACTACCATACCCAAGAAGGTACCTAGCACGATACGCCAAGAAGCAATACGCACATAGATTAGGAACAAACCACCTAATAAGATTGCTAGGGTTGATGTTTCACCCATAGAACCTTGAATGAAACCGTAAAACGCATTCCACCATAGCTCCACGTTGGCATAATCAAGCGCACCTGTTGCCGCTTGGCCTAGGTAAGTCGCGCCAGAGAAACCATCAACAGCTGTCCACACTGTGTCACCTGAAATCTGCGCCGGATAGGCGAAGAACAGGAACGCACGGCCAGCAAGCGCAGGGTTCAAGAAGTTACGACCTGTACCACCGAATACCTCTTTGGCGATAACCACACCGAAGGTAATACCTAGGGCAACTTGCCAAAGGGGAATGGTTGCAGGCAGAATCAATGCAAATAACACAGAGGTAACGAAGAAACCTTCGTTTACTTCGTGCTTACGTATTGACGCGAATAGCACTTCCCAGAAGCCACCGACACCGAAGGTAACGGCATAAATTGGCAGGAAGAAACAGGCACCGTAGAACATTTTCGCGCCCCAGCCTGAATCAGCAGTGAGCTCACCGCCTAACAGTTGGAACAATCCTACTTGCCAAGAATCACCTAATGCAAAACCGTTTGCTAACGCTTCTGCCGCTTGGTGGCCAATGTTAAACATGCCAAAGAACATGGCAGGGAACGTTGCCATCCACACTAAAATCATAATACGTTTTAGGTCGATGTTATCGCGAACGTGAGTACCGCCTTTGTTGACATAGCCAGGGGTATAAAAAATAGTCGCAACTGCTTCATACAGTGCGTACCACTTTTCATGCTTACCACCCGCTTCAAAATGCGGTTCGATATCTTCTAAAAATTTCTTCAAGCCCATTTTAGCCTTCCTTCTCGATTGTTGTCAGGCAGTCACGAAGGATAGAACCGTATTCGTATTTACCTGGACAAACGAAGGTACACAACGCTAAATCTTCTTCGTCTAGCTCCAACGCGCCGAGTGAAATTGCCCCATCTAGGTCACGCGAGATTAAATCGCGCAGTAATAAGGTAGGCAAAATATCAAGCGGCATCACGCGCTCATAGTTACCGATTGGTACCATCGCACGTTTTGAACCACCGGTTGATGTGGTCATGTTGAACAAACGGCTTGGCGCTAAGTGGCCTAAGAAGGTACGCGTTACAGAGAACTTGTTGCTGCCTGGAGCAATCCAGCCGAACAACTCTTTCTCACGACCCTCTAGCAGCACCGACACTTGCGTGTGATAACGGCCAAGGAACGCATGTGGACCCGTTGCATTGGTACCAGAAAGTACTGAGCCTGAAATGATACGGTTGTCACCGTCTTCCAGTTCACCAGACACTAACTCATCCAAAGCAGCACCGATCTGTGTTTTCACCAAACGTGGGTTCTTAACACGTGGGCCGGCTAAAGAAATCACACGCGGAGTGTAAATTTCACCACTTAGGAAAAGGTGACCGTAAGCGATCACATCTTGGTAGCCCAAGTGCCATACCTGCTTCGATGCAGACACTGCATCTAGGTGATGAATGTGGGTACCAACAAGACCTGCAGGGTGCTTACCGCCAAACTCATGAACTTCTACAGAAGCCACAGAAGAGCTAGGCACTTGAGCACCGGCTTGTTTACACACAAACACTTTGCCTTCTGTAAGACGAGAGACAACCGCTAAACCAGCTTCAAATGCTTCCGCATTCTCTGCAATAATTACAGCTGGATCAGCTGCAAGCGGATTAGTGTCCATCGCTGTTACAAAGATAGAGCTAGGTTTGGCATCAACAGCGGGTACTTTGCTGAATGGGCGGGTGCGAAGCGCAGTCCATTGACCTGAGTTAACTAACTGGTCAACCACCTTTTGGCGGTCAAGGTTAGCGAGCTCACCCTGGTCGAACTTTGCAAAGGTTTCCTGCTCGTTGCCATCGATTTCGATCACAACAGATTGCAGCACACGTTTTGCACCACGATTGATTTCTTTAACTACCCCGGCGGCCGGTGCAGTGTAGATAACGCCAGGATTCTTTTTGTCTTCAAAAAGAACTTGGCCTTTTTTCACTTGGTCATCCACACGAACTCGCATGGTAGGACGCATGCCGATATATTCTTCACCTAGCACGGCTACTCGTTTGACGGGTTGACCGTCGTGAATAACTTGCTGAGGTGCGCCCTCTATCGGTAGATCCAGACCTTTTTTTATGTTGATCATACGCACTTGCATTACATTAACGGAAAGAAACTTAAAATCTTACCAACCACGCTGCTAAGTTGGCCGAGTTGAGTGATGGCCGCGTAAAAGGCGGTTCGCTTATTGCTCGGTGCGCACTTACGCACTTGTGCAAGCAAAAGTCGTCCACACGATTAATACAAACGGTATAAAAGAGCACCCATTTCGGTTAGTGAGCAAAGCAACGCAGTGAACTTGTCACATATCTGCCGAATTTTAACATCAATCACGGCGACTATGCGAGTTAAAAAGTAAAAATTATCTAAGCAATCCGAGCTAAAATTAGTGAATAAACTTCAATATAGACCAAAGTCTTAATTTCGCAGCCTGAGATTGTAAAAACACAAAAAAGCCAGTCTATTGACTGGCTTTCTATGTAAAACAGCGATACTTAAACGAGATTGTTGATTTCAACCTCAGGGTTAACATCACTTTCGTAGTCAACACCGTCTAGATCAAAACCGAACAGGTGTAAAAACTCACGATGATAACCAACATAATCGGTTAGCTCGTCAATGCTGTCGGTATCCACCTGATCCCAAATATGCTGCACTCGTTGCTGCACATCGTCTTCAAGCTCTTTGTAGTTCTGGAATAAATGACCGCCTTCGTCAAAGCGCGGCGTTTCGCCGTACAAGTTCTCTTTAAACAACGCGGTAATTTGCTCGATAGTCCCCTCATAGGTGCCATCTTCTTTCATCACTTTGAACAGCGCAGAGATATACAAAGGCATAATCGGTATTGCCGAGCTGGCTTGCGTGACCACAGCATTAAGAGAGCTCACATAAGCCTCACCGGAAATATCAGCGGTAGATGCTTTGATTTCCTGAACCGCACGGTCCAAGTCTTCTTTGGCTTTGCCTATTGTGGCGTGACCGTAAATCGGCCAGGTCAGCTCTTTTCCGATGTAGGTGTAAGCGGTGGTTTTGAAGTTATCGGCAAGCACGCCCGCTTCATTTAAGGCATCAATCCACAGCTGCCAATCTTCACCACCCATGACTTTCACGGTATTGGCAATTTCTTCATCACTGGCAGCCTCAACGCTCACCTCATCAATAATACGCTTTGAAGTATTGAGGTTCTTGGTGGTCACACCTTCACCGATCGGCTTAAGTGTCGAAGAGAAGGTTTCACCGGTTTTTGGATCGGTACGACGCGGCGAAGCAAGGGAATAGATAACTAAATCAATCTTGCCTAATTCATTTTTAATAACATCAATCGTCTTTTCTTTGATTTCATCAGAAAAGGCATCACCATTGATATTTTTTGCCCACAAGCCCGCTTCATCGGCTGCATTTTGAAAAGCAGCGGTGTTGTACCATCCCGCAGAACCTGTTTTCTTTTCTGTACCTGGCTTTTCGAAAAACACGCCCAATGTTTTGGCGCCATGACCAAAGGCTGAAACAATACGTGAGGCCAAGCCATAGCCGGTTGACGAGCCAATGACTAGGACGTTTTTAGGGCCTTGCCCTAAATCACCTTGGCGTTTTACGTAATCTATTTGTTGTTGTACGTGCGCTGCACAGCCCGCAGGATGAGCGTTAGTGCAGATAAAACCACGAATTTTAGGCTTAATGACCATGATAAAATTCCATATCGTTGCCGAAAAATTTAGCGCTAGTGTAACGACTAAAGCCCATTACACAGGTCTGATGACTTTACTTAATCGAATTTGGAGCCACCTAAACAATTAGGAGACTGCGGAGCTTGCCCCTTTCGCTCACTGAATTCTTCAGGAGTGTAGGCATGAATCGCAAGGGCATGAATGTGTTCGCGCAACTCATCGGCCAACACCTCATTAATCGCGCGGTGGCGCTGTAATAAGCGTTGGCCGCTGAATTGCTCACTGACCACAGTGACTTTGAAATGAGAATCTTCACCTCGGGCGTGCATATGGCTTTCGTTTTCCACATGTAAATGCTTGCACGCAATGGCAGCAGCGAGTTTTTGCTCTATCTGAGTTTGCATAGACATAAATTACTGACTCGTCAGCGTAAACTGGAGCATTACTATAACAAAGAAGCGTCAATGTGGCGAAACGTTAAGTTAATGCGCCCTTGGGTCACTTTACGCTGCTTCGGTAGACTGTGCTCGAAGTGTTGCTGGCTTTGGCCTTTCATGATCAGCAAACTACCGTGACGCAAAGGCACATCTGTCACCACCCGCGAGTGCTTATGGCGTAATTTGAACTTACGCAGCGCTCCTAAGGATAACGATGCAATGGTCGGCTGCGCTCCAAGCTCAGGTTCATCGTCAGCATGCCACCCCATACTATCGAGACCGTTGCGATAATAATTAACCAGTACCGCATTAAATTTGCACCCTAGCTGATTATTAAGGCGCTCCCGCATGCGCGCCAAAGGTTCAGGCCAGGGCATAGGCGAAAACACTTGCTTCGAGTATTCATACGCGCTGTCGGGATCGCCGATATAGGCCTGTAAACGAGGTATAGGATGCCATTTACCGAAAACGTGTATGCTTGGCTGTTGCCAAGCCAAATTATCACGCAAATAATGATAGAGCTGGGTGGCCTTATCAGCACTCAGCGCCTGCAGCTGATAGTGAAACATGTCTGCTGGTAGCTCATCGGGCAACAGGTTGCCGGTATCAGTGTTAAACACCTTCGAATTCCCATCCATCGTGGTAAACTAGCGCTACTATCCGTTACACATTGACCGTTATGATAACATCCGCCCTACTCGGTGGCACCCACTACACCCTACACCGCTTTCCTCTGGAGCAAAAAAACCGTAGCCTACAGGCGTGGGATGCCGCCGACGAGTACTTAATTGATTATGTCAAAGAGCACCATCCCAGTGCAAAAAAGCTGCTTATATTAAATGACGACTTTGGTGCCCTCGCCTGCGCTTTGCATCAATTTGATATTAGTGCGCTCAGTGACTCGTACGTGGCCCACCAAGCTTGGCATTATAACCTGGCGCAAAATGCCCTGGATGAAAGTAATTTCACTGCACTTAGCAGCATGGATAAACTGGGCGACTATGATTTAGTCATCGGCAGAATTCCTAAAAACAGTGGCTACCTGCAACATCAACTGGCCCAGTTATCACAGACATTAAGCCCAAACACGCCGGTGATCTTGGGGGGCAAAACTAAAGCTGTTCATACCTCAACAATCAATCTCGTATCGCGCTACATAGGCCCAGCAAGCACCACCTTGGCGGTGAAAAAAGCGCGACTTATCACCGCCTCTATGCACAATAAAGCGCAACAAAGCCCTTTTCCTAAGAGTTGGCCACTTGAGGGCACTCCTTACACCCTGCATAATCACGCTAATGTATTTTCTCGCGATTCATTGGATATTGGCGCTCGCTTTTTCAGCAACTACCTACCGCAGTCCAAAAAAGCACTGCGCATTGTAGATTTGGGTTGTGGCAATGGCGTCATTGGTCTGCTTACTTTGGCTCAATGCCCACAAGCACAACTTACTTTCGTTGATGAATCATGCATGGCAGTGGCCTCAGCACGACTTAATGTTGAACAAAACCACGAACATGATTTGCACCGTTGCCAATTTGTGCAGTCAGATTGTTTAACAGGGTTTGCCGCTGCCAGCCAAGACCTGATCTTATGTAACCCGCCGTTTCATCAACAAAACGCGATTACCGACCATATTGCTTGGCAAATGTTTAATGACGCGAAAAAAGTATTGCGCCCCGGCGGCGAGCTTCGTATCGTAGGCAACCGACATTTACAATACCATGAGAAACTTAACCGTTTATTCGGTGGTCATAAGCTGCTGGGTTCGAATAAAAAGTTCGTCGTGTTAAGTGCAAAAAAATAGGTAGGATCATGAGCAACACAGTTATTCGTCTTTTTCTCTTGAGCGCCGCACTGGTTACTGTGAGCGGGTGCGCTAACCGCACAGCCGAGGCTATTCTTGACCCACAATACCAAGGCGGTCAATATCATCAATTTAATCAAACAGTATCACTGCAAGTGAATGACCAGCGTGCTAATAAAGCCACTGTGATAGTGAGCGATGGCGAGCATTCACAACAGCAGCTCACTCAAGGGCTTAATAGCAAACTCACGCGGGTGTTTGAACAAGGTTTACAACGCAATGGGGCTCAGGTCAGCGCCATGGGAGCCACCCATATCCGTATTGCTATTCATGATTTACACGCTCATGTTGAACAAAACACCGTCGATCATAACAGTACTGCGAAGATTGCCCTACAAGTGTTCGTGCAGCGTAATGGTAGTCAATTCAATAAAATGTATAATGGCCAAAGCCAGTTCAGTGGCCCATTTGGTTATGATCAAGCCAAAGTAGAAGCGCAGCTTAATAAGCAGATTGAGCAACTGGTAATTCGTATAATGAACGACCCTGAACTGAACAATTACATGCAAAAGGGAGCATCATGAACACTCGTTTTCTTGGCACACTTACCGCCGTATTCCTTACTTTCTTTATCAGCCTGCCCACACTCGCGGCTGTACAAGGTCAATTTGTGCAAAAGGACAACCTCTTCCCACGAGTAGAATTCGCCACCAGTGAAGGAAAGATTGTTGTTGAGCTGGACCGCTCACGAGCACCAATTACGGTCAATAATTTCCTGACATACGTGCAAGACGGCAGTTATAAAGGGTCGGTGTTTCATCGGGTTGAACGCGACGAAGAAAACGACCGCGACTTTGTCATCCAAGGGGGTGGCTACGACAAGAATTATGACGGCCTGCATGAGAATGACCCTATTTTTAATGAAAGCGGCAGCGGCCTGGAAAACGATATGTATACCATTGCCATGGCTTACCAAGACCGCAAGCCGCATTCTGCAACGCGTCAGTTTTTCTTCAATATGGATAATAATGACCACCTAAATCCCGGCAGTGATTGGGGTTTTGCTGTGTTTGGCTCCGTCGTAGAGGGGTTTGAAACTTTAGATAAAATCATGCGTGTCGAGACCGACTACCAAGAGAAAATAGGCTATTCCTACGTTCCTAAACAACCGGTTATCATTTTCAATATTAAAGTACTTGAAGCGCAACCTTATTAGTTTTCAGCTATGGGCGGTTGTCACCGCCCGTATCCTCCCAAAATCTCAAGTAAGCTGTCATCATGAGCCATAATCCCGTATCACTTCAGACTTTTATCAATTACTTTCGTGATCGCCGCTTACTCACTATTTTTATTTTTGGCATCAGCAGCGGCTTTCCTTGGGTGTTGATCGGCTCGGTGATGAGTGCGTGGCTTAAAGATGAGGGCTTAAGCCGCAGTATGATTGGCTTATTTGGCATGGTGTTTGGTGCCTACTCTATTAACTTCCTGTGGTCACCTTTGGTTGATCGGGTCAAAATTCCTTATGTGACGGCCTGGCTTGGGCAACGCCGAAGCTGGTTGCTTTGCTGTCAGTGCGTGATATTGCTGGGCACGCTGGCTATGGCTTTTGTTGATATAGGCGCACAGCTGTATCTAGTGGCGCTGCTTGCCCTGGTAATTGCCACTGCTTCTGCCACTCAAGATATTGCAATTGATGCTTATCGTATTGATATTTTAGATGAAAATGAAAGTGAAAAGATGTCGGCAGCGGCGGCAATGGCAACCTGTGGTTGGTGGACAGGTTATGCTCTACTCGGTGCCATGCCTTTTTTCGCCGCTGATATCCCCGGCATTGAATGGCCAGATGTCTACCTCGCATTGGCGCTGATAGTCGCCGCTCTCATTGCCTATGTGTTTGTTGCCAACGAACCACTGTCAAACCGTGAGCATGTTCATGAACAGTTGGAACATCAGTATCAGCAAAAGTTACAACAACATTCTAACGCTCTTCCGTTAGTATTGAAAAAAACCTTGGCTTGGTTAGGAGTCACCATCATCGAGCCGCTACGCAGCTTTTTTGCTAAAAATGGCGTGAAAACCGCTATTGCTCTGCTAGCGTTTATTTTCTTATTCAAAATTGGTGAGGCATTTTTAGCGCGAATGTCCATCGTTTTCTACAAAGAAGTGGGCTTTAGCAATTCCGATATTGCCACCTTTTCGAAACTCGGTACAGCGGTACTAACGATTATTTTCGCGTTCCTAGGGAGTTTATTCAATGCCCGCTTTGGTATTGTAAAAGGGCTATTTATCAGTGGCGTGGCAATGGCCGCATCGAATTTAATGTTTTCTTGGATAGCCGTTGCTGGCCCTAAGCTGCATTTATATGCGTTAGCCATCATTTTAGACGGTTTTACTCAAGCTTGGTCACTGGTTGCTATGGTTGCGTTTATTTCCATGCTGTGCGATCGCGCTTTCAGCGCTACGCACTACGCGCTGCTGGCTTCATTGGGCAACCTGGGGCGCACTTTGCTCTCTGGATACAGTGGTGTGGTGGTTGATGATTGGCTTCACGGCGACTGGTCCACGTTCTTTATACTGACTGCACTTATGGTGCTGCCATCACTACTATTTTTATATCTAATCAGAAAACGGTTATACCAGCTTGAACAACAGTATCATGCACGTTCAGCGAAGGTTAAAGAATAATTGGTAGGGTATAGGAAGAAGAACCTAGAGCCCTTCCTGGGCTCTGGTTTATCGGTATTACGCTTGTTCTTGAAGTAGTGATAGACCTTCATAAGGGTCAACTTCAAGGGCGTCGCAATAACGCATGAACTCAATAACATCTAAACGACGTTCTTGGTTTTCTATTTTACCGATAAAAGAGTGCGGCGTGCCCAAAACTTGAGCCAAGCTGCGCATAGTGTGGCCTTTTTCATGGCGTTTGTCTTTTAGCCACTTTGTTAGTCTTCCGTTTTCTTCGGAAGAAACGGTTTTACCCATCATAATTACATCTCCTACTAGATGAATTGCTATACATATCACGGTTGATAAATAGGATTGAATGAAATTTGCCCGTCTCATTCACGCGGTATTAAACCACATGTCCTATTTTAGGTATAGTTTATATACAAAAATTTACCTAATTCCGGCGCGAGAATTTTCACTGCAATTTTCGCAATGAATCACGCACTAGAGTTTAACAAGATATTAATTAATTTCACTCATAAAATCGATAGTTTATTTTTACCTTTAGCGTTAGGTACTTATAAGCTAATATGAAGGAAAATAGGGAATTTAGGGGAAAAAATGCTCAGATTGCTCTTTATCTTGCCAATTCTTTTGTGTTTATTGTGGTGGCTTTTTCTCCATTACAACGGAATACCGCTAAAACAAGGTCGTAAAGGGTTTGTGTATATTGTTGCTTTCTCCACCTTAGTTTTAGGTTTCTTCACCTTGATGCTATTTGTCACCAATACTCCACTAGAATAACGTTCAACCACAAAAAATGCCGCGAATGCGGCATTTTTTTCGATTTCTGATTCAACCTAATGCTTACACGCTAAAGCTAGCACCACAGCCACAGGTTGTAGTGGCATTCGGGTTATTCACAAAAAAGCGTGACCCCTCAAGCCCTTCGGTATAATCGACTTCACCGTCAACTAGGTATTGAATACTCATTGGGTCGACCACTAAGGTGACACCATTTTTTTCTATCTGCATGTCGCCTGGATTGGCCTGCTCCGCAAACGTGAAGCCATACTGAAAGCCTGAACAGCCGCCACCAGTGACATAAACGCGCAGCATCAAGGAAGGATTCTCTTCCTCTTCAATAAGCTGCTTTACACGCGCAGCAGCGGCATCACTGAATTTAATTGGTAATTGCTCGGACATACTATTTCTCTCACTGCTCATTTACTGCGAATTATCTAATACCCGACTAAGTTAATCAAGTATTGCCGCGCGAAAGCATCATAACATGACTTAAGTGCGACACCAGTGCAGCCTGCAACCATTGCTCTGACAAAGTGTGACGTTAAACAAGGATTTATATATAAACCTTTGGTAGACTTAAGCGCACTCCATAGTCATTAAGAACAAAGGAATAGGTATGCAACTAGAGGCGCTAAGACGACGCCTTGCTCGCCCTAAAACCTCAATCCAGCTTTGCCTTCTCGGTATTGCCGCAGGTTTGATTGCAGCGGGATTAATTATTCTATTTCGTTTGACTATTGTGTTAGTACAAAACATCTTTCTAGATAATTTTGATGACTTTACCACCTTATCGGCATTAGAACGGTTTTTACTGCCTGTTGGCGCAGCCTGTATTATCGCACTGTTTGCCTACCTTACTGGCTTTAAGCACTACCGCCTTGGTATTCCCTTTGTTATTCACCGTATGAAAATACACTACGGACAAATGCCTTTTTATAACACAGTAAACCAGTTCTTTGGCGGTGCTCTAGCATTGATTAGTGGTTTTTCGGTAGGTCGTGAAGGCCCCTCCGTTCATATGGGCGCAACAGGCGCAAGCATGCTTGCTAACCAGCTCCACCTGCCCTATAACGCCATGCGGACACTCAGCGGTTGTGGCGTAGCCGCAGGGATTGCAGCCTCCTTTAACACCCCTTTGGCAGCGGTAATTTTCGTTATGGAAGTGGTGCTACGTGAATACAAAGTGCATATCTTTGTTCCTATTATGCTCGCCGCCGTTACCGGGGCTTTAGCCACTCAGTTCGTTTTTGGTGATGACATAGAGTTAGCGCTGATCAGCGTTACTCCACTGAGCTTTTGGCATTATCCCTACTTAGTCATCTGCGGCATGACCTTAGGCGCCATCGCCTATGCCTTTAACAAAAACCTGATGCTCATTATTCGCACCTTTAAACCCTTATCAATGCTGCCACGATTGATTATTGCTGGCATTATTGCCGGGGGCATCGGTTACCTGGTGCCGCAAGCAATGGGCTCGGGAATGAGCGCCATTACTATCGCTACTCATTCACCGGATAATGTACAACTGCTGCTGACCATATTAATCGCTAAACTACTGGCGACATTGTTTGCCATCGGCTTAGGTATACCTGGCGGCCTGATTGGCCCGGTTATTGGTTTGGGAGTTATTATGGGCACCTTAATGTCATTTTTCGCCCACCTTGTTGCCCCGGGCACCGACGTTGCTGGCACTTATGGCGTATTGGGCATGGCCGGATTACTCGCCGCAACTCTGCATGCGCCACTGGCATCGCTGACAGCGGTGATGGAGCTCACTTCCAGTCCGCAAATTATTGTTCCAGCAATGTTAGTAATTGTGACCGCTTACGTCACCGCCTTACAAGTGTTTGGCAACCGCTCTATTTTCCTACAGCAACTCGACTTTCAGGGGCTGACCTACCAAGTATCTCCAGCCACGGAGGCACTGCAAAAAGTCGGTATCATGGCAGAGATGAATGAGGACTTTAAGCTGCTATACGCCGAGGACAAAGAGCAAATCAAAGAGTCTTTGGATAATCTCGACGGACAAACGCCGCTGATTGTTTATGATGAAGAAAATGGTTACCGACTCGCGGAATATGATCTTAATTTAATGTCTGAGGAAAATATCAATATCCGCTACGTTACGCTCGAAGGGGTGAGCTCACAGGCCACCCTATCGGATGCCTTCGATGTGCTCAAAGACAAGCGCAGCGGCGCCGTGTATGTGTATGATATGCACGATCACAAAGAAATTCTGGGAATTATGCGCTGGGATCAAATCCGCCACATTCTCACTATTCGTAATGCCTTACTCTAACTGGGAAGTACAATGTCACTGATTTTGGTATATAAAGCTCTACACCTATTTTTCATGGTTGCCTGGTTCGCTGGTATTTTTTATTTACCACGCTTGTTTGTTTATCACGCGCTCAACGAAGAGAAATCATGCAGCTCTATGCTAAAAGTTATGGAGCGCCGGTTACTCCTGTTCGTTACCCCGTTTGCGATTTTAACTGCGGTGTTTGGGGTACTGATGATCGTCGAGTATGGCCGCGAGTGGTTTCGCGCTAGCATGTGGCTGCACTACAAACTCACTTTAGTGCTTATTTTGTACGCCTATCATGGCTACTGTTTTAAACTATTAAGTGATTTTAAACACGACAAAAACACCCGTAGTGATCGGTTTTATCGTATTTTCAATGAACTTCCCGTGTTAGTACTGCTGGCAATCATCTTTTTGGCAGTATTAAAGCCGGCACTCTAAAAATTAGAAAAAATCTGCTATAGTGCGCCTCCAAACGCGGTGGCGTACTTGCGGCTTACACTCGATGGCGGTGTTAGGCCCAACGTACCCTCATACTGTCTCACTTTATTGTTTGGGAAGACCTCCATGCTACGCTTCTTAGGTGAAAACATTCTGTCTGTAAATCAACTTGATAGAGAAAGTATCGAGCATATATTTGCAGTGGCTAAACGGATGGAACCTTATGCCAAAAAACAAAAACGCACAAAAGTGCTCGAAGGGGCGATTCTTGCGAATCTATTTTTTGAGCCTAGCACCCGTACACGGGTCAGCTTTGGCACCGCCTTTAACTTGCTAGGCGGATTAGTGCGCGAGACAACAGGCATGCAAAGCTCCGCTTTGGCCAAAGGGGAATCCCTCTACGATACCGCACGCGTCATTTCTGCTTATGCCGATGCTGTCGCCATGCGCCACCCCGATGCCGGCTCCGTGGCCGAGTTTGCCACCGGCTGTAGCGTCCCTGTACTTAATGGCGGTGATGGCCCCAACGAGCATCCCACTCAAGCACTACTCGACTTGTTAACCATCGACCGCGAGTTAAACCGTTTTGGCCAAAAAATTGATGGCATGCATATCGCTCTAGTCGGCGACCTAAAATATGGTCGTACCGTGCATTCGTTATCCAAGTTGCTATGTCATTATAAAGACGTGCGCTTTACCATGGTTGCCCCGGATGGCTTGCAAATGCCACAAACCATTCTAGACAGCGTCAGCGATGCCGGCCACCACATTGTCCTCGCCGATAAAATGGAAGGTAATCTGGCCGCTGATATCGTCTACCAAACTCGCATTCAAGAAGAGCGCTTTCCAAGCCAAGAAGAAGCCAATAAATACCGTGGTGGTTTTCGTATTTCCCAGTCCATCTACAACGCCCATTGCAAGCCCAGTTCAGTGCTGATGCACCCGTTGCCACGTGATAGTCGCAGCGATGCCAATGAATTAGATAATGATTTAAATGCCAATGATAATTTAGCGATTTTCCGCCAAGTTCAAAATGGTGTGTTAATTCGTATGGCGTTATTTGCATTAACCCTTGGGGTCGAGAACCAAGTAGAAAAGTATGAAACCACAGTACCGTGGTTCAGCCGTAAACGTGAAGACTAAAACCGACGTGTATGCATATCGCTGAGGGGTCCTGCCCCGTCTGGATACGCAGTTAAACTTACACAGGCTCAGATTCGTACACATGCCAAGTGAGCTGCTACACACTTAAAAGGTCAACTGACCCGAATTTATAGGAAGCATTATGAGCAAAAGCCAAGACTTATATTCCCGCGCCCAAGCCTCTATTCCCGGTGGCGTTAACTCTCCCGTACGTGCTTTCAATGGTGTAGGTGGTACGCCATTGTTTATCACTCATGCCGAAGGTGCATACACCTATGATGCCGATGGCAAAAAATACATCGACTACGTGGGCTCTTGGGGACCGATGATTTTAGGCCACAACCACCCTGAAATTAAGCAAGCAGTACATCAAGCGGTAGAGCGCGGCTTGAGCTATGGCGCACCTACCGAAGCCGAAATTGATATGGCTGAGAAGGTAAAAGAATTAGTACCTTCCATTGATTCGGTGCGCATGGTTAACTCTGGTACAGAAGCCACCATGAGCGCGATTCGTTTGGCGCGTGGTTACACCGGTCGCGATAAGATTCTAAAGTTTGAAGGCTGCTATCACGGCCACGCTGACTCTTTGCTGGTTAAAGCAGGCTCTGGGGCATTAACCATGGGAGTGCCAAACTCACCAGGGATCCCAGAAGATTTTGCCAAACACACCCTCACTGTGTCGTTCAATAACCTTGACGAAGTGAAGGCTATTTTTGCCGAGTATCCACAAGACATCGCCTGTATTATTATCGAGCCGGTGGCTGGCAATATGAATTGCATTCCACCACAACCTGGCTTTCTAGAGGGCCTGCGTGAAATTTGCGATGAACACGGCAGTGTGCTGATCTTCGATGAAGTAATGACCGGCTTTCGCGTTGCACTAGGCGGTGCTCAAGCTTATTACAACATTACCCCTGACCTGACCTGTTTAGGTAAAGTGATCGGCGGCGGCATGCCGGTGGGCGCTTTTGGCGGTAAACAAGCAATCATGGACTATATCGCGCCAGTTGGGCCTGTTTATCAAGCCGGTACTCTCTCTGGGAACCCCATCGCCATGGCAGCTGGCTTAAAAGCCTTGCAGCTGCTCAGCGAGCCAGGTTTACATGAGCAGCTGGAAGCGAAGAGTAAGGCGCTGTGTAGCGGTTTCCAAGCGGCCGCTGACAAAGCAGGGATCGCCCTAACAACTAACTATGCAGGCGGTATGTTTGGCTTTTTCTTTACCGACGCCGAGCAAGTAAGCAGCTACCAGCAAGCTACTGAATGTGACCTTGAGCGTTTTAAGCGCTTTTTCCACCTAATGCTAGAAGAGGGGGTGTACCTCGCTCCATCAGCGTTTGAGGCTGGGTTTGTATGCGCCGCTCATGGCGATGAGCAAATAGCAGCAACGATTGCCGCCGCTGAGCGTGCATTTGCAAAGCTATAAGGCGGTGAAGCCATAAACCCATGGCTCATTAGCTGACAAAAAGCCGCCCTTGAGGCGGCTTTTTAATGCATATCGATTAACGGCTGTTACTGGCGACACGGAGGGCGTGGATTAAACTCGCGCTCGCGCACCGGGAGCTGGATAACCTTGCCACAACCAGGAGGTGCTTGCTCACCGGTGGCCTCGTTAACGAAAGCCCAACGAATACCTTCAGGACGAGTATCGGCGATAGATTGAGGGTTGAGCTGGCGCAGATAACGAATATAGAGTTCCAATGCCCCCACCGAGCCGGTTAATCCGGTACTTTGGTTGTCATCTCGGCCCACCCAAGCCACAGTGACGGTACTTTGATCAAACCCAGCATACCAGCTATCACGTAAGTTGTTACTGGTGCCTGTTTTGCCAGCCAATTGAATCGTTGGGAAGTGTTTATTTAAACGCTTACCCGTGCCATCTTTAGTCACCCGTTTCATACCATATTTGGTCATATACATCGCATCTTTAGCAAAACGTTGCTGCGGGGAAAACTGATGGCGATACAGCACCCGGCCACTGTTATCAGTCAATGCCGAAATACTACTTAGCTGGCCATAAGCGCCATCATTCGCCAATGTGGTGTACATTTGCGCCACTTCAAAGCTCGACAACTCCAATGCCCCCAAAAGCAGCGATGGATATTGATTGATACGCGACTGCACACCCAACCCCTGTAAAGTATTGGCAACCTTGTCGACACCCACGTCTAACCCCAAATTGACCGCTGGAATATTAATACTTTGGCTAAAGGCACGGTATAAAGGCAACATTCCTCGGTGTTGATGGTCGAAGTTGTCAGGTTGCCAAACCTCACCCTGCTCGTCAGTCACCTCCAGTGGTCTGTCATCCAACAAAGTCCCTAAGTTATATTGTGGTAACTGCAAGGCTGTTAAATACACCGCAGGTTTCACCAAAGAGCCGATATTCCGTTTAGTATCCAGTACCCGGTTAAAACCGGAATAACGGACATCGCGTCCAGCAACCAAGGCAGATACGCCCCCTACTTCACGATTAACTGACAGCATCGCCGCTTCCAACTGCTGTGTTTTCGGGCGCCGTTCTAAATAGGGGAGCGACTTTTCAATTGACGCTTCCATCGCTTCTTGCTTTTGTAAATCAAGGTATGTAAATACCCGCACTCCAGCATCCAATGTGGCTTTATTGGGAAGTAACTCTTTGAGCTCACGATTAACCAGCTCTAAATAGCCTGGGTAGGTTTTATTAATATCACGACGCATCGCCACGATATCTAGAGGCCGTTTTAGGGCCCGACGATATTCGTTGGTTGTTAGCAAACCATTTTCGGCCATTAACCGCAGTACTAAGTCGCGTCGTTCCATGGCGCGCTCTTCATAGCGTCGCGGATTATAGTACGACGGCCCCTTCACCAAAGCGACCAGTAGCGCAATTTGGTCAAACTCCAGCTCATCAACAGGCTTGGAAAAGTAAAACTCCGATGCCAGCCCCATACCATGCACGCCTTTAGTGTATGACTGACCTAGGTAAACCTCATTAAGGTAGGCCTCTAGTATGGCATCTTTGGAATAGCGATAATCCAAGATCAGCGCGATTAACGCCTCGTTGATCTTGCGAACTAAAGTGCGCTCTCGCGATAAATAAAAGTTCTTCGCAAGCTGCTGTGTTAACGTACTGCCGCCTTGTACCGTGCGCCCAGCTCGAATATTGGCATACAAAGCGCGCATAATTGACCAAAGCGAGACACCGTGATGCTGATAAAAGTCCTGATCCTCCACCACCAGCAAGGTCTCTTTTAATAATGGTGGGAACTTATCTAGGGGCAAAAATTCACGGTCTTGGGTTTTGTCATTGCCGATACGAGCAATTTGCACCGGCTCCAGTCGCGCACGCTCTAAGCGCTGACCAATATTATTTTGTACGCTGGCTAAGCGGTCACCTTTGAAACGCAGCTCAATAATATGTGCTTGCTCTGCGCCATCGGCAAACTCAAAAGCACGACGATAAATGCGTAATCGAGTTCGACTTTGTTCGTATTGCCCTGTATGAGCAAGCTTAGTCACTTGCGTGTAGTTTAGCCGTTGCAGCTCCCACTCTACCTCCTCAAGAGATAGGTATTGCCCAGGATAAAAGTTCATTGCCCGCGCGTACACCTGCGCAGGTAACTGCCACTTATTGCCCTCAAACTGCCTGGTTACCTTGGCATCGAGATAAATCATGTACAAGGCCACACTAATGAATGTGACTAAAGCCAGCTTCCAGGCAATGGAAAATAACCGCTTCATAACCCGCTTAAAGGTTGATGATGGCTGCTTAGAGGCTGCTTTTTTGGAATTGGACTTCTTTTTGCTGGGAGATTTTTTCGACGCCATGTATGTGCAAATGCTAGCTAGGGTGAAATTGTTGGGAAGCTTAGCACACTCGTGATTGAAATTAACCGCCCACGAGCATGCCAAGCAGGGTGCGAGTGAACTCTAGCGTGGTAAAACTTAACTGTGACTGACTTATGCAGCAGCAAATAAGCATAAAAAACGCCAGCATAGGGGCTGGCGTTCTATGGGAACGGGTGAGCTTAACTGGAACGTACAGACACGAACTCTGGATAAGCATCAATACCGCAATCATGTTGGTCCATACCGTTGAGCTCTTCTTCCTCGCCGACACGGATGCCGATGGTTTTCTTCAAAATCGCCCAAACAATAAACGACGCTACGAACATGAAGCCAAAGATACACAATAAACCAATTAACTGCGTAGCATAGCTGGCGTCAGCATTAGACAAGGGCACTAACATTAAGCCAATAGCACCGCACACCCCATGCACCGAGATAGCACCCACTGGGTCATCAATACGCGCCTTATCCAAAGCGACAATGCTAAAGACAACGGCAATGCCCCCTATCGCGCCAAGCAAAATAGCCAACAAGGGTGAAGGTGACGCCGGCTCGGCGGTGATCACCACTAGTCCAGCAAGAGCACCATTTAATACCATCGTTAAATCGGCTTTACCCCAATAAGTTTTACACACAAGTAAGGAAGCCACGGCACCGGCTGCTGCGGCAGCATTGGTGTTGAGCATGATTTTACCCACTGCGGTGGCATTCTCAGCATCGCTAATAAATAACTGGGAGCCGCCATTGAAACCAAACCAGCCCATCCACAAAATAAAGGTGCCCAGTGTTGCCAGTGGCAAGTTAGAACCAGGAATGGGGTAAATTTCACCGTTTTTACCGTATTTACCCCGGCGCGCACCGAGCAGTAACACACCGGCCAGCGCTGCTGATGCACCCGCGCCATGCACAATGCCTGAGCCGGCAAAATCAATAAAGCCCATTTCCGATAAAAAGCCTCCACCCCATGTCCAGTAGCCTTCAAGTGGGTATAGCACGCCAGTGAGAGCAACACAGAAGATTAAGAACGCCCACAGCTTCATACGCTCTGCGACAGCGCCAGAGACAATCGACATGGCGGTGGCAACAAAGACAACTTGAAAGAAAAAGTCAGACTCTAGCGCATGATCGGCATCACTGGCTTGGGTGCCTATCAAGGCTCCAAAGCTAGGTATAAAGCCGCCCTCAGCATTATCCACGTACATGATGTTATACCCAATCAGCAAGTACATGGTGCAAGCGATAGCATACAAAGCGATGTTTTTCGTTAAAATCTCGGTGGTGTTTTTAGAGCGCACGAGCCCTGCTTCGAGCATAGCAAAGCCTGCTGCCATCCACATCACCAGCACCCCGGAGATTAAAAAGTAAAAGGTATTGAGTGAAAACTGTAATTCTACAACCGTATTTTCCATGATGGCTCCCCTTAAATCGCTTCTTCGTCGAGCTCACCCGTACGGATGCGCACAATTTGGTCAAGGTCATAAACGAAAATCTTACCGTCGCCAATTTTGCCAGTGGAGGCCACCTGGGTGATGAGTTCAACCACTCTGTCGACGTTGTCGCTTAAGGTTGCGATTTCGATTTTAATTTTGGGAATAAAGTCCACCTGGTATTCGGCGCCGCGATAGAGTTCGGTGTGTCCGCGTTGCCGGCCAAAGCCTTTAACATCAACCACAGTCATCCCCTCTATACCCAGCTCCGCCAAGGCTTCGCGTACTTCATCAAGTTTGAATGGCTTGATGATGGCGCTGATCATTTTCATACGGCCCCCTTAGGCAATATTCATTATTATTGTCTAAGGACCAATCCAACCTTTATGCCAGTTTAAATTCCCTTTATTTAACAGCGTATTAACTTATCTAAGCATAAAAAAACGCACCATTGTGGTGCGTTTATCAGTCGCTCTGGCCAAAGTTGTGCGTTAACTCATCACAGCGATGATGTTATTCACACACCAGCTGACATTTACCTTGCGCCTTGGCGCGATAAAGGGCTTTATCGGCAGCACTTAAGCAGGCATCAAAGTCATGATGATTCATCGCTGCTAAGCCAATACTGACACTCAGTGTATGCGTGCTATCAGCCAGTTCGATTGGCTCATCGCGCAGCGAGTCGTTTACATTTTCCAGCTGCTGCTGCAATTGTGCACTGTCGTGACAATGTGCCAACACGGCGAACTCTTCGCCACCAAAACGCGCAACAATGTGCTCATCAAGGTGCTGCTGTAGTCGCTGGGCAAGCTGTCGAAGCGCGCTGTCTCCGGCTTGGTGACCATACTGATCGTTGATCTGTTTGAAGTTATCGGCGTCGATAAGCGCCACCGTGACAGCGTGTTTATCTTTTGCAAATAAGCGCCGACCATGCTCCTGTAAATAGCGACGATTAAACATGCCGGTGAGGTAATCACGCTCTGCCGTGGCTTTAATTTGTTCGATTAAATGCAACTGCTCTACCGTTTGCAGCACGCGACAATGAAATTCTTCATTCATGAACGGCTTGGTCAAAAAGTCATTGGCGCCGTATTTGATAAACTTAGCCGATAAACCATTGTTGCCCGCCCCGGAAATACCAATAATGGCCAAATCATCACGGCCTCGGTGGTTACGCACCGCTCGTACTAATTCGAAGCCGTCCATTTTCGGCATAGCATAATCACATAGCAGCAGCTTGATACTGGTGTCTTCACGCAATATCGCCAGCGCTTGTTCACCGTCTTCAGCCTCAATAACATGATAAAGCTGACGCTGTAGTAACTGCTTAAGTACTTGTCGGCTTAATTGCGAATCATCAGCCACCAGCACTGGTAGACCTTTATTACGCAGTAGCTGCGTTAATAGACGCACGGCATAAAGGTAGGAGTCACGGTTATCTTTAATAACATAATCAACCACGCCGAGCTCCAGCATCTGTTGGCGCTGAGACTCGTCCATACTCGAGGTTAAAATGACTGAAGCGACATTATGTTCAATCGTCAGGCGTGCAGCATCGCCACTGGCACAGTCTGGCAAGGTCATGTCAACCAACGCCAAATCATATGTGTGCTGCTCAAGTAGCTCTTGGGCTTGCTCATAATTCCAAGCAAAATCAACGTGCTTAATAAATTCACGGGCAAATTTTTGCGTTAGCAAATGGCGCAATACTTGCTGCACAACTTTACTATCTTCAACAATCAATACTCGGGCCATCGCCAACTCCAAGGTGAATATCTTTCATTAAGCGGACCAAATTTAACCACACTTTGGCATTAAAGGACATCTTTGACTTTATAAACTTGTGTCGCTAGGGTGAGTTCCACCAATAGATGACCTGCGTTTTTATTATGTCTACTATCATGCTATCCGGCGCAACCGGATTACTCGGCCGTGCGCTTTATCAGCGTCTTGCGCCGCATCACCAAGTGATTGGGTTAGGTTTTTCCCGTGCTCAGCCACCACTTGTTAAAGTCGACCTGACCGATGCCGAGGCATTGTCCGCGCTTTTTTCAAAGCATCGCCCCGAGGTGTTTATTCATGCAGCCGCTGAGCGCAACCCAGACCAATTTGATACCGACCCGCAACGCAGCATACAACTGAACTGCGAGGTTACCGAACATATCGCCCAGTTATGCACCGAGTACCAATGCCGACTCATCTTTATTAGTACTGATTACGTATTTGATGGCCAGCACCCGCCCTATGAAGAAGGCGCTGCCGTCAACCCACTGAACCTCTATGGTGAATCCAAAGCGCGCAGTGAAACACTATTACAAGCAAACTACCCCGACGCAGCCATCGTCCGTATCCCGGTACTTTACGGTGAAGTTTCTCATTTAAAAGAATCGGCTGTGACCACCATTGCAGCACAACTAAAAGCCGGACAACAGCAGTTTGATGATGAGGCGCAGCGCTTGCCAACGGATGTTAACGATATTGCTGATGTGCTCAGTAATGCGCTGCACATGATGAACAACGACCTAAGCGGTATATTCCATATCAGTGCCAGCGAAAAGCTCACTAAGCTGACAATGGCCCAAGCCATGGCACCGCTATTACATATTGACCCCAACAGTCTCAGTGCTGCCAGTGTGGATAGCAACGCTGCACCACGGCCCAAGGATTGTCAATTGCGTGATACTCGACTGGCGCCGATGGGGCTGACCATTGATAGTGATTTTAGTGCTCGTATCGCCACAGTGATTGCTCCCCACTTGTCGCATTAACTTGTACTTGTCACTTTGAACTCCTTTAATGGAGAAAACTACAGGAACTAAGGGTGAATCATGTTCGCAACACAATTAAAGGCATTGAGCCTAACTCTTGCAGTGGCACTTTCGCCACTGGCTGTTGCCGAGGTCGATCAGCACGACGCCTCGCAGCACAGCCGCCAAATTGATATCGATAGTAAAGTTATTACCGAGCACAAAGCGCGCATCAATGGCGATCGCTTATCGTACACCGCCGAGACGGGCACACAGCCGGTGTGGGACGACCAAGGCCATGCTGTGGCCACACTGCACTACACCTACTATAAGCGTAATGGTGTTGATGATGACACCCAGCGTCCGCTGCTTATTTCATTCAATGGTGGGCCTGGCTCGGCATCGGTTTGGATGCACCTAGCTTATACCGGTCCCAAGGTATTAAAAATTGATGACGAGGGTTACCCAGTCCAACCCTACGGTGTTAAAGAAAACCCCTACTCGGTGCTAGATGTAGCGGATATTGTCTATGTGAACCCGGTCAATACCGGGTACTCTCGCGTACTGCCGGACGCTGATGGCAAAATGCCTAGCCGCGACAAGCAAAAGGACATGTTCTTTGGCGTTAACGCCGATATTCAATATTTAGCTGAGTGGCTCAATACCTTTGTACACCGTCATAATCGCTGGCGCTCGCCCAAATTCCTAATTGGTGAAAGCTATGGCACCACCCGGGTGTCCGGTTTGGCGTTAGAGTTACAAAACAGCCAATGGATGTACCTCAACGGTGTGGTGCTGGTGTCGCCCACTGAGATCGGTATCAAACGCGAAGGCCCGGTGGAAGCCGCTAATCGCCTGCCCTACTTCGCTGCCACAGCGTGGTATCATAAGGCGCTAGATGAGCAGTACCAAAACATGGACCTCGAGCCGTTTTTAAGCGAAGTAGAAACTTTCACTGTCAATGAGCTGATCCCGGCATTGGCCAAAGGTGGCTTTATCTCTGACGATGAAAAACGTCGCATCGTTGCACAAATGGCCCGCTATGCAGGCGTCTCTGAAACCTATATTGAGCGCAACAACCTCGATGTGCCCACCATGTCTTTTTGGAAAGAGCTATTGCGTGAGCGCGGGCAAACAGTAGGACGTTTGGACTCGCGTTATTTAGGTATTGATAAGCGTGATACTGGCGAGCGTCCAGATTACTGGGCGGAACTGACTTCTTGGTTGCACTCGTTCACACCGGCTATCAATTACTACCTTAGTGAAGAGCTAAATTACAAAACCGATGTGAAATACAACATGTTTGGCTCGGTGCACCCTTGGGACCGTAGCAATAACAACACTGGTGAAAACCTACGCTTGGCGATGGCACAAAACCCCTACCTCAATGTGCTAATCCAATCAGGCTACTACGATGGTGCGACCA
Source organism: Pseudoalteromonas sp. CNC9-20 (assembly GCF_022347875.1). Lineage (NCBI taxonomy): Bacteria > Pseudomonadati > Pseudomonadota > Gammaproteobacteria > Alteromonadales > Pseudoalteromonadaceae > Pseudoalteromonas > Pseudoalteromonas sp. CNC9-20. The sequence continues at coordinate 580,710 of NZ_JAKRFS010000003.1, read as the reverse complement.
ACTATTTTGATGCCAAGTACACGATGTGGCAGCTAGACCCAAGCGGTAAAATGAAAGAGCGCTTGAGCTTTAAAGGTTACCGCAGTGGCCATATGATGTATTTACGTCGAGCTGATCTAGAAAGCTCAAACAACGATTTGCGCGAGTTTATTTTGAACGCTCTGCCAGAACAAGGAGCAGCGGCTAAATACTAAGCCGGGTACTCACTGTATCGATTAAAGCCCACCCAATGGTGGGCTTTTTCTTTTTAAAAAAAAGGATTTATACTCACAACTACACAATCGTTGTAGCTGTATCAGCACAGCAGGATATCTATGAGTGAACAATATAGGTTAGTATTCGCCAGCCTCGATGAGGGTCTTGAGCAAACCGAAGTCGCACATGCGTTGCAGCAGAAACTCAAACTGTCACCCAAGCAGGCGCAAGCGTTTTTTACTGGGCGTAGTATCTTTGCTCCCAGTGATAAAGCCAAAGCATTAAAACAAGCTAAGGTGTTGGCTTCGTTAGGCATTCGTACACGACTGCAAAGCATGCAAAGTACGGCCAATGAGACCGCGAATACGGCATCGTCCGCGGCTAGAGACGAGCAAATTTTGGCGGCGCTTGATTATATTACCAGTAGCCTTATTCGCCTTGAGGAACGTCTTGATGATATGGATAACCGCCTCAATGATCAGCTGCAGCAAAATTCTAGCAATGAAGTGAATGATGATTTTGCCGTTGATCTCAGCCTCGACGAGGAGCTCGAGCTGGCGCCTCAGCCAAGTCGCAAACGTTGGCCTTTATTTACCTTAATCGCGCTGATTGTGCTTCTGCTTGGTGTGCTCGCGTTGGCTTTCATCTACCCCGAATTACTGACTTTTTAAGCTATGAGTGCGAATCAGTTTAATCAGCAACGTATTGACATCCGCAAGAAGATGCGGGAAATGAGAAAAAGCTTATCCACTTCTGAACAAAAACGTGCCGCCAACGACCTCATTATTAATTTTCTTCAAGTAGCAAAGATTGCTCAAGGGACCCAAGTAGGTGGGTATTTGGCGAACGATGGGGAACCCAGCCTATCTCCCATATTTGAAGACTTATGGGCTAAACAAGCAGTGCCAAACCTGCCCATTATTCACCCCTTTTCAAAGACTCATTTGCTCTTTCAGAGGTATGAAGAAAATTCACCCATGAGCACAAACCGCTATGGTATCTTGGAACCCAAGTTGAATTGCAGTCATGTGTGTCCGGTTGCGCAGTTAGATTATATTCTCACGCCACTGGTTGCATTTGATAGTCAAGGCAATCGGTTGGGTATGGGTGGCGGATATTATGACCGCACATTAGCACAAATCCCCGCCGATCGAAGTCAGCGCCCTCTGCTCATAGGCATTGCCCATCAATGCCAAGAAGTGGCGCAACTACCGGTCGCGAGTTGGGATGTGCCACTTGATTATATTGTGACACCGAAGACAATTTATCGCCCCGGTGCACAGTGATACACTAACCGAAACCCTTTGCTATTAACTCTTTAATGAGCACACCATGACTCAAGATGAAATGAAAAAAGCGGCTGCTTGGGCAGCGCTAGACTATGTAAAAAGCGACACGATTGTTGGTGTTGGCACCGGTTCTACTGTGAATCACTTTATTGATGCACTGGCGTCGATAAAAGACACGATTCGTGGCGCCGTTTCCAGCTCTGAAGCCTCAACACAACGGTTAAAAGCGTTGGGAATAGAGGTATTTGAGCTCAATGATGTCAGTAGCCTCGATATTTATGTTGATGGCGCCGATGAGATCAACGCCAACAATGAAATGATCAAAGGCGGCGGTGCGGCATTGACTCGTGAGAAGATTGTCGCGGCGGTGGCCAAGCGCTTTGTGTGTATCGTTGATGAGAGCAAAATCGTCGATACCTTGGGTGAGTTCCCACTGCCAGTGGAAGTGATCCCGATGGCGCGCAGCTATGTCGCCCGTGAAATTGTTAAACTCGGGGGCGACCCGGTTTATCGCCAAGGTGTCACCACCGATAACGGCAATGTCATTTTGGACGTGCATAATTTACATATTGTTGATGCCAAGTCGCTTGAGCAGACATTAAACCAAGTCGTCGGTGTTGTAACCAACGGCCTATTTGCCCATCGTGGTGCCGATGCTGTTGTCGTTGGTACTGCGCAGGGGCCTACTACACGTTAGAGGAATGAGGAACATGAGTAAGGTATCGTTAGCAAAAGACAAAATTAAGATTCTCTTGCTAGAGGGCGTACACCAAAGTGCGGTGGAAACGCTAAAACGCAACGGTTACAGCAATATCGATTACGTTAAAACCTCGCTACCTGAAAGTGAACTTGTAGAGCGCATTAGCGACGTGCACTTCGTTGGCTTGCGCTCACGTACGCAACTCACAGAAAAGGTCTTAGATGCGGCGCAAAAGCTGGTCGCTGTCGGTTGCTTCTGTATTGGTACTAACCAAGTTGACCTCGACGCCGCGAAGCGCCGGGGGATTGCGGTCTTCAACGCACCATTTTCCAATACTCGCTCGGTCGCCGAATTAGTGCTGGGTGAGATTTTATTGTTACTGCGCGGTATTCCTAAACGCAATGCGATGGCTCACCGAGGCCAGTGGCTGAAATCAGCAGAAGGTTCTTTTGAGGCTCGAGGCAAAACATTGGGTATCATAGGCTATGGCCACATCGGTACTCAGTTGGGCATTATGGCTGAAAACATTGGCATGCAAGTGCGTTATTACGATATCGAAGATAAGTTATCCTTAGGTAATGCCCAGCAAGTAGAAAATCTCACTAAATTACTGCAGCAATCGGATGTAGTCAGTTTACACGTGCCGGAAACCCCGCAAACAAAGAATCTCATCGGCACCGCTGAGTTGGCGGTCATGAAAAAAGGCAGTATCTTGATTAACGCCTCACGCGGCACCGTTGTCGATATTGACGCCCTTGCCGAAGCACTCGAAGAGCGCAGCTTATCCGGCGCGGCCATCGATGTGTTCCCTGTTGAACCGAAATCAAACGATGAAGAATTTGTCTCGCCACTGCGCCAATTCGACAACGTTATTTTAACCCCCCATGTTGGCGGCTCCACGCAAGAAGCGCAAGAAAGTATTGGTGTGGAAGTGGCCGGTAAGCTCGCTAAATACTCCGACAACGGCTCAACAATGACAGCCGTCAATTTCCCTGAAGTCGCCCTGCCAGAACTGGCGAATCGCAGTCGCCTGTTGCACATTCACCAAAACCGCCCTGGTGTGCTGACACAAATTAACCAAGCGTTTGCACAGCATGGTATTAATATTGCCGCGCAGTACCTACAAACCGATGACAACATAGGTTATGTCGTTATTGATGTGGATAGCGACCACTCCGAAGTGGCATTGAAAGAGCTCAGCGCCGTGGACGGCACCATACGTGCGCGAATTTTGCACTAAATGGTTTGTATAGGTAGACTAAAAAGCACAGCTTCGGCTGTGCTTTTTTGATCAACAACAACCAATAGGGATCGCCTTATGGACTCTAACAATAATAACAAAGACAAAGCGAAAGAACGTCGCGGCCATATCACCCTCATTGCCTTTTTAGTGGCCGTGGGTATTTTTGCCTTGGGCATTAAAGTAGGCGAGCTTCTAGCGTAATACCCAGACTCTCGCCAATCTAAGCGGCTGTTGGTTTAGGTATCAAAGTCGCTACTGGCATGGCGCTCTTTGAGTTGCTCGCTCGGCTCACCCCATACGCGATTAACTCGTTGGCCCCGCTTTACTGCAGGCCGAGCGTCAATTCTCTTGGCCCACGCCAACACATGCTTATACTCGTGTACACTGAGAAACTCAGCGGCATCGTATAACCGTCCTAACACCAAGGCCCCATACCAAGGCCAAATAGCAATATCGGCAATAGAGTATTGCTCACCGGCCATATACTCGTTTTGCGCCAAGTGCTTATCTAACACATCCAACTGGCGCTTAGTTTCCATGGTAAAGCGATTGATGGGATATTCCATCGGCTCTGGCGCATAAGCATAAAAGTGACCAAAACCGCCACCTAGATAAGGTGCGCTGCCCATCTGCCAAAATAACCAATTCATACACTGCGCCTTCGCATAAGGCTCTGAAGGGATAAGCGTGGCAAATTTCTGTGCTAAATAAAGCAGTATTGCTCCCGATTCAAAAACCGGTGTGGCGGGGGTGCTTGAAGTGTCCAGTAACGCCGGGATTTTTGAGTTCGGGTTAATGGCAACAAAGTCAGAACCAAACTGGTCGCCTTCGCTAATATCGATTAAAAAAGCATCGTATTCGGCGTCTTTAATTCCCTGCTCCAGCAACTCTTCAAACATAATCGTGGCCTTTTGGCCATTAGGAGTAGCCATAGAGTACAGCTGAAAGGGATGCTGCCCGCTTGGCAGATGCTGCTCGAACGTGGCCCCTGCTGTGGGTTTATTTAGGCTTGCCCATTTGCCGCCACTTTCGCTATCGAACTGCCAAACTTGTGGTGGAGTGTAGGTCGATTTACTCATTGTCGCTCCTGATGATGTAAAAACGTTTTGAGTATAGACCTGAGGGTGGATAATATAATTACAAGAGCAAAAAAGGCACCTTCAGGTGCCTTCTCGAATTTTACCGCCCACATCCGTGCGCGCTATGGGTCGTCATTATTTACCTACAGCATGCAAGCTAAAGTAGTTAGCCAACTCTTCCGGCTTACCCATTAGTGTCATCATTTGCTGATTAATCTCTGCCACCGAGGTATTTTCGGGAACCTGCATAGAGACTTCAAACTGCTCCGTGCCCTCGATAAAATTCAGTGCCGCTTCTCGCAATACCACCGGCGCCGGTGACATGCTCAATTGTTGCTGGGCATTTTGTTGGAATTGCTCATAGGTCATGCCTTGCTCGCCAATTAGGCGCTCAAGAAGCGCCTTGAGCTTACCGTTGTTGGCTAATTTAAAGCTCACTTTCTTTGGCACCAACTCGGTCACAGCACTCATCATCTGGCTTTGTAGCGCCAGCTGTTGCTGTAAGTTCCCCTGCTCTTGTTGTGATTGCTGTTGCATCTCATTAAGTTGCTGCGACACTGCCATTAACGCCTGTGAATTGGTCATGGCAAAGCTAAACTCAACATCGGCCAATTTACCTGCATTGAGCTTGGTAAAAATATCCGCATCACCACTTTTTTCATCATAAGTGAACTCACTCAAGACATTGATATTCTCGCCTTTAAGCTCATCCATGCCTTGCACTGCGGCGCCTGAGAAAGTTAAGTCTTTGATTTCGACACGAGCATATTCAGAAACCTTATTCGGCTCATAGCCGGTCATTTCAACACGCTCAATCTGAGCAATTTGCTCGCCGAGGTGGTCATTGACAGAAATGTCGGCCAACGCCAACGCATTGTCCAATACATTGGCAGAAATCTCGTCGTAGCGGATATCAAGGCCTGTTTGCGTTTGAATTTGCATTAGCTGCTGATCAATGCCCTTGCGCGCTTCTTTCGACACATAATAATTGGCATAGCTGTAACCGCCAATGGCGATGGCACCCACGGCACCGACAATGAGTAGTTTTTTCATGTTGACTTCCTTGGGAGTGTCCAGCTCCCTCCTAGTTTGGACATTACTTTAAAATAACGCATCGAGTGCATCGCTTAAGCTTGCGACTGCTGTGACTTCCATGCCCTCGATTGCCTCTTTCGGTTTATTGTCAATGGGTACAATAGCACGTTTAAAGCCATGTTTCGCGGCTTCACGCAGTCGTTCTTGACCACTGGGCACTGGACGAATCTCCCCACCCAGGCCAACTTCACCAAATACCACCAGCTCACGGGCCAAGCTATAATTCTTAAAACTGGACACCAAAGCCACAATCAAAGCTAAATCAGCACTGGTTTCCGTGACCTTAACACCACCGACGACGTTAACAAACACATCCTGATCGGCCACTTGTAAACCGCCATGGCGGTGTAGCACCGCCAATAACATCGCGAGGCGATTTTGCTCCAAACCCACCGTGACGCGACGAGGGTTTGCAAGCTGCGAATAATCGACGAGCGCCTGCACTTCCACCAGTAGCGGTCTGGTACCTTCCCATACCACCATCACTAACGAGCCCGGTGTTTGCTCTTGTGAGCGGTTCAGGAAAATAGCCGAAGGGTTTTTTACCTCGCGCAACCCTTGCCCAGTCATGGCGAACACCCCAAGCTCGTTTACTGCGCCAAAGCGGTTTTTGTGACCACGCAAAGTACGAAACCGACTATCACTGCTACCTTCAAGTAAAATAGAACAATCAATGCAGTGTTCTAATACCTTGGGGCCGGCTAAGGAGCCGTCTTTGGTCACATGGCCCACCATGATCATGGCTATTTGATTTTGTTTAGCAAAACGGGTGAGGTACGCCGCACTTTCTCTTACCTGGGAAACACTACCTGGTGCCGATTGCACATCGGCCATATGCATGACTTGAATGGAATCTATGACCATGATCCCGGGCTTTTCTCTTAGCGCCAGCTGGCAAATGGTTTCGACATTGGTTTCGGCTAAGGTTTGCAGTTTATTGGTGGGCAACCCCAAACGCTTTGCCCGCATAGCCACTTGCTGCAAAGACTCCTCCCCGGTGACATACAGGGTTTTCATATTTTCTGCGAGACCACACATGGTTTGCAGCAAAATAGTACTTTTACCGGCTCCGGGCTCACCACCGATAAGAATGGCACTCCCCGGCACCACACCGCCCCCTAACACGCGGTCAAACTCAACAAACCCGGTGGAGAAGCGTGGCAGGCTTTCAAGATTAACCTCATCCAGAGTTTGAATTTTGGCCTCAACCATGCCGGCATAGCCGCTCGCAGCACTATTGCGTGGCGCCGATTTAACCGAGGGCACGCGAAATTCGGTTACTGTGTTCCATGCTTTGCACTCGCTACATTGGCCTTGCCAACGCGCAAACTCAGCACCACACTCATTACATACAAAAGCTGTTTTCTTTTTTACCATATTACGGGCATAATTTTTGCTGGATAAATCGTTTAAATAACGAATAAACAATAATTTGACACCCAGTATAACGGTTTTTGCCGACTGGGTAATGGTTTAATGCATGGCTGAAGACACCCTTTTAAAACACCAACCCTTAGTTGACGAACTCAAGCAAAGCCTCGGGCAGGCGAGCTTTAGCCGCGATTTTGCCGCTAAAACGGCACAACTACCTAAGGGCGATCAATTTATTATAAAGATGGAGTTTAATCGTCTTCGTCAGCCGTGCAGTCGCACCATTGATTTACGCGGCACGGCTTCCGGTGAAGTGCAAAGCTACTCATACAAGAGTCAGCAGCATTTTATGGATGCTCAAGCCATCGCAACCTTTGAAAAAGGCGTCGCTCGCTTCGGCGACTACACCATGGCTGTCTATGAAATGGTGATGGAAGAGGTGAACAATCAGCGCCAATTACGCCAAGGTGCAACACCACAGCCGGAAAATACTGAAAAAAGTGCCCGTGTCATCCACTTTGCCTCCTATGATTTTCGTCAGCAAGAGCGCATGAATTACACCATCAAAGTCAGTGTTATGGTGAATGACAAAACCATAGAAGGTAAAAGCAGCGATATTTCTTTGGGGGGATGTAAGCTCAAATTGCCTAGTCATGCCATGCTTGAGCGCGGTCAAAAAGTGCAGGTTCGCTTTACCGGTCTAGAGGAAGATTTCGAACTGGGCCTCAAAAACGGCTTAGAATATGAAATTGTCGGCATAGATCCTGCGAGCACCATCGACTTTTATTACGCCCGCATGAAGCGCACTGGTAGCGAGACAACCCCTGGGTTCGATGAGTTTCTGGCGCGCTTTATTAACGGTAATAAACGCCGCTACAAGGTCAACCTTGATAACACCCTCGATGCGGTTTTAACCAAAGGTTATGAGCAGTATTACTTGCCAAGGGTCAGTTCGCTGTTCAGTTTCATTTGCGTAAACGATAAAAAGCTCACCCCTAAACTGCTGCTTACCACCGAGAATAATGCCTACATTCACTATTATTTCAGTGATGAAGAGCGCCGCTCTGTGCTGCCGAGTATTCTTAATACGCAGCGCATAAGCAGCATTTTGGCACGCAAGGGGCAAGTCAAATCAACCCTACTTTACAGCTTTAGTCACACCCAAAATGGCAAGGTCTTCTTTTACAGCGCCACCGATATCGAACTGGCCACCTACCCTAAGTTACGCTCGTTATTTTTTTCCTATGCCAGTAGGAAGCCGTCTTGGCGGGTATTTAAGTTGCAATTGGTTCCCGTGCAAAGCGAAGACTCCCATATTCCACTCTCGCTCCCCGACAGTGCCGGCGAAGCCATCGCTAAACTTAATAAGCCTCCGAGCGCTCGAGTGCAAAGCTATTTAAAGGGTCTAAAGTACCTGTGTACCTTATCGGAGGTGAGCTCTGCTAATTTAACCGCACACAAGCGCCGCTACCGACTCGATAAAAGCTTGGTCAACCAGCTCAAAGTATTTGGCCATCGTAAAGTGGCAGAGCCAGAGCTTGAAGTCGTTGCTTTGGAGTATGCTAACTTACGGGCTCACAAACGGTATCTGTACCAAACAGAAGTGACCGTTGAAAGTGGTTTGGCAGCGCCGATGTCAGCACAATCTCGTGATTTCAGTGTACTAGGAATGCAAATAGAGCTGAGCCAGCCAGCGCCTGAGACCAAAAAAGGCGATGTTATTTATCTGCGCTTACCGCAACTGCAAGAAATAACGAAAAAATTTGAGCTCACTCAGCTGCCTTACGAGGTGATGGCTGTCAGTAAGACCGGCACCATTTTAAATTTAAAAGCCTACCAAAAAAGTAAGCAACCCCATGTTGGCGTACAGTTTTTCTCGCAACTAGTAGAGAACAACAAAGACAAACTGCAAGTGTGTGAGGAAGAGCCGAAAGTGCCGGGGCTATCCAAAGCCTTGCGTAATATTGTGGTCAAGAATCTAGCGCAAACACCGCTGTATATTACCAAAGAAGAAGCACACCTGGAGCTTGGTGCAATAGGTGAAGGACGTTATCAAAGCGCGATTCACCATATTTGGCGTCAGTTTGGTGAATTCTCTACGCAAATAAACTTAAAACCCTTACTGAGCATCAAGGAGTTCCAACAGCTCAGTGATACCCTACGCGATGGAAACCGCCAAGATAAGCCCAAAACTTTCGACCTGTTTATTCGCTTAAACCTTAAAAAAGACGACCTCAGTAGCGCAGTCACCAGCCGCTGTATTAGCACCGAAGAGGACTACAGCTCACTGCTGCCCTTTGTGAACAAGGCGCTTAAATCGGGCTTGTTGTTTGCGTTTCGCCTGCATTTATCGAAAACCGGCCGCCCAGACACGAAATACCTGATCAGTGAGCTGAAGTACATCAGTCACTATGCGCTGCATAAAGCCAAAGAGTTAGAGCAAGCGCTATGGCGTGTAGAGGGCGTGATTGATGCCCTCGCTATTGATGAGTTAGTGCCAAAGCTCTGTGATATAGAAGTTCAGGATTACCAGAAAATGCTTGAACGCCGCAGCCTGTGGCTACAGCGTTTAGGTTAGTTGAACTCGGGAATACTGAGTAGATACAGTATCTGCGCTAAACTGCCAGCATTGATGGCGGTGGGAGCCTGCGCCACCACTTTAGGCTTACCGTGGACAGCAATACCTAGCCCAGCTGCGTGCATCATAAGCAGATCATTGGCACCATCACCGATGGCCACCGTTTGCTCTGCGCCCACGCCCAACTCATCGCGGTAAGCTAATAAAAAGCGTGCTTTTTCTTGCGCATCAACAATATCCCCATTGACCACTCCGGTTAACACGTGGCCATCGTCTGCTAATTGGTTGGCATGAATACGGTCTAATTTGAGTTGTTTTTGTACTTGCTCAGCAAATGGAATAAATCCTCCCGAGGCGATGGCCAAATGCCAATTATGGCGTTTTAGCGTTGCGCATAGGTGGTCGATCCCTGGCATCAAGGGAAGCTGCTCTTTGAGCTCTGCAAGCAAAGACAACTCAACGCCCGCTAGTTTCGCGACGCGCTGACGCAGGCTGTCACTAAATTCCAACTGCCCACCCATCGCTTGTGCGGTGACCGCAGCGACCTCGTCGTACACCCCTGCTAAGCGCGCAATTTCATCAATACATTCGATGGTGATCGCCGTCGAGTCCATATCCATCACTAATAAGCCAGGTGCATGTAAACGTGGCGGGTTGCTCAGCAGCGCGCACTGCACTGCGTTTTCAGCTGCATATTGCTTTAGCTGAGAGTTAAGCTCAGCCTGGGGGTTAGCAATCGCGAACGCAAACCCTGGAGGTAAATCGTCATCGGCGTGATACCGGACCACCGCCTGCACCTGACATTGCCAGTCACGCAGATGCTGTGCCAGTTGAGCAACGTGCATGCCCAGTTGAAAACCAAATACACTGACATAAGCCAGTGGCTGTTCGCTCTGCTGACTTGCCACTAAAGGCGAATCGTCAAAGGAATACCAAGTATTTAAACTTAGGGTTTGCTGTAAAGACAAATCGTCTTGCTGTGCTAAAGTAGACAAGAGCATGCTTTGGTGCGACATTAAAACTCCAAATAGGTGAACACGTTAGCTGATGACAACGGATGCTTAATTTAATCACCCTTAGCGATGAAAGTCAGTAAGTACACCCATGATATGAAAAATAAACAAGTGAAAAATCCGGTTCGAACATCGCAGTGGCAACGGCTACTGCGCTTGGTGTTTGCCGCTTTTTGCTTTGTATTACTGACTTGGATGGCCTTTAATACCAGCTTTCAAGGCCACCAAATGCTCTACCAGCAAAGCTATCAATATGCCAAAAGCCTCACCGAGCAGTTAGCCTTGACCGCAGCGGAGCCTTTGGAGCAGAGCAACAAGCCTCGTTTGGGACATTTGGCCAATCAATTGAGCACAGACTCGAGTATCCAAAGTGCAGCCATTTATGATGCTCACGGCACTGCGATGGCGCTCAGTGAGGCGTTTAGTCCCTACCAACGTGAGTTTGGGGTCACACAAGCAACCCCGGGGGTGAGTAAATTGAGTCAACCTATTGTCATCCCCATCACCTCATTGCAAAGCAATAAACCCATCGGTTTTGCTCGCGTTAATTACCTGCCCCAAGTCGCCATTGATGACAGTCACCGATATTTTCATGAGGTCGGTCGCCAAGTGCTTCTTATGCTATTGATCACCTGCGTATTCACTTGGCAGCTTGGACGAGGATTAAAACGTTGGCAGTTAAAGCGTTACTTTCGTAAAAAAGCTAAGCAGTTAAAATAGAGCTGCTCACTTAAGGCGCTGAGGTCTTGGCATTGCAATAGCCGTGCTAGGGCTATAAACACTTGAGGAATACGCTCTGGCGTATTGATTTGCCCTTGGTATCCGCAAAGCGGCATACTCGGTGCATCACTTTCCAATAGCAGATGCTCTATTGCGACACTACGCAGTGCTTGCTGGGTCTTGACCGATCGAGCATAGGTAATGGTTCCGCCCACACCCAATTTAAAGCCTAACTTGATATAGTATTTAGCCACTTGTTCGGATCCAGAAAACGCATGGATCACGCCGCCATAACGCGGCTGACAACGCTTAAAACTCGCGGCGATTAAGTCATGGCTCTGACGGTGATGAACAATGAGTGGCAACGCCAGTTCATTCGCTAAGGCAATCTGCGCTTCAAAGAGCGCCACTTGCTTGTCCATTTCTCCAATACTGCGATCAAGGCCGCACTCTCCTATGGCGCACCAACGGTGCTTATGCGCTGTTGCCAGTTCGCCTAGGCCGACTATATGTTCACTCGCGTGTTGCGATAGAAAGTAGGGATGTAAACCAGCACCGATATGAATGGGCCCATGGTGCTGGCTGAAGTCGAGCAACTGCTGGGATTGTGCCAAGCTAATGCCAGGCACAATAAACTGCTCCACGCCCAATGCTTGGGCATTCGCTATTATCGCCTCTCGCTGGCCATTAAACTCGCTAAAATCGAGGTGGCAATGAGAATCGATAAAACGCATTTAAGGGTTTAGACGCTCGACACGCCAGCTCCCATCTGGCTGACGACGATACATAAAGCGATCATGAAGGCGATGCGCTCCTCCTTGCCAAAACTCAACCTTAGTCGGCTCGACACAGTATCCTCCCCAAAAATCAGGCAACGGGATTTCACCTTTAGCAAACTTACTTTTCATTTGCGCAAACTTTTCCATAAGCGCCTGACGTGATGACACCGGCCGACTTTGGCTAGAAGCCCATGCCGCTAACTGGCTTTCTTTTGGCCGCGATAAGAAATATTTTGCCACTCGCGATGTTGGCAACGGTTTGGCCTCGCCGTAAACAATGACTTGACGCTCAAACATGTGCCACGGGAAGTGCAGACTAATTTTATTATTCTGGGCAAGTTCCTGCGCTTTGCGTGAGCCTGTATTAGTGAAGAACACAAATCCTTGCTCATCGACATGCTTAAGCAACACAATACGCTGCGAAGGCTGACCCTGCTCGTCAACGGTGGCTACGACCATGGCCGTCGGATCGGGGATTTGCGCATCAATGGCTTGTTGTAACCACTTTTCAAACTGTGCTACTGGCGTCGCATCGAGCATGGTTTCATCTAATCCACCTTGCAAATACTCACGACGAATATCTTCCAATTTCATATTCATTCCTTCTCACTAAGCGCCAAGAATACCCGACAATCAACTAAGCTATGTCACCTCCCAGTCACTCAGCCTGTTCTAAAACAAAGCCTATTGGGGGATGTGTGTAATCGACCTCCCCACCAGCCGACTTTGGATAAAGCGCGGTTCGGTCGATTAGAGGGTAAAATATCAGCAAACATTGAGCTGATTACATTTGCTCCATCACCTCAATGCCAAGCAGGTCTAACCCTTTGTGCAAGGTTTTTGCTACCAATGAACACAGCACCAAGCGGCTATTTTTATCTGCGTCGCTGACGCCCTCTTTAAGTACCGGACAAGCTTCATAGAAGCTCATATACAAGCTCGCCAGCTCATACAAGTACCCACATAGTACGTGAGGTGTGGCATCGCTGATCATTTGATCAAGCACTTCTTCAAATTGCATCAGCTTGATAGCCAGCGCTTTTTCCTGCGGCGCAGCAATCACAACCGGTGCCTGATGAGTGGTGCTATCAATGCCGGCTTTACGGAAAATACTTTTCACTCGCGTATAGGCATATTGCAGATAAGGCGCCGTGGCTCCTTCAAAGCTCAACATGGTATCCCAGTTAAAGATGTAGTCACTGGTACGGTTTTTCGATAGGTCGGCATATTTTACCGCGCCAATTCCCACTTTCCGGGCGATTTCTTCTTGCTCTTGCGCACTATGAGGAGAGTCGCTATCGGCGAGCTTTGCTTTGGCGCGAGTCACCGCTTCATCGAGTAAATCGGCAAGTTTAACGGTACCGCCAGTACGGGTCTTAAACGGTTTACCATCCTCGCCCATCATGGTGCCAAAAGGACAGAATTCATAGCTGGTTTGTTCGCGTAAAAAGCCGGCCTTGCGTGCTGTCAGCTCAACTTGGCTAAAGTGCAGGCTTTGACGAGCATCAACGAAAATCAAGATACGGTCGGCTTGCAAATCATTAGAGCGATAGTCACAAGCGGCAAGGTCTGTGGTTGAATATAAAAAGCCACCGCCGGATTTCTGCACGATGAACACCGATGGCTCACCGTCTTTGTTGGCTAATTCATCTAAAAAGACCACTTGCGCACCCTGGTCTTCCTGCGCCAGTCCTTTTTCTTTAAGCACCTCAATCATGCGCTGCAACTCACTGTTGTAGGCACTTTCCGCTTTAATATCATCGCGAGTCAGGGTGACATTCAGCTTTTTGTATACTTCTTCGGAGTGCTTGACCGAAGTATCAATGAAAAGTTGCCACAGCTTATTACAGTGCGCATCGCCTTGTTGTAGGCGTACAACATACTCGCGCGCCTTATCAGCAAAACCGGCTTCATCGTCGAAACGCTTTTTGGCGTCACGATAGAATGTCTCTAAATCAGCAAGCGCTACGGACTCTAGATCAACGCCCTCATTAAGCATGTCTTCCAAATGCGCGATAAGCATACCAAATTGCGTACCCCAATCGCCCATGTGGTTTTGCCGTATTACTTTATCACCACGAAACTCCAAGGCACGTACCACAGCATCACCGATAATGGTGGAACGTAAATGGCCCACGTGCATTTCCTTGGCAAGGTTGGGCGATGAGTAATCCACCACCACTGTATCTGCTTGCGGGTGCTGCGCTACACCGAGTTTACCGTCTTGGCTTGCAGCTTCGACACCGGCGCCTAAAAACGCCGGTTTGAGGTGAATGTTAATAAAGCCTGGGCCTGCTATTTCGACCTCGGCGGCGATATCGCTCACATCCAGGTTATCGATAATTTTTTGCGCTAGTTCACGCGGATTAGTTTTTAGCTTTTTCGCGGCGCCCATAGCACCGTTAATTTGGTAATCACCAAATTGCGGACGCGTACTTTGCGTCACCGCTGGATTCGTGCCTTGCTCAAGTCCCGCAGCGATCATCGCAGCGTTGGCTTTTTCAATCAGAATTTGCTTAATGTTCATAGTTGCAGTTACCTTGCAATAAGGGCCAGCGAGGGCTGACCACGATTAATACAGTTGCTCAGTGGCGCTTTAGTGCTCGCGCGTTTCGCTAAAGGTTACCTCTGGGTAACGCTCCATGGATAAGTTCAAGTTTACGCGACTTGGGGCGATGTATGTCAGGTTATCTCCGCCATCTAAGGCTAGGTTTTGCTCACACTTGCGCTTGAACTCTTCAAATTTCTTCACATCATCACAGCTTACCCAACGCGCCGTATTAACGTTGACACTTTCATAGATGGCATCCACTTTGTATTCGGCTTTTAAGCGTGCAACCACAACATCAAACTGCAGCACCCCAACGGCGCCAACAATTAAGTCGTTATTGGCAAGCGGTCTAAACACCTGCACCGCGCCCTCTTCCGATAGCTGTACGAGGCCTTTAAGCAACTGCTTTTGCTTAAGTGGATCTTTAAGGCGAATACGGCGGAATAGCTCTGGGGCAAAGTTAGGAATACCGCTGAACTTAAGCTTTTCTCCGTCGGTGAAAGTATCACCAATTTGGATGGTGCCATGGTTGTGCAAGCCAATAATATCCCCGGCATAGGCGTGCTCAGCACGCTCGCGGTCACCAGCCATAAAGGTCACCGCATCAGAAATACTGATTTGCTTGCCTATACGCACGTGGTTCATCTTCATGCCTTGGCTGTACTTGCCCGAGACAATGCGCATGAAGGCAATACGGTCACGGTGTTTGGGGTCCATGTTGGCCTGAATTTTAAACACAAAGCCTGTGAACTTTTCGTGCTCAGCACCCACTTTGTTGCCATCATCGGTGGCGCGCGGTAAGGGGGCCGGAGCCCACTCGGTCAAGCCATCAAGCATATGATCAACGCCAAAGTTGCCCAACGCAGTACCGAAGTAAACCGGGGTTAACTCACCACTCAAAAATAACTCTAAATCGAATTCGTTGGACGCTCCTTGCACCAGCTCAATTTCTTCGCGCAGTTGTTGCGCTAAGCTCTCACCCACCGCTTCGTCCAATTCACTGTTATCCAGCCCTTTGACGATGCGCAACTCTTGAATGGTGTGGCCTTGACCGCTTTGATACAAAATCGTCTCGTCACGGTGCAAATGATAGACCCCTTTGAATTCCTTACCACAGCCAATGGGCCAGGTTACGGGGGCACACATCATATTGAGCTCAGTTTCCACCTCATCCAATAACTCCATTGGATCGCGGATATCACGGTCCAGTTTGTTCATAAAGGTGACGATAGGGGTGTCACGTAAACGGGTGACTTCCATTAACTTACGAGTTCGATCCTCAACACCCTTAGCGGCATCAATCACCATCAAACACGAATCCACGGCGGTCAAAGTACGGTAGGTATCCTCAGAGAAGTCTTCGTGCCCTGGGGTATCTAGCAGGTTAACTAAACGCTCGTTATAAGGGAACTGCATTACCGAGGTGGTCACCGAGATGCCACGTTCTTTTTCCATTTCCATCCAGTCTGACTTAGCGTGTTGGTTTGACCCTCGGCCTTTAACTGTGCCCGCTTTCTGGATGGCTTGTCCGAATAATAGAACTTTTTCGGTAATGGTGGTTTTACCCGCATCGGGGTGTGAAATAATCGCAAAAGTACGACGTTTACTTATTTGTTGTGTTAACTCTGACATGCGGTCACTTATGAATAGTCGACCCGGCACTAAACGCGAACCAAGCCGGGAATTAATTTAGAGATTATTACGCGTGATTATACCGACTTTAGCATGCACACAAAAGCGCCTAATACCGACAAAAGTGACTTCTACGCATTGCCATGTGTATTATTGCTAAGCAATTTTGTATAATTTTTCGTTCGTTTGAGTTAGTAAGCTGTTTTTTACGTTGCAAGGAGCCGCACCCATACCATGAAAACCAGTAAGTTAAGTATACGATTACTATGGTATATCACTCCGGTGGTGATTTTGCCCTTGCTGTTTTTAGGTGGCTTTACCTTGACCAACGTAACTTCAAGCTCACAACAGCAAACACAGCTCATTGTAAGCCGCTTTGTCGAACAGCAGCAAAATAAGGTGTTTCACTCCCTCAATGTCTATCACTCAACCACCGAGCTGTTAACAAGTTCACCAGTACTGCAAGACTTCGTGCCGGAAATACATCAGAGCAGCGACCGCTACACCGAACGTTTAGCGGCGCTAATGGATGTGTTTGGCAGCTACACCCAAGCTTACCCAGATATACTCAGTATTAACTTAGTGTCGCCACAGCAAAAAAGTTACGCTTACTTTTCAACGAAATTAGAGTCCGCACCGCAGGCATACCCATTTTTTGAGAAACTCAGCGCCAGTTCCCTGCGCCGCCAGCAATTTATGGTGCAAAATGAACGCGGCGAAACCACACTGTACTTCGTGCAAAAGGTATTTACCCCAGATTACCACTTAGAGCGCCCTATTTTATTGGGCTACGTAATCATGCGCGTGCAGCCAACAGTACTTAATACAGCGATTTTAGAGTCTCCGTACAACAATACCCTCAACTTGATGCTCACTGAGCAAGGGAAAATTCTATTTAGCTCTAACCACGCCCTGCGAGGCCAGAGTATCGCCAGCGAAGAGATGCGTAAAATTAGCTTATGGGCCGATAATGGTCGCCTCAACGAGCTCGCCTTACACAGTATTGATCACACACAACGCTTGGTGTATGCGGTGCAAATGGCCGGAGGCCACTATTTCATTACCAGTATTCCGAAAGAATTACTGTACGAGTCTGGCAAAGTCATTAGCTTGATCACCGCCTTAATTGTGATGATCTCTGTTATCACTCTGCCAATACTCATTTTTATTGTTGTACGTAACTTGCTGTTAAACCCTATCGAACAGTTGGGGGCGGCCAGTCACCGCGTTGGCGAGAATGACCTTGCCGTACGCCTACCCGATGATCGCAAGGACGAGGTAGGCCAACTCTTTAGTGATTTCAATCACATGGTTAATAAAATTTACCACACCCAGGGAGAGCTCGAAGAATACAAAAACACCTTGGAACAAAAGGTAGAAGCGCGCACCTTGGAGCTGGAAAAAACCAATAAGGCGTTAGAGCTCGCCATAGAACAAGCCGAGCAAGCCAACCAACTTAAAAGTCGCTTCCTAGCCAATATGAGTCATGAGATCCGCACTCCGCTGACGGCAATTATGGGTTTCACCGAGCAACTACTTGATAACAATAAGATAAAAGAAGAAAAAGTGCACACCCAGCTCGCTACGGTACTGCGCAATTCACGCCACCTGCTGGAACTGATTAATAACATTCTCGACTTATCGAAAATCGAAGCTGAGAAATTGGATATGAATCATGAACCGGTGTCGCTATACGAATTACTCCATGATCTTGAGTCCATCGTCGAGCCTCAAGCGCAGCAAAAACAACTGCAATTCGATATTGACTATCACTTCCCGCTGCCCAAATATTTAAGCAGCGATCAAACGCGATTAAAGCAAATCCTTTTAAACATTCTCACTAATGCGGTGAAGTTCACCACCCAAGGTGGCGTGCATATGAGCATTCGCTATCAAAGTGGCATGCTGGAGTTTGTTGTTACCGACACGGGTATTGGTATTTCAGATAAAGAACTGGACCGTATATTTAAGCCCTTTGAACAAGCCGATGCCACCACTACACGACGTTTTGGCGGCAGCGGCCTTGGCCTCTGTATTGCTAAAAACTTGGCGCAGCTACTCGGCGGTGATATTTGGGCACAAAGCCAACAAGGGGTCGGCAGTCAATTCACTATTCATGTTGCTTGCTATCAACAATATACCGAACAGGATTATTACTACGACCACGCACAAATGCAGCCAGTTTACAGCGAACGTCCGGCCCTGAGCGAGCAGCGCTTTGATGGCGATATTCTTGTGGCGGAAGACAACAAAGATAACCAGGCGTTAATATCACTGCTACTTGAACGCTGGGGGATTGAGCCTGACTTTGCTAACAACGGCGCAGAGGCGGTGGAAAAGGCCTTGGTCAAAGACTACCAGTTAATTCTTATGGATATGCAAATGCCCGTTATGGGCGGAGAAGAGGCCACCAAAATGCTCCGCCATGCCGCTTATGATGGCCCTATTATCGCCTTAACTGCCAACGTGATGAAACATGATATTGAGCGCTACCTCGGTGCTGGCTGTGATAAGACTTTAGGGAAGCCTATTGATAAACAGGAGCTTGAGCATACGTTAGCCACCTACTTGAGCATTCAACAAGAAGCAGCCTCACAGTGGGACGATATTTTGCAAAGCGAGCGTTTTTTGCAAATTAATGCCAATTATAAGGAAAAGCTACCCGAGTACCTTGATGAGGTGCTTGGCCACCACCATGACGGGGATTGGGAACAATTGCAGTCACTGGCTCACAGCATCAAAGGCAGCGCCAGCTGTTTTGGTTTCTTTGCCATTGCCGAAGCAGCGGGCGAGCTCGAGCAGGTCTTACGTCAAGGCCACCATGACAGCCATGACTACAGCGTACTTAAGCTCGAACACGCCATTCGCTATGTGCTCGAGCAAGATGTCGAGCCGAGCTAATCACTGCGCGTGTTTATGCGCGCCAATAATTCCATGAATGGCTGCCATGGCCGGGTCATGAGCATTGAAGTACTGCTTTGATGACAGTGTCACCGGCACATGAGGAGCAATCCAAATACGGTGGTCCTCGGCCTTTGACGCTTGATGGAACTGCGATGAAATCAAGCCCCAAACGCCACTGTAAGGCAACTTAAACCAGCCACTCTCACCAAGATGATTAGGTCGACTGCCACTGGGTTCGCCGACAATAATGGCATCACTTAAGCGATTTAAATCAGCCAGTAACAAGTGTGCTGCGGAAAAGGTATTACGGCCAACAATTACAAACAGCTTATGTTGTTCACGCTCTTGTGCAAAGTGCAGCAACGCTCTGGTTAACGGTGGAATAATCGAGCCATTTCCGCCGCTATTATGACGCAAATCGAGCACTAAGTTCTGCACTTGGCGCTCGTTAGCTATGCGTGAAATGCGCTTACTAAAAGCAGCAAGTGATTCCGACTTTTTTTGCCCAACTCGATTAAATTGTACGTAAGCTAAGTTTTGTTCTGGGCTTATTTTGAGCCAGTAAGGTTGATGCTGCTGACTCAGATAAAGTGGATTATGTTGCTCTTCTAGCTTTGGTAACTTCGGAAACCCGGTGAAGTTGAAAGACTCTGCGGGCAAGGTAATGTGCGTTGTCACCCCCTGCGAGTCGGAGACCGTCAGCGCGGTTTTCTCTGTCTCTTTTGTCACCCCCACTCCCTGTAAGACCTGAGGTAAAGAGAGGTAAAATGGCGCAAGCCATAATTGTTGCATCTCATTATCACGGGCATTAACCATGGCTACCTTGTCCACCACTTGTGCAATCGGTGTATTGCCGATACGCAACACTTTTTGCCCTACCAAATGGCGATATTTAGCACTGGCGGAAACAATAAAATAACCATCATTAAAACGATAAAATTGTACTGGCAGTTGCGTAAATGCCCCTTTCAATGAGTGCGTCGGCACAATAAAATTGTGACCATTGCCGAGGCTGCCCAACAATGACATAAACTGGAACACGATTTGTTGGTCGCTCAGACTCGGGATCGCCTCAGCTATTTGTTGTACTTTCGCGGTAAAGGCTTGTTGACTGATGTGGTGAAAGGCATTGACGTGCAAGCGCTCAATCTCAGCCACTAAAAAATCGAGATCCTTAAGCCATTGTTGGTCGCGACTGAGATTATCAGCTAACGCGGCCCCGGCAATGGCTTTAAACTGTGTGTTCGTAGCCAACGCAGTAAAGTGCCTGCTAGTTAGCAAGCTTTTGCGGTCATCCCAGCGATAAGCCAGTGCTCGTTCTAACCACTGAAGCGCGGCTTGGCTTTCACCCAAAGCGCTGTAACAACGCGCTATTTTAACCATCATATCGTTGGCCGGTGACGAGGTGGAGGGCACTCCTGAGATAATAGTCCCTAGTGCAATTGCTCGCTCCAAAGCGGGTATCGCTTTCTCATACTGTTTATCTAGCATATAGCCATGCCCCAGTAGAAACCATGTATCACCATCATCACGGTATGCTTTTGTAAGTGTCTCTAACAAGGGTAAAGCCAACTGCCACTGCTCTTGGCGAGTATACTGCACAGCCTGCTGACGCTGCCGCCAGTAACTTTTTGCGTCTTTGGGAAACGCATCGGAGGGAGCGTTTATAAAGGCATTGTTGGTCATTACATCGGCACGCGAGTTGGCCGCCACCGGCGCGCTCACTAACACACACGCCATCATAGAGCATAGTAAAGTTGTTCTCATTTATTATTCTTCTTTAGCCAGATAACATCATCACTTAACCTAACAAGCGAAGACAATGCGTTGCTAAAAAATAGGCGCCCTGCGCAGCAGCTACAATAGCGACACGTCGTTCTCATCGTGTTCGGTAAGTGTCATTTTTAGCTAATACTATCAAGGTGTTGAGATCGACACCTTATCTAAGTTGTAACAAATTATCTGGTTGCACTAGCTTAAATTCAAAGCCGGTAGCTTAAGATAACAAGAGATATATGCTTGAAGGGGGGGCGCTTAAGACTGCGCTACATCTAGCTCGCGCATCATTAACAGTGCATCTTCGCCGTCTGGGTAATACCCTTTGCGTCGACCATTAATTACAAAGCCACTGCGCTGATAAAGGCCGGTGGCAGCATCATTACTCGCCCGCACTTCTAAAAAGATGGCCTCGCATTGGCGCGCTGTTGCTTGGTTTATAAGGTGGTTCATTAGCGCTTTACTGAGCCCCTGCCCTTGCTTATTTGGAACAATACAAATGTCCATTAGCGTGCAATCTGGGCCCGCTTGCTCGGCTATATAAAAGCCCACCAGCTCAGCCTCATCATAGAGCCCGGCGTTGAAATAACGCCCACCTAGGCATGAGCGTATCAGCTTTTCGCTCCACGGGTGGCTGTGACAGGCATTTTCAATAACGCATACCGCCTGGATATGATCCAACGACAGCTCACTCACTTGCATGGCTGTACTCGTCAATCACATTCGATAACTGCTGCCACAACGCCTGCTTTTGAGTGACCGCCAGCGTTGCTGCGGGCAAGTAGACGCTCAGCCCCTGCACTTGTGGGCTTGGTACATCACTAATATAAACAGCAGCGCCTGGTGGCAAGCAACGTAAAATATCTTGTGCCACTGTGTTGTTTAGTGGCTCTGCATTGGCCGAATTGACATGTGCAACGGGCGCTGTTTCGTCGCTGCTGCGTAAACGCACAGGTTGAATCGCAAGTATATCGGCAATATCTGGATGCATAGTAATGATTAAGTCGTTTTGGCGAGAGCCAGTGTAGCGCAAAGCTAGAAAAGAAAGAAGTGGCAGGGGCGGAGAGATTCGAACTCCCAACCGTCGGTTTTGGAGACCGCTGTTCTACCAATTGGAACTACGCCCCTGCAATGTCGACGCATTATAATGAGGTTTTTAAAAAGGTAAAGAAAAAATCACGCTCACCCGGTTTAACTGCTTTTAAAATAAACAAACGGCATGCAATTGCTTGCATGCCGCTTTAATATCGCTGTTATTTTGCCGTGAGGCCTAAATAACTATTCCCACTCGATAGTCGCTGGCGGCTTACCTGAGATGTCATACACCACGCGAGAAATACC
Organism: Pseudoalteromonas sp. CNC9-20; assembly: GCF_022347875.1. NCBI lineage: Bacteria > Pseudomonadati > Pseudomonadota > Gammaproteobacteria > Alteromonadales > Pseudoalteromonadaceae > Pseudoalteromonas > Pseudoalteromonas sp. CNC9-20. Next base: position 558,444 of record NZ_JAKRFS010000003.1, on the reverse strand, counting down.
ATCGATTTCGTTAATAATACGGTTAGACACCTTACCAAGGAATTCATAGGGTAAGTGTGACCAACGCGCGGTCATAAAGTCGATGGTTTCAACACAACGTAGGCTCACCACCCAGTCATATTTACGCGCATCACCCATCACCCCGACCGAGCGCACTGGCAAGAACACCGTGAAGGCTTGGCTTACTTTGTGATAAAGCTCCGCTTTGTGCAGCTCTTCGATGAAAATAGCATCAGCGCGACGGAGCAAGTCGCAATACTCTTTCTTAATTTCACCCAGTACCCGTACACCTAGGCCTGGGCCTGGGAATGGGTGGCGATACAACATGTCATAAGGAAGACCCAGCTCAAGGCCTATCTTGCGTACTTCGTCTTTGAACAATTCACGCAGCGGCTCAACAAGGCCCAGCTTCATGTCTTCTGGCAAACCACCAACATTGTGGTGTGACTTGATGACATGGGCTTTACCGGTCGCCGAGGCGGCTGATTCAATTACATCTGGGTAGATAGTTCCTTGCGCCAACCACTGCGCATTCACACGTTTGCCCGCTTCTTCATTGAATACATCAACAAAGGTGTAACCAATGGCTTTACGTTTAGCTTCTGGCTCATCAATCCCTTCTAAGGCTTTCAAAAAGCGCTCTTCGGCATCTATTTTGATGATATTGAGGCCAAAGTGGTCGCCGAACATATCCATCACCTGCTCGCCTTCGTTCAAGCGTAACAGGCCGTTGTCAACAAACACACAAGTTAGTTTATCGCCAATGGCTTTATGAATAAGCATCGCCACGACAGACGAGTCTACCCCACCGGATAGGCCTAAGATCACTTCTTCGTCACCGACTTTTTCACGAATACGCTCAACAGCATCTTCGATGATTTGCGCGGGTGTCCAAAGCTTTTCACAGCCACAGATATCAACCACAAAGCGCTCTAACAGACGCAGACCTTGAAGTGTATGAGTCACTTCTGGGTGGAACTGCACGCCATAAAAACGTTTTTCTTCCCATGACATCGCTGCATGGGGACAGGTGTCTGTTCTCGCTGTGGTAGCAAACTGAGGGGGAATTTCTTCTACTTTATCGCCGTGGCTCATCCATACATCAAGCAGACCGTTGCCGTTGTCGCCAAGGTGATCTTCAATGGCTTCAAACAAGGCACAATTACCTACTTTTTCCACTTGCGCATAGCCAAACTCTTTCTTATCAGAGCCGTGTACTTTACCGCCAAGCTGCGCCGCCATGGTTTGCATGCCATAACACACACCCAGAACCGGAACACCCGCTTCAAATACGTAGTCAGGTGCACGCGGGCTGCCCTCTTCGACTGTAGATTCAGGGCCACCAGATAAAATGATGCCTTGCGGGTTAAATTCACGAATTTGCTCTTCCGTTACATCCCACGCCCATAATTCACAGTAAACGCCTATTTCACGCACGCGGCGGGCGATCAGCTGGGTGTACTGCGAACCAAAGTCGAGGATCAATATACGGGAATCATGGATGTCTTTGCTCATTGCTGTCTCATCTAAATTAAATGATGGCGGACCCAGTGCAACCAGGTCCTTTACGCTAACCGAAATTAAGCAGGGCTAGCAGTTGCTAGCCCTGATTGCACCGTTTTCGCGCCTAGCCTAGGCGGTAGTTGGGCGCTTCTTTAGTAATTTGCACATCGTGTACGTGCGACTCGCCCATACCGGCCGAGGTAACGCGTACAAACTGTGGCTTAGTGTTCATCTCTTCAATGGAGGCCGAGCCAGTTAGGCCCATGGAGCTGCGCAGACCACCCATTTGTTGGTGGATAATATTGCCAATCGGGCCTTTGTAAGCGACGCGGCCTTCGATGCCTTCTGGTACCAGTTTCTCGGCTTCTTTCGAAGTTTGGAAATAGCGATCTGACGACCCTTCTTTTTGGTCCATCGCACCTAATGAGCCCATGCCACGGTAAGATTTATAGTAGCGTCCTTGATACAGCTCAACCTCGCCTGGCGACTCTTCAGTCCCCGCAAGCATTGACCCCACCATGACGCACGATGCACCGGCAACCAGTGCTTTAGCAATATCGCCTGAGAAGCGAATCCCCCCATCGGCAATAACAGGAATATCACGTCCTTTAAGGCCCTCAACAGCATCTGAAATAGCGGTAATTTGGGGTACACCACAACCAGTCACGATACGCGTAGTACAGATAGAGCCTGGGCCGATGCCCACTTTCACGGCATCCACGCCAGCATCAGCAAGGGCAATAGCGCCTTCAGCTGTTGCTACGTTACCAGCAACGATTTGTAAATCTGGGTAAGCTGCACGCGTTTCTTTGACGCGGTCAATAACCCCTTGCGAGTGGCCATGTGAGGTATCGATGAGTAGCACATCAACACCGGCTTCAACCAATGCAGCGATGCGCTCGTCAGTACCAGCACCAACACCCACTGCAGCACCGACGCGTAAGCGACCTTGCTCATCTTTACAGGCGTTTGGTTTGTCCATGGCTTTTTGGTAATCCTTCACTGTGATCATGCCTTTCAGTTTAAAAGCGTCATCAACAACTAGGATTTTCTCAATGCGGTGCTCGTGCATCAGCCCGAGGATCTGGTCACGATCAGCATTTTCGCTTACCGTAACAAGGTCTTCTTTTTTGGTCATCACGCTAGAAACAGGCTTGCTCAGCTGAGTTTCAAAACGCATATCACGGCTGGTAACAATACCCTGAAGGTTATTGTCTTTGTCGGTCACCGGGAAACCAGAGAAGCCTTTCTCAATCGCAAGTGCTTGTGCATCAGCGATAGTCAGGTCCGCTGGTACGGTCACAGGTTGTGACACGACCCCTGCCTCGTACGTTTTTACTTTACGTACATTGGCCGCCTGTTCGGCGATGGTCATGTTTTTGTGAATAAAGCCCAGTCCACCTTCTTGCGCTAGAGCAATGGCTAAACGCGCTTCAGTCACTGTATCCATAGATGCAGAAACAAGCGGGAGGTTCAGCTTAATGCCGCGAGTAAGGCGAGTGGTAAGGTCCGCTGTGTGCGGTAGAACAGTAGAATGACCAGGTACTAAAAGTACGTCGTCAAAGGTAAGAGCTTCTTTAGCGATCCTAAGCATTGGCAACTTCTCACGAATTGGTGATTGGATGGAGTTGCGGCGGCATTTTATCAGCGATAATAGGGCGAGTAAATAAAATTCGCCGTTTATTTATGATAAAGTGGCGACAACTTTTTCGCTCTCTTGGGTCGTTCTATGTATTCACAACCCCACGCTAATACGCCAGCTGCCGTATACACCGTATCGCGCCTAAACCGCGAAATCCGAACCGTGTTAGAACGTGGCTTTGCCAGTATAGTACTCAATGGTGAAATTTCTAACTTTGTTGCCCCCGCTTCTGGACATTGGTACTTCTCCTTAAAAGACGATAAATCCCAAGTACGCGCAGCGATGTGGCGCGGCAACAACCGCTATGCACAAATTCGCCCAAAGAACGGCGACCAAGTGCAAGTACATGCACGAGTCTCATTGTATGAACCGCGCGGTGACTACCAAGTCATCGTCGAGCGCATGGAAGCCGCTGGCGAGGGGCTGCTTAAACAACAGTTCGAAGCCTTAAAAATGCGTTTGGCTAGTGAAGGACTCTTTAACTCTAGTTACAAAAAGCCGTTGCCTAGCAGCATCAATAAAGTAGGTGTTGTCACGTCCAGCACTGGGGCCGCTATAAAGGATATTTTAACCGTATTAAAGCGCCGCGCACCGCAGCTTGAAGTGGTTATTTACCCTTGCCAAGTGCAAGGTGATAGTGCCCATCAAGGGATCATCGATAAAATTGCTCTAGCCAATGCCCGCAAAGAGGTTGATGTATTAATTGTGGGGCGCGGTGGCGGCAGCTTAGAAGACTTGTGGTGCTTTAATCACGAGCAATTGGCTCGCGCTATTTTTGCCAGTGAATTACCTGTGATCAGTGCCGTGGGTCATGAAATAGATACCACTATCAGCGACTTTGTTGCTGATATACGTGCGGCGACCCCCTCGGCGGCGGCCGAGTTAGTGAGTCCCGATAGCGAACAAATTAAGCAGTTTTTAGCGCATAAAAAGCAGCAGCTACACAGCGCATGGCGACACCGCTTAGCGGCCTATCAACAGCAATTGCAGCAACTACAAAGCCGTTTATCACACCAGCATCCAGCTAATCAGTTGATGCAACAGCAGCAGCGTTTAGATGAGTTGCAAATGCGTCTACACCGCGCCATGGAGCAGCGTTTTAACCACCAGCAACAGCACCTTGGCGAGCTTAGTATGCGTTTGCAACGCGCCAACCCAGCACAACGGGTAGCCAGCGCCAAATATCAATTGCAGCAACTGTCGAGCCGTCTAGTGGCAAGCCAAAAAGAACAACTCTATCGCGCCCAAAGCGAACTGAGCCACCTCGCTACTCGCCTTGATAGCATCAGCCCTTTGGCCGTACTTGGGCGCGGCTACAGCATTACGCGCGCCGACTCGGGAATTATTAAGTCAGTACAGCAAGTACAACCGGGCCAAACACTGCATACGCGCGTGGCCGATGGTGAGGTTACGACGACGGTGGTAGGCGTTCAACCCAAAGATTAAGACCCGCTTCAGAGCTGCGCGAATTGGTGCGGTGAAACTGCTGCCACCACGGCTGTTCCATAAGAGTATTTTGAATATTGTGCCAATCGTCACGCGGGTCGAGTTCAACGTCTTCTTGGGCTGAGAACTGCAGGCGACACACCGTTTGCTTACATTGGGCGGTATCGAGTTTAATCTTGTACGCCAACCCTTGGCTGTAAACAAAGTCACTCACTTTGGTCTCAACTTCATAGGCCCAAGCTTCGTCTCGCTCTTGATGGGTAAATCGCTCTTTAAGTTCGGCCTCCATGTCACTGGGTGCATCCAGAATATGCTTGTAGGTAGCAATGGTTTGCTTAGCGGCCGCTAATTCACGGCGTAAAGTATCAATGTCGCTGGCACTGTTAGCGGCACCCTGGGGTTGTTCGGGGGCGACCTCTAGCGTATCGGTAGCGGGTGGCGGCTGCTGTTTTTTTAATGCTGTTTGAGGTGATTCAGGCAGCGCCGCGAGCTGAGGGGGATGAGTTACAAGTTGAGCATCACTTGATGGTGCGGGCTGCGTTGCTGGCACGGGTGATGGCTCGAAGAACACCATATAACCGCCTCCGAAGCCCAACGAGAATGCCCCCAGTGCAGTTATAACAAGTTGTTTATTCATCCCTTTTCACTCTAGTGCCACTACAACATGGCACTAGTATGCGATTGATTCTCTTGTTCGTCATCTAAAAAGTTTTGATTCATGCTTTCCGCTGGACAAGGACAGTCCGGTTTGCCCACCAATTTAGCGGGAACGCCAACGGCGGTCATATGCGGCGGCACTGAGCTCAATACTACCGAGCCGGCACCAATACGCGCACCCTCACCCACTTCAATATTGCCCAGAACTTTCGCCCCGGCGCCAATCAGCACCCCGGCACGAATTTTAGGGTGGCGATCGCCAGACTCGTTACCTGTACCACCTAAAGTGACCGACTGCAAAATAGACACATTGTCTTCAATCACCGCTGTCTCACCAATAACAATGCCTGTCGCATGGTCAAACATGATGCCGTGACCAACACGGCACGCGGGGTGAATATCAACACCAAACACCTCTGAGCAACGGCTTTGTATAAATCGAGCCAGCTCGATGCGCCCTTGACGCCACAAGCAATGAGCCAACCTGTGCGCTTGAATGGCGTGAAAGCCTTTAAGGTTTAAGATCACCGTTAAATAAGTATCCACCGCTGGGTCACGATCGCGAACGGCTTTAATATCGTTTGCTACATGAGTAAGCATGGTATCGCAGTCCACAAACGCTTGGTCAAATAGCTCACGAATAGTAAACGCTGACACCACCGCATCGGCGAGTTTGTTGGCCACGATAAAGCTTAGCGCCGAGCCAAGGCACTCATGATTAAGCACACACGAGTATACGTGCGAGGCCAATAATGGCTCTTTAGTTACAACTTGATTTGCTTCTTCTCTGAGCTGCTGCCAGATTTCATGACGCATGGGCATATCCACCAACTTACGAACAACGGACTTGTAATAGACTAAGTGTAACGGATCTGCCCACTATCACGCCATCCCGAGGGCAATTTAGGGTCGTTATCAGATATAACTAAAACAACTAAGGAAAGAACTGTTGTCGTTAATGCAAAAATAAAGCTAGGCTAAGGTCATAGCCGCATTGGAGAAGAATATGCCCCAAGCAATTGATAAAAAGAACTTTAATAGCTTTAAAGCGTTTTACCCTTATTACTTACAAGAGCACGAAAACCCTGTGTGCCGACGTTTACATTTTATCGGCAGTTTAGTGGTGCTGGCGATATTAGGCTTTGCTGTGTTCAGCGGCAGCTACATTTGGTTGTGGGCGATGCCTGTGGCCGGTTACGGCTTTGCATGGGTGGGTCATTTCTTTTTCGAGAAAAATCGCCCTGCTACCTTTCGCCATCCAGTTTACAGCTTGATTGGCGACTGGGTCATGTTTAAAGATATGCTCATTGGCAAAGTGCCTTGGTAGCCCCAAGCTTTGCCACTGAGAGCTCTAATAGGGTGCTACACCCCCACACCAAGGGTTTTTAACAACGCCAACACACTTTTAGCATTATCTGCTAATGCCAACTGCTTATCATGCTCTGAAGTCGCCTGATGCACAGCCGCAATCATCTCATGCAGCTCTTTTAGTTCATCATCACTAAAGGCACTACGAAGTTGTGGCTTCGACATGGGTAAGGAATTGCTTAAATCAGCGGCAATCTGGGTGATATCGTCGGCGAACTCGCCTCTTAAATCGTTTAGGCTCATTATTCTATCCTGTTATTAAAGGCCTGCGCTTTGTAATGATTTATCGATAAAGGTGCTAATTGTTGGCGGGATCGGCAGTAAATCACCCACCTCCCTTATGGCGCTTTGCTGCAAACTCAATACCGAATTAGCGCTAATAAGTAACTCGGTGATGCTTTCATTCGCTTCAAGGGTTGCTTGCACATTGCCATGAATAGTGCGACGCATCCTATCGGCTTCATCGTGAATGCTGCCTCGTACTTGCGTGCGGATAAGGGCCGCCAAACCAGCCACATCTTCACGTTGCTGTGAGTTGAGATTATCATTATCAGCCAGCTGTCGTTTGCTACGATAACTTTGCTCCGCTTTGGTATATACCTTATGCCAGCGCTCATCAAGCATCGCATAAGCAGAGTGCTCCCACGCATCCACCATGGCCAAACCATTATCCCCAATCGCGGCGATGCCTTTCGAGACTTGCTGATTGGCGGTAATCGCCTGTTGTGGAACGCTAGTACAGCCACCGAGAATGACCGTCGCCAATACCACCGCACTAAACACCCGAGTCATTGTTATTGCTTCCTTTTTTATTATTTGTCCCGCTAATAGAGTAACTTAGTTCGGATGAATTGCCACCTTTAATCACCCTATTTGAGTTAAGTGCACCACTGTGTAGCAGTGCTCATTGCGGCGATAGGGCTTGGATGGATAAAGGAGAAAGTGAAGTTGCAGACTGAAGAGCACGACCTGATTTAGTTATGCTCTTCAATTTGATGCGGTGTCAATGTGACACGAAGCACCTCTTTTTTTACAGGCAAAGATGGATTATTTTTCAGCGCTGCTGCGGTGTAATTCGACATAGTCAATTGCAGCGTTGCGGTATCTATTGCATCATTACTTAACCAGTTAATATCTGTTACCTCTCCTTGGTGAGTCAAGATAAATAGATTTGTCTGCGGGTACTCATCAAAGGTCGCGACACTTAAATAATATTGATACTTACACACCCCATGTGTTTCGATAAAACATTGCTCTTCATAAACTGGGGCTTGGTACATGCGCACATACAATGATTTATCAACTTGGTTTGAATAATCGTTTACCTCGGTGACAACTCCAAATGAAATCGCTTTTTCAAAATCTCCCTCTAGGGAAGTACATGCACCAAGAAAAACCATACATGCTAATAATGCCAACCTCATCAGGCTCTCCTAGTTCATCGCAATGTAGATAAGATATTTGTAAAGTACCGGTACCCGAGCTGAGTCCTCTTCCGTTACGCTCATTTCCGAATTTTATAGTGCCTTAAAAAATGGCGCGGATCGCACAAAGGTTACAATAAGGAGGCTGTTTAAACAAAGCGCTTCTCGATTATTCTTGAAGCCCCTTGTCACTTTAACTACATGAAGAACAACGTTATTTAAAAGCGTATAAAATAGAGCTCACATAGTGGGCTGCGGCTCATTGCTTAAGGTCGGCTACATTAGGTAAGTTGATATCAAATTTCAGGCATAAAAAAACCCTAGCCAATCGGCTAGGGTTATCAAAAGTGGTACCAGTGGGCGGACTTGAACCGCCACGCCCGAAGGCAACGGATTTTGAATCCGTCATGTCTACCAATTCCATCACACTGGCATCTTTTTTCTTTGACCTTCTCAACGAGAAGATAAAGAAAAACCACTTCAGAGCAAAGGCTTTGTTTATCTGCCCTCATCTCTATGCCGTGCATTATACAAAGAATGAAAAGCGCGGCAAGCGTTTTATGTTATTAATGTGTCAACTGCTGAATAAACAACCAAGCATGAGCATGGATGTTTAACAATATCAGCACTTAGGCATAAAGCGTTTAATAATTGCCTGCATATCAATATTTTCATTGAGTGTGCCATATTGATGGTGGCTTTGTGGCGCTAAACGCGAGCGCACAAAGGCATCGGCAATTAAGGGGTCGCCGCAAATAAGCAAGGTTGCACCCTGCCACAGTAGGGCCAAGCTCTCCATGATTTGCCGCGCATGTATTTCAATCGCCCCTTTATCACCAAGCTGGGCCTGCAACTGCGCTAACCGTTCATCGAACTGCGCATACTGGCCCTTTGCCTGCTCTAATTCCCGCAGTAACGCCTTTAACGTATCCGGCTCTTTATTCAGCACCCGCAATAAGTCTAAACACTGCACATTGCCCGAGCCCTCCCAAATGGCGTTCACCGGGGCCTCTTTATATAAACGGCTGAGCACATTGTCGTTTACATACCCCACCCCACCGACACACTCCATGGCCTCATAGGTGTGTTGTACGGCGCGCTTGCAAATCCAATACTTGCCGATTGCAGTGGCACTGCGTACTAACGCTCGATGGTGGCGATCATCTTGGTTATCTAATGCATTGGCGATACGCATAGAGATAGCCAAAGCAGCCTCGGCCTCAATGGCTAAATCGGCTAATACGTTGCGCATAAGCGGTTGCTGGTGCAAACCTTTGCCAAAGGCCTGGCGTTCATGGGTATGCCAAATCGCTTCTTTCGCTGCTTGCGCCATCAGTGCCGAAGAACCCAGCATGCAGTCGTAGCGCGTTAAAGCCACCATTTGAATGATAGTAGCAATGCCGCGCCCGGGCTCACCCAATAACCACCCATGAGCACCGCGAAATTCCACCTCGGAGCTGGCGTTAGATTGATTCCCTAATTTATTTTTAAGGCGCTGGATATGCATTGGGTTCTTGCTGCCATCCTCGCGCCAACGGGGAACTAAAAAGCATGAAAGCTGTTGCTCTACCTGGGCTAACACCAAAAAGCCATCGCACATCGGCGCCGAGCAAAACCACTTATGACCCACTATTTCATACAATTGCCCCGGCCCGATCGCAGCTACAGGGGTGGCATAGGTGGTGTTTGCTCGCACATCACTGCCACCTTGTTTTTCGGTCATTGCCATCCCTATGGTCACGCCTTGCTTTTCATACCAAGGCTTATTGCTTTCATCATAGTGACGCGACAAAATCTTGGGCAGCCACCGATCGGCCACCTCTTTTTGTACCGCGATTGCCGGAACGCTGGCGAAAGTCATGGTTAACGGGCAGCCCGAGCCTGGGTCGGCGTGGCTGTGTAAAAAAGCCAGTGCCCCGCGCACCACATGCGCCCCGCTTTTGCTTTCCAACCAAGGTAGCGCACAGTGACCACTTTGCACTGCATGGCGCATCAGTTGATGATAAGCGGGGTGATAATCGACTTGATCAATGCGCTCACCAAAACGGCTATGACTAACAAATTCGGGAAGGTGCTTATTAGCAAGGAAGCCGGCCTCTAATAGTGGCCCACCTATGCCTTCACCAAAGTTGCAAAGCATGGGCGCGCCCCAACTGCCACCGAACCGCGTTAACCAGTATTGCAACACCTCATCGGCGCTAAAGGCATTGTAATTCGCTAATGGCTTGGGTTGATTAAATACCGAGTGTGTATCTGCTAGGCTGTTGTTATTCATTTATTTTTCTCACAGTGCGGCAGTGGAGTTATGTCACTGACTATAGCAGGTCTGACCACCTTGTCGAGCGAGCACTAAGAGCGTCGCCTTTGTGCAGGGGGTTTGCTACACTGTCGCCGATTTTATCGCTTAGGAAATGTTGTCATGTCTGCTGATTATGCACGCACTGGGTTTGCCCGACGTATCGCCTCATTAATTTATGATGGCCTTGTGGTTATCGCATTTGCCATGCTGACCACGGTGGTGTACTTGCTTGTTGTACAAGGCGCTATCTCGCTAGGTTGGTTAAGCTTAGGTGAGGCGGAAGATGTGGCAGCGTTGATTCAACAAAATACCCTTCTCTATGTGCTCCGTGATGTGCTTTTAGTCTTAGTAAGCCTAAGCTTTTTTGGCTACTTCTGGAGTAAGAGTGGGCAAACAATCGGTATGCGTGCATGGCGTATGCAAGTGCGCCGGCTCGATGGCAGCCTTCCAGGCTTTTGGCAAAGCGCATGGCGTAGCCTGTGCGCGTTACTTGGCTTAGGCAATATCCTGGTCTTGGTTGATATAAAGAACAAACGCGCCCTGCAGGACTACTTATCGGGCTGTGAAGTGGTTACCTTAAGCAAAGAAGAGAACAAGAAAATTTACCAAGCTCTAGATTAAGCACAGCAAGCGGCGTTTAATTGCGCCGCTTCAGTAGATAGCTTGAGAAGATAATAAACAACATGCTCGGTAGCACCGCCCCCACAAATGCGGGGATCTGATACACCGTCACAATAGGGCCGAAGATACGGTCGGTCAGGTGGAAAGCAATACCTGTGACCACCCCCATCACGATACGCGCCCCCATGGTTACGGTGCGCAGCGGCCCAAAAATAAATGACAGCGCAACAAGCAGCATCACTGCCAAAGACACGGGCTGCATAATCTTGCGCCACAATGCCAACTCGTAAGCGGTGGTGTCTTGGTCGTTGTGCTGCAAATACTGCAAGTAAGACCACAGCCCTTTGAATGACAAGGTTTCAGGCTTCACCGATACCACTCCCAATTTTTCAGCGGTGAGCTGTGAGTCGTAAAATTGTTCTTCGGCGAAGTTTTCTCTAATTTGCGCCGCATCAACATGTAACTCTTTGACTTTACGCAGCATCCAGCCACCTTCGCGATAAAGCGCTCGATCAGCAAAGGTGATCTTTTCCAGCTCTAAGTCTTTATCAAAGTGATACATACGCACGCCGTTGAGTTGCCCTTGTTGGTCAACATCCTCAATGTTGACGAAAACATCACCATCTTTGGCCCACACGCCTTGCTTGGCGCTGTATACATCACCGCCGTATATAGCATGCGAACGCAGTTGTTTGGCGGTTTGCTCGGCCTTGGGTACGCCCCACTCGGCCATGGCCATCATCAGCAAGGCTAATACCACCGCCGTTTTCATCACCGAGGCAATGACCTGCAAGCGTGACATGCCCGCCGCCTGCATCACGACCAACTCGCTGTTTGAAGCCAAAGCCCCGAGCCCGGTGAGTCCGCCTATCAACGCCGCCATAGGGAAAAAGACCACTACATCGCCAGGCACCGTATACAGGGTATATAACAGCGCATCCATAATGTCGTAGCTGCCACGCCCCACTGATTTAAGCTGCTCAATAAACTTAATGAGGGTACTGATCCCCACCAGAACCAATAGGGCGAACCCCGTGGTTTGCATAATGCTGCGCCCTAAATACCAATCGAGTGTTTTCATACTGCGGCCTCTCGCTTAGTTAGGATGGAGCGCAGCCACACGCCAAGCGGCCGCCCTTTGATAATGAGGAATGCGCCAATAAACAGCGCACTAAGATGCACCCACCATAGGCCAATCGAGGGCGGAATTTTGCCATCTTCCAAGGCAAACTTAGCGGCATTCAATAAAATAAAATACCCTAGGTACAGGCTGATCGCCGGCACTAGTTTGGCAAATTTACCTTGGCGCGGGTTCACCACGCTCAAAGGCACGGCGATAAGCGTTAATAACGGAATAGACAGCGGAATGGCTAAGCGCCATTGAAACTGTGAGATAGCTTCATTGCTATCTTGCTCTAACAACTTGGCGGTGGGCACAGCTTCCAGCTTACGACGCTGGTGTTCAATGGCTTGCTCGCGGATCTGCACCTGATAGCTATCAAACTCGGTATGTTGCATGTTCAGTGCGCGAGCCTGGGTTTCGTAGCGCTGCCCCTGACGCAGGATCAACTGCTGTTCGCCGTTATCACGTTCGATAACCTGCCCTTGCTCGGCATACACGACCTGAGACTGTTGCTGGCCTTCACCACGAGGCAACTGCGCCACAAACACCTTATTTAAAACGCGTCCGCCATCGTCCATATCATGAATAAAGACCACCGCTTTTTCATTCCCTGTTTCCTGAAACCGCCCGGCACGCAAGGCAGAAAGGCCGGCATCGGCTTGCGCCCGCTCCTTTAACTGGTATTCCTTTTCACTGGCCCAAGGGGCTAAATACAAGGTCATGGCACCGGCTAAAATCGCCAAAGCGGTGCTTGAGATTAAGGTGATACGCACCACATACCATTCACTGACGCCACAGGCTTTAAGAACCGTCATTTCGCTGTCAGCATACACGCGGCTATAAGCGAGGATAATACCTAAAAAGATACTTAGCGGCAGAATCAACGAGGCTAATTGCGGCAGCTTTAGTGCCACCATAGAAAGCACTAATTTTGCAGGAATACTGCCCTCAGATGCATCGCCTAGAATCACGACGAATTTTTGGCTGATAAAAATGGTCATTAAGGTCAAGAAAACAGCAACCTGAGACTTGAAAACTTCAGCGGTTAAGTATCGAAAAATCAGCAATGTCCGCCCCTAAAAACGTCGTGTTTCACTGGCATAGTAGGAAAATTTGAGTAAACTAGTTGTTTTAGTCACTTTATTATATGTCAAGCGCATTAAATATCATACCTAAGGCATGTAATTGTCTACACTTTAGTTAGTGGATTGATAAATGCGTAAATAGTTCACGACAATAGTAAGTAGGTGAACAGCGCCTTGGCTGGCAAACGCCCCAAGGGCTGACTTTTCCTCTAATTAGGAGTCACAATGGAATTTAGCGTAAAAAGTGGTAGCCCAGAGAAGCAACGCAGCGCTTGTATTGTAGTGGGTGTTTACGAGCCACGCCGCTTATCCCCTATCGGCGAGCAACTGGACCAAATCAGTGAAGGCTACATCTCTAACCTTTTACGTCGCGGCGACTTAGAAGGTAAGCCGGGGCAAACGCTATTATTACACCATGTACCGAATGTGCTAAGTGAGCGCGTACTACTTGTAGGTTGTGGTAAAGAGCGCGAGCTAGACGACAAACAGTATAAGCAAATCATTTCCAAAACCATTAATACCCTGAATGAAACTGGGGCCATGGAGGCGGTGTGCTTTTTAACAGAGCAGCATGTAAAAAGCCGCGATACGTATTGGAAAGTACGCCAAGCTGTTGAGACGACACAAGATTGCTTATACACCTTTAACCAGCTGAAAAGTAAAAAAAGCGATCCACGCCGACCACTGCGGAAAATTGTTTTTAACGTACCAACGCGCCGCGAATTGCCGATTGGCGAAAGTGCTATTGAGCATGGTTTAGCTATCGCTTCAGGAGCCAAACTCTGTAAAGATGTCGCCAATATGCCGCCAAATATCTGTAACCCACGTTACTTAGGCGAGCAAGCGAAAAGCTTAGAAGAAGAGTTCGAGAACGTCACCGTTAACTTGGTCGGCGAGCAAGAAATGGAAGAACTCGGCATGCACTCGTACCTTGCCGTAGGCCGTGGAAGTGCTAACGAGTCAGTGATGTCGGTGATTCACTACAATGGCGGCGCAGAAGGCGCGGCACCGATAGTGCTGGTAGGTAAAGGCCTGACTTTCGACTCCGGCGGTATTTCAATTAAGCCAGGCGAAGCCATGGACGAGATGAAATACGACATGGGCGGTGCAGCTGGGGTTATCGGCACCATGCGCTCCATTGCCAAAATGCAACTGCCCATTAATGTGATTGGTGTGCTTGCAGGCTGTGAAAACATGCCCAGCTCCAATGCCTATCGCCCGGGTGATATTCTAACCACGATGTCGGGGCAGACCGTTGAAGTCCTTAATACCGACGCCGAGGGACGCTTAGTATTGTGTGATGCCCTCACCTATGTGGAGGCATTCGACCCCGATACCGTGATTGACGTAGCCACCCTTACTGGCGCGTGTATCATTGCCCTGGGTGCTCATGCAACCGGCATGCTCTCTAACCATAATCCTTTGGCACATGACCTTCTTAAAGCCTCTGAGCAAAGTGGCGATCGTGCTTGGCAGCTGCCGCTATGGGATGACTATCATGAGCAGTTAGAAAGCCCGTTTGCTGATTTCACTAACTTAGGCGGTCGCGCCGCAGGCACTATTACCGCTGCCTGCTTCTTATCTAAGTTCACCAAAAAGTATAACTGGGCGCACTTAGATATTGCCGGTACGGCGTGGCGCAGCGGTGGCAAAACCAAAGGCGCCACGGGGCGTCCTGTGCCAATGCTAACGCAATATTTGATTAACCGCGCTGGGGTATTGGATAACCCGCAAGATTAATCACTGCGATATCACTTCAAGCCCCTTTTTTAAGGGGCTTATTCATTGATGCAGGGGCGTGATTGTGTCAAAATTGGCGGATTAACGAGCCGCGTAGAGGGCGCAATGCACGCGTTATTTTACCTGCTAGAACATGCCGATGAGCCGGGCAGCGACGTACCGGCTCATTTTGATCTTGGCGCTCGCTTGGCGTGCGAGCAATATCGCCAAGGACAACGGGTATTTATCTTTGTTGATAATCGCGACGATGCTCATCTTGTTGATCAGCACCTATGGGCATTTGACGCCGATAGCTTTGTGCCCCACAACCTCCAAGGTGAAGGGCCTCGCGCCGGTGCCGCTGTGGAGATAGGGCAAACCCCGCCTGTGTCACGGCGCAGCGTACTGATCAACTTAGCATCAAGCGTGCCCGATTTTATACGTCGCTTTGATACGGTGTTTGACTTTGTGCCAGCCGATGACACACGCAAACACCAAGCACGAGCAAGATATAAGCAGTTACGCGACTTAGGCGCGCAGCTGGCAACACAAAAAGTTTAAGTTAAGGTTCTGGGCAATGGATAAAACCTATAATCCGCAAGATATTGAACAATCCCTCTATCAGAAGTGGGAAGAAAACGGCTACTTTAAGCCAAGTGGTGAAGGCGACTCATACTCAATTATGATCCCACCACCAAATGTCACCGGCAGCCTACATATGGGCCACGCCTTCCAGGACACCATCATGGATACCTTAATCCGTTTCAAGCGGATGCAAGGGAATAATACATTGTGGCAGGTTGGTACCGACCATGCCGGGATCGCGACACAAATGGTGGTCGAGCGTAAACTCGCCGCCGAGGAAAATAAAACACGCCATGACCTAGGTCGTGATGCCTTTATCGATAAAATCTGGCAATGGAAGAATGAATCTGGCGGCACCATCACCAAGCAGCTACGTCGTTTAGGCGCCTCGGTGGATTGGGACCGTGAACGCTTCACTATGGATGACGGCCTATCTGAAGCGGTTAAAGAAGTCTTTGTGCGCCTGTATAAAGACGACTTAATTTACCGTGGTAAGCGCCTGGTTAACTGGGATCCAAAACTACACACCGCTATTTCTGACCTTGAAGTTGAAAACAAAGACAAGCAAGGGCATATGTGGAATATGCGCTATCCATTGGCCGATGGCGTCAAAACTCAGGATGGCAAAGATTACATCGTCGTCGCCACCACTCGCCCAGAAACCATGCTCGGCGATACTGGTGTGGCCGTAAACCCTGATGACGAGCGTTACCAGAACCTCATTGGCAAAGAAATCTTGCTGCCTATCGTGAACCGCCGTATTCCTATCGTTGCCGATGAGCATGCCGATATGGAAAAAGGCACCGGCTGTGTGAAAATCACCCCAGCGCATGACTTCAACGATAATGAAGTCGGTAAACGCCACCAGTTGCCGATGATTAACGTATTCAACAAAGATGCGGCAATTCTAAGCGAAGGCGAAACCTTTACCTTTGATGGCAAACCACTGCAGCTAGACGCCCCTATCCCTGAGCGCTTCCACGGCTTAGACCGTTTTGATGCGCGTAAGCAAGTGGTTGCTGAGTTCGAGCAGGCTGGGTTATTAGAAAAGATTGACGATCACAGCTTAACCGTGCCCTACGGCGATCGCTCTGGGGTGGTGATTGAGCCCCTACTTACCGACCAATGGTATGTGCGCGTTGCGCCACTGGCCGAGCCGGCTATCAAAGCCGTTGAAGACGGTGATATTGAGTTTGTACCAAAGCAATACGAAAACATGTACTTTTCTTGGATGCGCGACATTCAAGACTGGTGTATTTCACGCCAGCTATGGTGGGGCCACCGTATTCCAGCGTGGTACGACAACGACGGCAACGTGTATGTTGGACGCGATGAAGCAGAAGTGCGCCGCGAGCATAACCTCGATGACGATGTCACGCTCAGCCAAGATGACGACGTACTCGATACTTGGTTCTCATCAGCATTGTGGACCTTCTCAACCCTTGGTTGGCCGAACAACGTTGAAGACTTAAAAGTATTCCATCCATCTAACGTGTTGGTCACTGGTTTCGACATCATTTTCTTCTGGGTTGCCCGTATGATTATGATGACTCTGCATTTCATCAAAGATGACAACGGCAAGCCTCAGGTACCATTTAAAACCGTTTATGTGACTGGCCTGATTCGCGATGAGAATGGCGATAAAATGTCGAAGTCTAAGGGTAACGTGCTTGACCCACTGGACATGATTGACGGCATCGATTTAGAAAGCCTAGTGACTAAGCGCACCGGCAACATGATGCAGCCACAACTGGCGAAGAAAATCGAAAAGAACACCCGCAAAACCTTCGCTGAGGGCATTGAGCCGCATGGCACCGATGCCTTGCGTTTCACTCTTGCAGCCATGGCGTCAACAGGTCGTGATATCAACTGGGATATGAACCGCCTAGAAGGTTACCGTAACTTCTGTAACAAGCTATGGAACGCTAGCCGTTACGTGCTTATGAACACCGAAGAGCAAGATTGCGGCTTCAACGATGCACAGCGCGAGTACTCGCTGGCGGATCGCTGGATTCAAGGGCAGTTCCAACAAACCGTGAAAACCTTCACTGAACACTTGGACAACTACCGTTTTGACCTTGCTGCTAACACGATTTACGAGTTCACCTGGAACCAGTTCTGTGACTGGTACCTCGAGCTAACTAAACCCGTGTTATTTAAAGGCACCGAGACCCAGCAACGCGGTACTCGCCATACGCTGATCACTGTGCTTGAAGGGCTACTGCGTTTGATGCACCCATTAATGCCATATATCACCGAAACCATTTGGCAGCGTGTGGCTCCGCTTGCAGGTATCCATGCCGATACCATTATGACCCAAGCGTTCCCTGCGTTTGAGCAAGATAAAGTCGATAGCACCGCGATGGCCGATTTGGAGTGGATGAAACAATTTATTGTCGCCATTCGTAATATTCGCGGTGAAATGGACATTAGCCCAAGCAAACCATTGAACGTGTTGCTTGCTCAGGCTTCTGCCGAGGATACTCGTCGCTTACAAGAAAATCAGACGTTCCTAGCCGCCCTAGCCAAGCTAGAAGATGTGACCGTGCTTGATAACGTCGACGACGCGCCAGCGTGTGCGACCGCCTACGTGGGTCAACTCGAGATCATGATCCCCATGGCTGGGCTGATTGATGTAGACGCTGAGTTAGCGCGTATTGCTAAGCAATTGGAAAAAGCTGAAAAAGGTCTGGCTCAAGTTGAGAAAAAGCTCGCTAACGAGAAGTTTGTCAACAATGCGCCTGAAGCCGTACTTGAAAAAGAAAAGTCGAAGCTGGCAGAGTACAGCGAAGCCAAGGCGAAATTGCTCGAGCAAAAAGCAAAAATCGAAAGCCTGTAAAACTATTAGGCAACAATCATAACGCGAGCTCAGGCTCGCGTTTTTTATGTCCACGTCACATACAAACAAGCATAAAAAAAGCCAAGCAGTTGCTTGGCTTTTTCATCTCAGCATTGCTTAGAAGCTGTAGTTGTACTGTGCACCAACCAGGTAAGCATGGCCTTCTGATTCAAAGCCCCACTGCTGCCCTAGGTTGTCACCTTCAACAAAGTTTTGGGTTTTACCGCGTAAAATACTGGCACCTAAATCAACGCTAGACGCTTCATCGATAAACCATTCCGCACCAAAAGAGAGCCAGAAGCGGTCGGTATCTGGGATAGAGATAGACAGATGCTTCTGCGCCACTGGCGATTCATCAAAGGCTAAACCAGCACGCAATTTAATATCGTTTGTTAGCTGGTAGTCACCACCGATTGACACACGGATTGAATCCGAGAAGTCTTCGTTTTTGCTAAATACCGGTCCCTCACTCACTGGCACATAGGCTTCAAGCTTGTCAAAGCTACTCCAGCCTGTCCAAAGCACACTGTAGTGTAGGCCATAATCTTGGTTTAACTGATGTGAGCCTGAGAATTCAGCAATCGCTGGCAAGGTTAAATCAACCGTACCAGGTAAAGTTTGCCCGTTAAGGCCACCCAATGCTGCCGGAAGCTGATTGGTGTAGTCACCTTCAAATGTGAGGTCTGTTTCACTGCGATAGTGGAAGCCAAGGCGGTTGTCACTATCTAGGTCATAGGCCAGGCCTACATTCCAGCCAAAGCCATAGTCGTCGCCCTCAAGGTGAACCGCTTCTAAGCTTGCCGGTGCACCTAACGGGTTTGCGCCAAGGTTACGGACAATCTTTGCATCGGCGTACACGTGGTTAACACCCAGTGCCAAGGTAAGAGCTTCGTCCACCTTATAAGAAACCGATACATTAGAGTTAATGGTGACGATTTCAGTTTCACCAGCTAGCTGGCCTGCCGCATAATCACTGGCAAACTCAGTAGCTAAACCAAAGTTAGAGAAGGCACCAAAGCCTACTGCCACCTTATCGTTTACCGGGAGCACAAAGTAACCGGCAGGGATCACCGCGCTAGGGGCGATGCTATCGTCGTTTAACACATTAGGGTTTAGGCCATTGTTGGTGCTTTCGCCTTCAAGGCTCACGTCTGGCTCGACATAAATTGCCGCCACGCTCAACTGTGCCGTTTCAAATTGCGACATCAGTGCGGGGTTACGGGCAACCACGGATGCATCATCAGCAATGGCTGCTTCACCGGCGTAGGCACGGCCTAAGCCTGACGCATTTTGCTCTGCCAGCTGAAAAGCGGCAGCGAAAGATTCTGTTGATAATAGCGCCAATGAAGCCGCTAAAATTGTCTTTTTGAATTGCATACTTCTTTCTCATTGTTGTCATTTTAACTGGCATACACTAGCGTATTTCATGCAAAAAAACTGTTAAATATGGTTAACATAGCGTAATTTAAGGGCAATATTTACATAATTTTACGATTTTAAAGACTGATTAGACCTCAAACACTCAAATGATATAAATTCTCATTATCATTGACTATTTATCTAATATCGCTACACTGCGGGTATTAAAAAAGTGAACAGGAATGTCCTATGGTGCTCGTTATAATGCTTATTTTGGTTGCGCTGGTGTTTTGCGCTATCAGTGTATTTGCATTTTTACGTGCGAACTACTGCGCCTGCCACCATCAAGGCGAGTGCGACAACCCGGTCAGCCAATATTGGCTTGCTTCAATGCTGGCCTCGCTGGTAAGTTTGGGACTGTGTTGTATTGCCCTGCATACGACACAAGGCACTATGGTATGGTTTATACTAACGGGGAGTTGTTTTAGTGGCGCATTAATCGCTGCTAAGCGCCAAGGAAAAAAGCAGTGTGAGCGTGCTAAGGCAGCAAGTGCTCCTTTAACAAACGAGACAAATTAAGGTCAAACTCTAAGGGAGAGGTGCTACCCAAGATTTTGATATCGTCTTTGCTGATACTCAAATCGACGTCTTTGGCGGTAATGTGGTGACGGTGCTGAGTGTTATAAAACACCCGTACCTTAGGTTTGATAGGATTAGCCTCGTTGCCCTGCACTACTAATGCCAGACGCTCATTGGTAAGTTTGACCAAGGTTCCCACAGGATGGATCCCGACACATTTTATAAAGCGCTGTACTAGGGCTTGGTCAAACATCGCCTTTTGCGCTAATAAGAAACGCAGTGCCGTTAGCGGCTCCTCACCTTTTTTATAGGGCTTATCTGCCACCATTGCCGCATACACATCCACCAGCGCTAAAATACGTGCTTCACGAGATAATTTATCGGCTTTGATACCACGCGGGTAGCCGCTGCCGTCTAACCGCTCATGATGGTTAACAACCATTTCTAACATCATGCTGGAGATGTGCTTTTGCCCTTTAAGCATGGTTAGGCTCAGCGCCACGTGTTTACGTACCGCCTTGGTTTCGAGCTCAGTGAGTTTACCTGGCTTTGATAGAATTCCTTGCGGTACTTTGGCAAGACCAATGTCATGCAACAAGGCCGCTAACGCCATTTGCCGCACTTTATTAATTTCGAAACCTAAATATTTGGCAAAAATAGCGGTCAAAATGGCGCAATTCATCATATGACGCCAAGTGTAGCTATTTCTATCGCGCAGCAGTGTCAGCGCGGCCATAGCGTCTGGATTACGAAAAACTGAGTCAACAATATCATCAGCGATACCACTGAGTAGTGCCATATTGACTTGCATGCCTGAGGTCAGCTCGTTGTACATGGCACGCAGTTTACCCAAGCTTTGATCATAACAAGTGCTAGCGATGAGGAACTCTTGCTCTAACGTCGCCTGACTGTGATCACGGTCACTAAGCTTCGGCTTTTCTGCTTGGCTTGCGATATCTTGCGACTCGCCAGTGTGTTCTTTCTTAGACTTGGGTTTTAAATGCGTGGGAATGGGGATATCGCTTTGTGCGAAATCGATGGTCAGCTCTTCCACTCCCTCACTCAGCAGGCGCTTAATGATGGAAGCATCTCTGACCATGCCCCGGGTTTTTATCTTTATTGACGCACCTTGGGCCTGCTTATTTACCCGGTCAACAAACATGCCGGGTTTTAGCTCGCTAATAGGTAAGGAGATCAACATAGGGGACTGTACGAAAGCTGAATAAACTCAGATAAAATTACCACTAAATGGTAAATAAAGTCCATAAAAGGTGGTTAAAACCACCCTTTAGTCTTGGAAGTAAGTGCCCCAGCCATCGTATTCCACGCCGTTATCGGCGGCAATTGCTACCAGCTTATCAACATCTTCCATAATAACGTCGGCATCGAGCTCAGACTCAACCACCACATCAAAGCCCCAGATAGTTCCCCCTTCTTCGAGTTCCAACTCAGCTGGTTCTTCCACATCAAAGCCAGCCTTAAAAGCAGCTAACGCGGCGTTTTCTAGGGCATTAAAATCTTCACACACAAAGTGGTGTTCTACCTCATATAAAATTTCCGGATTAGAGCCATCTTCAAGTAGGGATTCGACAATTTCTTCGCTAATTTCGCGCCAGTTTTCCATTATGTTCTCTCATTCAATTGCGCCAGTGTCTGAGCCATCAAGGCATGGAAATGATCCGCATATTCGCGCGGGCTCATCGAGGCATCCAATAATTGTGGCGCCAGCATTTTGATGTAAATAGTACCATTATCCCAGCGATTTAGCTTGATGGTTTTGTGGGTATCGCTCATTACTACCGGCACCACAGGGACCCCGGCATTAAGTGCGGTGTGGAACGCGCCGGTTTTAAATGGCAACAAGCCACGACCATAACTACGGGTGCCCTCTGGAAACATCCACAGTGATAACCCGCCTTTTTTGAGCTTTTCGGTGGTTTTAGCAATGGTGGCCATCGCCCGTGAACGATTTGCACGATCGATAAGAATATTGCCCGACAACCAATAAATTTGGCCAAAAAATGGGATCCATTTTAAGCTTTTTTTACCCAAACTTACGGTATTACGCTGCAGCGCACCGGGGAGTAAAAATAAATCATAGTTATTCTGATGGTTGGCAACATAGACCGCAGGCGAACCAGTCACAATGGCTGGGTCTTTCTCAATAACAACATTCACCCCCAGCAACTTAGGCATCTTTGCATACCAGCTACCAATCACCCGCACGTTGTCACCGTGAAACGGGCGTACCAAGCACAAGATAAACCCCGCGATAAAGCTTAAGAGGACAAACATAGCCATGGCTAACAAACGCAATAAAGCCAGCACGATAAACTCCACATAACCTGAATTGTCGGCATTATACATAGGCGAATTATTTTAAGCGAACACTTGTACGCTGTTATTGCTTTCTCACTAAGTGCGCTATACGTGTTGGAAAAAAGCGATGCCACGCATCGGTTTTTATCGTTTCCAATTTCGCTGTCATTAAGGCCTTATAGACTACACTTGTTTAATCTTAGTTCATCTCCACAGCTCTATAGTAAGTGAATGAATTTATTACCGTTAGATTCCTTAAGGAGGACGATATGGGTAAGTGTCCAGTGATGCATGGCAGCCAAACCACGCAAGCAAAACCTAATACTGATTGGTGGCCCAACGCACTCAACCTCGATATTTTGCATCAGCACGATAGCAAAACAAGCCCCTACGGCGAGCATTTTAATTACGCTGAGGAGTTCAAAAAGCTCGACTTAGAGGCGGTGAAAAACGATCTTAAAACACTGATGACTGACAGCCAGGCATGGTGGCCTGCCGACTGGGGCCATTATGGTGGGTTGATGATTCGTATGGCTTGGCACTCCGCAGGCTCATATCGCCTTGCTGATGGTCGCGGCGGGGGTGGTACCGGTAACCAACGCTTTGCTCCGCTTAATTCATGGCCTGATAATGCCAATTTGGATAAAGCACGGCGATTACTGTGGCCTATCAAGAAAAAGTACGGTAACAAACTCTCGTGGGCCGATTTAATGATCCTTGCCGGCAACATGGCCTATGAGTCCATGGGATTGAAAACCTTTGGTTTCGCCGGTGGCCGCGAGGATATTTGGCACCCAGAAAAAGACGTTTACTGGGGTGCGGAAAAAGAGTGGCTAGCACCGAGCGATGAGCGCTACGACAATGTTGAGAAGCCGCAAAGTATGGAAAACCCTCTCGCCGCCGTGCAAATGGGGCTTATCTACGTCAACCCTGAAGGGGTTAATGGCGAACCAGACCCGCTCAAGACCGCTGCGCAAGTCAGAGAGACATTTGCTCGCATGGCCATGGATGACGAAGAAACCGCAGCCTTGACCGTCGGTGGTCACACTGTCGGCAAAACCCACGGTAATGGCGATGCCGAAATACTTGGCCCCGAGCCCGAAGCCGCCGATGTTTTCGAACAAGGGCTGGGTTGGAATAACCACCACCAGCGCGGGATCGGTCGCGACACGGTCACTTCAGGATTAGAAGGAGCATGGACCACCTACCCAACAAAATGGGATAACGGGTATTGCCACCTACTGCTTAACTACGAATGGCAGCTCAAGAAAAGCCCTGCGGGCGCTTGGCAGTGGGAGCCTATCGATATGAAAGAGGAAGATAAGCCCGTTGATGTTGAAGACCCATCCATTCGCTGCAATCCGATCATGACCGACGCCGATATGGCGATGAAGCTTGACCCCAGCTATCGCAAAATCATCGAGCGCTTTCACAACGACTTTGATTACTTTAGCGATGTCTTCGCCCGCGCTTGGTTTAAACTAACCCATCGTGATTTAGGCCCTAAATCTCGTTACCTCGGCGTCGATGTGCCAAGTGAAGATTTAATTTGGCAAGACCCTATTCCTAGTGTCGATTACGTACTTAGTAGTTCCGAGCAGGCTGAACTTAAACAGCAAATACTGGCATGCCCAGTGAGTGCCGCCGACCTTATCTGCACCGCATGGGACAGTGCTCGCACCTTTCGTAGCTCAGACTATCGTGGCGGCGCCAATGGCGCGCGCATCCGTCTGGCACCACAAAAGGATTGGCTTGGCAACGAACCTGAACGCTTAAATCGAGTACTTGATGCCTTGACGCAATTGCAAAGCACCTTAGACAAACCCATTAGCATGGCCGACCTCATTGTTCTCGGTGGCACTGCAGCCATTGAGCAAGCGGCAAAAGCCGGGGGCGTAAATATCAATGTGCCCTTTAGCGCAGGGCGCGGCGATGCGACCGATGAGATGACCGATGGCGAGTCATTCGAGCCACTGGAACCTATTCATGATGGCTATCGCAACTGGTTAAAGCAAGACTACGCCGTTCCAGCGGAAGAGTTGTTACTTGAACGCACGCAGTTGATGGGCTTAACGGCACCGGAGATGACCGTGTTATTAGGGGGAATGCGTATGTTAGGCACTAATCATGGTGGCTCCAAGCACGGTGTGTTTACCGACCGTGAAGGGGTGCTGAGCAATGACTTCTTCGTCAACCTCACCGACATGGCATACCAGTGGCAGCCTAAAGAGAATGGTCTTTATGACATTGTTGAGCGCAGCACAGGCAAAGTGAAGTGGACCGCCACCCGCGTTGATCTGGTGTTTGGCTCAAACTCTATCCTGCGCAGTTATGCTGAGTTTTACGCTCAAGACGATAACAAAGAACGCTTTGTCCACGACTTTATCAAAGCCTGGGTTAAAGTAATGGACGCCGATCGCTTCGACTTGTAAATGACAAAAGCCGTTAAAGTAAAAAGAGGGCCAAGGCCCTCTTTTTTAATCTTCGCTAAGCATTTCCTCGTCGGGCGCTTCACTGGCTTTGGTGCTCAGCTCTATATCACAGCCATCCACACGCTGTAGACCACGCGGAAGCTTATTGCCTCGGCGTCCGCGCTCTCCATAATAGTGTTCGAGGTCTGCGGGCTTAAGCGTTAGTTTGCGCTTGCCTGCATGCAAGGTCACGCTAGCACCCTCGGGAACTACGGTGAGCAACTTCACATACTCTTCGCGCGCCTGTACCTTGGCACTGGGTATAGAGATAATTTTATTCCCTTTCCCTTTGGCGAGCTTAGGCAAGTCTCGTAATGGGAACAGTAACATGCGACCTTCACTGGAAATAGCCATGCAGTAGTCTTTACTGACATCGTTTACAGCAATGGGCTGGAGCAATAACCCGCCTTTAGGCAAGCTTACCAGTGCCTTACCATTTTTGTTCTTACTGACCAAATCGGCAAATTCAGCAACGAAGCCGTAACCGGCATCACTGGCCATCAGTAACAGTTGCTCATTCTCTGCCATCACCGCGTGTTCAAGTGTGGCACCCGCAGCGATATTAAAGCGCCCCGACATCGGTTCACCCTGGCTGCGCGCTGAGGGCAGACTGTGTGCGTCGGTGGCAAAGGCGCGGCCACTGGAGTCGAGGAATACCGCCGGCTGATTGCTCTTGCCTTTGGCGCTGGCTTTAAACTTATCGCCTGCGCGATAGTTTAAGCCCTCAGCATCCACTTCATGGCCTTTGGCCACCCGCGCCCAGCCTTTTTCGGAAAGCACCACAGTGACCGACTCTGAAGGGATTAGGTCTTTTTCGCTCAGAGCTTTGGCTTCTTCACGTTCAACTACAGGCGAGCGGCGATCATCACCGTATAACTCAGCCGCTTCTTGAATTTCTTTTTTCATTAGCGTCGACATACGGCGCTCTGAACCTAAGATCAGCTGCAGTTTGTCACGCTCTTGTTCTAACTCGTCTTGCTCGCCGCGAATTTTCATTTCTTCAAGCTTAGCAAGGTGGCGAAGTTTCAAATCGAGAATTGCTTCGGCTTGTTTTTCACTGAGGCCATAGCGCTCCATCAATACCGGCTTCGGCTCGTCCTCGCTGCGAATAATAGCTATGACTTCATCAATATTGAGATAGGCAATCATCAAGCCTTCGAGAATATGCAGTCGCGCGAGCACTTTATCTAGGCGGTACTGCAACCGTCGACGCACCGTATCACGACGGAAAGTCAGCCATTCGCTAAGGATACTGCGTAAGTCTTTCACTTGCGGTCGACCATCAAGGCCGATCATATTGAGGTTAACGCGGTAATTCTTTTCCAAATCCGTGGTGGCAAATAAATGCGCCATCAGCGGCTCGACTTTTACCCGGTTAGAACGCGGTACCACTACGATGCGGGTTGGGTTTTCATGATCCGACTCGTCGCGTAAATCGGCCACCATCGGCAGTTTCTTTGCCGTCATTTGGTTGGCGATTTGCTCTAACACCTTGGCGCCTGAGCACTGATGTGGCAATGCAGTGATCACCACTTCACCCTGCTCAATATGGTATTTAGCCCGCATTTTTAGTGAGCCACGGCCACTGGTGTAAAGCTTTTCAATGTCCGCCTTGGGAGTAATGATTTCTGCTTCGGTGGGGTAATCGGGTGCCTTAACCAGCTCCAGTAACTCCGCCAATTCAGTCTTGGGTTTATCCAATAACAGACAACAGGCATTAGCCAATTCGCGCACATTGTGCGGTGGAATATCGGTTGCCATGCCCACAGCAATACCCGTTACTCCATTAAGTAAAATGTGCGGTAAGCGTGCAGGCAGTACCTCAGGCTCCTTCATGGTGCCATCGAAGTTGGGGATCCAATCAGCGGTGCCCTGGCCTAACTCTTTTAGTAGTACCTCAGAGAATTTTGACAACCGCGCTTCGGTATAACGCATCGCAGCAAAAGACTTAGGATCGTCTGCGGCCCCCCAGTTACCTTGACCATCAACTAACGGGTAACGATATGAAAAAGGCTGTGCCATCAGTACCATAGCTTCATAGCAAGCACTATCACCATGGGGGTGGTACTTACCGAGCACATCACCCACAGTACGAGCGGACTTTTTATATTTCGCCGCTGCAGAGAGCCCCAACTCACTCATTGCGTAGACAATGCGCCGTTGCACGGGCTTCAGACCATCACCAATATGAGGTAAGGCCCGGTCCATGATCACATACATGGAATAATTGAGGTAGGCGTCTTCGGTGAAGCGCCCCATGGTAAGTTGCTCTATGCCTTGTTGTGACAAGGTCGTTGTTTGTGTCATTGATACTTACCCAAACTTACTTCTTGTTATAGTGCACGCGGTAAATCGCGTTAGCGTAATCATCGGAGACCAGCAAGCTGCCATCGGCCATTTGCACCATGGCAACGGGTCTGCCAAAGGTCTCTTCGTTTTCCATAAAACCGGTAATAAATGGCTCGTAGCCAGTCACTTGGCCATCTTCTACCTTAGCCATCATAACTCGGTAGCCCGCTTTTTTACTGCGGTTCCACGAACCATGCTCAGCCACAAAAAGCTGTTTGTCGTAGTCACTTGGAAATTGCTCACCAGTGTAAAAGTGAATACCTAGTGGTGCCACGTGAGCACCTAAATTTAGCGCTGGCTGAGTGTAATCGGCAGCGTTTTTGCCTTTGCCGAACTCCGGATCCGGGATTGTACCACCGTGGAAGTATGGAAAGCCAAAATGTTGCCCTACTTCATCGATACGGTTAATTTCACACGGCGGAATATCATCACCCATCATGTCACGACCGTTATCGCTAAACCACAGTTTGCCACTGTCTGGATGGTAATCGAAACCAACCGAATTACGCACCCCCTCTGCGAGGGTGGTAAGCTCTTTGCTCTCTAAGTTCAGGGAGAAAATACGGCCAAACTCAGGGTCTTCTGCGCAGACGTTACAGGGCACACCGACAGGCACAATGAGCTCACCGCTGGGAGCGAAGCGAATAAACTTCCAACCGTGGTGGCGCTTATCGGGAAACTTGTCATACACCACTTCTAGTTTGGCTTTATCAAGCTTGTTGTCGATATCATCAAAGCGAATAATGCGCTCTACCTCAGCAACGTACAGTGCTCCGTCTTTATAGGCTATGCCCGAAGGCATGTTAAGACCTTCAGCAATCAGCACCTGTTTGTCGGCACGGCCGTCTTGGTCTTTATCAATTAAGGCGTAAACATTACCCGCTTTACGCGAACCGGCATAGACCACACCGTTTTCGGAAATGGCTAGTTGCCGCGCGTTATCAACATTTAGCGCGTACGGCTCGATGGTGAAGCCTGCGGGAACCGACAGTCTGTCGGTGATATCTGTTGCCATCGCACTGCTGGCGAAAGTTAACCCAAGTAATGCACTAACAAGTTTGTTATTCATAAATCACCTTATTTCGACCGCTGTTTTTTGCTTGATAGAGTAGTTTGTCCACGGCGCTGAGCAGCGCTTTGGCAGAGTCATAATCATTACTGCGTTGCAGTACCCCAAAACTCGCCGTTACTCGTAACTCATGATTATTGCTTTTTACTGTATCCGAGCACAAACTATTGCGCAAACGCTCTGCGATCTCAACAGCTTGCTCAAGGTCGGTGTCTGGCAACACCACCAAAAACTCTTCCCCCCCTGTGCGCCCGAGCATATCGCTCTGGCGTACCATGTAGCTAAAACGTTTGGTCACACAGATTAATACATCGTCGCCAACGCTAT
The DNA here is from genome assembly GCF_022347875.1 of Pseudoalteromonas sp. CNC9-20. Classification (NCBI taxonomy): domain Bacteria; kingdom Pseudomonadati; phylum Pseudomonadota; class Gammaproteobacteria; order Alteromonadales; family Pseudoalteromonadaceae; genus Pseudoalteromonas; species Pseudoalteromonas sp. CNC9-20. Next base: position 529,660 of record NZ_JAKRFS010000003.1, on the reverse strand, counting down.
GCCCAAACTCATCGTTAATACGTTTAAAATGATCAATATCGCAGGCGATCACAGAAAAAGGCTGATTGTCTTGCCATAAGCTATCGACTTTATCCATGATATGGCGACGATTTGCCACCGCCGTAAGACTATCGGTAACTGCAAGCGCGCGAAAGCGCTGTCGCAAACGATATTGTCGCCAAGAAAAAGCAAGCACGGTGATAAGCACTAAACTTCCGAGAAAAATGATTCCTTGCTGTAGTCGGTGCTGTCGCTCGGAAGCCTCGAGTTCTAGCTCTTGCAGTGACTGCTGCTGCGCCAAAATACGGTTATTAAGTTCTATTTGCTCGGTATCAAACTGCACTTTATGGCGCGCTTTGGCCACTGCTCCAACACTGTCGTAATGTTGTTCACTGGCCTGTATATACTGCTCTAACAAGTCCACCGCACTTGGGTAATCTTGCTGGCGCTTGGCCAATTGCGCTTTTAATTCAAGCAACTCCAAATTGCGATGAATACTGCCTTGCTCTGCTTGTGATTGCTGCTGTTGTTCAATGTTGCGCAATATATGCTGAGCCTCTTCAAGGCGGTTTTGTTGCAAGCGAATACGCGCTTGCAAAAATTGATGGGCACGCTCATTAGCTGCATCTTCAACCACCCAAACCCAGTGCTCACTTTTATCTAATGCTTGGTCTGCTTGTTCGGTTTTCCCCATCTGCGCATAAGCAAGCGCCAACCCAAAGTAGGTAAAGTATTTACCTTGTGGGTCGTCGCGCTTAGCCCCAAGCGGCAACATTGCTTGAAAGTATTCCAACGCTGTTTGGGGGTCATTGAGTTCGATGTAAATGGAGCCAATATTAAACAGCGACACCATTTGATCGAAGTACAAACCATGCTCGCTAAAATAATTAAGCGCTTTAGTTTGCATAGCCAATGCTTGGTCGTAATCGAACAGGTACTCATGGGTTTTCGCCATACTTGATTCAAGATACGCGATTTGCAACTCTGAGCCGTGCTCGAGTAACAACCGATAAGCCCGAGAGAAATAGCCCAATGCTTTTATCTCTTGGTCGTTGTATACGTAAAAAGTGCCGATGGCGCTGTACACTTCAGCTTGTAGAAGAGGGGCTAGGTCTTGGACTTGCTGCTCGGCTTGGCTGTAGAGTTCAGTAGCTGCGTCTAGCTTGCCTTGGCGGTCAAATAGCTGCGCACGGGCAAGTAACAGGAGTACTTGTTGTGACGGCCTAAGTTCATCTGCTGTGGCGATGAGCTTATCGGTTAAACGCTGTGCGTCGCTGTCGCGCCCTACAAGTAAGTAGTTGCTGACCAGCTCAAGTTCAAACGCTGCGCGTTGCAATGCGCTGAGCTCGCTGTGGTTATCAAGTAGTTGTTCGGTAAAGTTAACAGCTTCTACAGGGTCTTGAACGCTGTATTCATCCAATTGCTTGAGCTGCTGATTCAGCCACGCGTCGGAGTACTGCTCTGGCTCGCTTGCCAGCGCCGAGCCGACAAACACAAGCAATAGTATATGCTGGCAAAGCAGTAATACGCGTTTCATAGCTATCCTTAGTTTAATATGGTCTCGTTTAAATAGACCACACCGCAAGTAAAGGGAAGGTGAACGGCTAACACCAGGCTGTAATATTAGCCGTGATAGTGATTCTAGTTACACCTCAACTTGCGCTTTATCGCCGTGATTCTCAAGCCATTGGCGGCGATCGCCAGAGCGTCTTTTCGCCAGCAGCATATCCATCACCTCAACGGTGTGTTCCATCTCTTCAAGGGTAAGCTGCACCAAACGGCGAGTATTCGGATCCATGGTTGTTTCACGCAGTTGCAACGGGTTCATTTCCCCCAAGCCTTTAAAGCGTTGCACATTGACCTTGCCGCGTTTCTTTTCTGCCTCAATGCGATCCAAAATACCGGTTTTTTCGCCCTCATCTAGGGCATAGAAAACCTCTTTACCCACATCAATGCGATACAGAGGCGGCATGGCAACATAAACATGACCCTGGCGCACCAAGGTGGGGAAGTGTTTAACAAACAAAGCACATAACAAGGTGGCAATATGCAGTCCATCGGAGTCAGCATCGGCGAGAATACAAATTTTGCCGTACCGCAAGCCACTTAAATCGTCGCTGTCGGGGTCTATACCTAATGCAACGGAGATATCATGCACTTCTTGCGATGCTAAAATTTGTCCGGATTCCACTTCCCAAGTATTCAGAATTTTACCTCGTAGCGGCATAATCGCCTGGAAGTCTCTATCCCGGGCTTGTTTGGCTGAACCGCCTGCTGAGTCCCCTTCCACTAAAAATAATTCAGTGCGCTCACTTTCGTTACTGCTGCAATCGGTCAACTTACCGGGCAAAGCGGGGCCTTGCGTAACCTTTTTACGCACCACTTTTTTGGCGGCGCGCATACGTTTTTGAGCGTTACTAATACATAGCTCAGCAAGGAGCTCGGCAATATCGGTGTGCTCATTTAGCCACAGGCTAAAGGAGTCTTTAACCACCCCAGAGACAAACGCTGAGCACGAACGTGACGACAGCTTTTCTTTAGTTTGTCCGGCGAATTGTGGGTCTTGCATTTTTACCGATAATACATAGGAGCACTTTTCCCAGATATCTTCTGGCGTCAGGCGTACACCACGGGGCAACAAGTTGCGGAATTCGCAGAACTCTCGCATTGCCTCGAGCAAGCCTTGGCGCAAGCCATTCACATGGGTGCCGCCTTGTGCGGTGGGAATGAGGTTAACGTAGCTTTCTGTGATCGATTCACCGCCCTCTGGCAGCCACAACAAGGCCCAATCCACTCCTTCCGTAGCACCACTAAACTCACCGGTAAATGGCTGTTTAGGCAGTGCTTCAAAGTCTTTGGTTGCGTCTTTTATGTAATCTTGTAGGCCCGCCTCGTAGTACCACTCCTGGGTTTCTTTATTTTGCTTGTTGATAAAGCGGATACGCAAGCCAGGACACAGTACCGCCTTGGCTTTGAGAATGTGGTTGAGTTTAGAAAGCGAAAAATTCGCGGAGTCGAAATACTTTGGATCGGGCCAAAAGCGAACGGACGTACCGGTGTTACGCTTACCCACAGTCCCGGTGACTTCTAAGTCTTTCACCTTATCACCATCGGCGAAGGCAATCTCATACACTTGCCCGTCGCGACGCACAGTCACTTCAACACGTGTTGACAGCGCATTGACCACTGAAATACCCACGCCGTGCAAACCACCAGAGAACTGGTAGCTTTTGTTAGAGAACTTACCACCGGCGTGAAGTTTAGTTAAAATCAGTTCAACCCCTGGGATCCCCTCTTCAGGGTGAATATCCACCGGCATACCACGACCATCATCAATGACCTCTAACGAGTTGTCCTCATGTAAAATGACATCTACCTTACTGGCATGTCCGGCCAGCGCCTCATCAACACTGTTATCGATCACTTCTTGACTGAGGTGGTTAGGGCGCGTGGTGTCGGTGTACATCCCCGGGCGGCGTTGCACCGGCTCGAGACCATTTAATACTTCAATTGCTTCGGCGTTGTAATTCTGCTGGCTCATATTTTTATTCGTTAACGGCCTTAGTGGTTAGAGAGATATTCAGAAATTGCATTATATGGGCAAAGTAGCGCTCAAACCCAATAAAACTGTGGTTGCCACCCGCTTCTACTCGTTGTTTACAACCTTGATAGTAAGCGACAGCCTGCTCATAGGGTAGCACTTCGTCACCTTCTTGTTGTAACAAAAACAGCAGCTCGGGGGAAGTTAATTGCTGTAAATAAAGCCCCTGCAAGGCCTGCATGTGAGTGTGATTCAGCTCATAGCTATAATTTTGATAGGGGTTGTACTGCACCCCGCGATACTCATCGAGCAGCTCAAAAGGGCGTACGGCAGGGTTTATCACCACGCTTGGTAAATGATAACGCTGCGATAAATACGTAGCATAAAAGCCACCAAGCGAACTGCCGATTAAGGCGGTGTCTTCATCCACCAACGCGCTCAAGTGGGCGATCGCCTGCTCTGGGTCATGGCTGAGACGTGGCACAATATATTGCCCCTGCCAAGTACGTAAGTGCTCACCAAGCTGCACCGCTTTGTGGGAGCGCTCAGAACTATTGAAGCCATGAATATAAATTAATTTGCGAGCCATTTGACCTCTGTGATGGGCGCTTTATTGGCCACGAGACGCACGCGACGATACCCTGGGCCGAGATTTTCTTGTTGCCAACTCACTGCATTTTTTACAAATTGCACCGAGGTGGCGGGGGTGCCGAACACCTCAACACCTTGGTAATCATGGTGGTAATCATGATGTGTATGGCCATGTAGCACGGTTGCGCTGCGACTACGCGTCTCGATGCATTGCAATAACGCATCACCATTTTCGAGAATATGCTTATCTAAATAACCGTGAATAGGCAATGGGTGGTGATGGGTAATAAACACCTGCTGAGGAGCGGCTGTATCAATGGCATCACCAAGCTCAGCCAAATGATTCTCTGCCACCCACCCTGCCGGTGTATCGCCTTTGCTATTAATCAGTAAAACTTGGCCACAAGCATGCTCAATGCGTTTTTCAGGACGAATTTGCCCTCCAGTTATGGCACTGAGCTGGCTAAGCTCATCATGATTCCCCGGTACCCAAAATACCGGGCACTGCAACGCGCTATTGGCCACCAGCTCAGCAAACAGTTGATAAGATTCAGGGCTGTGGTCTTGGGTAAGATCGCCACCGAAAACCACAAAATCAAATGCTTCAGCGGCCATGGCCGCCAGCGTTTGTTGTAAATGCTGCGCTGTACGCACACCAAAGTACTGCTCTTGCGGCTGCGCAAATAAATGCGCATCGGTAAAATGCGCGAAGTTTAGCTCAGTACTGGCAGGGCAAAAATAAGGGGATTCAAACCAAGCCACTGTTACAATCCCAATCTAAAACCGCTTCGCCATGTGACATACAAAAACTCAACCAGTCATGCAAAAACGCATTAACTTGGTATTTTTCGTCTTTATGATGCATTTTCGGGTTCGGGTAACCATAAGATGGCTTAATTCGCGTATGGTAGTTTGGATGCACTACCTCTGCGACCTTGGCATCGTGATAAATGCGAACATTCATTGGCGGTGTGAATAGGCCCTCCACCGCTCCTTGCACTTGAGTAATACAAATATCAGTGGTGTATTTGGCAGCTTGCTCAATCACAACCTCATATTGCTCATTGGCGATAGTGAGTAACTGCGATGCGCCCGTTGTGCCAGCGCTTGGCAAAATGCGCATCACGTTGGCATAGTTGCGCTCACACAAAGTGAGGTATTTAGGCAGGGATTGAATGTATCCTGCTTTTCTTTGTACTGTCACTCAGCGCCCCATTGCTGTTGAATTCGCTGCTCATTGAGTGCTAACCATTGTAGACTAATCACTGTTGCGGCGTTATCAATTTCCCCGTTGTTTAGGCGCGCCATTGCCTCATCAACAGCCATCACATGTACTTTAATATCTTCACCTTCATCATCCAGTCCGTGTACCGTGCCACCGATTCCTGATAAATCAGTTTGCGCTAAATACAAATACAACCGCTCTGTTGTCCCGCCGGGGCTCGAAAGGTATGACAGCATGAAGTCCAATTGCTGCAATTCCAAACCCGCTTCTTCCTGCGCTTCTTTACGTACTACCGCCGGGTAATCTTCACTGCCATCAGCCATGCCAGCAATACATTCTAATAGCCAGGGGTTATCTTTGGTTGCCAAGGCGCCTATGCGAATTTGCTCGACGAGTAACACCGAACGCGTTGCTGGATCATAAGGCAACACGGCCACAGCATGACCGCGTTCAAATATTTCACGCTCAATGATTGCACTGGTGCCACCGGCAAATAATGCGTGTTTGAAACGGTACTTATCGATTTTGAAAAAACCTTTAAACACTTCCTCGGTGCTCTCAATGGTCACATCGCCTTTATCGAACTGATTGATTTTATTCATTTTATACTCGCCACCCCACTTGGCTAAAAAGTTTATAAGTCAACGGTCGCGTTTACCCTTCCGCGAAAATTATATTCTGTTACACTTAAGCGCAGTCAATTTACGTTTTTGCTTTTCGCAAATCGCGAGAAACACGATAACATGCTCCTAATTCGCTGAATATTCTAAGGACTGTACTGATAATGAAAAAGACACTACTGACCACGCTGATTGCATTGAGCTGCAGCTTTAGCACTTACAGTCATGCTGAAGACCTAATGCAGGTGTACGAAATTGCACTTGAGAACGATCCCGTTGTTTTAAAAGCTAAAGCTAACGCCGAAGCACAAGAGCATAACACAGACCGTGCACTGAGCGCGTTGTTGCCTCAGCTTGGTTTCAGCATGGGCTACACTAAATCAGAAAGTGATAGCTACGAGTTTGATGACGACTTGCTACAACTGGTCAAGGTTGACAGCGAGCGCGATAGCTTTTCTCGTGAGATTGGCTTAAGCCAAGCCATATTCGACCTTAACGCATGGCGCTCATTGGATATTGCCGAGAAGCAAGCTCTGCAACAAAAGACCGTATACGACCAAGCGCAACAAGCGCTGATTGTGCGTGTCGCACAGGGCTATTTTGAAGTATTAGCTGCCATTGATACCTTAGAATTTGTGCAAGCAGAAAAACGCGCTATCGAACGCCAGCTCGAGCAAACCAAGCAGCGTTTCGCGGTAGGCCTAACTGCCATTACCGATGTACACGAAGCGCAAGCGCAATTCGATAACTCAGTCGCTCGCGAAATCGTCGCTAAAAACGATGTTGAAACAGCGCGCGAAAAACTCCGTGAAATCACCGGTAAGTACCACGCCAAACTTGACCAGCTTGATACTGAAACTTTCTCTACGGTGAAGCCGAATAAAGCCACCGAGGACTTTGTTACTCTGGCTAAAGCGAACAACTTAGAGCTGCAAGTTGCTAAAGCATCGGTTGATATCGCCAAACAACAAATCGATTTGGCGCAAACAGGTCACTATCCGAAGCTGACTCTCAATGCAGCCTACGGCGATTCATTAGTTGATAGTGAGCGTACTATCATGGGCCAAACCGTTGTTAATGACCATGTTCCGCGTGGCGACACAGCGTCAGTGGGCTTAAACTTCGAACTTCCGCTTTACTCTGGTGGAGCAACAGTGGCTTCAACTGACCAAGCACGTGCCCTTTATGTTGTTGCCAGTGAAGACTTAGAAGCGACCCTGCGCGGGGTAACGCGAACCACGATTACCTCTTATAACCAAGTGGTGTCTGATATCGCTACCTACAGAGCATTGGAGCAAGCTGTGGTTTCCGCAGAAAGCGCCTTACAGGCCACGGAAGCTGGTTTCGAAGTGGGTACAAGAACCATTGTGGATGTGTTGATTAGCACCCAGAACCTTTACAATGCCAAACGTAACTTAGCCGATGTGCGTTACCGCTATGTAGTATCGACTCTGGCACTGAAACAAGCTGCGGGCACGCTTACCGCTGAGGACCTACAGGCAATAAATCAAGGCCTGAAGCCACAAAGCTAACGCGTCAAGATAAAGCCAGTGCCCAGCACTGGCTTTGTTATATGAATAACGTATACTGTCCGCCATCTACAACGGTGAATAACAACTACAGTGGTCAACAAAGCAACTTTCCAACTTGCCTTCTTAACCCCCAAGTATTGGCCAAGCTGGCTCTCCATTTTTTTACTTTACACCCTTAGCTGGCTACCACAATCCTGGCAATTAGCCTTAGGGCGTGCATTAGGTCGTTTAGTGCATCGGTTTGTAAAAAAACGCCGAAAAATTGCTGAAGTCAACATTGCCTTATGCTACCCAAAGTTAACAGAAGCCGAGCGCGCCGAGTTGGTGCTTAAGAATATGGAAAACACCGGCATGGCCATTTTTGAAAGTGCCATGGCATGGTGGTGGCCCGCATGGCGAGTAAAACGAGTGATGGGGTCCATCACCGGATTAGAGCATGTAGATCAAGCCAATAAAGACGGTAAAGGTGTGCTGTTATTGGTGCCTCATATTCTGCATTTAGAAATGGCCTCTCGCGTAATGGGATTAGAGCGCCAAGGCGTGGCTTTTTATCGCCCCCATAACAATGCCTTAATGGATTACTTTACCGCCAAGGGACGTTTGCGTTCGAACGAGTATTTGGTTGGAAAGCGTGATGTTAAGTCTTTACTTAAAGCTCTAAAAGATAAAAAGTTTTGCTACTACCTGCCGGACCAAGATTATGGCCGCAATCGCAGTGTTTTTGCGCCTTTTTTTGCCGTCAAAGAGGCAGCAACCACCACTGGTACACTATTATTTGCAAATAGTCGCCATTGCCGAACACTGAGCATTATGACTCGCCGAGACGCACAGGGAAAATACCACCTCGCGGTGCAACCTCCGCTAGAGAACTTCCCCAGTGGCGATGATGTGCATGATGTCACGCAAGTAAACCAGCGTATGGAGCAAGCTATTAATAATGCACCTGAGCAATATATGTGGCTACACCGGCGCTTTAAGACGCGCCCTGACGAGCATGCACCGTCTTATTATCGCTAGTCAATAACAATAATGACCAACTATGCTTAACAATAACAACATCATCAGGAGTAGCTATGTGGTTTTGGATTAAACATTTATCACTGGCTTTTATTCTTATTTTAGCCGCCGCCTATTTTTTACTCGGCGATGGCCCTGTATTTCAAGTAAGGGAAGACAGCAACCCAGCCGCCAAAGGGTTGTCACAATTTTACGCTAACATCAAAAACACCGTGCGCAATGCCACTGAGCGTGAAAAGTATGTTATCGAGCTGGGCGAGCCTAAAGACGACATCACGCGCATGCTGGAGCAACGTGTCGGTGTGGTGCAACCCACCGATATTCGCTGGCAAGGGCAAGTTAAAAGTCGTCGCTTTGCCGCTGGGGCTACACTGCGCAAGGTGATGTCTGACTTCGCCAAGGAAGAAGGTATCGCCTTTTACTGGTACTTAAATAAAGACTACGTAGTGAAGCACCCTTTTCGCGTAGACGACACTTTTGTATCAACGCTCTACCAAGTGGGCAAAGCGATTGACAGTGATTTTGAATACGAGGTACAGACCTTCTATTGCCACCGCGAGCGCGCGGCCGTGATCACCGAGCGCCCCTCACCTTACATTCGCGAAAACTGTAAAAAGATGTCTCGCGCTTAATGCCCCTCATTTGGGAGCAGCAAAAAGTTGCTCCCAGATTTGGCTGACCGAGGCGATTTCATCTTGCAGCTCTATTTTGGCAACCATTTTCTCTTGATTGCGTAAACTCAGTACATGATATAAGCCCCGATAATGGCAATAAGCGTGTATAAGCTGCTGCGTCTGACGTTCGCTGATACAGCCACAGTGCGCCGCCGCTTCCAAAATGCGGATATTATCTGAATACTCGAGTAATGCTGGATGGTGGTGCGCATGGGCCAAAACCAAAAACTGAGTGATGAATTCAATATCGGTCATCCCACCAACACCCTGCTTCAAATCAAGCATAAACTCGTTTTCTCGGTTTAAATGCCGCCGCATTTTTTCCCGCATGGCGATCACGTCGTCGCGAAGCGGTGCTATCTGCCGCGCTTGCGCTAATATCTCTATACGGATTTCACTAAATCGTTGGCGTAGCGCGCTGATTCCATAGACCATGCGGGCACGCACCAAGGCCTGATGCTCCCAAGTCCAAGCTTGAGTTTGCTGGTAGTGAAGAAAGCTCTCGATATTGATGGCTAACAAGCCTGATGACCCTTCAGGGCGCAAGCGAGTATCGAGTTCATATAAAATGCCGGAGCTGGTGCGCGTGTTAAAAAGGTGCATCAAGCGCTGCGCTAGTTTTAAATAAAACTGCCGTGCGGAAATCGACTTATCACCGTCGGTGCTGCTGTCGCCATCGTGGTTGTGAACAAAAACTAAATCGAGGTCAGAGTCATAACCTAACTCCAACCCGCCTGCCTTACCGTAGGCGATTACGGCAAAGCCCTTATGTTGTTCATCGGTGCCGGGGACTTTGCCAAAGCGCGCCACCATTTGCTGCCAGGCAAGGTTAACTGCTTGCTCTATAATCGCCTCCGCTAACGCGCTGAGGTGGTCGCTGACCTTCATTACTGGCAACGCACCGGTCGCATCCGCCGCAGCGATACGTAATTGCTGGGTTTGCTTAAACTGCCTGAGCGCCTCCATCTGCATTTCTAAGTCATGCTCATCAATGCGTAAAAAATACTGGCGGATCTCGTTACTATAGGCATCCAAAGGGAAAGGATTGTAAAGCTCCGCAGGGTCAATAAGCTCATCCAACAGAATCGGATAATGAGCAATATGTTCGCCAATCCAACGACTATGTGCACACAAGCGTACTAATTGCTGGAGAGCCCCTGGGTTTTCAAGTAGTAACTCTAAATAGGCGGTGCGCGACATAATTTTATCGAGCACATTGGTGACCAAGGCCACGACCTCACCACATGCGTGAGCATGCTGCAGCTGTTGCAACACATGGGGCATTAATTTATCCAGTGTGTCTCTGCCACGTTTACCTATAGGCTGTTTGCTTACGCGCTCATGAAAGTGATTCAGGGGTCCCTGCCAGCTCATACGCTGCTGGGCATTGGCAATCACATCACTGAGGGCCTCGGTATCGTTATGCTCCCACGCCAGGGTATAGCTGTCATCCAAGTCATCACCCTGCTCTGGCTCAAAGCCAATGACTTGTTCAAACTCATCGCGTATGCGCCCCATCGCCGCCTCAATAACTGCACGACTGTGTTCTTCGTTAGCTTGATTGAGCAATGTATTTAATCGCAGCCAATCACGTTGTGACTGCGGTAATTGCTGGGTCTGCTCATCATTAAAGGCTTGCAGATATTGTTCTATCTGGCGCAGCAACGCATAGTCTTGCCATAGTTGCTGCTGTTGCTCGTCAGTAAAAACCCCGAGCTCTGTCAGTGCAGTCAACGCTTTAGCTAAGCTTTGAGTTTGTAGTTGCGGCTCTCGACCTCCTCTGATCAGCTGTAGTGCCTGAACAATAAATTCCACTTCTCGAATACCACCAGCGCCCAACTTAATATTGTCTTGTAAGCCTTTACGGCGCACCTCTTGGGCAATCAGTGATTTCATTTTGCGCAATGACTCAATCACTGAGAAATCAATATATCGGCGATAAACGAACGGTCTTAGCATCTCGTTAAACTCATGCACATAGTTACATGGCGCGTGAATGAGTCGGCCTTTGAGCATAGCGTAGCGCTCCCACTCTCGGCCTTGCTCTTGATAGTACGCCTCCATAGCCGAAAAGCTCATGACTAAAGGACCACTGTCACCAAAGGGACGCAGACGCATATCGACGCGGAAAACTCGCCCATCTACGGTATGTTGGTCTAAGGCAGCAATCACTTTTTGCGCCACCTTAGTGTAAAACACCTGCGCTTCAATACTGCGCCGCCCACCTTGGGTGGGGGTGTTAAGGGGGTAAGTGAAGATAAGGTCGATATCGGACGAGTAATTAAGCTCCTTTCCGCCCAGCTTGCCCATACCTAAAATCATCATGGCGATCGGGTGGCCGTGTTCGTCCACAGGTGCGCCATTAACTTTAGCTACCTGAGCGAAGGCCCATCGATTGGCTGCGTCTATCAGCGTATCACTTAAAGCAGACACATAAGCCATGGAGTCAGCGATGTCGTTGCCGCATACCAAATCGAGATAAGCAACCTTTAGCCAATACTGCTGGCGGTAACGACGCAACATGGTTAATGCCTGAGTTTCTGACACATCGCCTAACTGCTGTGGCAAAGGATCCGGCACCGCACGACACTGCTGTTGCTCGGGGTCAACAAGCCACGCTCCCCACTGTTTATGGGTACTGAGTACATCGTAGGCAAAGTCGCTAAGCGCTAGCAGTTGCAACAAATCGTTATCTATTTCCGTGTCGCCATATATCTGTTCATAGCGATCTTTACCAAGTTGCTGTAATTGCGAATTAAAACCAGAAGGTGCAGTCATAGATACCGCTCTCTTTTAAGTTAGGGCCAACCGTACTAGAATGAAAACAAAGTTCCTTTTCGGCTGCCAGTATGACGTATTTTTCTTTGTCAAACGAGTCCTTATATACCTTTGCTATTAGCTTCGTAGCTATTGCTGCGGTGCTGTTCGCACTGCGTATTTACACCCAAGTCAGAGCGCGGCAGGCCTTAAAAGAAGAGCTCGCCCAGCGTGATAACTTTGCGCTGGGAATTAGCTATGCCAGTTACCTGCTCTCGTTAGTGCTGATTATCGGCTACCTAGTGGATGACTTTTCACTGACGGTGATGCGCGAAGAGCCGTGGAAAGTGCCGCTTTTGCTAATACTGATGCTACTTTTTACAAAAGTTGGCCAAGCTATTCATCGAAAATGGATTCTCAGTCGTTTTAATGAAGAGAAGGCTATTTTAAAGCAGAATGTATGCGCCGCCTTAGTCGACTCGGGAATGTTATTAGGAAATAGCATTGTGGTTATAGGTTTGGTCAGTTGGTCTCAAACTAACAGCATGTATTCTTTGCTTGTGGTGTTTGTAAACTTCTTATTTTTGCAGGGCTTATTTGCCCTAGATAGCAAAGTGCGTGAAGCTCGCTTTGCTAAGGTAAACCAAGGCGCATCGCTGCAAAGTAACTTTAACTTGGAAAATACCTCAATCGGTATTCGTTACGCAGGCAAATCTGTAGGTATGGCTCTGGCCCTTTACGCAGGTCTAGCCAGCGCCAATTACTACAGCGGCAAGATGGTAGAAAATGTCTTTACATTGGCTGTACACTGCGGTCTGATGTGGTTATTGGTCAATGCCATGGCTCGCGCCGTGTTGTTGATCGTACTTTATCGTGTCGACACCGGGGTCGAGGTTGATCACCAAGATAATGTTGGCATTGCTGCTGTGGTGTTTTCTGTATACTGTGCCATGGGCTATTTGTTGATTCAGTTTTTCGCCTAGTGGCAACGGAGAGAATGAATGGATAAGGATCTTAGCAACTATTTACTCATCGACAGCGATCCGCTGTTGAGCCGAGCCTTTTGCGCTAATCCCTATGCGCACACAGTGATAGTTGCTGGAGCGAACACCCGTCATATGGTTAAGCTTATGTTTGACCAGCAGGTAAAGGATTATTGTTATTGTGACTTTGATAACGAAATCAGTGTGGCTGAATTATCAAGTTACGCCTCGCGACACCATAGCGTTGCTGGCGTGCTGGTGTTTGCCTGCGCCTATGAAAGTGCTAGCAATTCCTTTAAATGGGTCATTGATTCGTTACATGAAAATCGGTTATTAATTAATAAGCAAGGCGCTGATTACCACCTTACACCACTGACTACGCCCTATCACCAAAATCACCTCAGCTGTAATCAGGATCCTGATATACTTGCGCATTTAGGCGACTAGTTTAGACTGTCGCAAAATCCTGATGATGGACAGCGTAATGAGAATTCCGCATATTTTCGAGCCGACCATAGGCGCTTTAGGTACAGACTTTAATTTAAGTGATGATGCAGCTGGGCACGTAGGCCGTGTGTTGCGCATGCAAGTTGGCGATCAACTGCGGCTGTTTAACGGCCACGGTGGTGAGTATCACTGTGAAATCGTTGATAGCAGCAAAAAATACGTGACTGTTCGCTGTATAGAGTTTATCGATAGTGAATGTGAATCTCCCCTCGCTATCCATCTTGGGCAAGTGATCTCCCGTGGCGATAAGATGGACTTTACCATTCAAAAGTCGGTGGAGCTCGGGGTGGCCGAAATTACCCCGCTATTTAGTGAGCGCTGTGGGGTTAAGCTCAATGGCGAACGCTTAGCAAAGAAGCATCAACAGTGGCAGAAAATCGCTATCGCCGCAGCCGAGCAATGTGGTCGTAATCGTATTACCACCATTCACCCGCCAATCGCTCTGGAGCAATGGCTAACCCAGCCGAGCGACGCCACTAAGCTTACGTTACATCCTCGCGCGCAGCACAGCATTAAAACTATGCCGGCGCCAAGTGCGGGTGTGCGCTTTTTAGTTGGCCCTGAAGGCGGCTTTACCGATGCAGAGATCCACAGCAGTCATGAGCATGGCTTTATGGATATTCGCATAGGTCCACGCGTCTTGCGCACAGAAACGGCGGCTTTAACGGTCTTAAGTGCGTTACAGATGCAGTTTGGTGATTTAGCGAATTGAATTTACTGCGCGCCAACCCCATAAAATAATTAGATTGATTAAACGAGTAGAGCAATGGCAATTAAACTGGGCATTATCAGCGACCCAATTTCTGGGTTTAATATTAAAAAAGACACCGGCTTTGCAATGATGCTGGAAGCCGAAAAGCGCGGCTATGAATTGTATTATATGGAAATGGACGATCTGTTTCTGCGCCAAGGTGAAGCTTTTGCTCACGCTGCTCGCGCCCATGTGTTTGATAATGCCGAGAAGTGGTATGACTTAGCGCCGCAACAGGACATTGCCTTGGGCGATCTCGATATTATTTTAATGCGCAAAGACCCACCTTTTGATACCGAATACATCTACGCCACCTATATCTTAGAGCGCGCAGAACTGGCTGGCGCCTTAGTCGTTAATAAACCGCAAAGCTTGCGTGATGCCAACGAAAAGCTTTATACCGCCTGGTTTAGCGAATTTACCCCAGACACCTTAGTGACCCGCTCGGCGAAGCAGATCCGCGCCTTCTTGGCTGAACATGGTGATATCATTATGAAGCCACTCGATGGCATGGGCGGCGCCTCTATTTTTCGAGTCAAAGAAGACGACGCCAATATCGGTGTGATCATCGAGACCCTGACTGAGCATGGCAAGCGTTATGCTATGATCCAAAACTATATTCCCGCCATTAAAGACGGCGACAAACGAGTGTTAGTCGTTGATGGCGAAGTGGTTCCCTACTGCTTAGCGCGTATTCCTCAAAAAGGCGAAACGCGAGGCAATCTCGCCGCTGGTGGTCGCGGTGAGGTGCGCCCTCTTACCGATGATGAGCGCCGTATCGCTGAGACACTGGCGCCAACGCTAAAGGCCAAGGGACTATTATTCGTGGGTCTGGATATTATTGGTGACAAACTCACTGAAGTGAACGTTACCGCGCCAACATGCGTTAAAGAAATAGAGGCTGAGAGCAACTTTTCTGTCACCGCATTGTTTTTTGACGCGCTTGAGCGCAATTTAACAACTTCTTAATCGTGGAGATGTCTATGCAGTCATTAACCAACCACTTTTTGGTCGCCATGCCCTCGTTACAAGAGCCATTTTTCAAACACGCAGTGGCCTATATTTGCGAGCATAACGACGAAGGCGCCATGGGTTTGGTGATTAACCAACCTATTGATGTTACGGTGGGTGAGTTATTAGACAAAATAGACATCGACAACGATAAAAACCAACAAGCCGCTGGGCGCCAGGTGTTTGCTGGCGGACCGGTGAAAACTGACCGAGGCTTTGTGCTACACACGCCCAAGCCGGGCTACGCGTCATCGCAAAGTTTAAGCTCCGAGATAATGATCACCACCTCCAAAGACGTGCTTGCGAGTCTCACCACCGAGGATGCGCCGGAGCAATTTATCATCACCTTAGGTTATGCCGGTTGGTCTGAGGGTCAGTTAGAGCAAGAGCTGTTGGAAAACTCGTGGCTAATTATGGAAGCCGACCCCGAGGTTATTTTCAATACCCCCATCAACGAGCGCTGGCATAAAGCCTTAGAACTTATGGGTATTGATGCTAATAAGCTTAGTTTGGAGGCGGGTCACGCATGAGTGAGTCCTCAAGCTCTAAAATGGGCCAGCGCAGTGTAATGGGCTTTGATTTTGGTACCAAGAGTATTGGCGCCGCCATCGGCCAAGAGTTAACAGGTACTGCTAATGGCCTGCGCGCTATCAAGGCTCGTGATGGTATTCCTAATTGGGATGATGTTCGTACCCTGGTCGATGAATGGCAGCCAGACTTGTTAGTGGTAGGCTTACCACTGAATATGGATGGCAGCGAGCAAGAGCTCACGCGCCGGGCACGTAAGTTTGCCAATCGCCTGCACAATCAAACGGGGTTGCCAGTACAAACCCAAGATGAACGACTAACCACGGCCGCCGCCAAGGAGCAGCTATTCGCCGAGGGCGGCTATCGAAACCTAAGTAAAGGCAATATTGATAATGCCTCTGCGGTGCTTATTCTGGAGAGCTTTTTTGCCGCTCAAGGGGGCTATTAAGCACTGCCATCTGCGTTAAATCAGGAATAAACCCCGCTTGCTCGTAAGCTGCTCGAATTCGGCCCTGCTCGCGCAGTTTGGCCAGCCCTTTTTGGAGTGCTTTAAAGGCCTGCTGACCTTGGGGGTGATTACGAGACACTACGAAGTGACGGCTGTCTTTTATTTGCACAACAAAGTGCGGATGCGCCTTCAGTGATATGTTATCCAGCTGGTAATGGTTATTATACTGAGGCATCAGTGGCATCAACATAAAGTCGACCCACTGCATCGACACCATGCGCGCTTGCGATAACCATTCATCTTCCTTAATGATGCGTTTTAACGGCAGTGCCTGCAAGGTGCGCCAATCACTGCGCCAGCGCGGCGTAGATACAGCGGTGAGTGCGGTCATATCGGCCAGCGATGTTATACTCTGCACCCGCGTGTTATCTGGGTGACTATAAATACCCGCATAATACTCACCTTGACGGATCACCGCATCGCTGACAAAAACCGCCTCACTGAGTATTAGCGCATCAGCACGCCAATAGGTATCAAAACTAATTAATAATTTACCTTGTTCCAGCAACCGCGTATTACGAAAATTAATCTTGCCGACACGGTAGTTAAAAGTGTACTCGAAGCCGCCTAGACGCAGCGCTTGCTGCGCCACTATCATATCGACCACATCCCGACGCACACGCTTACCGCTAAAGTCGCTAACGGCTAAGGGCGAGCGCCCAGCCAGAAAGGCCACATAATCGGTATAAACATCATCACGCAAATAGATGTCAATGCTTTGCTCCCTGCCCTGAGCAGGCAGTAGCACGGTGAGTATCAGCGCGTAAAAAAACGCCCTGATACTTTTTACGCTTGAGCGTTTAGCTATCGCTATCGTCGCCAAGGCCGTCCACCGTTACCCCTTGTAGGAAGCCTGCACCTTGTTGTTCGTTGTTACGAAGTTTAATCATCAAACGAAGATCGTTCGGTGAGTCAGCGTGGTGCAGTGCATCGGCGTAGTTGATGAGGTTTTGCTTGTACAGATCAAACAGCGCTTGGTCGAAGGTTTGCATGCCCATTTCTTTGGACTTGGCCATCACCTCTTTGATGGAGCCGATTTCGCCTTTTTTGATCAGCTCGGCAATCATCGGTGAGTTTAGTAACACCTCAATCGCTGCCACACGACCATTACCATCTGTGGTAGGGATCAGCTGCTGAGCAATAATAGCGCGCAAGTTAAGGGCCAAATCATATTTGAGCTTGTCGTGCTTTTCCTTAGGCACCAAGTGCATAATACGGTCAATGGCTTGGTTGGCGTTGTTGGCGTGCAAGGTAGCAACACACAGGTGGCCAGTCTCAGCGAAGCTTAACGCATATTCCATGGTTTCTTGCGAGCGGATCTCACCAATGAGAATTACATCCGGGGCCTGACGCAGCGAGCTCTTCAGTGCAGCCTCAAAACTCTCGGTATCAAGTCCAACCTCACGTTGGGTAATGATACTTTTGTTATGCTCGTGTACGAATTCAATTGGATCCTCAATGGTAAGGATATGGCCTTTTTGGTTGCGGTTACGATAACCCAGTAGCGCCGCCAATGAGGTCGACTTACCGGTGCCGGTACCACCGACGAACAACACTAGACCACGTTTTTTCATGATCACATCGGTAAGCACTGAAGGCAGACCGAGTTCATTAACGTCGGGTATGGTGGTAACGATACGACGAATAACCATCCCCGCCTGATCACGTTGCCAAAATGCCGAAATACGGAAACGTCCCTCATCGGTGGCAATGGCAAAGTTACATTCTTTAGAGTTATGAAACTCATTGATTTGTTTATCGGACATTGCCGACTCTACCAAGGTCAATGCCTCATCATCACTGAGTATATAGTCATCAAGGGGGGTGAGCTCGCCATTCACTTTGGCACTCACCGGCAAATGCGTAGAAACAAATAAATCCGATGCCTGCAAGGCGATCATCTTCTGCAAATAATGCGCTAAAGGTTGTATCATGGTGTTAATCCTACTACTGACCCGACATGCCGAATTGGGTCTTATCATGGGCTTTCGCCTGTGCAGCCTGTGTGCTGATAAGGCCACGGTTTAACAAGTTTTGTAAGCACTGGTCCATGGTCTGCATACCATGCGCAGCGCCAGTTTGAATCGACGAGTACATCTGCGCGATTTTATCTTCACGAATAAGGTTTCGTATCGCTGGGATACCTATCATAATCTCGTGCGCCGCAATTCGCCCGCCCGACACTTTTTTCAACAGTGTTTGCGAGATAACCGCGCGCAGTGATTCTGAAAGCATCGAACGTACCATGTCTTTTTCTTCACCGGGGAAGACGTCAATGATACGGTCAATGGTCTTTGGTGCTGAGGTGGTGTGCAAGGTGCCAAACACTAAGTGACCTGTTTCTGCTGCGGTCATCGCTAGGCGAATGGTTTCTAAGTCCCGCAGCTCACCGACCAAGATAACGTCGGGGTCTTCACGCAACGCACTGCGCAAGGCATTGTTAAAGCTGTGCGTATCACGGTGAACTTCCCGCTGGTTAATCAAGCTAAGCTTGTTTTGGTGTACGAATTCTATCGGGTCCTCAATGGTAAGGATATGGTCGTGACGTGACTTATTGATGTAATCAATCATCGCCGCCAAGGTGGTTGATTTACCCGAACCTGTTGGCCCAGTCACCAACACCAGACCACGGGGGTTTTCCGAGATGGTTTTAAATATCTCCGGCGCGCCCAAATCATCCAAGGTCAGCACCTCATTGGGGATGGTACGAAACACCGCTGCTGGGCCTCGGTTAGAATTAAAGGCGTTAACACGAAAACGCGCCAAGTCAGGAACCTCGAACGAGAAATCCACTTCTAGGTTTTCTTCGTATTCTTTGCGCTGTTTATCGTTCATAATGTCGTAGACAAGGCCGCTGACTTCCTTGGCCTCAAGCACGGGAATGTTAATACGGCGCACGTCGCCGTCGACACGAATCATCGGCGATACACCGGCTGAAAGGTGTAAATCCGAGGCCTTGTGTTGCACACTAAAGGCCAATAATTCAGTAATATCCATAACAGGACTCCACAACTAACTGATAACTTTATGGTTACAATAGCAGAACGACTCGATGCCGCCTACGCCCGAATCGCTACGGCGGCAAAAAAATGCAATCGCGATGAAAAAGACATCACTTTAATCGCCGTTTCTAAGAAAAAACCCCTAGAAGATATTTTAGCGGCTTTTGATCATGGTCACCGAGAATTTGCTGAATCCTATGTCCAAGAAGGTGTTGAGAAGGTGCAGGCACTTAACGACCATAAGACAATAGTATGGCATTTTATAGGCCCCATTCAGAGTAATAAAACCAAAGCGATTGCCGAGCACTTCCACTGGGTGCAAAGCGTTGATAGGGAAAAAATTGCTCGGCGTTTAAATGAGCAGCGCCCCACGAATATGAAACCGCTCAATATTCTCATTCAAGTGAATATTGATAACGACGACAATAAGTCTGGCTGTTCAGTAGCACAATTGCCGCAGTTGGCTGAACTCGTTGACAATAGTCGACAGCTGCACCTGCGTGGATTAATGGCAATCCCAGCAAAAACCGACAGTTTCGATGCGCAACTGCAATCTTTCGAGAAATTAAAGGCTTGCTTTGATAAACTACAGACCCAATATCCACAGCTAGATACCTTGTCCATGGGCATGAGTGCTGATGTGGATGCGGCCATCGCCGCCGGTTCAACCATGGTCCGAGTGGGCACTGCTATATTTGGAGAGCGCAGCTAGGACGTTGAATCGTATATTCTAATAACACAACAAGTTGAGGTTTATATGTCACAAAAAACCATCGCGTTTATTGGTACTGGAAACATGAGCTACGCCATTATTGGCGGCATGGTGAAAAACGGTTTTGCGAAAGAACGCATTATTGCTACCAACCGTAATCAGGAAAAACTCGCGAAGGTCGCCGCTGACTTTGGTGTACAAACCACCTCGGATAACGTTGAAGCGATTGAAAAGGCCGATGTCATCGTGTTGTCGGTTAAGCCACAAATGATGGCGGATTTAGCGCAAAGTTTTATTGATGCTGGTGTTGATTTTAGCGGCAAAGTGTTTATTTCCGTGGCGGCGGGCATTACTGTTGCGCGCTTACAAGTAATGCTCGGCCAACCAGTGAAAATGGTGCGCTGCATGCCAAACACGCCTTCATTATTGGGCCGTGGTGTATCAGGCCTGTATGCTGAAGGTATCAATGAGCAAGAACGTGACTTTATTCAAAGTGTATTTGAATGCACCGGTATCGCTGTATGGGTTGATGAAGAGGCGCAAATTAACAACATTATAGCCGTCACTGGCTCTTCACCTGCATACTTCTTCTTGTTTATGGAAGCCATTGAAGAAAAAGCTAAGGCACTAGGCTTTGATGAGCAACAAGCTCGTGCACTAGTACAACAAACAGCTTTGGGTGCAGCGGAGATGGCCTTGTCGCAGGACGATATTAGCATTTCGCAACTGCGTGCTAACGTCACCTCTAAAGGCGGTACCACCCACGCTGCCGTTGAGCACCTAAAAGACCAAGGCCTAGTACAGACTGTTGCCGGAGCCATGGATGCCTGTATTGCCCGTGCCCAAGAGATGGAAAAAGAAATTTAACTTGCGAAGAGACTAAGCTCATGAATGCCATGCAATTTCTTGTTGGGATCGTATTCGATCTATTTTTAATGGTGGTGCTGTTGCGCTTTTGGCTGCAGGCTGTGCGAGCGGATTTCTATAATCCGCTGAGTCAATTTGTGGTGAAGGCCACCAGTTTTGCAGTGAACCCATTACGTAAAATCATCCCCGGTTTTGGCGGTTTGGATATCGCTTCACTGGTGCTGGCATTCATTGTTGCCTTTGCCAAGGTCAGTGTGCTTCTGATGATGTTCCACGGCGGCTGGAGTGCCCCTACGGTGCTTATCTCCGGCGCTCTAACGGTAGTTAAAGAAGGTCTCAACTTACTGTTCTGGGTGCTCATTATTCGTGCCATTTTGAGCTGGGTCAGCCAAGGGTACAATCCCATAGAAGCGATTTTCCATCAACTTACTGAACCCATGCTAAGACCGATACGCAAGGTGATCCCACCCCTTGGTGGCTTGGATCTTTCTATCCTTGTCTTGATTATCGCCTTACAGTTCTTACAAATTTTGTTTATGGACTTTATCGGCTAACCTGAACTCGCAGCAAGCCCCGGCTTTGCTGTTCTCCGGTACACTTAAGGGTAAAGAGTGCGTTGGTCGAGCTAAGGCCAACGCCTAACCACAGGAGTCATATTATGAAAACCCTGTTCACTGCATTGCTGTTATGCATACTCAGCATCTCCCCCAGCTATGGCGAGCAAGCCGAAGTTCAAGGAGGTCAATTTAAAAACTTGGGTCACTGGCAAGTACACTATATTGCCTTTCCCTCAACATCCGTTCCCGCAGAAGTTGCGCGTAACTATGACTTAGAACGGGCTGGCGATAGAGCCCTAATCAATATTTCGGTATTACAAAATAACCAAGCCCAAGCCGTCGATATTCAAGGCAGCGCCAAAAACCTCATTGGTCAAACAGAACAGTTAACCTTTAAAGAAATTAAAGAAGGCGAGAGCATCTATTACATAGCCCAAATGCGCTTTGATAACGAAGAAGTTTATCGCTTTGAAATAACCTTAACGCAAGGAAATACAGTTGAAGTGCTGCGTTTCCATCAAAAGTTGTACGAACATTAAGAGAGAATACATGACCACTTGGGTGCTAGCCACAGGTAACAAAGGCAAAGTTGCTGAGCTCAGTGCGCTGTTAAGCGAGCTAAATATTGAAATAAAACCACAAAGTGAGTTCCAGGTAAGCGATGTTGCAGAAACTGGCACTACCTTCGTTGAAAACGCCATTATTAAGGCTCGCCACGCCAGCGCCGAAACGGGTCTCCCTGCAATCGCCGATGACTCTGGATTGATTGTTGATGCCCTTGATGGTGCTCCCGGCGTCTATAGCGCTCGCTATGCTGGGGCCAATGCCAACGATGACGACAACATAGATAAATTACTCGCGGCCATGCAAGGTAAAAACCAACGCAGTGCCCGCTTTTGCTGTGTGTTAGTGCTGGTGCGCCACCAACACGACCCATTGCCATTAATCTGCCAGGCCACTTGGGAAGGAGAAATCACCTCAGCGCGCAGCGGTGCCCAAGGTTTTGGCTATGACCCGGTATTCAAAGTAAACGGTTTGGAAAAAACCAGCGCCGAGCTAAGCAAGGAAGAAAAAAATCGTCTGAGCCATCGTGGACAAGCATTACGCCACTTACTCAGCGCGTTAAAAGGCTAAGCAGTGCAACACCTTCCACCTTTGAGCTTATATATTCACATCCCATGGTGTGTCCAAAAATGCCCTTATTGCGACTTTAATAGCCATGCGCAAAAAGGCCAACAAATCCCTGAGCAAGAATATGTCCAGCATCTGCTTGGCGACCTGCGCAATGACGCGCCGCTCGCCTGCGGACGCCCTATTCACAGTATTTTCATTGGCGGTGGTACGCCAAGCTTGCTCTCCGGTCAGGCTATGCAACAATTGCTTGACGGTGTAAGAGCGCTCATTCCCCTACAGGAAAATGCCGAAGTGACCTTGGAGGCAAACCCAGGCACAGTTGAGGCGGGGCGTTTCAGTGAGTATGTCCAAGCCGGCGTCAATCGCATCTCCATCGGGGTGCAATCAATGCAACAAGATAAGCTGAAAGCCTTGGGCCGTATTCATAGCCAAGAAGAAGCCATCAATGCGGCAAAACAAGCCCATGATGTTGGCCTTCGCAGCTTTAACCTCGACTTGATGCACGGCCTCCCCGGCCAGTCTATTGATGATGCATTAGCAGACTTAACACAAATCATCGCGCTGCAACCCCCGCATATTTCTTGGTATCAGCTTACTATTGAGCCTAACACGCAATTTTACTCCAAGCCCCCGACCCTGCCAGAGGATGACACCTTATGGCAAATCCAAGAAAGGGGGCAAGCACTGTTGGCCGAAGCGGGCTACCAGCAGTATGAAATTTCTGGCTACGCAAAGCCGGGGCATCAGTGCCAACACAACTTAAATTATTGGCGATTCGGCGATTATTTAGGCATAGGCTGTGGCGCTCATGGCAAAATAACCAAGCCTGATGGGCAGATCGTGCGCACCGAGAAGGTCAAGCACCCGCGCGGCTATATGGATTTAACCAAGCCATATTTGTATCGCGACTGGTCAGTCAGCGAACAAGAGCGGCCATTTGAGTTTATGATGAATCGCTTGCGGTTGATGGAGCCTTGCCCTATCGCTGAATTTGCCCAGCTGACCGGCTTGGCGTTATCGCATATTGAGCCGCAGCTGCAACGAGCGCAGCAACTAGGGTTAGTGGCATTAGATAATACCCAACTAACAGTCACAGCTCAGGGTCATCGTTACCTTAATGAGTTACTTGCGCTCTTTGTTGACGATTAAACTTCGGCTTATAGAGTAGCCACAAACACAGAAGGATAAGCACAATGAGGTGGGTGTTTTTGCTAATAACACTGTTGGCTGGTACGGCGCACAGCGCCACTAATGAGCCGGTCATTAAAGACTTTGGGCTCTTTTATCCGGTACCCGACAGTGACCCTATTGGCCAGGACGTGCGCTTTAAAATTGCCTTTGACGTGGCCTCTGGGGCACCGGTTGGTGAGCAAAATAACCACATCAACTCATTAGCCCGATTTATAAACATGCATGTGGCCCATGGCGTGAACCCAAAAAATATAGCATTGGCACTGGTGGTTCATGGCGATGCGACCCAAGATGTACTCAAAAGCAGTGAATACCAAGCGCGATTTGCCGCTGATAATGCCAACGCTTCGTTAATTCGCCAACTGCTCGCAAATAATACCCAAGTGTATGTGTGCGGCCAATCGGCAAAGCACAACAACATCAGTGCTAAGCAGTTGTTGCCTGGGGTCCGCATGGCCCTTTCAGCCATGACCGCCCATGCACAATTACAACAACAAGGGTATACACTGAATCCATTTTAGCGATATAGCAGCCAATAGCGCAGTCCTGCATTTAGCCTAACGACTGTGATACTTGGCGCTATGTGCAATATTAAAACAACAAGTGAAATAGGTATCTAACTATGCGTAAGCTCACTCTAATCGCGGCCACTGTCAGTGCCGCACTACTGGCTGGCTGCCAAGGCACCCCAGCAAATAACAGCACTGCTAACAGTGCGCCAGTACAGCAGCAAGTGGTGCAATCGGAAGTAGCAAAGGCCAATGCATTTTTCGAAGAGGTCTTTAACCGTAATGTGATGCGCAGCCCTGTGTACCAAACCTACATGGGCATTAAAAAAGACTATGACAAATGGGACGATGAAAGCGAAGCACGCGCTAAAGAAGATTTAGCGTTAGCGAAAAAAGATCTCGCCACGCTGGCGACCATAGATCGCGCTAAGCTCGATGCGAATACCCAAATCAGCTATGACCTAATGCAACAAAACTTAGAGCAAAGCATCGCTGATTACCAATGGCGCTACCATAACTACCCAGTTAACCAAATGTTTGGCACCCACTCTATGGTGGCGGCATTCCTTATCAACCAACATCAAATCAGCACTGTTGAGGATGCCAAAGCCTATATTGCTCGTTTAAATGGGGTGCCTAAGCTATTTACACAGCTACAAACCAATTTACAAACTCGCGCAGACAAAGGCATCATTGCCCCGAAGTTTGTATTCCCACACGTCATTGAAGCCAGCCAAAACATCATTAAAGGTGCCCCCTTCGGTGGTGATAAAGACTCTACTTTATTGGCCGACTTTAAACGCAAAGTCGACAAGCTAGATATCGACAATGGCGATAAGAGCGCCTTAATTGCCGAAGCCACCGAAGCGCTACAAGTCTCAGTCAAGCCAGCATATAACGGCTTAATCAGTTACCTACAACAACTTGAAAAACGCGCCGATAACCGTGACGGTGCTTGGAAGTTCCCTGATGGTAAAGCCTTTTATAACACCATGCTGGAGCGCACCACCACCACCGATTTAAGCGCGGAACAAATCCACGCCATCGGTCTTGCGGAAGTACAGCGTATTCATGATGAAATGCGCGCCATCAAAGAAAAAGTCGGCTTCGAGGGCGATTTAAAAGCGTTCATGGAGTTTATGAAAACCGATGAGCAGTTCTATTACCCCGATACCGAAGCCGGTCGCGAAGCATACCTAAATGAAGCTATCCGTGTGATTGATGATATGAAGGGACGCCTCGATGAGCTGTTCTTAGTAAAACCTGAAGCCGGACTAAAAGTAAAACGTGTTGAAGCATTCCGCGAAAAGTCAGCGGGTAAAGCCTTCTATCAACAGCCGGCTCCCGATGGCTCACGCCCAGGTGTCTACTACGCTAACTTGTATGACATGGAAGCCATGCCCACCTACCAATTGGAAGCCTTGGCTTATCACGAGGGGATCCCAGGCCACCACATGCAAATCGCCATTGCCCAAGAGCTCGAAGGCGTGCCTAACTTCCGTAAATACGGGCGTTTTACCGCTTACACCGAAGGCTGGGGACTTTACTCAGAGCTGCTGCCAAAAGAAATGGGGCTGTATCAAGACCCTTACTCTGACTTTGGCCGTTTAGCGATGGAACTTTGGCGCGCATGCCGTTTGGTTGTAGATACCGGTATCCATGCTAAACGTTGGACGCGTCAACAGGGTATCGACTACTACGTCAATAACACCCCTAATGCAACTTCGGACGCAGTGAAAATGGTAGAGCGTCATATCGTTATGCCATCACAAGCCACCGCTTATAAGATTGGTATGCTGAAAATCGTTGAGCTGCGTGAGCAAGCTAAAAAGGCGCTAGGTGATAAATTCGATATTCGTGAATACCACAATATCGTGCTTAAAAATGGCCCAGTACCACTGAACCTACTTGAAGAAATGGTTGCCGACTGGGTCGCTAGCAAGCAGGCATAAGGCAAGAGAAACAGTAGCCGTAACAAGCAAAAAGTTTGTTACGGCTTTTTTATGTTCGCACTAAAGCCCGCTGCCTTGGGGCTAATCCACCAAGTAATACTCAATGGTGCTCACCACCCTGACCTTTTTTAAATGCGGCGAGTTGGAATCGCGGCTGCTAATGCTAAATTGGCCTTGGCGCGCCGACTTAATTTTGCCGAGCGTTGATTGCGAATCATGGGCAAATTTAGTCGCCACTTCACGGGCATTATGAGTTGCCTGTTCAATCATCTGCGGTTTTAAGTCATTCAAGCTCGTGAATAAATACTCAATACGATTGCTGTAGCTATCGCCACTGACAGCAATTCCTTGCTTCGCCAGTTCACTGATCTGACTGCTCGCATGACGAACTTTTTCGGGGTCTTGGCTGTACACCGACATATTCGCTGTCACCAAGTACCTTAACCCCACTTGCTCTGGACCATATTGCTGAGCTTTCTTATCTACCACCGCAACCTGGCCGAGGGATATTTCTTCATCACTGAAACCGTGCAGTTTTAAAAAGGCCACCACTGCCGCTTGCTTTTTCTCCACCGCCGCCATCACATCATCGAGTTTATCCCCCGCCTCGGTAAAGGCAATGGGCCAAATGGCGGTATCGGCAGGCACTTGCTGCTCGGCCAAACCTTTAACCGTGACCGTTCTGTCCATGGCTTTAAATTGCACTATGGCGCTGTGTAGCAAAAAGCCAATTGAGGCCAGCCCCAAAGCCAACAAAAATGCCGGTAATATATTGATGTGCGTTATACTTTTGTGCATTGGTGCTTTCCTTTTGCAGCAAGTGTGAGAGTATATTTCAGTGATCAGTGTACCAAAAAGAGTGAGCTATGAGCGTAAAACGCATTAGTCAGTTCTTCAACCCCCAATCGATTGCCGTTATTGGCGCCTCTAATAACCCTTCGCGCCCTGGTTACATCGTGATGCGTAACTTGCTACAAGGGGGCTTCAATGGCCCCATAATGCCAGTCACACCGAAATATGAAGCGGTACATGGGGTACTGGCCTATGCCGATATTGCCAGTCTGCCACAAACACCCAGTCTCGCGGTGATCTGCACCAATAAACAGACCATTGCGGGCTTACTTAGTGAATTAGCCGCTCGCCAATGCCGCAACGTTATTATTATCGCCGCAGGGCTTAGCAGCGAGCAAAAACACAGCCTCACGCAGCATTGTAAGGCGCTGGGAATGAATTTACTGGGGCCCAATTGCTTGGGATTGATGATCCCCCATTTAGGCGTTAACGCCAGCTTTTCACACACTGTCACCCGTCCGGGGAGGCTCGCTTTTATCTCCCAATCGGCAGCGGTGTGCTCAACCATTTTAGACTGGGCCGAACACAAAGATATTGGCTTTTCTTACTTTGTCTCTGTCGGGGATTGCCTCGATATCGATTTTGGCGAGCTACTTGACTTTCTCGGTCGCGACGCGCGCACTAAAGCGGTATTACTTTACATTGATAACCTCAAAGACATTCGTGGCTTTATTTCTGCGGCGCGTGCTGCCGCTTTTAGTAAACCGGTGATTGTTATCAAAACCGGACGTACCGAGGCCGGCGCCCAAGCTGCTTTCGCTCACACCGGCGGCAATACTAGCTCAGATGCGGTATACGATGCCCTTATTCAGCGTGCCGGTATGCTCAGAGTTGCTGATTTACGCGAGCTATTTGCCGCCACGCAAACCCTGGCGCTGCACCCTAAACTGCTTAAAGTCGAACCGCTGTGTATTCTTACCAATGGCGGCGGCCCGGCGGTAATGGCTGTGGACAGCCTGCTGCAGAGCTCCGGTAAACTCTGTGAGCTCAGTGACGAGACCTTGGCGGCGCTCAATGCGGTGATCCCACAATCAGAAGCAGCCGCTAACCCGGTGGATATTTTCGGCGACTCCGACCCGGGACGCTACCAACAAGCCTTGAAAATATTGCTCGAAGCCAAAGAAGTGGAGAACTTATTAATTATTCACACTCCTTCTGCACTGGCGCCGAGTACTGAGTATGCGAAAATCATTGTCGATACCGTGGCCCAAGTCGATAGCCGTCGTCGTCCTTTTGTGATGACCAATTTTATGGGTGAAAATGCCGCCTATGAAGCGCGCAAGATATGCGCTCAAGGGGGCATTCCCACCTACCGCACACCAGAGGGCGCAGTGGGCGCATATATGCACCTAATTAACTATCGCCGTAACCAAAAGCACTTAACGCAAACCCCTGAATCCATCGTTGATGAGTTAGCAATTAACGCCCAAGATACCCAAAGTGCTATTGATGCTCATTTAAGTCGCGGTGAAACCTACCTCAGTACTCATCAAGCGGCACCTTTGTTGGCCTATTATGGTATTGATACGGTGACTACCCATATTGCCACCACTCCCAGCGAAGCTGCTGAGGTGGCCAGCGAATGTGGCTTTCCGGTGGTGTTAAAGCTGATTAGCCCTGACATTGCTAGCAAATCTGAGGTCGGAGGCGTACTGCTCAACCTCAATGATGCACATGAGGTTGAGCAAGCCGCGTTTGCTATCTTGCTGCGTATCAAGCAAACCTACCCACAGGCAAATATTCATGGCTTTTCCATCCAACCTATGGTGCCGCGCGCCGGTACTCATGAGCTGCGCATTGCCATTAAAACCGATCCCCAATTTGGGCCAGTGATCCTGCTAGGTGAAGCCGGGAGCGCCCTTGATTTTTCACAAGCGGCAGTCGCTCTGCCGCCGTTAAACATGAATTTGGCCAAGTACCTGATTGCCAGCGCCCAAGATAAAGGCGTACTCAAGGAGCGGACGCTACCAGAAAAAGTGGATAAGTATCGACTCTGTGCACTGCTCACTCGGGTGTCACAACTGATAATCGATCAACCGGATATTCATCACTTGGAGCTAAACCCACTGCTTGCCACCCAAGGCCAGTTTTTGGTGCTCGATGCTTGTATTGAAATCAGTCACTATCAACGCCTAGCGCATCGTAAGCGTTTGGCCATTCGCCCCTACCCTAAAGAATGGGAGCGCTCGGTGACACTCAAAGACGGCTCTAAAGCCTTACTACGCCCTATCCGCCCCGAAGATGAGCAAGCACACCGTGAGTTTGATGAATCTTTGTCGAAAGAGGATCGTTATCGCCGTTTTTTTGGCGAAATGCCCCATTTTAGCCATGAACAATTAGCGAAAATGACTCAGATAGACTACGACAGAGAAATGGCGTTTATTGTCACCCGTAAACACCATGCTAAAGACTGCACTTTAGGTGTATCACGGGTACTTATGGACCCAGATAATGCCATAGCGGAGTTTGCCATTGTCATTGGCTCGCAGTATCAAGGTTTGGGCCTAGGCCGGCTGCTCCTACAAGCGGCCATTGATTACTGTAAAGAGCAAGGGGTTGCCAGCGTTCAAGGGACCACCTTGTGGGAGAACACCGGAATGATTGAGTTGGCACGCAAGCTCGGATTTACCGTGCGTCGCGACTTTGAAGAAGGCACGATAGAGATGATCTTGCCGCTGAATAATGAATGAGAAACGATGATAAGAATAAGAAATACCTTAGCGCAAGTATTTGAATCTCGGGGCCGGGTACGCCATTACGGCTACGCCTTTGACGCTATTTTAGTGGCACTGATCCTCGCCAATGTCATTGCTATTGTTATTGAGTCGGTGCCCAGTGTTGCTAAACAGCACATTGGCTTTTTCGCTTATTTTGAGCTTATATCGGTGAGCATTTTTACCCTTGAGTATTTAGCTCGGTTGTGGACTAGTGTTGATTTGGAGCGCTTTGAGAACAGCACTTTGAGTGATACGCAACGGCGCCTGCGCTACCTTTGCTCGCCCATGGCGATTATCGATTTGTTGGCTATTCTGCCCTCTCTACTGGTGTTCTTTGTGTCCTTCGACTTGCGCTTTTTGCGGGTTTTACGACTGCTGCGTATCTTCAAACTCACACGCTACTCGCGGGCCATGCAGTTGCTGCTGCAAACCATTCGAGAAGAAAGTGGCTCTTTGTTTGCGGCCTTCTCTATTATGGCGGTGATTTTAATCGTCGCCGCCAGTGGCATTTACTTATTGGAACATGATGTCCAACCCGATAAGTTTGGCTCTATTCCCAAGGCCATGTGGTGGGCGTTGATCACCCTGACGACCGTAGGGTATGGCGATGTCGTGCCGATCACCGGGTTAGGCAAGGTATTCGGTGGCATCATTACCATTTTAAGTATGGGGATGGTGGCCATTCCCACTGGTTTATTGGCATCTAGCTTTTCCGACCAACTGCGCCAACGTCGTGATAGATACAGCGAAACAGCTTACCAACTGATGGAAGACGGAGTGATTTGTGTTGATGATCGTGAACATCTCGATGAACTAAGAGTAGAGCTGGGTCTGAGCAAGCAAGAGTGCGCGCAAATAGAGCAACAAGTACGGGAAAAACATCCTTTAAAGCGCTTTTGCCCACATTGTGGGCATCACCTAAATTAGCTGCGGTTACTTAAGCAAACTAGCAATGCTGTCGCCCAAGGCTGGGCGCTGCATGTGAAACCCTTGTATCGCGGCACAGCCGATGTCACGCATCAGCTGTGCTTGGCGCTCAGTTTCCACGCCAACGGCAATTACGGTCAGCTCCAAGGCGTTAACCACCTTGAGAAAACGAGTGACTTTAGCTTGCACCGACATATCCATACAAATTTCAGCAACTAACTGCGGACCTAACTTCACTGCGCTGAGCGTATCACCACACAGTTCAGGGACACAAAAGTCATCACCACGATTGACCTGCAGAGCTATTTTTACACCCTCTTGCTGAAGCATTTGCAATGCTTGTTTGGCTTGCTCGTCTAACTGCAGCCAATCATTCACATGTATCTCCAACATCAGCTGCGCGAGGGGAAAGTTAAAACTGCGCAGCAGGTGAGTAATATCGCCGGTACACCCAGGTTGGCTAAACTCGCGCCCGGACAGGTTCATGTTTATAGTCAGGTCATGACGCTGGCGCAACCAAAGCTGACTCTCTAGTATCGCTCGCTCTAGGGTTTGTAAAAATAACTTAGACCATAGTTCGGGCTTGCGCACATGAACTAAAAATTCGTCAGGAGCAAGTAATTGCTGCTGCTTTTGCCAGCGTAATAACACCTCAAAGCCGATAACTTGCTGACTCTGCGCTGCAAAAATGGCTTGATACTGATTGACGAACTCACACTGCTCGTAAGCAGATGCCACTGCTTTTTCGGTGTCTATACGCCGTTGCACATAGGCGTTCATTTCCGGCTTAAAGAACTGACAGTGGCTCCCGGTTAGACGCTTTGCCTGATACATCGCCAAATCAGCACACTTTAATAACTCGTCACTGCGTTGCGCGTCTTGTGGGAAAAGCGCGATCCCAAGGCTAACCTCAACCAGCGGTTCCATTACCCGCTGCTTGAACGGCTGAGTTAATACATCGCGTACTTTTTTACACACAGTGACGATGTGTTCGACATCGTCCATATTCTCCAACAGCAATGCAAACTCATCACCACTCGCACGCCCTAGACTGTCTTGCGAACGCACCGTACGCTGTAGCCTATAAGCGAGGCTAAGTAACAGCTGATCACCACTTTCGAAGCCACGCGCACTATTGATTTTATTAAGATTGGCAATATTAATCAGCACTAATGCACACTGGTTTTGTTGCCGCGCTGATTGCTCCAGCGCATGTTCCACTCGGTCCATAAAAAGAGCCCGATTAGGCAAGCCCGTTAAACTATCGTAATGGGCATGCTCACGCTTACTGGCGAGAGCGTTTTTAGGCGCGCTGATATCGGTAAGGATAATGATATAGCTGGTGAGGTGGTGCTCAGCATCTGCCACCGCACTCATTTTCAATAGTACCGGTACCTGCTCACCGTTTTTAATAATGACAACTTCCTCACTCTGATAATGCTCACCCACATTGAGGTCATTCAAGATACGTAAGTAGTTAATACGGGTATTTTTGCTCAACCCAAGAGTGAGGTGTCGACTTGAGCGTGTACTTGGTGAATAGTTAAAATGCTCCCGTAACGCTTGGTTAGTGGCACGGATACGCAATTTATGATCAAGAATAATCACCCAATCACTGGTTTGCTCAAACGCTGCACCAAATAGCCGTGCATTTTCTTCAAATACCAACTCCCGGGTCATATTGGTATAGGTACCAGCAACTTGCATAGGCAAATCGTCTTGCCACGCCATGACTTTGCCAAAGTCCTTATACCAGCGCCATAAACCGTTGCTGTGACGCAGGCGATACACACAGTTGAAGTAACCCTTATCTGTGGACAAGAACTCTAACCACTCAATACGGAATTTTTGCCGCTCATCAGGATGAATAAGTGCCAGATAATCATCTAAGTGGCAGCTATCGTAGTCATAACCCAGTTCCTCGCGCAGACGCGGTTGGTATATTTGGCTCCCCTCTTGTCGCCAATCCCATACCCCAGAGTGACTGCCGTCCAAGGCGAGTTTCAGCCGAGCTTCTGACTCTTTACTCTCATTGTGGGCAGCAATAATCATACGCTGAATCTGATTACGGCGGTACAGCCACAAGCCCACCAGGGTCGCCCCCAGCAGTACATATAAAGTCAGGTAAAAAGGTGAGCTCCAAGGCGGATAATCGACCTTGATTTGCAGCTGCGCGGGATCAGTAAATTCGCCTGTGAATGGGTCCTGTGCCCACACCTTGAGAGTATGCAAACCTGGGTTAAGCTTTGAAAATACCACCCGGTTATTATCTTTGGTATGTGCTTTGGGACTGTCGCCAAGCTGATATTGAAAAATAATACGGTCTTGATAGTTATATATCATTGCCGCAAAAGACACCTCTAAGCCGATATCATCATGCTCTAGATGCACTCGCTCTAACGGGCTAAGTTGTTTATCTAACTCCCGATAGGCGAGCTGCGCGGAAGTAATATTGACGCGCTTAAGTAACGCTCGCTGCGGCTGGTTCTGCTGTGGGTAAAAAAGTGTTGCGCCTTTAACGGAACCATACACCACTCGACCATCATCAAAACGGCTAAAAGAGCCGCCATTAAACTCATTCGTGGCCAATCCTTCTTCGGTGGTATATTGCTGAAAGTGCTCAGTCAATGGATTAAAACGCCAAACACCTTTGTGGCTACTCATCCAAATCATGCCATGCTCATCCAGCACCAAATCATACATTAAGGTCCCCAGCCCTAGTTTCTGTAAATCGATGCGTTTAATCAGCTCGAATGTGCGCGCATCCAGCGCCACTAGTCCAAAGTTAGAAAACGATAGCCACAAAACATTTTGATGGTCGACGACATAGCTGTTGAGATTCACCGCCAAGTTTTCATGGGACTGAGGTACTTCGTAGAGCAGCTGTAATTTTTGCTGCTCGCTATCAAGGCGTAACAACTGACCACCACTGTAAAATAAGGGTTGGTTCGGCTTATCAGGCAGTGGTTTGTTGAAGCCGAGCGCAAGGAACGGGTCAAACTCATCAAGGTCGCCGTGCAGCGGCGTGAGCACTTTCGTATCTAAGTCGAAATAGAAGAATCCTTGGTCTTGGTTCACTCCATATACGCGGTTATCTGGGGTTTTGTATAGGCCATGTAACCAGCCTTGCAAATACTGTTGCTGATCATTGTTGGTAGCAATAACACGATGTAGCTCAGTACTATCAATATCGAAATAGAATAAGCCTCGTGTAGTATTTAACAGTAACTGATCAGCAAAAGGAATGAGCCTGTAAATACTAAAGGCATTATCAAGCTGATCGCTCAAATAGTTTTTGTACAAAATTTGGCTGCTATTGTGCTGTGTATCGACAATAGTAAGGCCATTGTGAGTCCCCAAATAAAGGGTATTATCGACCACGGTGGATGCCCAAATATTGTGGTGCGACAGGCCCTCACCACGTAAATTCTGTGCTGTTAGATTATCAAATTGAAAATGCTTTTTCGGTAAAAAGAAGGCGCCATCACTTTTGGTTCCCACCCACAAATCCCCTTGCGGCGTCTCTTGCATAGCGATAATACTGGCGTCTGACAAACTGTACTCGCTGTCGATAAGTTGGCGACGTTTACGCAGAGCTCGGGTGGAAATATTAAATTCAAATAAGCCTTTATCAGTGGCCAACAGTACGGTGTCTTCGCCTAACACCTGCATTTGCCATATATTCAAGTCAGCTATTAACATTTCGCTAGCAGGCGAATGTGCATCAGCGGCGAGCGAACCATCGGCGTTAATATCAAGCTGATACAGACCTTTTACCGTGCCAACCAACAAATGTTCAGCGTCTATCACCGCGAAAGACTTCACATTATTACGGTGAATCCCACTGATGCCTGCGGGAAGGTGTGCCAAAGAACGGACTTTCTTAGTCTGCAAATCATAGATATAGGCACCCGAGCTAGTACCGACATAGACCTGCTCGCCGAATTTAAACATCTGCCTTACTAAAGAGCGCTCATCTTTACTCTCCAGCGTGAACAATGAGGTAACTTCGCCGGTCTCTATATTCAGGCTCGCCACATCCTCACCACGACCAAGCCAAAGCTCATTGGGGCCAATAGCCAGCATAGTAAATACCGCTTTAGCGAATGTAACGTCGTCGCTCTGTGGCGGCCCCAGCACTTGCTCGGTGCGCCCGGTATCAGGGTCAAAACGATGTAACCCAGCGAGTAATGAGGCTATCCAAATATGACCTTGTTGGTCTTGATAGAGAGCGTCGATCATCGCCTCATCAAGCTCGCCGTTGTCTCCGGCCACAGCAATGACCTGATAACCATCGTAGCGATTCAAACCGCTTTCGGTGCCCAACCACAAATAGCCGTATTTATCGATCAACATATTACTGACATAGCTTTGCGACAGCCCTTCATTCGGCGACAGTCGTTGTACTTTGGCACTCACTGCACACGCAAAGAAGCAGCAACACACTAGCAAAGCTCTAAGCATGGTTTCCTCGATTCAGGCAATATGCCAAGATATCGCGTCCTTGGCGCTGATAGGCATTAAATCGCTGTTGTAATTCGTCGGGCAAATCGGGCTCGGGCTGAAACCCTAAGCTGAGGTAAAAAGCGGCTAAATGGGCGTAAATAAAACTAAAAACGGGCTGCTTTTGGTGTTGGCACACAGTACTGATTAACTCCCGAGCAACCCCGTTTTGCCGCCACGGTGGGGCAATAAACACGCCAACGAGTAGCAAGTTCCCCGACAAGTGCAGCAACCGTGCTGCACCAATGATGCCACTATCGGCTCTGGCTACCCAAACCTGGTCTGCCTTAGAGGCACGACCTCGAGCCCCATAAGCCTGATAAAACTTGTTAACTAATGGGGTGGCGATGTCAGCAAGGCGCTGCACATCAACGTCGCTCATCGCGATGCACTCATCAATGCCAAATAATGTTCAAACTGTTGCTTGAGATAATTTTGCTCAGAGACAGGACGAATATTAATCGCCTCATAAACTTTGTCGCGGGCATTTTTACCGCGCACTATTTGGTAAGCCCAAAATGAGGCCTCGTAGTCTAGCTGAATACGGTACTTTTCTTCGCGAGGCAGTAGGCACAAATTGAAACTCATCGCAGTTACACTCAGGTTGGTGTTCATATCCTGACTATACTATACCAAATCCGACCTAGGGCAAAAGTAGATAGTTTGTTGCTTAGTTGCGACAAGTGCTAGAAAAACCTAACTAACTTCCCTAGAATGGTGGCGAAATTTAACGCGTATTTTACATGGGTAACGGAGTAAGCCCAATTGCAAAACAAGGAAGTGCCACGCATAAACTATGGTATAGCATGCTTAACTCAACCTTGTTACAACGCACCATCCTCTATGTTACTTCGCTATGGCTGCTGAGTGCGTCTGTTGGCGCCTATGCATCATCTAACATGACCTTTAACAAGCCTGTTGATACGCCACAAGCTCGCTATGTTATTGAACTTATGGATTTAGCCTATGATCAGCTTGGATATCAGCTTGAGTTGATAGAGTTTGACCAGCCACAAGCGTTACGCGCTGCCGACGAAGGAACTTTAGACGGGCAATTAGGGCGCATTGCTGCAATTGAATCTCGTTACGCTAATTTGGTTCGCGTTGATTTTCCATTGTTTAAGTTTGAGTTAATCATGCTTACGCGCTGCGCCGAGTGCCAACTGAACGATCTCAATAGCGTGGTGCTGCGCAGCGGTTACCCGGTAGCCGAACAATATCTCGACAGCCAGAATTACCAAGGTCGGCGGCTAAGCCTAAAAAGCGTCTCGGCGCAATTAAATCTCTTAGCTCAGCGACAAGTTGATGGCATTGCCATCTTAGACTTTCACCTCAAACAGGCTTTCGACAGCCATAGCAACCCCAGCTATCATCGCCAGCATCTTAACGATTACTACAGCTACCACTATGTGCATAAACGCCATGAGGCGTTGATCCCTGAGTTACTTGAGGTGTTAAACACCCTTAAACAAAATGGCGTTGTTGACTACCTGAAACAAAAGCACGGCTTATAAATCAAGCTCTCCCTGCCCCGCATCAGGTGTGTTGATATCACCCTGTTGTTGCTTACGCTGCATTGCTCGCTTATAGCGCTGATGACAAAGTAGGTTAACGTGACGTTTTTGCTCATCACTGAGTTGGTTCCACATAAAACGCTCATCACGAGAACGAAAGCAGCCTAGGCAATAACCACGGTTATTGACCTGGCATACCCCTTTGCAGGGGCTATCAATAGAAAAGATTTCCAGCTGCTGCATGTACGCTCTACCCAGTGTGATTAGGCCATGGTCCAATGCTGCTTGCAGCGCATAACGCCGAGCGCATTGACTACCCTAGCCTTTGTTACCCTTGGTGTGTATTAAAAACCAACCCTAGGTATAACGTTAATGCCAAAGACTCTGAATTACCAGCCTAGGTATCCATTTCTTCCTTGCGCAGTACTGGGCGCGCATACAAGGCCGTAACGAGATCGCGTAGCTCTTCGGGAATCGCACGCATACGCTCATCAAACTCCTTCACATCAACGGACTCGGAATCAACTACCGCATCACCGTGCTTAGCGGCAATGTAATTGCCTGGGTGCAAATAAAAAGATTCAACAATCTGCTTATCGATGGTTTTTGCAAGATCCTCTGGGGTATCACAGCCACTTTGCACCGGTTGACCAAAAGCGAGGTGGACATGGCCTTTATTGGTCGTAAAGCCCTCCACTATACTACTGATATCCTCACCGGCAGATTTTATATACTCGCCGTGGTGCTTTTTATGATAGAGCTCCTTCGCTTTGGATATCGCACACGGTTCATATTGATAAGAAATGGACACCGGCACAATTTTTAGCTCACGTACATACTCGGCAAACTCTTTCTTTTGCTTGCGCCCATTCAATTGCAACATTTTTAATAACGCCGGATCGGTTTGATCAAAACCGTCTTTGGTACGCCCTTCGCGCTGGGCTATCCAAATACTGTGGCCATCCTGCAACGAGTCATAAATATAGGCTGAGAGCTGTGATAACGCTTTAAGCATTTCTTTCGGTGCTTTTGCCGAGCGTTTTACAATAAAACTTTTGTTTAAGCGCATCAGCTCAGTGATGTATGGGATCTGTAACAGATTATCTCCAATGGCAATACGCACGGTATTCATATCATGTTGGTGCAAGCCAAAATTCACCAACGCGGGATCAAGCACGATATCACGGTGATTGGAGATAAACAGATATGCTTGGTTTTTATCGAGCTTGTCTAGCCCTGAATAGGTGACCTCAGAGGTGGTGTTATGGATGATGCGCTCAAGATAATGCACAACTTCAAGCTGGACCTGGCGTACTGAGTTTACTTGGCCCCACTTACGTTTCAGGCTCGCACGCACCAACGGGCGAGATAGAAAGCGCATACCGGCAAGCCAACCGGGCAAATTATGCTTCGCTATCAAATCAACAAAGTCATTATCTGCTACCAACCGGGCAACAGCATCTGCTACTTCGTCGTCATTATAGGGTCTTATGTCTGCATACTTATCCACGATTACACCTTATTACCACAGGCAAAAAAACGGCGCTTATTGTATCGCGCCATTTACGTATTCGCTAAGTTTATCAACTCTTACCAGTAAGGGATACAACCCTTTATGCATTATCATGGTGCTGCGCAGGTGCTTGCCATGCGCGCAATTTCAGCCATACCAAGCGTAATAACAACAGCAGTAAAATCACGGCTAAGCTTTGCGATAACCACGGTGCCATAAGCTCGTGCTGATGCCCAACTAAAGGGCTCACTGCAAAGCCGAACCGTACCACTAGCCAATCCGTTAAATACCCAAATGCTAAGGCTACACCAATGACAGCACTGAGATAGGCAACAATCGCGCGCTTGCCTAACTCCTTACCAACAACACCGAGTGTGGCAATGTTAGTCGCAGGTCCTGCTAGCATAAATACCAATACCGCGCCTGGCGATACTCCAGCAATGAGCAGTCCAGCGGCAACTGGCGTAGATGCCGTGGCACAAATGTACATTGGAATACTGATAAGCACCATCACCGTCATCGCCAATAATCCGCTGCCCCACTGGCTTAAGTAAGAAGCAGGCACATAAGTTTGCACTAACGCCGCGAAAAACAGACCAATCATTAACCACATGGCGGTATCGTTTAACAGTTTCGTGGTACTAAAGTGCACCGCTTGCTTAAACTTAGCCATGAAACTGGGCTCTTTTGTAGCTTTAGAGCGGCTACTGCAGCATGAGGCCGGCGCTGTATTATCAGGCTGTTGTGCCTGCGTGGGAGCTTGGGATGCTGGCGCTTGTTGCTTATTGGTGCAACATGAAGTGCTCGGCTGTGGCGTTTTTTCGGCGCAGCAACTCGGCGACGATGGCTGTGTTGGGGTTGCCTCGGGCTTAGACTCTTTACCTACTAGCACACCTGCGGTAATGGCACTGGTAATTGCGGCAATAGGACGAATAATAGCCATAAAAGGGCCCAGTAAGACATAGGATACGGACACTGAGTCGACACCAGTTTCAGGCGTGGAGACTAAAAAGGACGTAGTCGCACTTTTCGAAGCGCCTGCCCGTCTGAGCCCAACGGCAGCAGGGATCACACCACAAGAACATAATGGCATGGGAGCGCCAATAAAAGCCGCTTTCACAGTTGTCCAAAAGCCTTCTTTACCAAGGTGGCGTTGCAAAAAGTTAGCAGGAAGGTATACATTGATGAGCCCAGCTAAAAACAGCCCCAGCATCAGCCAAGGTGCAGATAGCACAAACAGTTGCCAAAAATTAGTTAGTAAGTCCATCAACGTCCTCCAATGCGGTCAAAATTGAACAATGCTCTGCCGGTAACTCTGTGCCACAACACTGCTCCGCCAATTGTGAAAGAGAGGCATAAAAGCGTTGCAACTCAGCGATACGCTCTGCCACAAGTGCCTTTTTACGCAGCGTAAGTTGCTTCACTTCATGACAGCTATGCTGCTGTTTCTCAAAGTTAATCTTCAATAACTCAGAGATTTCTTGCAAACTAAAGCCGACGTCTTTAGCGCGACGAATAAAGTTTAATTGCGCTAAATGGGCGTGCGTATAATCCCGGTATCCTGCTGCAGTGCGATTAGGCGGCTGTAATAGCCCTTGCTGTTCGTAGTAACGAAGCGTATCGGGACTCATGTCCACCTTTTTTGCTAACTCTGAAATTCGCATTAGTTTTTCTCGCAGTTATTTAACTGTTACTGATTGTAGACCTTAGTGTTAACTCCAAGGTCAATGTTTTTTTTTGCGTCCGCCAGGTCACCATGAAAGACTAGTGCTAAACCACCGTATTTTAACGCCTACTTTGTCTAACTGGCCAAATGAGAGAAGAGAGTTATGAACATAGTACTACTTGATGCAAAAACTTTAGGTGACAATAGCTTAGCCCCACTGGAGCAACTCGGAGACTTCCACTCTTATGAGCTAACTGAGCCGCAGTCCGTTGTTACTCGTTGCCAAGATGCCGAGGTTATTATTAGCAATAAAGTAGTGATAAATGCTGAGCACATGCAATCGCTACCCAAGCTTAAATTGATTTGCGTTGCTGCCACCGGCACCAACAATATCGACTTACAAGCCGCTGCCGAGCAAGGCATCACAGTATGTAATGTTGCTGGCTACTCTACCGCCTCGGTGGTGCAGCACACCTTCGCCCTACTCAACGCCTTATTAGGTAACATTCATCGCTACATTAATGACTGCCATCACGGTGCGTGGCAACAAAGTGATATGTTTTGTCGCTTGGATTATGCCATTGAGGAGCTTGCCGATAAAACCCTTGCTATCATCGGCTATGGCGAGTTAGGTCAGGCGGTGGCGCGCGTTGCAGAAGCCTTCGCTATGAAGGTCATTGTTGCGGAGCGTAAAGGACAGCCAGTACGAGAAGGACGGGTTAGCTTTGAACAAGCACTGCAAAACGCTGATGTGGTCTCTATTCATAGCCCTTTAACGCCACAGACTCAGCAACTATTTAACGCCGACGCATTCGCTTTAATGAAACCAAGTGCAGTGCTCATCAATACAGCTCGTGGCCCTATTATTGATGAACAAGCGCTCGTTGCGGCCCTAGAGCAAGGTGATATAGCCGGTGCGGCGTTAGATGTGCTTACACGTGAACCTGCCACCGCAGATAATCCATTAATTGCCTATCAAGGCCATAACTTATTGTTAACGCCACACATTGCTTGGGCCTCTCGCCAAGCCCGCGACCGCCTCATTGAACAATTGGCGAAGAATATTATTGGGTTTGCCAATGGTGAAATCCGCAATCAGGTTAGTTAGATTCACTAAACTATGGGTTTCTAGGCCTAAGAGACACCTTGATAATTTAATAACCTAATGATAATAAAGACAAATAAATATTGGCATTAAATTTGTTATCTTACCTAGGTGTTAACAATACTTAATAACGGATATAACAATGAAAAAAACACTTATTGCCGCTTTAGTCGCCCTTCCTTTACTGGGAGGCTGTGTTGTCTCAGTGAATGATGGCGATGCTGATGCTCGCTGGGCTGGCAGTGATTGGCAGCAGCAACAAAAAGACAACCGCACATATATTGCTGACTTGCAGCTAGGTACGGGGTTTGCGCAAGTGAAAAATTCTTTGGGAACGCCAGATTTCAGTGAATCTTTCCGTCATCAACAAGACAACTACCAAGTGTTATTTTACGCCACGCAAAGTAAAAAGTCTGATGGCAAAATCTCAAAGGACGAATGCACTCCTTTGGTTTTTGCTGATGGCGCCTTAGTCAGTGTAGGTGACAGCGCCTACCAAGCGCTTATCAATAAGCTATAAACGTTCAGCCACCCACAGGGGTGGCTTTTCTTATGCGAAAAATACAATGGTGTTGCGCCCTTGTTGCTTCGCTTTATAAAGACCCTTGTCAGCGCGCTCAATAAGCTGTGATTCCGATTGCGCGTCACCAAAACCTGGATAGGTGGACACCCCTATACTGAGAGTGACATGGTCAGCAACAGGCGAGTCTATATGCGCCACGTTAAGCTCTTCTATAACGCGTTTTAGCTTTTGTGCCAACGCCATGGCCGTCCCCTCTTCACTCCCTGGCAGCACAGCAGCAAATTCTTCACCGCCATAGCGAGCGACGAAGTCACTACCACGTTGACAATTGGCCACCAAGGTTGAAGCCACTTTCTTCAAACACTCATCACCGCGTTGGTGGCCATAGTGATCGTTGTAGCGTTTAAAAAAGTCAATATCAATGAGCACCACAGACAACGGCAGCCCAGCACGGACACTACGCCGCCACTCCCGCGAGAGCTGTTCATCAAAATAACGGCGGTTGGGGATTTCGGTTAAGCCATCGATACTGGCCAGCATCTCTAATAGGTCGTTCTTTTGCTTGATAGTCAGCTGGTTTTTAACGCGCGCGCGCACTATGGCACTACCAAAGGGTTTGGTTATGTAGTCCATGGCTCCGAGCTCAAGGCCTTTGGCTTCATCAACGAGAGAATCATTGGCGGAAATGATAATGACAGGAATAGGCTGTGTGCGCTCATCATGCTTAAGCTTACGCAGCGCTTCGTAACCATCCATACCGGGCATGACGATGTCCAGCAAGATCAGATCAACACTGTTGGTCGCTAACCACTCAAACATGGCCTCAGCACTTTCGACACCAAACACTTTGTGCTTGGGGCTCAGCGTTTTCTCCAAAACCACCCGATTTAACTCGTCATCATCGACAACAAGAATACGTGCTGACCTCATTTATTTGCCCTAGTTTGTCTTAACTGCTTGCAGAACCAATACAAAAGAATGAATTAGGCTGCAATTTACCCGCTATTTAACGTATTTACCCAGTTTAGACATAAATACCTAACAATTCACTGAATATATGGCAGAAATTAGCCACATACACAGTGAATTAGCTTGTATGCTTAGAGGTTTTCTTCAGCAAATGAAGCAAGGCGACTGCGCACCACACCGTTTAGATTTACGGTGGCACTGCCCTCAAAATGCTTAAAGCGCTCAACGATATAGGTCAAACCCGATGTCACTGGGGTCAGATAGTTACTGTCTATTTGCGCCAGATTCCCCGAACAAATCAATTTAGTGCCCGCCCCGCAGCGCGTGATGATCGTTTTCAACTGTGAGGCTGTTAAATTCTGACTCTCATCAAGCAACACCCCCGAATTGATATAATACTATCATACCCTTAATAAACTTGAACAAAAAAGCTTTTACACACATACTCTAGCTAAGAATCAAAGGTGAACGAAAATGATACTTCGAAATACAACAAAAACTAAAATAATTAAAACATCAGTCAACTTTGGAAAAGGAATGTCTTTTCATCTCGATAAATCAGGGCAACCTATTAAGACTGAAAAAGGCATCAGAACTCACTCATATAGGCACGATAAAATAGAACCTAATTTTCCAGTGCTATATCACCCGACTCGCTTCACCGAATGCCAAGAAATGAACTTATTTTTAATGCACCGCTTTGAAGGTCATTTCAGTCTCAAAAAGAATCAAATAGACAATGAGGCTTTTAGTGACGCTTATCATGCCAGCCAACCGGGAAAGCCATTAGATGTTAAGTCTGTTTGCAGTATAGCTAAGCACTTAAAAGCTTTCTTAGATTGGTTGGATAAAGATGATGCATCCTATTTTGAAGTAATAGCTGCACCACTTTCAAAACAATCTGTAGATGATGATATTTCTAGGTTACCTGTGTGGAGATATCACAAACATTTATGTGAAAGAGTCGAAACCAAAGATAAGTCTAAACGCATAAGCTTTAACAGCGCTCAAGAACGAATTAGAGCTGTTAAAGCATTCTATATATGGAGCCATAAGCGCGGGGCTATAGATAGCCTCCCCTTCTCACTTGAATACAAACAGGTACGTATTAAATCGAAAGCTAAATCAAGTGTAAGTTCATTGTTTCAATTACCTACTAGCAACACACGTTCTGGAGGCTTATGGAAGTGGGTTAGTAATTTGAGCATTCCAAATACATTGAAACAAAAGGAAGACTCACCCGAAAAAGATCTACAACCATATTCTCCAAAAGAACTTAAACAGTTGCTGGAGACGGATACGGCTCAAAAAGAGACTTATAAGCTTTATTTGCAATGTGCTTTGCTAGGTGGACTTCGTTCTTTTGAGATTTCAGCCATCGACCAGAAAGACCTTTTTGATCCTGATGAAAAAGAAAACGAGAAACGTATTCCAAAATTGAACATTGTACGAAAAGGACATAAGCCAGTGAGATTAACAATAGCGCGAGTTCTAATGAAGCTTTTGTACAATCACACTTTGACAATTCAAAATATGAAGCGACGTACCAAACATGAGACTAATCATGGTATGGACAATAGTGAACATCCGCTTCCTTTGTTTATGAATAGTTCAGGATCGCGGATAAGCGAAGATACACCGGGGAATACTATTTCCATAGTTAGAAAAGAACAAAGGAAGCAGGGATTAGAAATACTATTACGCACATTCCATGACTTACGCG
Organism: Pseudoalteromonas sp. CNC9-20; assembly: GCF_022347875.1. Taxonomy (NCBI): domain Bacteria; kingdom Pseudomonadati; phylum Pseudomonadota; class Gammaproteobacteria; order Alteromonadales; family Pseudoalteromonadaceae; genus Pseudoalteromonas; species Pseudoalteromonas sp. CNC9-20. The sequence goes on along the minus strand of NZ_JAKRFS010000003.1, from coordinate 485,479 downwards.
CTACCTTTGCTACTTATGTCGCTAAATACCTAATTGACAAAGGTGAATCGGAGAGTTCCATCAGACAGACACTAATGACCTTGATGAGTCACGAAAGTTTTAAAACAACCAAACGTTACATCGACTTTGCCAAAAGTGTAGCAGTGGATGCATACGGAGCAATGTCAGAGTGGGTGAAAGATATCTACGGTGATGTTGACGAATTACTGATGCGTGAGGCTGAAGATGCAGCAGCAAGTTAAAACGCGGAAGTCCAATCGTATTCCTGCTAGATTTAAACCTCATTCAATTGTTCTAGCCAAACAGTTAGACGTTTTATTTAACAGGGCATATGACAAAGAAAACAATATTAGCGCAGATGACGACACTGCTATTTCAATGAGTCGCTTGCGGAATGCTTGTGTCAGTTTACAACATACTCTTCCTCTAGCCCTTAATAAGGTTAGTACAGATACTGCGACATCAATTCAAACTTCGGGATTAAATGCTCTATCAGACTTTGAAATTTGGCAAGAACTGGAATACTTTTGCATTAACGAAATAAATGATGTCAAGCTACCTAGTTATGCTACTCGTATAGAAGAAGCCTTAGAAAACTTAGCTAAGTTTCATTTTTATGATAACGCTATCAACGCTCCTTTTAGGCTAGTAAATGGGGCTACTTCAATCGACATAACTAAATTATTCGAACTTGAATTCCATCAAGTAAAAGAGATTCGTAAATTACTAAATAAATATCTGGACTATCTCGTCCTTCCAGAATTAAGCCTCAAAGATTCTTCTATTAGGGACAATATCCTCAAAACTGCGACAGCTATTATAAATCTTTGTCTACATGATACTTTTAAGAATACTGAACGCGTCAAACTGCCATTATTGGCAACATTACAGGATAGGGAATTCGTTTCATCATTTATATGCAATCACAACTTCCGTACTTTTTTAAAATTTATACTACCCGATGTGTGGGGTAAAGCTAGAGTCAATCAATTTAAAACTGAAGCCGAAGTAATAGGGTATGCACAAAGCATATCATCCAAATTTGGCAATGAAGTTGATGCTTTTTTGAAAAATCAGATAGCAAGCGCTTCGGAAGCTAATACAACAAGAGTTAGATCCTCAACTTTATCATTTCCAAGGTGGTTGAATAGTGCTGGTAGCGTAGCATCACCAATAATTAAGCTGCTTAGTGAGCGTGGAATTCAAGGGTTTGCAGAAAATGGCCTTCAGGGATTTAAATACCTTTATAAGCATTACCAAGAAGAAACTCAAAATAACCAGCAGTTTTTACTGCTACTAAACGCTGCATTGGACCTTTACCACTTTGTTACGGGTGAAAAAATCGCAAAGGAAAGTTTATTACCCTACTCATTGGGCTATTACCTTAAAGAAAGTGACACTACCGAATGGCAGAAGCATGAGTGGGTATATGACAATGCCTATAAATTTTATCAAAACCTAGTCGAATACCATAAAGTTTTTACAAAGCGAATTGATGGCGAGAGCATAGGTATCGTCACTCTCAAAGGTTACATAGGTAGTATGGCTAGAGCATTGAAAGAAAATGCATCATCATTAACAGATGAACAAATGAAGCTTATTGCCAGTCATGGGGTTCATGCTTTTGTTGAAAATAACTGTGAGATACTAAAGGCTATAAGAGAGGCAATTCAACTAAAATCAAAACAAGGCGATTTGTCGGTTTTTGTTGGTAATCAATATCAGAGCGCTATCGACAAATTACTATCGTTTTATGGTCTAGATACTATTAAAAGCTTTCCGGTCAACACCGAATTAACTGCACAACATCAAGAGCAACTATCTCAGAATCAAGATAAACTCTACTCATATAGAGAAGTAGTAGAATTAGCATATTACATAGAAAAAGGGCTTTCTGAGACCTTACTCACAATTAAAGACAAAGTTACACTTTATGCAGCAAAAGTCATATTGAAAACTGGTTGGAATTCAACTCCTACGCTAGAGCTTGATACTGACGACTTATTTTTCTTTAACACGCCATTACATTCAAGTAAAACTCCTGCTCTTCGTTTATTTAAACGCCGAGCTAATTATCAAACTCAATGGCATAAATTTGAAATTAAAGCCGAAGATCTAGAAAAAGAAGGCGTCTTATACGGCGACGTTGTCGAACCAGTAATATTTGATATTAAGGCTGCGACTAGACTTACGTCTATTTACCGCCCTTCTATTGAGAACCTATCAAAAAGAATTTTTGTTTTTCCCAAAGTAAATAGTATTGGAGAAGTAAAGATTCAATTATTAACAGCATCACGTTTCAAGACCTCTATAGATAGGATATTGACTGAGCTTGGGTGTGATATCGTATTTAATTCGCAAAAGATCAGAAAATCAGGGCTTAACTACATTTACCGAAAAGTTGCCAAAGAATTTAAGTGGTATCAAAAAGCTGGCAAGCACTCTTATGAAACGTTCTTGCGTCATTATTTAATGCAAGATAACAAAGATGTTGCAATGACAATCAACAGAGCGACAAAAACAATGGCAGACTATTTTGTTCGCGATGTTACCGACAAAGTAATCATTTTGCAGACTCCACCAGAAGACGGTAAAAAAGTCCCGAATGGCACATGCATTAACTCAAAAGATAAATCCGCAGTAGTGGCATTCGAATCTCAAAACAGGAAATTATTAGACCAGCGAGATACAAACGAGCATGCATGTGCCGACTTTAACGCATGCTTGTGGTGTCCGTTCTATCGCTGTGTTGCTGACGCATTGCATGTTTGGAAACTTTTGTCATACCGGGATTTTGTTGTTGCTGATATGGAAAACTCAGCCGCAACATTTGACTCTGTAACAGAGCAACTGGAAAACATAGAGCAGTTGAAAAATAGAGTTAACGAAATATTAACTGATATTGCCAAGCTTAATGCTCAAGCTGTGATTGATGGAAAAGAATTATTGAGAACAGAGGGTATTCATCCTCATTGGAAAAACACAGGTTTGCTATGACCAAAGAGATAACTAAAACAAAACTACTTGATATCGCTGTTGTAAAAACACATACAGGTCAAATCACTATAAAACCTTTGGTTCAGGTGTTAGAAGATTTTAAAGTTGATGATACTAGCGCTTTTAATTCGATTGCTTTGTGGGAAAACAGAGCATTGAATATTGCTAAACATGGCACTATTCACTTTGGCGATGACACTTGGATAAGCTATGAAGAAACGCAAAGAAATGTGAATTTTAAAGGTGTTGATGAATTAGCATATCAAATTCGAATTTATTCACTAATTAAACTCACACATGGTGATGTTGTAGGCGGTAAACCTCTAAAAATCTCTACACTTCAAAATGATGTAACGTATCTAAATTTAATTGCAGCCTTCTTAAGACAAAGAGGTTATCACTCATTTCATGAGTTGGAGTTCAAATCTGACTTAGTTATTAGGAATCTCATAAAAGACTATTTATATGAAGTCGGGAAAATAGCTATTTACAGACAATCACACTCATTTACTAAACTATTTGACGTGCAACGAAGCTTTCGTCTTTTTGGCCCTAAGGTGTGTAGTGTTTTTATTGATGTGCTTAACCAACTAAACGAGTTACACCATCCGAGACCAGTCACTTATTCGCACCCTGTCATTCCTACTAAAGTAATGAAAAAAATTCTGAAGTTTGCAGAAAAAATAGTTGAAAACTCTAAGGATAAGATAGAACGATGGCTAGAATTAAATGCACGCTTAATAGATAGTTTACATGAAGGCTCCATTGAACCACCGCCCAAAATGAATACAGGTGAGCTAATAGCAAAACATGTAAGAAACTTACCCAATGAAGAGGAATTCATTCAATTATCCGAAGAATTAGAAGATTTAAAATTAGCCACATACATTAATATCTTGGCCTATACAGGTATGAGATATAACGAAGTACTTACATGCAAGGTTGGCTGTGCCAATTACAAAGATGATATTTATTACATTACGGCAATTATGACCAAAACCGACAACAGTAAGGTTGAGATGGAATGGTTTTCAAACGCTGAAGTACATGAGTGTGTTGGTATTTACGAAAAATATGTGATCGGTATGCAAGAAAGGGCAAAAGCTGTACTTTCTTCATGCAGAGCCAATATAACAAGTAGTCAAGCACACAATTTGAAAGAAGGGTTAGAAAGAAACCGTCTTTTCGGGGTTTCACATAGTAGCTGTAGTGTTAGTTTTAGCGATACTGGGCGATTCACAAAATTTGAGGTTAAAAACAGTGAAAACATTGAGCTTTTTGACTTAACTCTAGACGATGATGATATAGCAGAGCTTGAACGCCTTGAATCTAACTACAAAGAAGTTAGAGGAGAGAATAGAGGTGTCCCATACGAAGAAGGCGATACGTTTAGATTAACCGCTCACATGTTTCGACATACGTTGGCCTACTTTGTCATTGCCAATAAATTAGGTGAGCTTGATGATATTAGATATCAATTTAAACATTTAACTAGCCTAATGACGTTTGTTTATACTCGAAGAGCATTTTTGGCCTCAACAACTTTAATTAAAACTACTGAAGAGTTTAATGAGATTTTAATTGACCGTGTTGCAGAAGAGTTAATAGATGAAGCCGAGTCACAATCACTTAAAGGTGGTGCTGGTGAGCAAATTAATAAAACATCTAAAGATCTGATAATAGGTATTACTGATAGTCAAAGTAAAGATTCGACTGTGATTAAGCAGATCCATTTCAGTTCAATTGAAGAACTGAAAAAATTTCTCGTCAAAAATATTAAAAACATACGTGGCTTACCTACGGGGTACTGCACTGCGGGAGAAGCTTGCAAGATAAAAGGAGCAGGAATCCCTAGTGGCTGTGTGTATTGTGGTAGTAAAATCATTACCAAACGCCACAAGGTCAATTGGCAAATAATAAAAAAAGAAGCAACGCAGAAACTAGAGGCATATGCGGCATTAACCAAAGAAGAGCAAGAAGATTACGAGCTATTTGCTATTCACTGGAAAAATAATATAGCAGCAGCTGACTATGTATTAGATGAAGGCAAAGCGCATACAAACCAAGGAGAACAAGCATGAGTAGCGCATACGATGATATAAAACGTGCTTTTGAAGAGATGAAATCTGATGGCAGCAAGATAACCAAAAATGCAGTAGCAACGAGAGCTAAAAGAAATATTGCAAATCTATCTAAAGAAGAAGAAAAATGGGTAAAGTTACGAGAAAATATTGAAAAAGCTCAATTAACTTGGGAAGAAAAAAATAAAGATAATTTAATAAAACAACTCAGAACAAAGGTAGCCGAACTAAAAAGCAAGCTTGCTAAAGAAAAGCAAAAAAACGAGATTGACCCTAAGGAAATCGATAAGGATTTTGAAAAGCTACTGGTGCGATTACAAGAAATGTACGCTGAAATAGATAAGCTCAAACTGATTAATGCTGATTTAAAAAATCAACTTCAGCACTCAGGGCAACATACAGAAATAAGAGTGGATACGTCTACTGGTGAAATTATTGAATTAGTTTCAACGAAACAATAGATTAGATGTAGTAGCTCATATCTCATCTTACAGTTTTGTTGATTAGGTTTAGACTTCACCTGACAGGCAGCAAGAGCGAACAAGAGACGGTCAGAGTGATCTGGATATGTGAACTTAATTCTACAAAGCGGACGCTTAGCGACCCCGTTCATGCAATAAAATTGAGTTTAGGCAATCCGCATTAATTGTATAATGATGTCTCTGCTTCTAAAGAGTATGTTTATGAGAACCATTGGAAAACTGGCAAAAGATTTAGATATCAATGTTGAAACGATCCGCTTTTATGAGCGCCAAGGTTTAATAGAGCAGCCTCCAAAACCCGAATCAGGTTATCGAAAGTATGACGAGACACACGCTAATCAACTCAAATTTATTCTGAAAGCTAAAGCATTAGGGTTTACGCTGAAAGAAATTGAATCACTGATGTCACTAAGTAGCAGTTGCGCTGATATAGAATCGATGGGATTGCAAAAACTTAATCTCATCCGTAATAAAATTGCTGATTTACAGCGGTTAGAGAAAGTAATTCAAGATATGACAGATTCTTGCAAGGCCAATCAAGACCCTCAATCCTGCCCGGTAATAAATTCACTTAAATAGCTATTGACCCCGTACTTATGTACGGAGTTTATACTACCTTAAAAATTGAGGTAGATAGTTATGATCAATAAAATTCTAGATAAAGTAGGTTCTGGTGGCGTTTGGCTAGCCGCCCTTAGTTGCACAGCATGTTTTCCTGCGCTCGGCTCATTGGCATCTGCGCTTGGGTTAGGTTTTCTTTCACATTTTGAAGGGATAGCGGTGAACACCTTATTGCCATTATTTGCTTCACTAGCGTTGTTAGTTAATTTCTATAATTGGTATCAACATCGAGAGTCATTAAGAGGCATTTTAAGTGTCATTGGCCCAATTGCAGTATTGCTGACCCTTTATCCTTTATGGCAATACGACTGGAGCACTTACTTATTTTACTTTGGGATCATTTGGATGGTCGTAATGTCTATTTTAGATATTGTTAAGCCCATTAAGGAACCAGTATGCAAGGTATAGAATTAAAATCTAAGATAACTTGCCCTGAATGTGGATTTAGCAAAGTTGAAACCATGCCTACAAACGCTTGCCAATGGTATTACGAATGCGAAAGCTGTAAAGCACTACTTAAACCGTTCAATGGTGATTGTTGCGTTTACTGCTCTTATGGAACAGTTAAGTGTCCTCCTATTCAAGAAGGCAATGCATGTTGCTCAGGTAAGTAGCCTAGTATTCGGTGGTTCTGTGCCAACCAAGTAATATCTTAAATGCGATTGCGATTAACACTAAACCACCAAATAGTTCAGCTTTAGACTCCAGCCATACGCCACTTCTTTCGCCGATATTCACACCAATCTAGCTAAAGGCAAACGTCGTGACGCCTATTATCAAGCAAGCTACGGCTATGTCTACCTCAAGCAATGTGATTGCATAACCTGCCGCCATTGCATCAATACTGGCGGCAATAGCAAGAACAAATAGCACACGATGAGTAACATTAGCAATATCTTCTTCAATTCCTTCAGATTGGGACTCATAAATCATTTTTGCCACCGATAAATAATAGCAAAATAAAAGCTATCCAAGGTGCATAATCTTCAATCCAAGATGATCATCCTTTACCGCTGTAATAGCCTAAAAGAGGTATAAAGCCTTGGAAAAATCCAAAATAAGCAACGGCTTTAATAAAGAGTTTTTCAGCATTTGCTACTTTTTTAGAACCTAAGCCTATGGATACTGCAAACACGTCCATACTGAGTGCTATAGCTAATACAAATACTTCAAACAAATCGATTAAACCTGAATAAAATTGTTATAAGATTACGTGACGTATAATTAGTTACTTGACTGATGTTAAACACCTAAGGTTTGCTGACAGTTGCTCAATTATCGAAGCCTTATTTTTACACCAAATTTCAGCCAGATATTCAGTAACAGTGCCAACACTTGAAGGAAACAGAATATTCCCCGCCACTTTGGCGAAAGGGCCATCAGTTTCGAGTAAAATCCTATCTTGAGGTATCCACGATATTACTTTTTTAGCTCTGGCTGAAGTAAGCATGGCTGGCCCAATAGAAAAGAAACAGCCTAGCTCGACGGCTTCTAGAACTTGCTTCTTAGTACCTAAAAACCAATGAAGAATAGAAGTACCAGCATTGGGGTATAACTTAAGTTGTTCAAGTACTTCACCTGTCGCATTAAGACTATGGATAGTTAGTATTTTGTTATCAAAGTCTTCACATTTTTTCAAAATATGCGTGAAAACCTCTAATTGATCATCAAAGTAATCAGCATAACCTTTTGAGCCATCCAGCCCAATTTCTCCAATATATCTAGTTCTATCAACTAGCTTATCGAATAGAGGTAGTTCATTTTTCCTTAAATGAGCAAGTTGAGGGTGAAGCCCCAAAGCCGTTTTACAGTGTTTTATGCCACTTGTTAACTGAACAGTACCTTCAAAAGCTGAAGGCACCGTAGTTACTGATAGCACGTAATAATTACTGCTTTTTATGTCGTTCAATACCTCTTTATGATCTGGATATAAATCAACATGGCAATGAAGATCCATCATGATGATTTATCCGCTTGGAGAAATAATTCAACCTCTGCTAATCCTCGCTTAATAGTTGATTCTAGTTTTTCTCGTATATCTTTATCTTGTGGTATTGGTCCTGACTTTCGAAGCCAAGAACGATAATTGTCAGTCTGTTTCAACCGGATAATGGCAGTTTGAACCGCTTGGAGATCATCGCGAGTATCTTTTTCTTTAATAAGACCTCTCAACCGCTTTGTCTTGTATGGCGCATCTTGTGTAAAACCAGCATGAAAAACTGACGCTCTTCGAATAAGGCAAGGTACACAATGCCCACACTGTTTATGCTCTCTGTGCCAATGACTACAAGAAACACTCAGAGGAACTGCTTTTCTAATTGCGTCTTGATCAACACATTCCGCTAACATTTCACCTTTAGTTTTGAATTGATAGGGGTTTACAAATTTGACATGAAACCCAGTGTCTCTAAGCAAAGATTCAAGCCTGCTTAGAAAATTAGGATGAGTAGTTCTAGTACTATGGCTACCAATCCGTCTTCTGGTAAGCGGTGGATTTATAGAAATATAGCCATTCTCAGGGACGACAATAGTTTCAATACTGCTATCGCAATTAGCATTTCTTAAGGCTGATATACCAAGTACCGCCATAGCTAGGAAGTTGAAGCTTCTTCCCCTCATGCTAATGTCAGTTTTACCTTCTAACTGCTTGATAATATGAGGAGACATTGAATAGGACAATTCGCCGAATGGCGGGGACAATAATTGCTTAATATCTTCCTGTTTTGCGCCATCACCACGATAAGCGTGACTAACCAAAAGCGGTTTTAAGGCTGACTCTCCGTTTAAAATGTCAATTGCACCAACTGCGCTATCAAGACCTCCTGAAAAAAGGCAGACTGAGTTGAGTCCAATTAATGATTTTGCTTTTGCTTTCGCTTGCTCACTTGTTTTAGGAGTCGGCATCGGCATAGTTGTTTTTTCAAAAGTAAACTGCCATTGATCGCCCGTTAGAAAGTTGAGCAAAGAACTTAGTTCAGGCTCAACAGTATTCCACATATCCTCATCGGTAACAGGAACATGCAAGTGCATTTTTCTAGCCCATGCATTTTCTGCATTATCCCTCAATTCAAATGTATCAGCGGCGGTAACGGCGGTTGCAATTGTTATCAGATCTATTGCATCAGCATCTACATGCAATCCTAAATCACGAACTGTTTGTAGTAGTTGTTTTGACACTAAGCTGTGCTTAGTGATGTCATTTTGATGCGTGTGAAACATTTGGACAGGATGACAGTCTTCAGAAAAATCAGGCAAGTTAGCTGGGTCATGGTTAAAATAAAAATTAGTCATCAAAACTCTCCCATTCATCCACTGTCATTGCAATTGCATCAGCTTGAATTTTAGTAATATTTTCCTTGCTAATAGTACTAGGGTTGCCATTAGTTACTTTGTCTAACTGCTCTTGTGTGATCACTTTTATTAATTCCCTTAATTCTACTTCCATTTGATGATGCTTACTTGCAGGCTCAACATGAAACCAAGCTCTGCCCATGCCTTCAACCACATCCTGAAAAATAAGATCTGTTAAATAACAGCCTATGGCTTCTTGAATAACTTCGTCAGTAAAACTGTTTGGGTCAAATTCTTCTGTATCGGGTAATGCTTCCTCTAGTGCGTAATCCAACGCAACTCTTACAGCATCCGAATCGGCATTATCAGGTGCCAAATGACTAGCAATTTTGTCAATTGCTTGGTCAGTCGATAACCCAGTTAGATCACCTAATGATAAGCTTTGATTATTAACCGTTACGGTGTCGCCACGCATGACACCAAGCAATCCAGAACCAGCCGTTATACCGCTTGCTAGTCTCCGGCTTGTGCTTTTACCTCCGCCAGAGCCTTTTCTAGAGTAACTTTTTAATGAACGCCTTAGATCTGAGGTTGAGCCACCTGTTTGTGCATATTTACCAAATGCTCTTCTGGCGCTGGCAAACCTATTTGGAGGTGGCGTTGCTGTTGGCGAACCACCGATTTCTTGTTGAACCTTGTCATTGTCAATATCGTTGGTATGGTCATTCTGATCATCAGATTGATTGTTATCAGAACCAGTTTGATCATCCCCATCAGTACCTGATGCAGGCTCTATTGTGACGGGATCTCCTTGCTCTGCCCAAGATGGAATTAGCGGACTCTTGTTATTCGGTCCTGTAGACGATGCGGACGTACCCATATTACTTAATTCCCTCTAGTTCTTTTAAGATTGGATTGAGCCACCTTTGACGAGGCAAGCTTTTTAAGAATGTAAGAAGACTTAAGCAACATTTATCATCCTGCTTGGCAAGTAACACGGCTCCATAGATGCCTGTTGGTTTTTCGGTCCAATCACCAATCAACTTAAAGTTTTCAATCAAACCATCCATGACTGACATGTACTCTTCCTTCGGAGTTGTGGTAATCGCAGTAGAGTTAACGCCACTGACCCTTACCTTTTGCTTCATTAATTCTTCTACAAGTTTTTGAGCAGCTCCCGACATTACCGCATTAACAGCACCCATTGGAATGCTTTCTCGGCTAAGGTATGCCGCTGGGGTCAAATCCATCTCAGTAAACATTGGAGGTAATTTTGACCATTTATCAATAAAAGCTAGGTCGAGTTTCCACTCTTCAGGTAACTTTATTTCATCAAATTCAACTTCTGAATTTTCGAGATCCGCTAAAACTTTTGGATATCCGTTTTCCTTATCAATTAATTCATAAAGCTTGTTAGTAGCCTGAGTGCCTAAGCACCTCTCAAAAATTACCAGCTTAGTGATAGTTTTCTCGTCAAGCTGCATTCCTCGACGGTGAGCCGTTTTCTTTCTCATCTTAACTTGATTGAGTAATCGCTTAACTATGCGAGGGTTACCGTTAATGTTTGTGGATTCAGCTAATAGTGGAGCTAACTGTTCAGCAACTACAAATTTGCTTCTGAGTCCTGAATGCTTTTCGATATCGTGATCCTGAAGAAGCTCATCAACGGTAATTTGTGGTTGTTTCCAAGAAAGCCTTAATGATTCTTCAAGGGCACATCTTATCGCTTCTAACTGAGCATCTGTCACTCCGTGGTCTTGAGCGGTGAGCATCATTAAATATGCCCTTATCTCAAGAACACCGGGCCTTGGTACATGCACAGGAATTTGAATAAGCTTGTCTAAATAATCAGTTTGATGTCGTTGAGATGCACCTTTGTGATATTCAGGTACTGCCAAACGGATCATGTCTTCATCGGCGGCAATGACAAATGCGGTATTTGGTAAAAATAGAAATAATCTGATCGCCTCAAGTGTTGAAATGGCATTAAATGGAGAGCAGCGATCTAAATTATCGACATAGACAATAAGTGGCTTATCAAACTCCTTTAACAGATCAGAATATGCTTTTCGGAATTCTTTAATTTCTTTAGGAGGTGAGAATGATTTCTTATCTTTGATCAAACCTTTGTTTTTCTTCGCAACATCCTTAGCGCCATCGACAGCACCTTTTACATCATCAACATCAAGTTCACCATCGTCACCACCACTGAATAGTCCCATGATCTTCTGTATACCACCCATAGTCGGTATACCAGCTAATGCTGCACCACCATCCATTAGCAGTCCCATCAGTCTGATCTTATCTATTCGTCCAGCAAACTCTATTGCTTTTGCACTTAGATTTTTATCGTCTGCTGCTTTTTTTACTAAAGTAGATGCAATTGTTTCTAATAGCGCTGCTTTAGCGTCATCGTATCCTTGGAAAGTCCATGCATCGAAATGCACTTGTATATATTCTTGTTCATCAGTTTCCAAAGATGCTTTGGTAAGTTCAAGAATCGTGGATTTTCCAGCGCCCCAATCACCAAAGACACCTATACTAATAGGCATTAATTCCTTTTCAGTGATAAGATCTTTAATCGACTCAGCCGTTTCATTAAAGTTTAAGAAGTCAATTTTTGACTCTTTATCAGACCACATAACATCTCCTTTTATTTATTATTTTTTTGTTCCATTCTTTCAATAGTTCGATGAACCGTCGGGCGGCTAACAGAATATTTCTTCGCTAATGCAGAGATCGATTCACCATTTAATTTATCTTTATATAATTCTTTCGCTTGTTTGTCTGATAAAGCAGGCAACCTACCCATATGTTTGCCTTTAGCCTTCGCTTCTTCGCGACCTTCTGCGGTTCTGGCTTTTATAAGATCCCGCTCAAGTTGAGCGAATACTCCACATAGGTTGATCATGGCGGTGGCAAACGGATTATCATTTTTAGTATTGAGAGAGCCGTCGATAATATTTAAACAAGCCCCCTTTTTGTGGATACTTTCAATAGCCTCAAGAATAGACTTTAATGATCGGCCTAGCCGATCAAGGCGAGTAACAATTACCTCATCACCCTCCCTGATAAAATCGATGAGTTCCTTTAGCTTTTCTTCATTTCTAATGGAAGCACCTGACTGTTTTCCTTGAAATATTTTTTCACAGCCATGAGCGTCCAACTTGGACAGTTGAATATTTAAATCTTGCTCTTTAGTTGAGACTCTTGCAAAACCAACTTTCATATGTACGAAACCTGTAACTTTCGTACATCTTAACAATCAAGTGAACGAAAGTACATTAAATAAATTTCGTACATGAACGTAATAAAATATAGTTATTCGTACACAACACGGATAGAAAATGAATGACAATTCTAACTATCAAGTGACTTAATTATTCCACACGCTTCAATGGTGTTTTCAGTTGTACACAAACTTGCCATTTGTTGAAGCTCAGCTTTTAGTGCTTTGAGTTCTCTCATTCGATTGTTAACTAAGGCCAATTGTTGAGCAATGAGCTTATTAACACTTGCACAGCTTTCTTCTGGCTTATTTTTCAGTTCCATAAGGCGTTTAACATCTGTTAGAGGGATATCCAAACTTCGGCAATGCTTTATAAACTCTAATTCTTTTAAAGCCCGTTCACCGTATAACCTGTAATTCCCTTCAGTACGTTCAGGAGTTGAAAGCAACCCTTCTTTCTCGTAATACCGAATTGTTTGTATCGAACACCCTGTCGTTTTTGAAAGTTCACCTATCTTCATAAAACTTTAGTCCTAAATCTTGACTCTATAGTCACTATAGACTTTATAGTTAAGTTATCAAGCAAATAACTAAGGCCGTGCAATGAGTGGTTGTGGTTGCGAAGTCGAACTAAAAGATGCGAAACAAAAACATGTGCTGTATTGGTTGCTAGGTATTAATGCGGTTATGTTCTGCGTTGAGATTACTGTGGGCCTATATGCAAACTCAACGGCTTTGATAGCAGATTCAATGGATATGCTGGCTGACGCAATTGTCTATGGTATTGCTCTATATGCCGTGAGCCGATCTTTAAAGCATAAAGCCAATGCAGCCCTTATCAGCGGTTACTTTCAGCTGACACTCGGAATACTGGTAATCTTTGACATAGTAAGAAGACTCGGAGAAGGTGAGCCTCACTCTTGGTTCATGATCGGCTTTGGTTTTGTAGCATTAATAGCAAACGTCATTTGTTTAGTTTTAATCAGAATGCAAAGCAATGGTGAAGTCCATATGCGTGCAAGCTGGATATTTTCAGCCAACGATGTGATCGCAAACTTGGGGGTCATTGCTGCTGGTGTTTTAGTGATGCTACTTGATTCTCGCTGGCCTGACATTGTGATTGGTAGTGTGATTGCAACCCTAATTTTAAGAGGGGCTTACCTGATTATTACTGATGCGAAGAAAGAGCTGAGCAACGCAGAGTTAACAAGCGAAAACAATAGCTGTAGTGGAAGTAAATCAAAATCATGTTCTTAAAGGAGATGGATAATGAGTGCTAATTATTTAGAGAAAACACAAATATTAGACTTAGATGATCACAGCATCCAATCTCTAATAGCAGATCGGAATTGGAATACAATGGATGAATACAACACAATAGGAGCTGCTTACACCTTTGTTAAAGATGAGATTCAGTTTGGTTACAACCGCAGCGATGATATATCTGCGAGTGAAGTTTTAGCGGATGGCTATGGACAGTGCAATACCAAGGGAAACTTGTTAATGGCTCTATTCCGAGCGCTTGGTATTCAGTGCCGATTTCATGGTTTCACGATTGACCAACAGCTTCAGAAAGGCGCTATTCCTTCTTATGTATTTTGGCTTGCCCCAAAATCCATTATCCATAGCTGGGTAGAAGTGCTCTATGAAGGTAAGTGGATCAATTTAGAAGGCTTCATTCTCGACGAAGCTTACCTAAGTTCAATTCAATCCAAATTCAGTCAAGCTAAAGATAATTTTTGTGGTTATGGAATAGCTACTACCTGCATAAGTAACCCAGAGACGAACTGGGTTGGTAAAGATACTTATATTCAAAAAGAAGGCATACACGACGACTTTGGCTTTTATGACTCACCCGATGAATTCTATGCTGAGCAGGGAACCAATCTAACGGGTATTAAACGTTGGGCGTACCAAAACTTTATCCGTCATATCATTAATTGGAATGTACAAAGGCTTAGAAGAAAAAATGTAACCGCCGAGGCTCAACATGCATAACCACTCTCACGGTCATGATCACCCTCACAATGATGAGGACGCTTCGAGACGCATTGGCTGGGCTTTTTTTCTAAACCTCACGTTTACCATCATCGAATTTATCGGAGGTTGGTTAACCAATAGTACGGCAATCATGGCAGATGCTATCCATGATTTAGGAGATAGCATCTCCATAGGCACCGCATGGGGATTAAATAAGCTCAGTAACAAGCCTGCCTCTAGCCAGTTTTCATATGGTTACAAGCGCTTTTCATTGCTTGGCGCATTGATTAACGGTTTGGTATTAACTGTTGGTTCTGTTTTTATACTAATTGAGGCCATACCAAGATTAGCTAACCCCGAAATGCCTCAAGTCGAAGGAATGCTTTTATTAGCTATTTTTGGCATGGTGGTAAACGGTTACGCTGCCTATAAGCTAAGTCATGGAAAGACCTTAAATGAACGAGTTTTAAACTGGCACTTGCTTGAAGACGTTTTAGGTTGGATAGCTATATTTATTGTATCAATCGTATTGATGTTTGTTGAATGGCCCATACTCGATCCTATTTTATCAATTGGGTTTACCCTTTTTATTTTATTTAATGTTGTAAGAACACTGAAAACGACACTTATGCTCTTCTTGCAAGCGACACCAGATATTGATCTTATTGAAAATATTAAATCGAAAATAGTTTCTAAAGCCATTGTGGGTGAAGTACATCACTTACACATCTGGTCACTTGATGGTGAACACAACGTTTTAACCGCCCATATTGTTTTAAACACTGAAATATCTAACGAAGAGCTGAAATCGTACAAGCTAGAGTTGCGACAGGAGCTTAAAGAGTTTGATTTTGCTCATACAACAATTGAAATAGAGTTCATAGACGAGCAATGTCGTGACGCAAGCTAAACGATAGTGTTAACATTGGCATAACTAAGAGATAGTTGAAACGAAATGAATATTAAACAATTCCCTGCATACATCATGATAGTGCTGATATTACTTCAGTCATTTTCTGCTGTGGCAAAAGTTGCTGATGTTCATATTGTTGATTCCGAGCATATAAAAACCGAGCATGTTCATGCTTTAGATGACCACATTTCTTCTGAAAAATTAATACAATCATCAGCAGATAATGACCAACACAACCCCGCTGATTGTCATCATTGCGGACACTGCAATGGCTCGCATGTACAGTTTGCTACGCATGTTTACATCAGTAGAGACATTGATTTCAAATCAAGTCAGGTATTTGATTATTTAAAAGTAGTCATTGAAGCTCCCCCTTCCAGATTACTTCGACCTCCCAAAAGTTAGTCCTTTTATTTAATTGGCGCGTTAGGCGGTGAAGCCAACGCTCGTTTCATAAAATAAACAGGACAAAATATGAATATGTCTTATTTTAAGGCCCCCGTACTTGCTTGGAAGAAAGTAAAACGGTTGCTTCTGTTGTCGTTTTTAGTGACAACTAATAATGTATTTGCAAATGACTTAACTGTTGATTCAGTTTCATTGTCAGAGGCAATACAACGAACACTTGCAAACAACCCACAGCTAACAGCTTTTAAATACAAACAAAAGCGTTTAGACGGCGAGTTAGCTACCGCAGGGTTAAAACCTGAATATAACGTCAGCGCTGAATTGGAAAACTTTGCAGGTACAGGTGATGTATCTGGATTCAGCGACGCTGAACTTACCTTATCAATATCTTCCGTGGTGGAATTGGGAGATAAGGTAAATAGCAGAAAGCTTTATGTTAATGCCCAACAGCAAGCAATAGCTGTTGAAAAAAGAATACAAACACTCGATATTTTGGGTGAAGTAGCAGCTCGCTATATCGATGTTTTGACGTTACAGCAAATCATGCTCGTCAATGAAAATGCAGAAAAGCTAGCACGAGAAACCTATCAAACTGTCTCCAAAAAAGTTCGTGTTGGTTCGGCACCGTCATCAGAGCAAAAACGAGCTGATGCAGCTTTAGCAACAGCTCGACTAAAGACGCTAACCATTTCCAAGCAGTTAGAGGCCAGTGTTCGTAAGTTAGCTATTATGTGGGGAGAACAATCACCGCAATTCTCTCGTGTATCAGGCGATTTATTTGCACTTCCCAAAACAATATCACTCGAATACATCATGGCTCAACTTTCTCAAAGTCCTCATATATTAGCTTATGCAGAGCAATCGAGAATTCAGCAAGCTCAATTACAATCAATCAACGCACAAAGCCACGCTAATATAACGTGGAGCGCAGGTGTGAAAAGACTTGAAGGTAGCAATGAGACTGCGTTGGTTGCAGGAATTAGCGTCCCTCTGTTTACGAGTGATAGAAATAGAGGCAGCTATCAATCTCAAAAAGCAAAACTCGATGAAGTTGAGCAGCAACGGAAAGCCAGTGAGCGAGCAATTTACAGCCAATTAGCGACATTTTATGCGGCTCAGGAAGAGGCTCGCCTTACGGTTGAAACCTTACAAACCAGTATTATTCCGCCTCAAGAAAGTGCTTTGTCATTAGTGCAAAAAGCCTATTCGGACGGGCGCTTTAGTTATTTAGAGCTAGTTTCAGTTCAAAAAGAGCTTATTGAGATGCAATATGCGCTTATTTTTGCCGCAAGTGAGGTTCACAAACAAAGCGCCTCCATTGAGTCCTTATCAGGCATTCCATTAATTTCTTCCGGCAATACAGAAAGCCAACTTTCAAGCTTTATTGAGAATTAATCATGAAAAAGAAAAATATATTAAATTCACCAATCAGCCTTTTCAAATTAATGCTTGTTGCTGTAATTGGTTTCACCTCCATCACGACCTCAGCCAGTGAAGAACACAAAGATGAAATAGTCTCTATGTCTGTTGAGATGGCTAAACAAAACAGCATTGAAACAGTAGCAGCAACTAGCGGTGTTATTCATAACGAAGAAGTTGTATATGGAAAAATCGTTGCCGATCCTGCCTCACTTGCGCACGTTAACGCTAGATTCGATGGTGTTATTAAGGAAGTAAAAGTCAATCTCGGCGAAGAGGTCAAAAAAGGTGAAACGTTGGTAGTGATTGAATCCAATGAGAGCTTAAATCAATATTCGATAAAAGCACCAATGTCTGGGCGTATAGTCGCTAGGCAAGCCAATATTGGCGAGCTTACAAATGGTGAAAACTTGCTGACAATAGCCAATTTTGACGTGGTTTGGGCACAACTATCAGTGTTTCCTACTCAGCTAAGTAAGGTTAACGCTAACCAGCAGGTGCTAATTCATAGCACTGAATTTAATCAAAGTGCGCAAATTAGCTATTTAACACCATCACTAAACGGCAAGCCATACTCATTGGCATTTGTAAAATTGGATAACAAAACCAACAAGTGGCCGCTTGGCACTGTAATTAAAGGTGCGGTTACGACCAGTCAACACTCTGCTCCAGTTGTTGTGCCAAAAGGAGCCATTCAAGAGTTTGAAGGCAAAGATGTTGTTTTTATTAAAGAAGGCAATGAATACCACCCTAGCGCCGTAAAAACTGGCGCTTCAGACGCTATCAATATTGCTATCATCGACGGTTTGAACGTCGGCGAAAGTGTGGTTGTAAAGAACAGTTATCTGCTAGTTGCTGATCTAAAAAAATCGGAGGCTGGACATGAACACTAATCTCCGACCTTTTTGTCCTCTACATATTGGCTTCAGTATTATCGAGGTGAAAATATGATCGCTTGGATACTAGAATTATCTATCCGTAGACGTGGTACTATGTTGCTTATGGCCTTGTTTATCATCGCTTTAGGAATATGGAACTATCAGAAGCTACCTATTGACGCTGTGCCAGATATAACCAATGTACAGGTACAAATAAACACGCAGGCTCAAGGTTATTCACCTTTGGAAACAGAGCAACGGATTACGTTTATCGTCGAAACGGGCTTGGCAGGTTTACCTAAGCTGGATTATACCCGTTCACTTTCTCGATATGGCCTGTCGCAAGTGACTGTTGTGTTTGAAGAAGGCACAGATTTGTATTTTGCCAGAAACCTAATCAATGAGCGACTTAGCGCAATTAAGGAGCAACTACCGTTTGGCATTGAACCAGAAATGGGACCAATTGCTACGGGCCTCGGTGAAATATACATGTACAGTATAACTGCCGACGAAAGTGCAAAGCAGAATAATGGCTTACCCTATGATGCGATGGCGTTAAGGGAGATCCATGACTGGGTAGTGAAACCACAACTTGCATTGGTTAAAGGGATTACGGAAATCAATGCAATTGGTGGCTATAAAAAGCAATACCATATCAATCCCGATCCGTTAAGGATGTTGCACTTCGGTATTACCAGTGAAGCACTATCAAATGCAATAATGCGAAATAATGCAAATCAAGGGGCTGGATTCATCGAAAGAAGCGGACAGCAAATTCTTGTTCGTTCACAAGCTCAGTTGCAATCTATTCAAGACATCCAAAACGTCATTATAAAAAGCGACGACGGCACACTTGTAAAAGTTAAAGATGTCGCCGAAGTTGCGATAGGAAAAGAGCTAAGGACAGGAGCTGCATCACTGGAAGGCAAGGAAAGTGTGATTGGCACCGCAATGATGCTGGTAGGAGAAAATTCACGCTCGGTGGCATTGGCTGTTGGTGACAAGCTTAGTGAAATCCAAAACAGTTTACCTCAAGGCGTGTCCATAGTTCCCTTATATGACAGGACAACTCTGGTTGATAAAGCAATTAGCACCGTACAGAAAAATCTTATTGAAGGTGCATTACTGGTTATCTTCGTATTGTTCCTATTACTGGGTAACATACGCGCCGCTTTGATTACCGCCGCAGTAATTCCTTTGGCAATGTTGGCAACAATCACGGGCATGGTTCAAAGCAAAGTCTCTGCGAATTTAATGAGTCTGGGAGCCTTAGATTTTGGATTGATTGTCGATGGCGCGGTAATAATCGTTGAGAACTGCATTAGGCGGTTAGCAGAAAGCCAAAAACGAAATAGTTCTGTCATTTCCCTGAAAGAACGCCTAGACATTGTTTATTCTGCTACCAATGAGGTTATACGACCTAGTGTTTTTGGCGTATTGATCATAACGATTGTCTATTTACCTTTGTTTACCTTATCGGGTGTCGAGGGCAAAATGTTTCATCCGATGGCCGCAACGGTGATAATCGCTCTATTGTCTGCAATGGTATTTACCTTCACGCTAGTCCCCGCTGCGGTTGCTTTATTCTTGAAAGGCAAAATCAGCGAAAAAGAAAGTCCAGTAATTGTCGGCGCTAAGTCAGTTTATAGTCCTGTTTTGAAGTGGGCTTTAAAACTACGTTGGCTAGTTGTTTGCGGCGCTGCTTTACTTGTGACATTTAGCATATTACTTGGTAGTAAATTAGGATCTGAATTTGTTCCTCAACTTAATGAAGGTGACATTGCACTGCACGCGATGCGTATTCCGGGCACGGGTATTGACCAAGCTGTAGAAATGCAGAAGGTACTTGAACAACAAATTATGAAATATGATGAAGTTGTTACGGTGTTTTCAAAAACGGGCACAGCAGAAGTTGCGACAGACGCGATGCCGCCAAATGTGACTGATACTTTTCTGATATTAAAGCCGAGAGAGCAATGGCCCGACCCTAATTTAACGAAAGAGGATTTTGTTGAAAGGCTGGAAAAAGATCTCAGCTCTATTCCCGGCAATAATTATGAGTTTACTCAACCAATTCAGATGCGATTTAACGAATTAATTAGCGGAGTAAGAGCTGATTTAGGGATTAAGCTCTACGGTGATGATCTATCCCAACTTGTCATTTCTGCACAAGAAGTTTTGGCTACACTCAATACAATTTCAGGTGTTGCTGATGCGCGGCTCGAACAAGTTGATGACGTGCCTATCTTTACCGTTAACCCCAAGCCTGAAGCATTAGCGCTATACGGGTTGGATGCAAGCGACTTACAGTCTTGGTTAAAAACAGTCGTGTCAGGTGAAGGCGCAGGGTTAATATTCGAAGGTGATCGTCGATTTGAAATTGTAGTTAGATATCCTGAGCTGTTGAGAGCCAACCTTGATCAGCTAGGTAATTTGCCAATCGCGACAGAAAGTGGTGAGTTTGTACCTGTAAGCGAAGTTGCAGAGTTAAATTATACGACAGTTCCAAGTCAAATAAGCCGAGAAAATGGTAAGCGACGAATTGTAATTACAGCAAATGTTAGAAACCGAGATCTAGGCTCATTCGTACAAGAGGCACAGCAAAAAATTCAACAAAATGTTGAATTGCCTGCTGGTTATTGGCTTGAGTACGGCGGAACATTTGAGCAACTTGAGAGTGCAACGCAAAGATTATCCATCGTAGTACCTGCCACATTGTTTGTAATTTTGACACTGCTTGTCATAGCATTTAGTTCAATAAAAGATGCCCTGATCATATTTAGTGGTGTGCCTTTAGCACTTACAGGCGGCGTATTGGCTTTGTGGTTAAGAGACATGCCTCTTTCAATTTCTGCTGCTGTTGGATTTATCGCTCTTTCAGGGATAGCTGTATTAAATGGACTGGTGATGCTGTCATTCATTAAACAGCGATTACTTGAAACAGGAGAGCTAATAAACTCAATTATCGAAGGTGCAACTATCAGGCTTCGCCCTGTATTAATGACCGCTTTGGTTGCTAGCTTAGGTTTCATTCCTATGGCATTAAACGTCGGAACTGGGGCTGAAGTTCAGAGGCCATTAGCAACGGTGGTAATTGGAGGGATTATTTCCTCTACTTTACTTACTTTAGTTGTTTTGCCTGTTCTATATAGAATTGTTTACAGTAAATACAAATCTTAACTTTAATTTAGAGGCTTCTCGTAATGTTTTCGAGAAGCCTTTTGTTAAGTTACTTTTGCTCGTTCAGGTGTGTAAAAAGACCTATTTAAAACTAAATTACTTTTAAGACGCCGCGATACATTTGTATCTGACAATGAAACTCATGCTCTCCCTGTGACAAGTTTAATAAGGTAATTTGAGTAATTTCATTTAACTTAAGCTGTTCGCTTATATCCAATGAAGGAATAAGCATTATTTCAGCGCAGGGGGATTGCTCTTTATGACCGTTATGAACGCACGTCATTATTGCTAATTGCGCAGATTATGAATGAAACTGGTAAACGGATTATCATTTTTTGTACTGACAGAACCATTAATAATCTTTGAACAATCGCCCCGTTTGTGAGTACTTTCAATGTCCTCAAGAATAGACTTTAATGATCGGCCTAGCCGATCAAGGCGAGTAACTATTACCTCATCACCCTACCTGATGAAATCGATTAGCTTCTTTAACTTTTTTCATTTCTAACCGAAGTACCAGACACATTGCCTTATAATATTTTTTTACAACCATAATAGCCCAACTGAACAGTTGAGCATTCAAATCTTGTTCTCTAGTAGATACTCTTGCAAAACCACTTTCATGTGTAGGAAACTTTTAGCTTTCGGACATGAACGAGATAAAAGATCAATATTCGTTCATTTAAAAAGTGAAATAAATGACAACTCTAACTATCAAGATTAATTCTTCCACATGCTTTAACTGTGTCTTCACTTGTACACGAGCTTACATTTGTTGAAGCTCAGCTTGTAGTACTTTGAGTTCCCACATTAGATTGTTAACTAAAGCCAATTCCGCCTGTGTCTATCACAAGTTCAAAACTCAAACTCTAAATATAAGCTGATTTGATCTCCTTCAAAGAAGATTTTTTGCCCATAAACTCTTACACCGAAATGTGTAGATTAGTACTGATTCACAATAATTGCGCTGAAATTGAGTCAATCGTATTACAAATACTCTTATTGATACTGGCTCATTACTTGCAATTTTTCGAGAACATGACCACATGTAGAGAATAATAGGCTAACAGTGGGAAATATTTACACTATCAATGTAAGGATTACTTATGAAATACTCAAGATTTGCTGCAATGATCATCACCTCAACCATTGCTATGTTTGTCATGATGTATCTCAACACTTACGCAGTATCACATATATGGTTTAGTGAAACGCGTATCTATATGGCGTTGTATATGGGAGCAGGTATGGCAATGATCATGCTGGCCTTTATGCTTGGCATGTACAGTAACAAGAAGCTCAACATGGCTATTTTTCTATTGGCGACAATACTGTTCGCCATATGTCTTTATCTTGTTCGCTCTCAAAGCACAATTTCTGACACTGCCTACATGAAAGCGATGATTCCTCATCACTCCATTGCTATTCTTACTAGTGAGCATTCAACTTTGGAGGATGTACGCGTGCGTGAATTGGCAAATGGTATTATTAAAGCCCAACGAAAAGAAATAAAAGAAATGGAATGGCTGATTAAGGATATTTCTGAAAATGGAAAGGTCAGCTCACAAGCTCAGGCTGAGCAACGACCGCTCCCAAAGTTTGAAGGCACACTGAACAAAGGAGACTAAGATGACTAAGACAGCTACCCTGTACAGAATGGTCACTGACGAACATATCTGCCCCTATGGTTTAAGGTCGAAAGATTTGCTGGAGAGGCAAGGGTATGATGTAGAAGATCATAAGCTCACGTCAAGACAACAAGCTGATGACTTCAAAGATAAGCATGATGTCAAAACTACGCCACAAACCTTTATTGAAGGAAAGCGTGTCGGAGGATACGATGACTTAAGAGAGTATTTTGGTAAAGATGAAGCAGGTCAAACTGGCACAACCTACACGCCAGTTGTAGCCATTTTCTCGATAGCTGCACTTCTTGCTGTCGCATCTCAACATTTTGCTTCCGGCTCATTTATCTCCATCAGAACACTGATGCTATTTATAGCTTTTTCAATGACGCTCTTAGCGGTGCAAAAACTGAAAGACCTATACAGTTTCACAAATTCGTTTATTACTTATGATTTACTAGCGATGAGATGGATAAGATATGGTTATATTTATCCCTTCATTGAAGCATATGCAGGTATTGGTATGGTTGCCCAACTACAGCCTCTCGCAGTGGCACCATTTTCATTGTTTATCGGCACAGTTGGAGCAATTTCAGTTTTCAAAGCCGTTTACATTGACAAACGCCAGTTAAAGTGTGCCTGTGTAGGCGGCGATAGTAGTGTGCCACTTGGATTTGTATCGCTATCTGAAAACTTATTTATGATCGCGGGAGCATTGATTATGCTGCTGATGTAAAGGTATAGCTCTATTCGGCGGCTCCTTAACTGTTAAGATTAGACCTAGGATGCCAGCCCACACCTTTCTAATCCATATGTAACATTTTTTCTGTCGTACTGGCATCAAGATAACCAGAACTGAGCAAACAATCTCAAAGGTTGTACAAAATAACACTAAAGCTTTTTCATTAAGTTTTATTGTTATGCTCTTGTGGTGGCTTTCGCCACCACTTTATTAGTTTTCAAGTTCCACCATATCTTTCGCTGCAATGTCACCAGACACTAGCTTTACAGTTGCGAAATGATCATTCACAATTTTAGTAATTTGTACCGTTCCTACCTTTTCGATAGTGTAGGGATCGTCACCTTCACTCAATACTATTCTTTCATGGAATCTAATAACACTGTATTTTTGCCCAACCTCTGCGCCATGCTTAGCACCAATACAGATTAGAGTTCGATTATCAGAACTTTCTACTACCTGACCTCTCATCATGTATTTATGATAAAAAGTGGTATTAGAACAACCCACTAAATATAAACCGAATGTAAGCAATAAAAGAGCTTTTATATAGGGTGTTTTCATCACTGTTACCTCATTTGACTAACTAATTATCTATACACTTTTTTATGAATTCATTTGTTTTTCCGGCCAGCCCCCGAAGGTGCTTGATGACAACTCCAAGGCTTATGAACAGAGTTATCTTTGATGTTCTGATCAACAAATTTATAGTAACTTTCTTTAGTATGTGTCCACCAATCATCATGAACATCTGCGCCATACTTACGGATTACCTCCTCAATCCCATCAAGGCTTACGTTTGCGGCATCATAGGCAAGGTGTATTTCACCTTCTTTGATGTTGTAACTAACTTCATCTATACCAAAAAGCTGATCTATTTCTTTTACTAACTCGTCACAGCTTTCTTCTGTGACATTGCTAAGCTTTAGATTTCGAACAACTAAATTTTGCTCTCTAACGCCAACTCTATGATCTAAATCGCTCATAATTTTTCTCCTAATGTTTGTGTGAATGCTGTTGATTGCTATCTTTCATTTCTTCCATTTTCCGGTTCATCTGCGGCATCATGTTCTCCATCATTTCTAAATGATGTTCAGTCATCTTGATTTGTTGATGCATTGGCATTTCTTCCATATTTTTGTGCATGGATTGCATCATCTTCATCATTGAACGGTGATGTTCAACCATCATCTGCTGTTGCTTGTCAGGATCTTTTTCAGTTTTAATGGCATGGACTTCCTTTTTCATTTCCATCATTTTTTTATGCATTTCTCCCATGTTCTCATGTGGTATTGTCATGCCTTGATGCATATCAGCTTTGTTCGCACCTTCATGTTTATGCTCATTGTTTTGGGCAAATGAGCTAGTGGTTATCAGTAGTGAACTAATAAATAAAATTGATTTAGTTAACGTTTTCATGATTTTTACCTTCTACACTTTTATTAAAACTTGGGATCCAACTTGGTGTCGATTCCATATACCTGTGGTACTCCGAACCAAATTCAGCAATCGCCTGTGCTTCTTCGCGTTTCGCTAGCTTGACGTAAACAACGACTAAGATCGGAAACATCGCAAGTGTTGGGATTGTCGGCCACTGCAATAAAAAGCCGAACATGATTAGAATGAAAGCTACATACTGTGGGTGGCGACATCTTGCATACCATCCAGTTGTAGCCAATTGATGATGTTTTTGCGCGTGATGCAATACATTCCATGCTGAAGACAACATAAAGAAACCTGCAACAATAAACACCATACTCACTATATGAAATGGGTCCCAATGGGCATCACCTTGAAATCCAAAGAAAGTATGTAATAAATGCCCATTTTCATGCGCAAAGAAATTTACTTCTGGATAGGTCTCCGTCAGCCACCCCGACAGAAAATAGATAGTTAAAGGAAAGCCATACATTTCAGTAAATAGGGCAACAATAAAGGCAGAGAACGCGCTTAGACTTCTCCAATCAGTTGATGTTTTTGGTTTGACAAAACTAAAGGCAAAAAAGATAAAAATTGCTGAGTTCAGTATCACCATTGACCATAAGCCATAATCATATGTTTCATTCATCACTGCTCTCCTTTTTATGTGATTCCTTACGTGCCTTTTCTAAGCCTTGTATGTAGCCATCGCGATAGGCTGCATTTTTATCCGTGAGTTCTTGAAAGCTCTCTTCCTTTTTTTCATCAGGCGCATGTGAATGATCGTGACCATGTTTACCATGACTGCCATGCATAAATACGTGCATCAAGGGGCATAGCAATAAAATCAAGTAGGGAAGAAATTGCAGCGTATGTTGACCATGCTCAAGCACTAAGAAGTAGGTCACTGCGGCAATAAGTGCCAGTGCAGCCCAGCCTGTAGGTGTTGACCAAAAATTAGGGTGTTGATTTTTCATATTGCCCTCCTAAACGACTTTTAAGACACCGCGATACATTTGCATCTGACAGTGAAACTCATGCTCTCCCGGTGACAAGTTTAATAAGGTAATTTGAGTAATTTCATTTAACTTAAGCTGTTCGCTTATATCCAATGAAGGAATAAGCATTGTTTCAGCGCAGGGGGATTGATCTTTGCGTATAAACTTCAAGGTAACAGGTTGGCTAGCAGACACCTGAATTGAGGATGGGGAATACACGCCATCCCTCACTTCAATGAGTACTTCATTACCTTGAACGATTGTTTTATTGGGTTTATATAGCCAAAACCACCAAACAATCAGCGCGATTAACATTAAGCCTAATAAGTTAATTAACATCATCGCTCTTCTCCTTAATGCTCTTTTGCTTTAAAAAAGCGAAGTCGATTTGCATTTGACACCACAGTCAATGACGAAAACGCCATTGCAGCACCTGCAATTACAGGGCTAAGCAGAATGCCAAAGAAGGGATATAGAACCCCCGCAGCAAAAGGAATCCCAGCTACGTTATAGACAAACGCGCCAAACAAGTTTTGTTTGATATTTCGTAAAGTAGCTTTGCTTACCGCTATGGCATCGGCAAGGCCATGAAGTGAACCACGCATTAGGGTAATGTCAGCACTTTCGATAGCTACATCAGTCCCTGTGCCTATGGCGAAGCCAACATCGGCTAACGCTAGCGCAGGAGCATCGTTGATGCCATCTCCTGTCATACCAACAATTTCGCCACTGCCTTGTAGCTCTTTCACCTTGTTGGCTTTATCTTCTGGCAGCACCTCAGCAAGAAATTCGCTAATACCTGCTTTTTTGGCAACAGCGGCAGCGGTTTCCTTGTTATCACCTGTTAACATGATGACGCGTATACCATTAGCCTGAAGCCGTTTGATAGCAGAGATTGAGTCTGACTTAATGGGATCTGCGACAGCAATGATTGCGGCAAGTTCACCATCTACAGCAAAGTACATAGGTGTTTTGGCTTCTTTGGCTAAAGACTGGGCTTTTCCAACAAAGCCTGTGAGGTCTATGCCTTTTAACTTCATTAGTTTATCGTTACCAAAAAGCAGGACTTTATTGTTACAGTTTGCTTCTACACCAAAACCCGTAATAGCATTAAACGATTCAATTTTTAGTAACTCAATATCCTTATCTAAAGCACTTTCAACAATCGCTTGCGCTAAAGGGTGCTCTGAGCCGCTTTCTAAACTTGCTGCAAGCTGTAGTACGTCTTTTTCGTCAGTAGCTTTTGCTAAAACAATATCGGTTACCTTAGGTGCCCCTTCAGTAATAGTGCCCGTTTTATCTAAAATCATGGCAGTGATTTTAGAGGCGGTTTGCAGTGCCTCACCGTTGCGAATAAGTACTCCGGCTTCTGCTGCTTTTCCTACTCCCACCATGACAGACATAGGCGTTGCCAAGCCTAAAGCACACGGGCAGGCAATAATAAGCACAGTAGTTGCTGATACGATAGCAAAAGCAATTGCTGGCTCAGGGCCAAAGTTAAGCCATGCTAACGCACTTAACACCGAGATGATCATGACTACAGGAACGAAATAGGCGGAAATAACATCGGCCAAGCGGCCAATCGGCGGTTTTGAATTTTGCGCTCGTTTCACCATATTGATGATCTGTGCAAGCGCCGTGTCTTTACCAACGCGTGTCGCTCTAAATAAAATCATGCCTGATTTGTTCAAAGTACCAGCGACAACCTCATCTTCTTCGGCTTTTTCAACAGGCATAGGTTCGCCTGTCAGCATGGACTCATCAATAGAGGTGTGTCCTTCCAATACAACGCCATCTACGGGAATTTTTTCACCCGGCTTTACTTTCACAACATCATGAAGCAAAACCTGTTCGATACCTATCTGAACCTCTTTATTATCACGAACTACAGTTGCCGTTTTGGCCTGCAAGCCGATAAGACGTTTAATGGCCTCAGAGGTTTTACCTCTGGCTTTTATTTCTAATGCTAGACCTAAATCAATTAAGCCAATGATCATGGCGGTAGCTTCAAAATAGACATGTCGTGCCATCAATGGAACGGCGTCAGGTGCAAACACAACAACCATTGAGTACACCCAAGCTGTACCTGTTCCCAAAGCTATTAGTGTGTCCATATTAGCGGAGTGGTTTTTAAAGCTTTTCCAAGCGCCAACATAAAAATGCTTACCTGAAAAATACATAACACCAAAAGTTAAAATACCGACAACCAGCCAAGACATGCGTTCAAGGTTTGTTTCAACTGTCATTTCTCCAACTACAATGCTGTAGATCATCAAAGGAACGCCGAGTGAAAGGGCAATAAACGTATCGCGCATTAGCTTTTTGTAATATGCCCAATCCGCCGCCTCTTTCTCGTCAAGCGCATCTGTTGCTGAGCTATCATCAATTGGCTTCGCGTTATACCCCACTGACTCAACAGCTTTGATCAATTCTTCTGTCTTAGCTGTCCCAGAAACTGTTACAGTCCTATCAGCAAAATTCATTTCTGCACTGACGACTCCATGAGTTGCCTTTAACGCCCCTTCAATTTTGCCTACACAGCTAGCACACCCAGCGCCTTCAATGATGAGCTGTTGGCTTTGTGATGTTTTTTCCAACGTATTCTCCTTACTTTTACACGAAGAGGATTGAGTTTTTGCCTGACAGCAACAGCCTGATTCGGTTTCTATATTTGTATTAGTAGTTACCATTTTTCCTCCTATGCCTTTTTAATTTGTTCAAAGTTTTCGATGAGATGACAAACCATGTTTGCAGTCGGCGCTTTGTCTTCCATTTCTTCCCATTGAGAAAGCGCTGAAGACATTTTCCCTCGAAGTGCCAACATTGCTTGAAACTGTTTTTCTGTTTCTTCAAGCCGCTCTTTGATGAGGCTTCTGACTAATGGGCACGCACTTGTACCATCTTCAGATTCATTAAGAATTTGCTTGATATCAGCAACGGAAAAACCAAGATTTCTGGCACTTAAAATGAACTTAAGTCTCGATACTTCTTTATTCGAGTATGACTTGTAGCCGTTCACTGACTTAGCAGGTTTTAACAGTCCCAATCGCGTGTAATAGCGCACCGTATCAGCAGTCGTTCCAAGGCTTTTTGACAGTTCTGCTACTTTCATATTTACTCCTTAGTTTTTCACCTAAGTTTGTACTCTCACCTACAGCTTAGACCTGTGTCTAAGACACAGGTCAAGTACTAATTCTAGTGAATAAGCTAAAAAATAATTTTTTGGTAAAAGAGAAATCTCGGCCAAAATCGACAGCATTAAGTACTGTAAATGGCAATAGTTTGAGAATTTTCATAGTGCCTTCAAAATATCGTACTAATCGTTCAAAACAATTGATTATTTAAATCAATGAATAAGTCATTCTATTTTTGATGGGAGTGGCGAAAAAAAGACGCACTGATCCCGTGATTAGCCAATAATTGGTGGACGATAAAGTAAGAGATGGATACCAGATTTTGGTAGAGGTGTACGCTGTAGAAATAGCTCAGAGTAAATATTGCAAATACCTTCCTCTTGCGCTTGCACAAGATAGGGATTTAAATGAAAGCTTGAACAAAATCCCCCCTCACAACAAACACAATCACTAGCTTTACATTTTTCACAGACTTCATCACCATGACGGTGTTTAGAGTCTTGCGAGTTTACAGTGTGATAGTGACTATTGTCATTCATTGATTGATGGTGAATATTTTTGCTTCGTTGCATAATATGCGTGTCGGAAGATCCATTTTGATGTTCTTCACAATTCATTGGCTTAGCTGTAGCAAAACTATGCTGCGTAAGCAACACAGTTATTATCACTATTTTAAACCACCTGAAAAGTCCAAACATTATCATTCCTTCTTTAGCTCCTACAATATTAGCCACTTTATAAAAATAATTTTATGATCTTGATCAACCTTTGAACTAAAACCTAAACTTTTTACTTTTTTAAACAGCTTAAACTTAACAAGTATAAAAGGGGTGTCTGATTTATACTCATGAGATTGAAGCCAAGCATGAGCACCATAAAAAAAATAAAAACCCTACGCTCATAACTAGGTATTGAGTAAGGGATCATTTTTCCAATTGTTCAGCTTTAAGCGCAGTACTTTGCAACAATCGGTTCTATCCCGAGCACACCCAATTCCCGTTCATCAAAAGTGATAAAATAGTCTATTGTACGTCTTTCAATGGCGATGTTTTTTGGCTTGACTCTTTAACCTTTACCATTCGCCAACTTTACTTCTTAGCTGATATTCCACCTTGATAGGTATACACCAGACTGGCACAGACTGAAAACAAGAAGTAGCTTACTATTACTGCTCTTAGTTCTTTCCAAAAAAACTATTAGCTAGGCCTTTCCTAACATAACTAAAATGGTTTAAATCCCAAAAAACAAAAGCTACCATCAATATAGTTGCGGTAGCTCTCATCAAGTCAATATAGTATTTCTTCACATCAGAGCCAGAACTTGATACCTGCAACAAAAGCAGTATCACGAGTACTTTGCCCATTTAACTTCGCAAATTCGGCTGTATTACCAAATTTATTTGTCCACTCAACGCCAACATAGGGAGCAAACTGGCGGGTAAACTCATAACGAACCCGAAAACCAATAGCACTGCTAGATAAGCCACTACCAAGGTTATTTTGGACGTCATCCTTACCGTAAAGCGTCAACTCTGCTCGTGGTTGAACAATTAACTTTTGAGTAAGTAATAGCTCATACTCAGCTTCGATCGAAAATGCACTATTACCTTGCTCTCCTAAATACGCAGTCATATCAATTTCAAACCAGTAAGGGGCTAGACCTTGTAAACCAAAAGCTAGCCATTTGCGGTTTTCACCTTCGTTATTGTAATCAAGTCGAATACCGACTTGTGTATCCCAATAAGCAGATATTGCGTGGCCCCATAGAAAATCTGTTTGGTTCTCCTCTAAATTACCTTCGCTAAAATCTCCCTCAGTTTTGATGACTAATCTATCAAAAGTAGTGCCATACCATGCCTGAAAGTCAAAAACACCTGCGTTTGTTTGCTCATTATATTCAAGACGATCCCCTAGTAGCGCGTAAAATGAATGCTCATCTGCCAAAGTCAGTCGTTTGTCGCTATTGAGTGCATAAGGACCTTCAGTCAATGTTGTACCTGCGGCATAAGCATGAGGGTCTCTAGCATCTTTAGGTGCATCTCCACCTTGTGCTTGCATTTTAGAATCACCCATCTCAGTCATCTCATCTTTTGCAGATACAGATACACTTATAAGGGGCAAACCTATTAATAATAGTTTTAACGTATTGGTTAGTATTAATTTTCTCATGATACAACTACCTCTCTAAACATACCTGCATCCATGTGGAATAATAAATGGCAATGCCATGCCCAGCGACCTACGTCATGAGGTGTTGTTAAAAAACTAATTCTTTGCGCTGGTTGTACAGGGATAGTATGGCGACGAACCTGTACATCACCTTTTTCATTCTCCAAATCGCTCCACATACCATGCAGGTGCATTGGATGTGTCATCATTGTATCGTTTTGTAAAATAACTCTTAAACGTTGATTATGCTTCATGTGAACTGGCGTGCTTTTTCCAAATTCCAAGCCATCAAATGACCAGCTATAACGCTCCATGTTTCCAGTTAAATGTAATTCAATTTCAGCCTCAGGCTCTTGCTGGCTTGTAATTCCCTCAAGAGAATGTAAATCTGCAAGTGTTAAAACACGGCGTCCATTTTTACGTAAACCTATACCGGGATCATCAAGGTTTGTTCTAGGCATATCAACACGCATATCAACAGAAGCTCCATACTCTGTTTTTGCATGACGCACTTTAGTGCTAGCAACAGCTAATGGGTTTTTAGTCATTCCATGTTTACTATGATCCATTGCCATCGCTCCATGACCCATTGCACTATGATCCATTTTATTAGAATTCATGCCCGACATACCTGCCGTATCAGCCATTGTAGAATGCACACTATCATGGGTCATATTGCCCATCATATCTGTCATCGTTAACCACTCAACGGGGTCTAAAGAAGGTACTGGTGCATCAACGTTAGGTGCCATTGATAAAGTACCTTTAGCATAACCTGAGCGATCCATGCTTTGTGCAAAAATCGTATATGCGTCATTTTTTGGCTCGACAAGTACATCATAAGTTTCACCGGGACCAAATCTAAATTCATCTACTGTCACAGGTTCAACATTTTGTCCATCAGCTTGTACAACTGTTAACTTCAGCTCAGGTATTCTTACATCAAAAAACGTATTGCTAGAACCGTTAATAAATCTAAGCCTAACCTTTTCGCCAGCTTTAAACATTCCACGCCAATTTGTCAAAGGCGCACAACCATTCATTAAAAAAGTCATTGCAGATGCTGATAAGTCTGCAAGATCTGTAGGGTTCATTCTCATTTTATTCCACATTTCCCGGCGTTGTAGCGCATTTGAAACGCTGCTATTTGAAATGTCATCAAAAAACTCTGGAACAGTAGGTTGATTAAAGTTAAATACATCGCTCTGTACTTTTAACTTGCGAAACAAATCCATTGGGTCATCATCAGTCCAATCAGACAATTGGATGACATGCTCATTGTCAGCACTAATAATATCCTTTTCTCTTGGCTCAATAATTAATGCGCCGTACATACCTGTCATTTCTTGAAAACCACTGTGTGAGTGATACCAATATGTGCCGCTTTGTTGCAGCTTAAATTTATAAACAAAGGTTTCACCCGGCATTATACCTTTAAAGCTAATACCCGGTACGCCATCCATTTGATACGGAAGAATGATCCCATGCCAATGAATTGAACTCGGCACTGATAATTTATTCGTTACCCTGATAGTAACGTCATCACCTTCTCTGAGGCGCAAGGTAGGAGCTGGTATTGAGCCATTGATTGTTGTAGCCATTCTTACAACACCTGTGAAGTTTACTGGTGACTCATCTATCACCAGATCTATGACTTCCCCACTTAGTTCGGGCGCAGTACCTGTTGAAGTTCCAGCAAGCAAAGATGAAGCTGCATGAAGAACACTTGGAAAAGCAGCTAATACACCGCCAGCAGCTAATCCTTGTACAAAGCGTCTACGTGGCGTAGAAACTTGATGTAATGGATTGTTATTTCTCATTTTACTCTCCGTTGTTTGAACAATAAATTAATGTGACCAATGAATGTGCTTAATCTTCCATTCACCATTTTGTTTTTCCAGCACCATCGTTTCCATGCCTTGATAATCGCGTTCAACACCTTTATGAGTACCTGTAGTTTGACTGCGCGACGCAGAGATAGCGGTATTTCCAAGTATCGTCACTTGATGTTCAAGTGTGTCGCTCTTCATCGCTGCTAAATACTTCATATCCGACAACATATGATGATGAGCATATTCATCAGCGCTCCTTTCAACGCGGCCTCCCTCGAAAATGGTGACATCATCCGCTAACTGCGCTCTAGCCTGTTTTTGATTGCCAGTTTCAAGTGCTTGATGAAATGCCAAAACAACTTTTGCGGCTGGGGTATCTATACCTTTAAACAAACCTTTGTCTTTGTTCTTATCACCATGAGCGTTTGCTGCGAAACTAAACGTCATTAATAAAACGAGTAATATATTTATTGTTTTCATTTTCATTCTCTCTTTTAGGTTTTAATTTGCAGGGCCAACAACACTAGTAAGCCCAGCCGTTACAGATAAAATGGCAAAAGCTACTACCATTTCTATCGAGATAGATTTAGATAAAGCCTCTCTGCCTTGACTATTTTTAAGTTGTGGAACGAGTATTAGTTTATGTTTAGCAGCAAGTGCCAAAATAGACACTACAAGGGCCAATTTAAACAACAGTGTTTGTCCGTAACTTGAGCTTATTAGTGCATCAAGACTTCCGACCAATTGAATCACGAGCCAGAGGCCTGCTACCAACAATAGGCTCAATGTAAAACTTGCTTGTTTGCCAAAGCTTTCCATCAGCAAATGAAGTTCTGCATAACTTAGCTGATGGCAAGCCTGTTTTAGTGGCAATAACGCCCCAAACCACCATGCCATAACGAGCACATGCAAAATAAGCAAGCCTTTTTCAATTGTGCCTAACTCAGAAATATGACCCAGTAACGTGAATGAGTATGCAAGGATTAATAAACTCAACATTAAAGCGCTTTGTTTTAAGTACGAGTTCACAGCGAGTTTGAACCTTAAAGCTAAAGCGATTATTGCGGTAACTAGCCCAAGCGCTCGAAGCAAAGCTCCAGTGCCGACAGAGGAGTCCCACATAATAGCCAATATATCAGCGTCTATCGCCCCCTGAATTCCCTCTTCTGCCATTGCACCAGTACTGGCAAAGAACCAAGTAATATTAGCGATCAAAGCCATAACTATATAAGTTCTTGTCCACGTTAAATTCGCTATTACAGCATTACTATGAGATTCATTATGCTCAAAAATTTGTCTGAAAAATGTATAGCCGGCAATACAGGCAAAGCCGACGTAAAATACAATTTTTGACAGTACAATGACTGTATTCCAGATATACATTTCCATATCAATCACACAGCCTTACTAATGAACCATAAAGCCGAAGCTATCTTTCATTTTATGTCCATCTTTACCTAAATAGGTCACATCAACGATATAGTTTGTTGGAGCTAATTTAGGTAGTTCCCATGAAAACTCTCTGGAAGCTTCTTTTGATGGTTTAAAGTCAAATTTAATATTTTCACCTTTTTTATTTTTCAACGTAACTTTAACTACACGTACCTCTTTGCTAAATCCCAATGTCAATTTTTCTGGAGTATTCATTAGCATTGCATTATCAGCAGGCACGCTTTTTTCAAGATGCACATGTGCAAATACTGCACTACTAAAAACAACACTGATTATGGTTAAAAGTTTAATTAATGTTTTCATATATACCTCTATTTATTTAATGGATTAACGACTAAATTTATCTTTGAAAATTTGATTACTTGGAATCCCAGCATCTGTAATTATTTTTTCCACTTCACTCATCATTGCTTCTGGACCGCACAAGTAAAACTCAGCCAAATGCAGTTCTGCTTTTTGGTTCATATACGGCAGAAGTACTTTTTGAACATAGCCTGAGTGCCCTTGCCATTCTTCTGAAGGATTAGAAAGAGTAGGAATATAAGAGAAGTTTTTATGCTTCTCACTCAGTGACTTCAATTCATTATGGTATAGCAAGTCATCTTCAGTTCGCGCACCATAGATAAGAGTCAAACCACTTTTATCTTTATGCTTTTTCAACTGTTCAAAAATAATAGACCTCAGTGGTGCAAGTCCTGAACCCGCACCTATAAACACGCGACTAACTTTTTTATTTGAAGTGGCATAAAAATCAGAAAAAGGGCCTCTTGCAGTTATCGTTTCACCTACTTGGAGTGAACCTAAATAACTTGAACCTATTCCTGCTTTAAAACCATTCTTTGCGGTCTGCCAACGGATATTAAACATTAACTCATCAGACTCCTCGTCAAAGTTAACTAATGAGTAGTGGCGAGTTACACCGTTATGAGAAAATTTTCCATGATAGTAGCTATCCCAGTATTTTTCATAGCACTCTGGCATATCATCTGGACGTAAGCTATTCATCCCTGCTGGCACATCAAATTGCATATATGCACCAGCTTTAAATGCCAACTGTTTGCCTGATTTCAGCTTAAATTTCACTTCCTTGATAAAAGGAGTAATGAAATTAGTCGCAACCACAACTAGCTCATGATTTTCAATATTGCGATCAGTATTAACTTCAATCGAACTAATTTCAGAGAACCTATGCTGACATCCAAGCCGATAACCTTCCTTAAGTTGCTCCTGAGATAAATGTTCCTGTTCAGATAGTGTGATAGGTAATTTAGTTGAACTTAAGAACACGCATTTGCCACAAGTACCGCCACCACCGCAACCTGAAGGAAGGTATACATGTGAACTAGCTAGCCCTTCTAATACAGTTGAGCGACCAACTGCTGAGATGTCAGTAATAGTATTTTCATTGGAAAACGTCACTGCCACTTTTTGCCTGTTAGTGCCCCAACCTAGCTTCAGTAAACCACTTCTATACTGTTGTATCAGCCAAGTAACACCAGTAATTGAAAGGAATAGCGTTGCAAAAGCAAATGCAATGATCAACCAATGGTTAAATCCTCCAGAATTGCCATAGTCCATAAAGTGAAGCTTCATCATCAGATCTTTCAATCTGAAATCATCATTGGCATGGCGAAGTACTTGACCTGTAATACTATCTAAATAAATAGTTGTATTGTTCTCATCCTCAACGGCAACTTGCCACATAGGATTTTGCTGCCTTACGTGATCAGAAAACGGAGGTTGAGATAACACTGGAGTAGTTAACTTACCCTGTCCTGAGTAGGAGTTTTTTGCCAAAGTTAGTACTTGTTCTTCAGACAAATTAAATGGCTTTCCTGTTACAGCATCAAATAGCTTTGAGTGGCGCTCTTGATAGCTATGCTGCCCCTTATCGAACACAAAATGATAGTAAGGCTGATGTAAAACCCATATAAGGTTTACTTCCTGCGGAGCATTACTAGTAATGTCTTTAATAGGGAATAGGTCAAAGCCTGTAATGCTACCTTCATGATGAGAATGAACTCTAAGTTCATTACCACTGGCTTTACTGTGATCCATCAAATTGAAGTAAAGGCCCGTTCCCAACCAAATAAGCAGTTGTAAACCAACAAATAAAGAAAGCCACTTGTGTATCGTTGTATTTAACTTAAATAGTCGCATCAAATGACTCTCTTTTTATTTGGGGAAAGCACTCGGTAATAAGTCAATACTGCGCCAGTAATTGCTCCCATTAGACCTAGAGTTGCGACCAAGAACAAAAACCAGTTTGATACGTTTTCTCCATCATAGTAATCCATAATGTGGAACCGCCACATCCAATCAAACAATCGCCAGTAATCATGACGCTTGGCAACAAGTGATCCTGTTTGTTGACTTATATAAAATGTCGGTGTGGAGAATTGCTCAAACGTCACTCTCCAAACAGGTAAATGCCTTGGGGACAACTCAGCAGGCAAGTTTGTCGCTGACTTAATCAACCTTATGCTGTCGATTTGATGATTCAGCGCATAATGGTATTGTGCGATTTCTTTAGCCTTGGTTTCATCTACAAGGGCCTGAACAGCTCCAGTTTTAGCATCTATTGCTACTTTTCCATTTTCTCCATTAATAAAAGAATACAAAGGACGGCCCATACTTTGAGTAAGTGTAACTTGGCTAGCTTTAGGATAATCCGCAGCTAGCTTTACAATGGAGTAATCCATACTTGCTAAATCTATTTTGGCTTCCTCACTCTTAGCCAAGGTTTCGCCGTGTATATAGTGAATATCCATAGTCACCATATACACGCCTGTAATAGACCAGAAGAGGAATTGTATTCCGACAAATGCCATTAGCCATTTGTGATATTTTCTAGCCGTGCTAAGCATTATTCTCAGGCTCCACGTTAGAAAGCTCTTTGTTAAAGGCATTTACTTCAGGCTTTTTAATGATTGAGTAAATTGCAGGGAGTACAATAAGCGTGAGCAGCACAGCACTTGTCATTCCGCCTACCATAGGAGCAGCAATGCGGCTCATGACCTCAGAACCTGTACCAGTACCATATAAAATAGGCATTAAACCTATAATGATTGTAGCTACCGTCATCATTACTGGACGAACTCGTAAGCCAGCACCGTGCAATAATGCATCTTGATATGCATCATCTGAGATGAGTTCTGCTCGCTCCACCGCTTTTTCCTTAAGCTCAGCAAGTGCTTGATTAAGATAAACCAGCATTATCACGCCAATCTCAACCGCAACACCAGCTAGAGCGATAAAGCCCACACCAACAGCTACTGAGAAATTAAACCCTTCTAGATACATCAACCATAACCCACCGATCATTGCCATCGGCAAGGTAACGATAATGATAGCCACTTCACTAAACGCTCTGAAATTCAGGTAAAGCAGAATAACAATAATGGCGAGTGTTAAAGGCAATACATAGGTGAGCTTTTCTTTCGCTCTTTCCATATATTCGTATTGTCCAGCCCAAGTAATTGAATAGCCTGCTGGTAATGTCAGGTTATTTGCTAAGTGTTCTTTAGCATTTTCAACATAAGTACCTACATCAACGCTATCAATATCAATGAAAGTCCAACCATTGATTCTGGCATTCTCACTTTTAATACCCGGTGGGCCATTCTCTACTCGAATATCAGCAACATCACCTAGTGCAATGCGTTGACCACTTGGTGTTACAACAGGTAATCGTGCTAGCTGCTCAGGAGAATCTCGATAATCTTGCGGATAGCGCAGATTAACAGGGTAACGCTCTTGACCTTCTATCGTTTGTGTCACATTCATACCGCCAATCGCAGTAGAAACTACTTGTTGGACATCTTCGATATTTAACCCAAAGCGACTTGATTTATCTCGTGAAATATCAACCTTGATATATCGTCCACCTGCAACTCGTTCAGAGTAAACTGACGCTGTGCCTGTCACTTCTGGCAAGAGTTGTTCTATTTGTTGGCCGATATCCTGAATTACATCAAGTTCTGGTCCGGCGACTTTAATACCGACAGGCGTTTTTATACCTGTAGCTAACATGTCAATGCGGGTCTTGATTGGCATGACCCAAGCATTGGTTAAGCCCGGAAATTTAACCAACTTATCAAACTCAGCTTTTAACGACTCAGTTGTCACGCCTTCTCGCCACTCCTCCCGTGGCTTCAATTGAATAAAGGTTTCAATCATGGTTAGAGGCGCAGGGTCAGTTGCGGTTTCAGCTCGTCCTACTTTACCGAATACATTTTCAACTTCTGGCACAGTGCGAATAAGCTTGTCCGTTTGCTGCAATAACTCTCTTGCTTTACCGATTGAAATGCCGGGATATGTAGTAGGCATATACATAAGGTCGCCTTCATCCAATGGCGGAATGAATTCACTACCAATTTTATCGACAGGCCAAAAACCAACGATAGTCACTAATACTGCTGCGACTATTGTCAATTTTGGAAACTTCATGACTTGCTTTAAAACAGGCATGTAGATAGCAATCAATAATCGATTTAATGGGTTTTTCTTTTCAGAGACGACTTTGCCTCGAATAAAGTAGCCCATCAAAACAGGCACCAATGTTATTGCCAAGCCTGCTGATGCAGCCATTGCATAGGTTTTTGTATAGGCGAGCGGTGAAAACATTCTTCCTTCTTGCGCTTCTAAGATAAACACAGGTAAGAATGAGACAGTTATGATCAGCAAGCTAAAAAATAATGCAGGGCCTACCTCACTCGCAGCCTTAGCTACAATTTGCCAACGGTTTTCATCTGTTAGTGGTGTTTTCTCCATATGTTTATGCATATTTTCAATCATCACTATTGCACCATCAGTCATCGCACCAATAGCAATAGCGATACCGCCTAAAGACATAATATTGGCATTGATGCCTTGCATATACATGATGATGAATGACACCAATATACCTAATGGTAGAGTAACAACTGCCACAATTGATGAGCGAAGATGAAATAGGAAAGCAACACAGACAATAGCCACGACCGCAAGCTCCTCTAGCAACTTGCTCCAAAGGTTATCAACAGCACGATCTATTAACTTCGATCTGTCATAGACAGGGACAACCTCCACCCCCTCTGGTAAAGAAGATTTGAGCGACTCAAGCTTTTCTTTTACCCCATTTATGGTTTGTTGAGCGTTTTCACCAAAGCGCATAACGACAACACCACCAACAACTTCGCCTTCGCCATTAAGTTCTGCGATACCACGGCGCATTTGAGGACCAAGGTTAACGTTGGCAACATCACCAATACGCAACGGCGTGCCTTGTTCGTTAATACCAAGTGGAATTTTCTCTATATCACTAACTGATTGAATATACCCCGTTGCGGTAACCATATATTCAGCTTCAGCCATTTCCACAACGGATGCGCCAGTTTCTTTGTTCCCTTTTTGTAAGGCTATTTGTATTAAACTTAGAGGAATATCGTAAGCTCTCAATTTGTCAGGATCTACTTGCACTTGATACTGCTTAACCATACCACCAACGGCGGCAACTTCGGACACGCCCGGAACAGTTTGTAGTTCATACTTTAAGAACCAGTCTTGAATGCTTCTTAATTGGCTTAGATCATGGTTTCCAGACTTATCTGTTAAAGCGTAAATGTATACCCAACCCACACCTGTTGCATCAGGTCCTAATTGAGGTTTTGCCGAATCAGGCAGGCTTGATGCTACTTGGCTTAAGTATTCAAGTACTCGGCTTCTAGCCCAATACAAATCAGTATCATCATCAAAAATAATGTAGACGTAGGAATCACCAAAGAATGAGTAACCACGAACAGTTTGCGCCCCCGGCACTGATAGCATCGCTGTAGTAAGTGGAAATGTCACTTGATCCTGCACAACTTGTGGTGCCTGTCCCGGATAACTCGTCTTAATTATCACCTGCACATCAGAAAGATCTGGGAGTGCATCTACTGGCGTTTTTTGTAATGAATACAAACCACCAAACGCGATAATTAAGGTAATCAACAAAACAAAGAAACGATTGCCGATAGACCATCTAATAATTGATTCAATCATTATTTTTCTCCCACTTAATGATTAGAATGATCAACAGCAGCTTTATTTTCCTTGCCGTGTTGTTCATCTGATTCAAGAGAGATTTCAGTGATAACTAAGTCATCCCTAACCTCAAAAGTGAAAGTGACATTATCACCAACATTGAAATCAACTATTTCTATATTGTCCGCGACGATAAAATCCATCGTCGCAGCAGGTCTATCCCACTTCTCTATTGGGCCTCGGCTAATATTTAGAATCCGTGTATCAATATCAATCGCATTAATTAAACCTGATACTGTTGCTGATGATACTTCTTCACTCATATCAGCAGGCTCACTCATGATATGAATTCCAGTAACTTCATATCCACCCTCTTCGGTTTTGCTCACTTCAAAGTGCAAAGATTGACCAGACTTCAGTGAATCAATATCTACCTTTTCACCTACATCGAAGTCCATTGTCATTTCAGGCCAATCCCAAGCCTCAGCAGGACCATGAGTAATATTAACCATACGATGTCCCGCCATGACGCTGTTGATTTCGCCTTCCATCCAAACAGAGCTAGGCACTTCGTCATGAGTCATTCGTTTAAAATCAGAGTTTTTACTTGATTCAGAATCAATCAAGAATTGAGCAGATGTCACCACAACATCATCTTCATTAAGACCCTCTAAGATTTCGATACTATCGATATCAACCCGGCCAATTGTCACTTCGATAGACTTAAATTGCCCATCCCCCAAGGCAAGTACAACTCTGTCTTGTTTACCTGTGCGAATGACGGCTTCTTTAGGTACGAGTATCGTGCTATCAGCTTGATTAGCGTGAATAGAGACTTGTGCAAACATGTTTGGTTTTAATTGATAGTCTGGGTTGTCAAACTTCAGTCTCACTCTGAGTGTGCGTGTTTTACTATTCAATGTTGGATAAACATAATCAACGACACCAGCCCAGTCCTCTCCGGGTAAATAATCCAGTGTCATTGATACAGGCAGTCCTTCTTTAATTAAGGCTGCGTCACGTTCAAACACTTCTGCTTCAACCCAAACTTGATCTAGTTGACCAATGCTTAATAAAGTGTTTCCCGGCTTGACATAAAAGCCTTCTCTAATCTTCAAACCGTCAACAACACCTGCTTGTGGTGAATAAAAGGTGATGGTTTGCTGAACTTTTCTAGTCTTTTCTAGCTTTTGAATGAAATCTGCTGAAAGCTGTAACGCTTTAAGGCGATCTTTCGCCGCCGAAATTAAGGAACTATTGTCGCGCTTTAAAGCTATTAAAAGTTCTTCTTGCGCGTTAACTAACTGAGGAGAATACAGTGTATAAAGAGGCTGCCCTTTCTCTACAGGGTTACCTGCCGCTTTGACATAGAGTTTTTCAATCCAACCATCAACACGTGGGTGGATATGAATTAGCTTATCTTCATCATATTGAACGTAACCAACCGTTGATATTTCAGTATGCATATTTTTCAGCTCAACAGGTGCAGTGCGAACCCCTAGGTTATTCACTACATGAGGCGCAATTTTTACTGCTCCGGGACCAAAATCATCACCAGATGATTCTTCCTCATACACAGGAATTAAATCCATCCCCATAGGCGACTTACCGGGCTTGTCCCGGCGGTAATTAGAATCCATCGGTGCAACCCAATACAGAGGCTTTTTCTCTGCTGATGTTGTTTCATCTGTATTACTGTTTGACCCTGCACCTTGATATAAGCTCAATACTCCTGCGCCTAGCGCAGCACCAATGATGATGGCAATAATTGTTTTAGTATTCGTTGACATTATTTTTCTCCAAATTGCTGATTGGATAAGTGCTGATTAGTTTTGTGTGAAGTTTGCATCGACTTATGTTCAGCATTTGAGTTAGATTGAGAACGTGCAAAGAAATAGTTGATACGAGCAACTGTTTTAAGTGCGTCAACATCAATTCTTAAGGCTGATATTCTGGCATTTAATTCTGCGATTCTTGCTCGAACAACTTCGGCAAAATCGCCATCATCATTTGTGTAAGCTGTCAATGACGCTTCTGCTTGGTCATGAGTTTGTTTAAGGAGTTGTTCTTGATAGATAGATTGCCTATCAGATAAACGCTTAAGCTGTCTAAGCTCCTTTTCCACCATACTGATCATTTGCTTTGTCAGTAATAGTTTCTCGGTTTTAATAGTCTCTGAATCTGCAATAGAAGCTGCAACTTGCTTATCTTGTCTGTTCTCGGTGAACAAGGGTAAATCAAACGTTACTCCAACAGAAAATAAATCAGCTCGGCTATCACCAGAGGGCATATTGTCCCGATAGGCATAACTAGCATTAACACCCCATTGCGGTTCATATTGCTGTTTAGCTAACTCAACTGCTTTTTCTGAAGCTTTGCGTTTTATATCAATTGCAAGTATGGCTGGGTGATTCGAAAGCTCCTGAGCCAATAGATTTCTTGAGTAATTAGATGCTTTTAGGACTGTTGAATTGTTCAAATGAATTGTAGGCAACTTTTTAGAAACCCTAAACTCTAATGGTTGCGTATCAAAGTTGAATGATTCATTCAAGCCAGCAGCATCGTAGATATGAAGCCACTCATTAAGGCGAGCGATTGTTGTTTCTAGTTTCTGCTTTTGCGAAGTTAATCGGTCATCTAACTGCACGATTTCCAATTGAGCACGAATAACATCTTGTTGTCTGGTTTTACCAA
Organism: Pseudoalteromonas sp. CNC9-20; assembly: GCF_022347875.1. Classification (NCBI taxonomy): domain Bacteria; kingdom Pseudomonadati; phylum Pseudomonadota; class Gammaproteobacteria; order Alteromonadales; family Pseudoalteromonadaceae; genus Pseudoalteromonas; species Pseudoalteromonas sp. CNC9-20. The sequence continues at coordinate 441,933 of NZ_JAKRFS010000003.1, read as the reverse complement.
CAACATTTGAGTAGCTAGCTTTAGTAACTTCCGCCATCTGCTCAAAGAGCGCCCAATCCGCTTCAATCAATTTAATGGTTTGTTGGGCTAAGTAAGCATCTAACCATAACTGTGATACTTGGCTTATCAGTTTAGCCTTACGATCCTCTCGTAGCAGTGGAAATTTCGTTGACTCAATTTTTAATTGCTCTTGTTTAATCTTTAAACTATCACCTCTAGGAAACATTTGAGAAACACCAACCTTTAGTTGAGTCATTCCTTCCTGATCTAAGTCCCAAGTATCTGTTGGTAAATTCATTATCCCTAGTGATACTTTGGGGTCAGGCAAAGTACCTGAAGCGATACTTCTATTTTCAACCGCGCTTTGTTTTAACCGACTCCCATGAAGCCAAGGATCATTTTGCTGAGCCAAGGTGATAGCTTGTTCAAGTGACACTACTTTCTCAGCTTGAGCTGAGAATACAGACAAGCCGAGAATTAGCGAAGTTGAAAGTAGAGTAAGGCTTGAAACATTTAATCTCATTAGAATTGCTCCTCATAAGCCTTAACTTCTGCATATACTTTACTCGTTCCATCTTTAAATAAAATTAATACGTTATATGACATAAAGCGGTCGCCGACTTCCATACCCGGAGAGCCAACAGGCATTGCTGGGACAGATAATCCAATCGCATTGGGGTGCTCTTCTGACAAGAACTGCTGAATAAACTTAGCCGGTACATGACCTTCAAAGGCAAACCCATTTCTACTCACTGCCGTGTGGCATGAACGGTAATTAGGTTTGATACCATACTTAGTTTTGATGTTGCCGATGTTTCGGAAATCTTTGAAATGCGCAACGATCCCTTTGTCTTCAATATGAGTTATCCATTTTTTACAACACCCACAAGTTGGGGTTTTATAAACGATTAACTCCAAAGGTGTTACGTCGTTATTGTGTGCATGCTTATGTTCATTAGCGTTTGCAAACGCAGGTGAAAGCAGCATTACAACTGCTATTTTTAAATACTTATTGATCATTTTTGCCCCCAGACGTCGCTGGAAAATAGCTATAGCGCTACGACGCTATATTGACTAACAGAAAAATTAATTACATGTGTGCGAAATTTGGACGCACTAATCCTGTATTAGGCAAAAATTGGTGGACGATAAAGGGAAGTGGAAATTGAATGAGGTTGTTTAGATGGCATAGCAGCTACAGATTCACTCAATATTTGAATATCTGTCGAGTCAACACTGGAATTTAGGACTGTCGTAGATGAGCAAGCATTTGCAGGACAAATACATTCAACGTCACAACAATCTTCTGATTGACCATTACTGCTTTTATTCATATCACCATGATCCATGTTCATGTTCATGTTCATGTTCATGTGTGATTCATGAGAACCTGATGGCATTTCGCAAGGCATAGCAGAATACGCAAATGCTTGCCCTACAAAGGCAAACAGCATAAGCGTTATCACTAAGACTTTTGAAAATGCTTTAGACATAAAATTCTCATAAAAATATACATGTCTATGCTAATACAAATTTTCGAATAAGTAAATTGATGTCATGTAAACATTTATGAATATTTGACTAACGTCAACTTTTTCAAAGAGGTAAGTGACAAATAATAATCTCATCAGACTTCTTATCTTCGTTATTCAATGGCTTTTATTTTGAGACTTAAGTTGCTCTCTCATTTCTAAAACTCGATCTACCGAATAAGCTCCCGCCCTCATAACAACCAGTTCAACAAACGAAATATCAATTAACTTATGGTCAGCATCAATCACATAACAACTCTCACTATGTGTGTATATTTCTAACTTATCCTCATCAGCAGATTTGCTAACAATCTTTGAAGTTACCATTTGCTCAAATGGCCGAAATCTGAATGTTTCATCGTCAATAACAACCCCTGACAAAAACTCCCCAAGAAATGATTTTTCAAAGTCTTTATAGTCATAGACCGAGAGTATGTAAGCATCCTTTAAATATGTTTTGTCCATTTGTTACTCCCTACTAATAGCCAGCAGGGAGCATTTCTCGCAACTCTAATAGCTCATTTGGAGAGTACATACACTCATGCATTAAATTGAACTCAAATACATCTACATCAAACTTTTGGGGTTCTGCATCTAAGATATAAAAGTCAGCACCAAAAGTTCTATATTCAGGACCGTTTACTTCCATGACTTTCGTGGAAAACAAAGCCTCACCTTTTTTACCGTTCTTACTATCCTCAGCAAAAGTAGCGTAAAGCACCTGTTCAACCTTATCTTCTAAGTCAGATTTAATTGAGATAAGTGTTGCGTTAGTTAGTTTTACTCTTGGTCTCATGCTTTTGCTTCCTTCTTATCTTCTAGGCAAAACGGGCGGAAAAAACTAAGGTACTTAACTCCATTAACTTTTAGTAAATTGTTGTCAGCATCAAAATGTGACAGAACGCTAGACTGATACAACGAAATATATTTTTCATAATCGATGGTGTTAAAAAAATTGGTATCGACACGTCGTGCATGGAAAACAAGAGCTTGCTGATCGATACGAACAATGAACTTTTGATCACCATCTAGATTTTTAACCTGTAGACATAAATCAGGTTTGTGCCAATCAGATACAAAGGAAGGAATCAGTGGGAAGCCATATACCAAATAGCGCATACCTTCGATTTTGAAGGTTGTTGGATTGAACTGAGCCTTATTTACTTTGCCGCTACGGAATAATTCAAGTGTCAACACCAGCCAGTGCTCATGCTTAGAAAATGTATTTCCTTCAGAAATACAGCCTTCGAACTCACTATCATGGTTTACATGATTGATGTACATGTATTTTTTAATGTCATTCAAGGAAAGCTTTTCAACCGGAAACTTTGAAGCTATGAGCCTGAAATAACAACCATGAACTTTTAAATCTGCATATTGAACTATCAACGGATCATCAAAAGCATCGAAATATGGTCGCCACTCCAGCCTAAAGTCAGCACCAGTGTTTACAATAAACTTGGCATCTTCTGGCAACCCTAATACTTGGTATATCACTGAAACTAACTCTAATGTTTCGATATCTACCAGCATCAGGCTTTCAATACGGTTTGCCATTGACTCAATTTCTTTATGAAGCGATTCAATAATTTCTTGATCATCGTATTCATTGATCATTAAGTATTTCAGGGAATCGTGCTTTAGAATTGAATCCAGTTTTTTCTGTTCAAATGCTTCAGTGAGGCTATTATGGGTATCAGAAAAATGAGGGCAGTTATAAACACCTCTAGCCCACAGGCCTTGGGCGTAAAGATCAGGAAACTCTAATAACTCAGCAAACTCTTTTGCTTGTTTATTGAGTTTATTCTTTAATTGATAAAGTGAGATCATTTAGTTCTCCAAACAACTTTCTAATAAACAATGGCCTACCAACACATTGCTTTATTTATTGTTCAAATAACCAAATTTTTACGGATGCTCCGCTTCACTGTTCACGTTTTTCAAGGCGAAAAACATGTGTAGGCGTAGGCTGTCCGTTCAGCCTTCTTATTATAATATCGCCAAAAAACAAAATGACAACTTACGTATTTGTACAACTTTAGGTAGATATTTTGAGTTTGAACTCTGAAAAGCTAAGCCCAAACAAGGATACGACCATCTCTTCATTTATATTGGAGCCGGGAAATTTTTTTTCAAAATTTCCAATAATGCTATCTAGGTGGCTAGCTAATATTTTTACTAAAAATATTTCCGAGTTTGGTGAGAGTGCAGACAGTGCTATCAATGGGTTGTCAAAGGATTCAGCTTTTATTTTTACTAGTAAATCGCTGTAACTGTCACAGCCATATAGACAAATAGCTGCCCCTTCTTGGGCTTGTCCAAGGGGAATAGTTAATAATTTAGATAATCGTTTTGCCTGCCTTTTTATATTTACTAGCAGGTCTTCTTTTTTAAAAGACATCAATACACCAAAAAACGGCAACGCTAGGCCACGCACCTATGTCACTCAGTTTTTATGTGAATATTTAATCTTTTAGTTCAGAGTAAATCCATTTCGTCCTGTTTTCGTGGGAACGGGCTTCTCTGAAAAGCCACTGCAAAAAGCAGTGGCCATTGTCGCAATATTATAAGGAAATGTGAATGGTAGTTTGATGCCTACATATTCTTTTCAGTGAATTCAGCCAAGCTACTACGCTCTACTTCATCAAAAATCAGCACTGATCCTTTTTCATAATGACGAAACACATTAACAGCCGCACTTGCACCAGAAGAAGCAGGTGTTACAAACTTATCGTCAATCTGGGCTAGGTTGCCCAATACGATTGTCCGACAATTTTTGCCACCGCGACTAAGCATTCCTTTAATTTGAGCACGGGTCATATTTTGTGCTTCATCAATTATTAAAACAGCATCGTCTATTGAACGGCCACGAAAATAAGCCATACTGGTAAATTCTATATTAGCTCTTTCGATCACATGTTCAACTGTAGCGTGAATATTTCCTTCATGATTATCATCCGAGTGCATCGAAATTAATGCGTCAGTAATACCTGCCAGAAGAGGCATTGATTTTTCAGTTAAATCCCCCGGTAAGAATCCCGGATCGTCGTCCATAAAGTCTCTGGAGCGCACCACAACGATTTTTTTGTACTTTTTCAACTCCAATACTTGATGCAGCGCCGAAGCAACTGCCAAAAAAGTTTTTCCGGAGCCAGCAGGACCAAGGATGATATTTAAATCATAGTAAGTGTCTGTTAATTGGCTTAAAGCTACCGCCTGACGCTGGTTTTTAGGCAATATGCCCCATATCTTTTCTTGCTTACGCGGCAATAATTTTGTGTATACCTCAGTATCTGTTACTTCTGAAATCCGGCCAATGTGTCCGGCTTCATCGTACCAATACATGTTTGGCTGAACTTCATCGTTGAACAAGCTTATTGGGAATGTATAAACCTCTCCTGAGACTTTGAAATCTTTATCTGATTCAATTCGATCAAAAAGATCGCCTTCAAAAGCCTGTACTCCTGTGTATAAAAGATCAATATCTGATATTTGATTATCTACGGCAACGTCCTCAGCCCTAACCCCAACTGTTCGAGCTTTCAATCGCATATTAATATCACGGCTAACAATTGTTACGTCTTTATTGAGTTCTTTTTGAAGATATAAAGCATAATTAATTATTCTGTTATCAGCATCACTTCCTATCCCGTGCTTTAACTCCTTAGCCAGATCCAATTGAGTGTCAATTCCAATGAAAAGCTTTCCTCTCTGGGCTGTTTCGGTAGATGGTAAAGGAATACCTATTTCCATTTCCTCGGCTGTATGTCCATTTATAATGTCTTCAAGCATTCTAATGCACATACGGGCATCGGCACTTACCGATTTATTAGTTCTTTCTTTCAGGTTATCAAGCTCTTCAAGGACAGTTAGACAGATGTAAATATCATCTTTGTAGCTAAAAATAGATTTTGGATCATGTACTAATGCAGATGTGTCTAGTACACGAGGATTTCGATTATCAATAGAGCTTTTCATTACGCAGCCTCCCAAAAGATTGAATCGTTGCTAGGCTTTGTGTTGTACTTTTCTTGTAAATTACAAATTTTGAGTAAAGGTTTATTGTTGAGAGACTGCTCAGAGTAGCTAAGGTAATCAATTTTTTTGGAAATTCTTTTTACTTTTTCTACAGGCCAATAAAAACAAGGGGGTAAAAACTTTAAAATACCCCCAATTCGGGGTTGTAAAATTACCACGGCATTTTGGATACTACGCCCACGCATGAAGTTCACCGATTTAAACTGAATATTGGCTTTTTCCATAATATAGTTGCGACTGGAAATCGGGTTCTCATCGCCTTTGTGCAACACCTCCAAAGAATCGGTGATCGCTGCCAGCCAAGGCGCCATTTTTTCTTCCTCTGTGCCTGGCAAAAAACCTATAGACTCCGCTATTTCAGGGGTGTTGCGGGTCACAATTAGTTTGTCGTATATGCCTTTTTCGATGATCATTTCAAGGGCGGCCGCTAAGGCTAAAATCGTTTTGCCGCACCCTGCCGGGCCTGTGAGTAACACCAGTTCGATATCTGGGTCGAGCAAGGCGTCCATGGCCATGCCTTGGTAAATATTTTTTGGTTTAACGCCCCAGGCGCTGCGCGCTAAAAGCCGTTCAACTCCTAGGTCTTTTAGGGTTATATGTGCTTCATCATAGCCAACTACACGAGCCGCGAAATGGCCACTGTCATCAAGCAAATATTCATTGGCAAAGACATCAGGTACCAACTCTCTGGCAACGTGATGAAGCGCATCGCGCCCTTGCTGCTCGGTTTCACACTCCCCAACATGCTGCCAGAAATCACCCTCTATTTTTTTATACCCTGAGGTCAGTAGCGTAATGTCATCAATCAGTTGGTCTGTACGGTAATCTTCAACATAATGCAGACCCGCACCTTTGGCTTTAAGACGCATGTTAATATCTTTGGTCACTAGCACCACTTTGGCGTCGCTGTACTGCTTTTGCAGATACACTGCGCAGTTAATGATGCGGTGATCGTTTTCATCCCCAGGCAGCCCAGAGATGCTATCTGCAAACAAATGATCATTAACAATAATGAGCTTACCCCGAGGCGCTTCTGGTGCACGTTTATTACTGGGCAATAGCACCCCCTGCAACATTTGCTCTGGGGTGGCATCGCGCAATACTTCATCGAGTGCACGAATAGCCACTCGTGCATCGCGACTCACATCACGTTTGCGGTCTTTTATGTGGTCGAGCTCTTCGAGGACTGTCATTGGAACAATTACATCGTGTTCTTGGAAAGAGAGGAAAGCAAGGGGTTCGTGGAGTAATACGTTGGTGTCGAGCACATACATTTTACTACTGGTAGCGTGGCGGTCTTGGTCCATAGCGCGTTCCTATTTGTCTTTTATTGTATGTATGCCGCCGCAGCTCAATAAACAGCCTGAATCAGTAACGGCATACTTCAAGTTTAGTCTATGGATTACAAAAGACGCTTTTATGACAGTAAAAAAGACGATGAAAATCACACTTTTTTGTTTGCAAAAATGCCCTTCTTTTGCTGCTGTATATAAAACACACAAGCGTAGAAACTTTTCTGCGTTTTGTGGTGATAATCAATCAAGAGCACGCTAATATAGCCGCCTTTTTTTGCTTGGGCCAACGCGCTCAAGCCTAGGTAAATCAAAGTCGAGTCGAGCAAGTAATGAATTTTTCCTTAGGTCAACGTTGGATCAGTGATACCGAGTCCGATTTAGGATTAGGTACCGTAGTTGCATTGGAAGGACGCCAAGTAAGCATTCTTTTTCCTGCAAGCGGGGAAAACCGGGTCTATGCACAAAGTGAAGCCCCCGTTACCCGTGTAAAGTTCAACCCTGGCGATACTATTCGCAGTGCTGATGAATGGGAACTTGAGGTCAGCGAAGTAACACAAAGCGATGGCTTATATACCTACGTAGGCAAACGTCTTGATAATGACGAACCGGTGGAACTCAAAGAAACTTTTCTCGATCATTTTATTAAGTTTAATAAGCCTCAAGACAGGCTTTTTGCTGGTCAAGTAGACCGTTTCGACCGTTACACGCTGCGCTACAACACGTGGCAACATCGCTACCAGCGCGCGCAGTCACCACTAAAAGGGTTAATTGGGCAACGCGCTAGCCTTATTGAGCACCAATTGCATATTGCCCGTGAGGTGGGACAACGTTTTGCCCCGCGCGTGTTACTCAGCGATGAAGTGGGTCTAGGTAAAACCATTGAAGCTGGTATGATTTTGCACCAACAATTGCTTACCGGCCGCGCTGCGCGCGTGCTCATAGTCGTGCCGGAGAATTTACAACATCAATGGCTAGTAGAAATGCTGCGCCGCTTTAATTTGCAGTTTGCCATTTTTGATGAAGAGCGCTGCGCCGAAGCCTATGCCGACAGCCCCAATGTATTTGAGACCGAACAGTTGGTGCTCACAAGCTTAGAATTCCTAACCAAGAAAAAACGCTGGTTTGAACAAGCAACCTTGGCAGATTGGGACCTTATGGTGGTTGATGAAGCGCACCACCTAAGCTGGTCGGTGGATAACCCCAGCACCGAGTATCAGCGCATTGAAGAGCTCAGTCGCGATATTGCCGGTCTTATTTTGCTTACCGCCACCCCAGACCAACTTGGCCACCAAAGTCACTTTGCCCGTTTGAAATTGCTCGACCCTGACAGGTTCTATGACTACGACGCCTTTGTTGCCCAAGAGTCACATTATCAAGACATTGCTGACGCAGCCAATAGCGTACTCCAAGAACAAGCTCTGAGCACTGAACAACAGCAAGTACTTACCAACCTGCTAGGTAGCGAAGCGCAAGCTCTACTTGCCGGTATTGCTAAGGGCGATGAGCAAGCGAAGGCCAGCATGCTAGAGCAGCTTCTGGACCGTCATGGCACAGGGCGCATTTTATTCCGTAACAGCCGCAGTGGCATAAGCGGCTACCCCGAGCGTATTTTGCACACCTACCCAATGGCAATGCCGTCGCAATACCAAACGGCGATGAACGTAATGGGCAGTTTAGGCAGCTCAGGGCCGGCTGAGCTCAACGCCATGCGCGCGCTGTTCCCTGAGAAAATGTTCCAAGAATTCGAAGGCCAAGACAGCAGCTGGACACAGTTCGACCCTCGGGTACAGTGGCTTATCGACACCCTTAACGCCAATAAGCCGCAAAAGATGTTGGTGATTTGTGCTAAAGCCGAAACCGCGTTAAGCCTTGAGCAAGCACTGCGTGAACGCGAGGGGATCAAGGCCGCACTGTTCCATGAAGGCATGAGCATTATTGAACGTGACCGCGCCGCCGCATTCTTTGCCGACATTGAAGACAGTGCTCAAGTCCTTATTTGTTCTGAGATTGGCTCCGAGGGGCGCAACTTCCAGTTCGCTCACCACTTAGTGCTGTTCGACTTGCCGCTCAACCCAGACCTTCTAGAGCAGCGCATTGGCCGCTTAGATCGTATCGGCCAAAGCGAAGACATTAAAATTCACGTGCCTTATTTTCAACACACTGCGCAAGACACCCTGCTGCAGTGGTATCACCATGGTCTGAATGCCTTTGAACACACTGCCAGCACTGGGCATATTCTCAATCAAGAGTTTGGCGATGAGCTCATTGCGTTACTGGCTGATGGCAGCTACCAAGATGAACCGCTGCAAGCACTGGTACAGCGCGTTCATGCGCGTTATCTAGCGCTCAAAGCGCAAATGGAGTCAGGACGTGACCGGTTATTAGAGCTGCACTCCAGCGGCCAAGGTCAGTCTGAGCACCTAGTGCAGGATATCAATGCCTTAGACCACAGCTTTGAGCTGCCCAGCTACATGATCAATGTGTTTGATATTTGGGGTGTAAACCAAGAAGACAAAGGCGAAAATAGCATTATCCTCAAACCCACGGAGCACATGCTTGGTGCCACCTTCCCCTGCTTAAAAGAAGAAGGCATCAGTGTCACTTTTGATAGAGACACGGCGCTTGCGCAAGAAGATTTGCACTTTATCAGTTGGGATCACCCCATGGTCGAAGGGGCGATGGAGATGATCTGTGATGACGATTTTGGCACCGCTTCGGTGGCGCTGTTTAAAAACAAAAAACTGCCGGCCGGCACCTTCTTTGTTGAGCTGGTCTACATCGCCGAAGCCATGGCTCCGAAATCATTACAATTAGGCCGCTATTTACCGCCAACCCCCATACGACTACTACTGGATAAAGGCGGTAACGACCTCAGCGCCAATGTTGCCTTTGATACCTTTAATCAGCAATTAAATGCCGTTGGCAGACAAACGGCTTCGAAACTCGTAAATGCATTACAAAGTGCTATTCACCCGCTGATTGAGCAAGGTAATGAGCAGGCGCAGGTGCACATGGAGCAACTACGTGAGCAGGCCAAACAGAGCATGCATCAGGCTCTGGATACAGAGCTGACTCGCTTGCAAAAACTGAAAGAAATCAATCCGAATATTCGTGACGAGGAGCTCAGTTATTATCGTGATAACAAGCAGCAAATGGATGATTACATCGACAAAGCCAAGGTTAAACTCGATGCCATTCGCTTAATCGTTGTCAGCCACTAAGCATTTCTTTAAAATGGCCGGCCTTATCTAACGGGGCTGGCCATGCTGTTACACTATAATCCACCGCGCACTCCTTATCTGCGCATTCTTTACCAAGATGATGACTTATTAGTACTGGATAAACCCAGTGGTTTACTCAGCGTTCCCGGTAAAGACCCCAAGCATGCAGATTGTGTGATCCGTCGCGCTAACCTTGTTTTTCCTAGCGCCAAAATTGTGCACCGCCTGGATATGGCTACCTCCGGGGTTATTTGTCTGGCATTAAATAAAGCCGCACACCGCCACCTAAGTATGCAGTTCCAAGAGCGGCAAACGGCCAAGCGTTACCTTGCTCGGGTTGAGGGCCACCTAAAAGAGCAAAGTGGTAGCGTCGATTTGCCCCTTATTTGCGACTGGCCGAACCGACCAAAGCAAATGGTCGACCATGACCGAGGAAAACCCTCACTCACGCATTATCAGGTGCTTGATTATGAGCAGGACGCCACTCGTGTTGAGCTCACCCCGATCACCGGGCGCAGTCACCAGTTACGTGTACATATGCTTAGCCTAGGACATGTGATCCTCGGCGATAGACTTTACGCCCATGAACGCGCCAAAGCGCGAGCAGATAGGCTACAACTACACGCCACTTGGCTACAACTACGCCATCCTAGTAACGAAGAGATGATGGAGTTCACCGCTTCGTGCCCGTTCTAAACTTTTTATGGCGTTGGCCGATAGCTATGTAGATATAAAATAATAGAGGGTGCTTAACGTCTGTGCTGCGATTGATACTGATATTAGTAGGGTTGCTCGTGCAATGGCCAACCAATGCCAGCCCGACCCTCGATAGGCATTACCTAGCTAGCCTCGATGAGACACAAACGCTGCTCGCCAAAGGAGAAGAGTTTAGTGTGGTGTTTCGCCCACATATGGCGTCAGAGCATCGCGGTGTAGTGCTTATGATCCCGAGCATCGACGACCCCTATGGTAATCAACGTGGTTTTATATTTTTACGGGCACTGCTCAGTGAGCGTGGCTACAGCAGCTATCTCTTAGTTAACCGCCCAGCAACACATGACGATGAGCAACAGAGCGAAGCTGCCCAGCAAGACGCTAGCGAAGAGCAGCAACAAGAGCAAACGCAGCAATCTCAGGAGCCGCCTCCACAACCTGCTGACGAAACCGAGCAGCCGCAACCCAGTTATGTCCCAGGCTATCAACAAGCCATCTCCTCTGAACTGTTGGATAAAGAACAACAGCGCTTAAGCGCACAACTTACTAGTCTACTAGAGCGGGCACAAGAGCAAGGCAAAGCGGTTAGTGTGTTCGCTGCTGGGCGCAGCGCCGGCTTACTCAGTGAGTACTTTGTCGATAACCTACAGGTGGATATTAACGCGTTTATTGCTGTGGGCGCCTACTTGCCGGTCCCTGCGCGCCACCATCACATTAGCGCCAATTTATCAGTGATGCCCCCTGCGGTGCTCGACGTGTACACCCCTTTTGACCATAGCTGGGCCACACAGCAACGGCCACAGCGACGACTCTGGGCAGAGAAAAACAGAAAGTTTAATTACCGCCAACGTACATTATTCGCTGAGCTTAGTGAGCAGCAGCAAATACACCGCCTAGCAACGGAAATCGACGGTTTTCTGCGGCGCTTATTCTAAGCCTTTAAGTACTCATACGCCGCTTGGATATCCTGACTTTTCTTTTGCGCTAACTTCATCATATGCTCAGGAAGGCCCTGAGAGACTAACTTATCAGGGTGGTGCTGCGCCATCAACTTGCGGTAGGCCTTTTTAACAGTGCGCGCATCCGCTCCCTCTTCCAAACCAAGAATATCCAACGCCTGACGACGATTCATACCCGCATCGCTGGTACTTGATGTACGCCCTTGATGATGCTGCTGTTGTTGCTGAGAAAAGCGTTGCTGCTGTTGGCGAAAAGCAAATTCGGCTTGGTAGCGTTTGAGGATAAAGTTAAAATGGGTTTTACTGACACCCAGCCCTTTGGCGACCTGCTCCAACAGCGCTTTTTCTTGCTCGGCTAAGTGACCATCACTGAAGGCCATCTGAATTTGGATTTCCAAAAATAACTGCAACATATCGAAGCGCCCGGCAAAATGCTCGCGGAACTCTCGCAGCGTCGCATTCATGGAGAAATCAGCCTCTTTACCCGCGCGAAATGCATGCTGAGCTTCGCGCTTGTCTTCACCACTTAAGCCCATTTCATCCATAAACTGAGTGGCTGCACGAATGTGCATCTCGTTGACGCGACCGTTGGATTTCGCAATGTGCCCCATGACAGCAAAGCAACTAGAGAAAAATAAGGCTTGGCGCTGAGATACATCTTCGTGGTTAAAAAAGCCACGAAAACCGCCAGCACGGTCAAAGTCCTGCTTTAAGCTTCTGTCGAACATATGCCCAACGAACAGCCCCAATAAGGCGCCAAGAAACTTACCAAACATAAAGCCAAAGCAGGCACCAAGAAGCTTGCCCCACATCACCTAAATACCTCTGAAAACCAATGTGCACCACATAGTGACGAAAAATCATCGAACTAACAAGCGAAAGCATGACCCAGTAGCGCAGCTAGTTGTATACCCTAGCGCTTTTATCGCTAACAATTTTTAACCCTTATCCGCTGACATCGCTTTGTCAGCGGATGTAATTACGGAAAAATTGCTTTATTATGTCATGCTTATTTCCAGTGCACTTGGCAAGCAACATTAAGTTTAAGGGAAGTCGATGAATAAATTGTGGGGCATGGTTATTCTCGCCCTGTATGGTGCCAGCGCAGGCGCCGTTTTTGCGCGCACAGCAGAGCTTGCGGCCAACACCGCTTCGGCGCAAGAGCACACAGATACCGATAAAAAACAGTTATCACAAAATATTAAGGTAGCGCACTGCTTAGCTGCTTCACGCCCTGCGCCTTGGCAAGCCCCTAACTTACCCTTGGGTCTAGTAGAAATTGTTTCCGACGATGTTGAATTAATAGGCCAAGATAGTGCTCAGTTTGACGGCAACGTCAACATCAATACGCGCACCATGAGCTTGCAAGCGCAGTCGGCACTGATTGACAAACAACAAGGCTTATTAAATGCGACTGGGCCGCTAACTTACCGAGACGGAGTCTCTAAAATCACCAGTCGCGGCTTAAATGCAAGCTTAAACGACTCTAATATCAGCCTTCTTGGTGCCGATTATCAGCTCACTCAACAGCAAGGCCGTGGTGGCGCTGAACAATTGCAGGTTAATGAGGACGCCTTAGAGCTGAGTAATGCCAGCTTCACAACCTGCCCAGTCGATAGCGAAACTTGGGCAATCAGCGCCGATAAAATCATTCTTTCGCAAAAAGAAGGTTGGGGTGAGACCTACGGTGCCACGCTGAAAATTTATGATACTCCGGTGTTGTATCTGCCCTATTTTACCTTTCCTATTGATGATAAACGCAAAACAGGGTTTTTAGCGCCACAGATTTCCAGCTCAAACCGATTTGGCGTGGAGACTATCACTCCTTACTACATCAACTTGGCTCCTAATTACGATCTCACATTAACGCCGCGCTATATGTCCAAAAAAGGCATTCAGCTGCAGTCTGAGTTTCGCTATTTAACCCCGAGCAGCCAAGGCTTGCTAGGGCTCGAATACTTGGATTCAGATAAAAGTGAGCGCGAGCTTGGAAACCGTTATTTATTCCACTGGCAGCAGCAGAGCTACTTTAGTGATGTCTGGCGTGCAGGCGTAGATATTACTAATGTGAGTGACGATAACTACCTCACCGACCTGAATTCTAATTACGCCAATAAAACCGACACCCACTTAGCCCGTACGGGGATTCTTACCCATTTGGGTGAGCGTTGGCGCACCGATATACAATTGCAAGATTATGAAGTCCTCGGCGACCATCTTGAGTCCTACACAACCTTGCCTCGCATCGGTTTTACTCAGACAAATGCCTATAAATTGGGTTGGTTTGACGCCACAGTAAGCGGCGAGTTGAGCCATTTCCGTAACAGCACACGAACTATTGATGAAGCCACACGAGTGCACATAGAACCGCAACTGCGTTTTAGTGAAGAGCGTTATGCGTGGTCATTTCTCTCCGAGTTCAGTGTGCTGCACACTTATTATGACCAGCAAGGTAATCTTGAAGGGACGCAGTATGAGCAAACGGTAAACAGAACCCTACCGAAAGTTCGCCTATACAGCCAACTTAACTTCGAGCGCGACACCAGTTTACTCGTCGAAGATGGTATTCAAACCCTGGAACCACAAATTCAATATTTGTACACCCCCAATAAAGACCAAAATAACATTGGCCTGTTTGATACCACCAAACTCCAAGACGACTTTTATGGCCTGTTCCGCGATCGTCGTTTCTCCGGTGTAGACCGCATCGCTGCGGCTAACCAAATTACCCTTGGGGCGACAACGCGTATCTTTGATAAACAAAATGAGGAATTATTTAACCTCAGTGTCGGGCAAATATTTTATCTCTCTGATTCTGCTAAACCCACAGAGCAAGACTTTGCCGGCGAAAACAATTACAACGCGTTATTCGCCGGTGAAGCCATGTGGCACTGGCACCGTCGTTGGTATCTCTCTGGCGGCATTCAGTACGACACCGATGGCAAACAAATAATCCAATCCCATGTGACCCTAGATTATAAGGGCGACGATAATGAGTTGGTGCAGTTGAACCATCGCTATGCAAACGATGTCTCAGGGAATACAATTGAGCAAATAGGTATGTTTACCAGTGTCCCAATTGACGATAACTGGCAATTCGTGGCCAGCTACCACCGTGATATTGAAACCGGTCGTAGCATCGAAGTGTTCAGTGGTTTACAGTATGAGTCATGTTGTTGGGCAGTGCAGATCACTGGCCGCAGACAAATAGAAACGGACTTAAACCAAAGCATAAACCAAGAGCAAGCCATCTTCGACTCGGGGATCGGCATCAAATTTGTCCTTAAAGGACTTGGAGGCAAGAGCAGTTATGATGCACAAAAGTTACTTAGAGAAGGCATTTTTGGCTACCGTCGCCCCTATTTCCTTACCAATTAAAGCAATAAAAAGTATGAAATTCAGACGTTTTTTAGCAACAACTTTATTCGCCCTAGGGTTATCTCAGGGTGTACAAGCACAAGAACAACTTATTGACCAAGTCGTGGGTATCGTTAACGAAGGGGTGATCCTTGAAAGTGAAGTGGACGCCATTGTTAACCGAGTAAAAGCACAAGCCAAAGAAAGTGGTCAAGATCTTCCCACTGACAGTGCCTTACGTGTGCAAGCTATTGAGCGACTCGTCAATCAAACCTTACTGATGCAAATGGCCGACCGTATGGGGTTAGAAATCTCCGATGGCCAGCTTGATCAAACTCTTGCAACCATGGCAAAAGACCAAGGCGGTACGATTGCCGACATGCGTCGCTCTGTGGAAGCATCCGGTGAAAGCTTCGCCCAATTCCGTGAAGATATTCGTAAAGAGATCACCACTCAGCAGGTATTGCGCGCTAACGTTGATCGTCGTATCTACATTAGCTTGCAAGAGATTGAAAACCTTTTGCAAATTATGGAGCAGCAAGGCGGCAACAGTGAGGAATACGATATTGGCCACATTCTTATCGATATTCCCAGCTCTGCAACGCCAGAGGAAATTGCCAGTGCGCAAGACCGTGCAGCTAAAGTAATTGAATTACTTGAAGAAGGCCGAGAGTTTAAGCGTATCGCAATCGCCTCATCCAGTGGCTCTAAGGCGCTCGAAGGTGGACAGCTAGGGTGGATGAGCACCAATGAAATGCCTTCATTATTTGCCGAGGCAGTGAAAGGTAAGAAAAAAGACACGATTGTTGGCCCACTGCGCAGTGGCGCGGGCTTTCACATCATTAAAGTACAAGACGTGCGTGGCCGCCAAGTCGTCGAAACTGTCGAGATGCGCTCACGTCACATTCTTCTCAAGCCCTCAATTATATTGAGTGAAGAGAAAGCACGCTCAATGCTTGAAGGCTTTGTCAAAGACTTGCGTGCCGGTGATGCTGACTTTGCCGAATTAGCAAAAGAGTACTCTGAAGACCCGGGCTCAGCACTTAAAGGTGGTGAGTACGATTGGACCGACCCTACTACCTATGTGCCTGCGTTTCGCGATACGTTAATGTCGCTAGAAAAAGGCGAGATCAGTGAACCGTTCCGTTCCACTTTCGGCTGGCACATCGTGCAACTGTTAGATAAACGCGTCGCCGATAAAACCGATTTAGCGAAGAAAAACCGTGCTCAGCAGCTGCTATATAATCGTAAGTTCAAAGAAGAGAGCTTTGCGTTCCAGCAGGAGATCCGCGAGCAAGCGCACATTGAGATCTTCGCAGAGGATTAATGGTTATGACCTTACGTATCGCCTTTACTCCGGGGGAGCCGGCTGGCATAGGCCCGGACTTATTGCTTGAATTAGCACAGCAGCAGTGGCCCGCACAACTGGTCGCTATTGCTGATGCTAAGCTATTGCAACAACGAGCCAAAGCCCTGGGTCTGCCGCTACGGTTAACGCCTTTTGATGAGCAAGCTCCTGCCCAGCCGAGCGAAGCGGGTGAGTTGTATATCCATCAAGTCGATTTAGCAACGCCTGTGGTGGCTGGTGAACTTGATGAGAAAAATGGCGAATATGTGCTTGATACTCTGCGTATCGCCTGTGAGAAAAACATGGATGGCACGTTCGATGCCATCGTTACAGGCCCAGTTCACAAAGGTATCATTAATAAAGCGGGAATTTCTTTTAGCGGGCACACCGAATATTTTGCACAACAATCAAATACTCCGGATGTCGTGATGCTGTTAGCAACACAAGGACTGCGAGTTGCGTTAGTCACCACGCATATCCCGCTGGCCTATGTAGCCAAAGCCATTACAGAAGATCGCTTGAAAAAGGTAATTGGTATTCTTGAGCACGATTTACGTACTAAATTCGCAATTGCCAAACCGCGCATTTTAGTCTGTGGTTTAAACCCACACGCTGGCGAAGGCGGGCACCTTGGCCGTGAAGAAATTGAAGTGATCACTCCGACCTTGGAAGCGCTAAATCAACAGGGTATGAACTTAGTGGGCCCCCTTCCTGCAGACACCCTTTTCCAAGATAAATACCTCAATGAGGCGGATGCAGTACTAGCGATGTATCACGATCAGGGGTTGCCTGTGTTAAAATATAAGGGTTTTGGAAATTCCGTAAATATCACCCTTGGCCTTCCTTTTATTCGCACCTCAGTCGATCACGGCACTGCCCTTGACTTAGCTGCGAGTGGCCAAGCAGACGCTGGCAGTTTTCGCGTTGCTTTAAATGAAGCAATCAAAATGGCGAGCAAAAAAGCTAAGAGACAATGACAGATAAATTACACCTAGGCCACTATGCTCGAAAGCGATTCGGGCAAAACTTTCTTCATGACGAAACCGTCATTGATAAAATAGTCACCGCTATCGACCCGCGTCCGGGCGATAACCTAGTCGAGATTGGTCCAGGTTTGGGCGCAATCACCGAACCGGTGTGCGAGTTGACCGACCACCTTAACGTGGTTGAGCTTGATAAAGACTTAGCCGAGCGCCTGATTCACCACCCTTTTATGGCACCGAAGCTAACGGTACATCAAGGCGATGCGATGAAATTCGATTTTTCCTCGCTGCTACGCAACGACGCCAAATTAAAAATATTTGGTAATCTGCCTTACAATGTTTCAACACCACTGCTATTCCACCTATTCAACTTTGTTGATGAGGTGGAGCATATGCACTTTATGCTGCAAAAAGAGGTGGTTAATCGTATGGTCGCAGGTCCAGGTAGCAAAGCCTTTGGCCGTTTGAGCGTAATGACACAATATTACTGCCATGCCATTCCTGTTATTGAAGTGCCGCCTAATTGCTTTAAACCGGCACCTAAGGTGGATTCGGCCGTGGTGCGCTTAGTGCCGAAAGACAAAGCACAACGCAGCGCTAAAGATACTAAGTTACTTAATACCGTGTGTTTAGAAGCGTTTAATCAGCGCCGTAAGACACTGCGAAATAGCTTGGGCAATTTATTGGATGAATCGCAGCTAAAAGGCCTAGGTATCGATCCAAGTTTGCGAGCAGAAAGCCTGAGTTTACAACAATTTATTGAGATTGCGAATTGGTTATATGACAACAAGCAGTAGTACAGATTCAGCGATTAAAGTGAATGTCGAGACCTTCTACGTTGAGGGTCAATCGGAGCCAGAGCAAGACAAATACGTATTTGCTTATAACATCACCATAAAGAATCACAGCCTGAGTAGCGCCAAACTCGTCAGTCGTTATTGGCTTATCACCGACGCCAATGGCAAAGAAGTCGAGGTAGAAGGTGAAGGCGTGGTTGGCGAGCAGCCAACCATCGGCCCGGGTGAAAGTTACAGTTATACCAGTGGCGCAGTGTTGGAAACTCCCGTAGGCACCATGCAAGGCTACTACGTGATGCGCAGCGAATTTGGCAATGAGTTCCAGGCGCCCATTGATGTTTTCCGCCTGAACTGCCCCAACATTTTACACTAAGCTCATGGCGTTATACGCAATAGGTGATCTGCAAGGCTGTTATCATGAATTTGATGCACTGTTGCGGCGTGTTGATTTCAACCCCAGCCAAGATCACCTCTATTGTGTGGGTGATATCGTTGCGCGCGGCCCCGACTCGCTGTCATGTCTGCGCCGACTTGAGCACTTGCAAGGCAGTGTGAGTGTCACCTTAGGTAATCACGATTTACACCTACTGGCTTGTGCAGCATTAAATAAAGAACCCAACCCAAAAGATAAACTCGCCCCTTTATTTGCCGCCGACGATTTTGACTCCCTACTCGCGTTTTTACGTAACCAACCCTTAGCTCTTTGGTTAGCACCGCTAAACACTCTGGTATGCCATGCTGGTTTGTCTCCACATTGGTCACTTGCGCAAGCTCTTGAGCAAGCGCAACAAGCGCAGCGCTGTTATCAAGGAAAAGACGCAGCTTATTATTTCGCGCATATGTATCAAAACAGACCTGTAAAATGGTGCGATTCTCTCAGCGAAATGGAAAAGTTTGTCTATACTATCAATAGTTTCACCCGCATGCGCTTTGTGGAACCCAGCGGTGCTTTAAACCTAAAAGAAAAAGGTAAACCAGGGTGTGATGAGCAGCTTGTACCTTGGTTTGCTCACAGCCATCGTCAGCATGATGATTTTGACATTGTATTTGGGCATTGGGCGGCACTAGAAGGCAAAACCGGGCGAGATAATGTACATGCTTTGGACACAGGATGTGTTTGGGGTGGCAGCATGACTCTGATGGACTTGCAGAGTAAGAAAAAAGTTGTAAATCAATGCGAATTTTTATCGCAATAAGCTGATAAAAACGCAAAAAGTTGTTACATTTTAGCAATAGTTACCTTAATTTATCCTTAATCCTGCCGATAAGTTAAGATATTTTATGTAGTTAGGAACATCTATGAAGCTTACTGTGAGTCAACGTATCTGGGGTGGATTCATCTTTATCACCCTCCTCCTTTTGGTTATAGGTGGCAACTCTCTTGTTCGCATTGCGAATATTGATAGCTCGACGCAAAGTGTTAACCAACTTTCTTTACCTGCTTTAGATAAAAGCTCTGAGCTACAAGTTGAATTTGTGCTCATGAGTAAAGCAGCACTGGGCGCCTACAATAGCGAGGATGAAAAGTCCCTTGCTGAGCTAAAACAAGCTTACAATAAAGAGCAAAAGCGCTTTGATAAGTCCATGGCGAGCCTTATGGATGTGGTTGCTAATGAGCCAGAATTAAAACAGCTCGCGCAAACCGTAGAAAAAACTTACACCCAATTTGAGGGCCAAGTCACTCAGCTGTTTAGCAATAAAGCGAAAGCGCTGGCGCTTCGCAATACACTGCGCAGCCAGTTTGATGATATCGACTTAAACGCAGAAGATGCCATTTCTGTGGTTCTTGATATTTCTGACTTAGACGGCCTAGAAGAAGACTCACCACGCGCTTACCAAGCAGTTACGCAATTGGAAAACAATCTCACCGCGATTGCCACCACAGGCAACGACATTCTGTCTGTTAAGAATAAGCAAACGCTGGAAATTATTAAGAACGACCAACTGTTTTACATGGACGAACTTGAACGCTCAATGGGGCTGATTGAAGAAGCTGTAAGCGCTAAAGATGCGTCACTGTACAGTGATTTAAATACCTATGTGAGTACCATTAGCGATGCGGTTAAAGGCTCAAGTTCACTTGCCGCAAACAAGCTGGAATTACTTAACACCTTAGATAAAACCACGGTTAATCTTGAAAACTCAGAAGTAACCACTGAGCAGGCGATCAAAAACCTGACCACCTTAGTGAAGCAAGTAAATAACCTTGCCTTCAAGCAACAAGAAGGTGTACGTGCCGATGTCAGTGCCGCTAATCTGTGGACTTGGTTGGGCATGATCATAGCCACCATCATCGCAGTGATTGTTGCTTACTTTACCGTAAGCCGTATTACTAAACCATTGAGTGAAGTAAACAGCGTACTTAATATTGTTGCCTCAGGAGATATGACGCAACGCTTAGACGACAGTGCACAAGATGAGTTTGGTGAGCTGGCACGCAGTTGTAATACCCTAATTGACAGCTTACGAGCTTTGATTCAGGGCATCATCTCGCGTTCAACGCAACTTGCTGCAGCATCGGAGCAGACGTCGACCATCACCTCTGAGTCAAGCCACGCAATTCAATCGCAGCGCGCTCAGGTAGAGCAAGCCGCGACTGCCACAACCGAAATGAGTAGTACCTCTCAGGCAGTGAACGACAGTGCTCAACAAGCATTAAGCGAGATTAAGAATGCCGACAGCGAAGCTAGCCGTGTTAAAGGGATCTCTAACCAAAACAAAGAAACTATCGAACAGTTGGCTATTGAAGTTGATAACGCCTCACAGGTTATTAATCAGCTGCATCAAGACAGCGCATCAATTGGCGGTATCTTGGATGTTATTCGTGGCATTGCCGAGCAAACTAACCTCCTGGCATTGAATGCTGCAATCGAAGCCGCACGAGCAGGCGAACAAGGGCGAGGCTTTGCCGTTGTAGCTGATGAAGTACGCTCGTTGGCAAGTAAGACACAAGAGTCGACGCAAGAGATTCAAAACATGATTGAATCGCTACAAACCGGAGCTCAAGCTGCTGTAGAAGCGATGTCGAAAGGCCGCCAACAAGCCGAGTCCTGTGTTGAGCAAAGTGAGCATGCAACCACTGCACTAGACTCAATCACTCACGCCGTTGCCACTGCACACGATGTGAGCGAGCAAATCTCATCGGCAGCGATGGAGCAACAGCAAGTGTCGCAAGAAATAAGTGAGCGCTTGGAGCAAATTGTTTCTATCGCTGAGCAGACAGCTCAAGGGGCCGACCAGACTTCAGAATCAAGTACTGAAGTGGCCAAGCTCGCTGAAGAGCTGCGCCAATCTGTAGACCGCTTTAAGGTTTAAACAGCCAAGTGCTGATGAGAAGGGCCGCTTTAGCGGCCCTTTTTGTTGCTGCTTAATTATCCTCCCCTTCCCGGCTGTTCCCTTGCGTATAAATTTGCTACATTCACAAAGCTGCTAACAGAGGATAAAAATGATGAAAAACAAACTCGTTGCACTATTAATGATGTGCTCTATACCTTGCACAGTATTGGCACAAACCACGGTTATTCATAACATAAAAGGCTATACACCCACTCAAAAAGGCGAGCTTGAGACCTTTGCAACCTTAGTGATTAAAGATGGCCGAGTGATCAATCGCGGCAAAGCACAACTTAGTAAAAGCTACCCAGATGCAAAGCGCATCGACGGCCAAGGTAAGGTGCTACTTCCTGGCCTTATCGATGCACACGGTCATATCATTGGCTTAGGACAAAACCTAATGCAGCTTGATTTACGCGGTGCAACCTCGGTTGCAGAGGTGGGAAAGCGTCTTCAAGCGTTCGCCGCACAGTCTGAACAGCCATGGATTATAGGTCGTGGCTGGAACCAGGAACTTTGGCCTGGAAAAACCTTCGCCAGTGCCGCAGATTTAGACAAGTTCGTAAGCGACAGACCCGTGGTATTAAGTCGCGTAGATGGTCATGCTATTTGGGTCAACTCCAAAGCCATGGAGTTAGCAGGTCTTGATAGTGAGGTAACAAGCCCAGCCGGAGGTGAGATAATACGCACTGCTCAAGGGAATCCGAGCGGCGTGTTTATAGATAAAGCAGAGCAGTTGATCACAGCACACATTCCCAAGCGCAGCGAGAAAGCTCTCGCCACAGCCTTAGATAAAGCCGGTCAACATTTATTAAGCTTAGGTATTACCAGCGCCCATGATGCCGGCATCGATTTTGATACGTGGCAACTGTATAAACAACGCGCCAAAGACAACAACCTTCCGCTGCGCATTTACGCTATGCTCGGGGCCACCGATGCTAAGCTCGAGACCATGCTCAAAGCTGGTAAAGTCGATGATAATGAAGACATGTTGGCCATTCGCAGTGTGAAAGTGTACGCGGATGGCGCGCTAGGCTCTCGTGGCGCCGCCCTACTGCAAGACTATGCTGACAGAAAGGGGCATAGAGGCCTGATGCTTGAGGACCAACAACAGCTCGAGGATATTTTCAGTTTATGCTTTAAGCATGGTTTCTCCGCTCATACCCACGCTATAGGCGACAGAGCGAACCAAATAGTGCTTAACGCATACGAGAATGTCTTTAAACGCACAGGTGGTATTTTGCTACGTAACCGTATTGAGCATGCGCAAATTGTTGATACCGATGATATCCCGCGCTTTAAAGCACTTAAGATTATTCCTTCTATGCAGCCGGCTCATGCCACCTCTGACATGCATATGGCCGAGCAGCGCTTAAGCGACTCACAACTAGCAGGCGCTTATGCGTGGCGTACATTTTTAGAGCAAGGCTCTCGTGTGGCAGCGGGTTCAGACTTTCCCGTGGAGCTTGCAAACCCTTTCCATGGTCTTTATAGCGCTATCACACGCCAAGACCATCAAGGCTTACCTGAGCAAGGTTGGCGTCCTAAAGAATTGCTCACGCGCGAGCAAGCTTTGCGAGCATTCACTCTAGACGCTGCCTACAGCGCCTTCCAGGAGTTTAAGGTTGGCAGTTTAGAAAAAGGCAAGTGGGCAGATTTTATCCTTGTCGACACCGACATTATTCATGCCCCGGTGCAGCAGGTATGGCAAACCAAGGTGTTAGAAACTTGGTTGGCAGGCCAGCGTCGCTACCAGCGTCAGCCTGCGCTTTGACGTTTAGCCTGGGCTAATTTGTGCAAGTGATAGATGTTAACAACAGAGAGTAAGGCGTTGGTCAGTGCCACTGGCCACGCCGCAATGGCGACCCCATAGGCAGTGAACGCGATACAGCCGGCGAGATTAAACCAACGCAGTTTCACGACATCGCTCATCGCCAGTGACGTAACTAATAAAGCAGAAGCGACATAGCCTAAATATTCCCAGGTCATTTGTTCTCTCCTCTGCTTTAAGTTAGCATAAACCTCGCTTGTTATAAGCCATTGTCGGCAACATCGCGAGAATAAGATAAAAAAGCCAATTCACACCACTGAGTAAAAACGAATAAGTAAACACGGGAATGATTAAACCTATGACGGACTCAGTCTCTGTGCGTAAATTGGCATAAAAAACGCTACATTTTCATCGTAGCGACATATTGGTGTAACAAAAAGGACAATTGTCCCAACGAGTTTTGACTATGTTTCAATATCATTTTTCTACCGACTTGGTAGAGCAGCTACTTCATTTCACTGGCAATCGCTACCAGCAGCAAAAAAAGGAAGTGCTATTACACCAAGATCAACCACTTAAAAAGCTGGTACTGGTGCGCAGCGGTACCGTGTCTTTTAGCTACGATGTGGGCAATGGGCGACGTTTGCTCTTAGGTCAGCTTGATTGCAACAACACCCTGATTGGGGAAATAGAAGCGCTTAACAATCAGCCCTGTATCTATACCGTAACCTGCTTTAGCGATGTAAGTTATAACCTTATCGAGCTCAAGCATTGGCGCCAAGTATTATTAGAGAACCCCCAACTGAGCTTGTACACAGCGCAAACTATAGCCGCGAAGTTTCAGGAAAACCAAAAGGTTAACCTTGATAAACTGTTACTGCCGCTAAGCTATAATATTGCCAAAGATTGCTTAATGCGGGCACAAAACAACAACCCGACCTTGTTACGCGCCTATCCGACTGTGAGCGCCGAGGCTGAGCGCTTTGCCACCACAGAGCGGGCTTATCGACGCGTGGTTACCGAGCTGGTTGATAAAGGGCTTATTGTGCGCAGTAAAGAAGGCTTACAAACAATTGATGTGTCAGCTTTAGAGGAGTTTGTAGAGAGCTTCACGTAAGTGAGATCAGAGCACCAGCCTGCCCACTTGGGTTGTAAAAATGGGATAAAAAAAGCAGCTTACGCTGCTTTTTTTAATCGACTAATAAGTCTTTAATGTTGGCTAAATCTGATTTACCTTCAATTAATTCCTCGGGGGTTAACCCTGAAAGTTCATGAGGGAATACCAGCCACTCATCCGATTCATGGATGTAATAGTCAGGCTTCATAGGGACTTTGGTATTTTTCGGCTTATAATATGGGCAAGCTACGCGAATATCTTTAGGCAGGTTCAAACGCATCAATTCTGCTAACTTTTCTTTTAATGCAAAAATACTGCGTCCTGAGTCGAAAACATCATCCACAATAAGGAGTGAATCACCTGCATTGGCATTTTCAATGATGTAATGCAAACCGTGTACTTTGATCTCTTTCGATTGCTTACCAATACCATAGTAAGAAGAGGTACGAACGGCGATATGATCGGTCTCTATCCCTTTATAATCATAAAACTCTTGTACAGCAATCCCAATAGGAGCACCACCGCGCCAAATACCAATAATAAAATCTGGACGGAAGCCGTCCTTATAGACTTGCGCAGCTACACGAAACGAATCTTCCAATAGTTGCTGTGCGGTAATATAAAGCTTATCTGACATAAGTTGCCCCTAGTTTGTGGTGGCTGAAGTTGAACACTGTGCTTAGTGTGCCGCCACCAAACGATAACGTGTGGCGGCAAATTCTATCGCATTTTCAGAATAAATGCTCTAGCCTTGCACTGGCGATTGCTTTTTACTGGGTAAAACAAGATTGAGCACAATGCCAAATATGGCGCACAAGCTAACACCTTGCAGGGCAAATTCATTACCACCTATTTGCATACCGCCAATACCCAACACCAAAATAAGTGCAATAATCACTAAGTTGCGTGGTTCACTCACATCCAAATCAGCCTTTAATAACGTTTTTAATCCAACCACAGCGATAGAGCCAAACAGCAAAATCATAATGCCCCCCATTACTGGGACCGGAATAGTTTGCAAACCCGCCCCCATTTTGCCTATAAACGCCAGCAAAATCGCGATAACGGCGGTCCACGTCATAACCTTGGGATTGAAGTTCTTGGTCAGCATCACT
The DNA here is from genome assembly GCF_022347875.1 of Pseudoalteromonas sp. CNC9-20. Lineage (NCBI taxonomy): Bacteria > Pseudomonadati > Pseudomonadota > Gammaproteobacteria > Alteromonadales > Pseudoalteromonadaceae > Pseudoalteromonas > Pseudoalteromonas sp. CNC9-20. The sequence continues at coordinate 416,353 of NZ_JAKRFS010000003.1, read as the reverse complement.
GCACCGGTGACCTCTGAATAAGTAGTATTAGGCGGTCCGCCAATACTGGCAGCTAGGCTTGTCGCGACGCCATCTCCCATCAGTGTGCGGTGTAAGCCCGGTTTTTTTAGGTAATCTTTACCGGTAACCTGACTAATAGCCATCATATCGCCAATATGTTCGATAGCAGGCGCAATGGCCACGGGGATCATAAACGCCACAGCCTGCCACTTAAATTCTGGCGCGCTGAATGCAGGCACAGCGAGCCATTGGGCATTGTTGATCACCGCAAAATCGACTACGCCAAAGGCCAATGACAGGCCATAGCCAACAACAACCCCAGCTAAAATAGGCACTAAACGCCACACTCCTTTGCCAAACACAGCAAAAACCAGCGTTGCCACCAGAGCCGCCATGGATATCCACATTGCATCATCATAGGCCACTAATTGGGCGCTGCCATCACCACTTTTGCCCATGGCCATATTCACTGCCACAGGTGCCAGCGCTAAACCGATGACCATGATCACCGGGCCGACAACCACCGGTGGTAGCACGCGGTGCAGCATGTCTGTGCCTTTCAAGCGAACAAGTACGCTCAGTAACATGTAGGCGACACCTGCAGCCATTAACGCGCCCATGGTAGCGGCACTGCCATACAATTGGTTACAGGCAATGATAGGTGCGATAAAAGCAAAGGACGAAGCCAGAAATACCGGAACTTGCCCGCGAGTAATAAGCTGAAATGCCAATGTGCCAGCCCCAGCACTAAACAATGCGACGTTCGCATCAAGGCCTGTTAATAAAGGAACTAGAACCAAGGCGCCAAAGGCGACAAACAACATTTGCGCGCCGGTGAGGATGGTTTTAGGTGCAAATAAAGGCGTCATTAAACGGTACCAAAAATCTTGTCTCCGGCGTCTCCAAGCCCTGGCACAATGTATCCTTTTTCATTGAGGTGGTTATCAACTGATGCAGTATAAATATCAATATCTGGGTGTGCCGCCAGTGTCTTTTCTATCCCCTCTGGGGCAGCGACTAGCACGATCACTTTAATTTGTGTGCAGCCTGCTTTTTTCAACATATCTAAGGTCGCAATCATTGAACCACCGGTGGCCAACATTGGATCGATAACTAGGCTCAGGCGCTCATCAATATTGCCGACCAGCTTTTCAAAGTAGGGCACCGGCTCTAAAGTTTCTTCATTGCGCTCAAGGCCAACAACACTTACTTTCGCTGCGGGGATCAGGTGCATCACCCCCTCTAGCATCCCCAAACCGGCGCGCAAAATAGGCACTACGGTAATCTTTTTACCTTTGATGCTTTGCACTGACAATTCACTCCCTTGCCATCCATCAATGATTTTATCTTCTAACTCTAAGTTTTGAGTGGCCTCATACGTGAGTAATGTACCCACTTCCGATGCTAACTCACGAAAACTTTTGGTACTAATGCCGTGTTCGCGCATTAAACCTAGTTTATGTTGAACAAGAGGATGATTGATTACATGAACTGCCATATTGATTTCCTGAAACGTTGTCATAACTGCTATTTTATCTCAGTATAGGAAGAGAACTGAATGGCTATCGCCAATTATAGGCAAAAAAAAACCATGGACTTGGCCATGGTTTCTTTTTTGTAGACGGTGCTTAAAGACCGGCACGGTCCTTAATGGCTGCGATCAGCGGTGAACCCGCGTGATTGCTTGTTGCCCAATTTAAATCGGCGCCATCTTCTAGTGAACTTTTCGGTAAGCTTTTAATGATGTACTCGCCGGTGTCAACTGCATTGCTCGCAACTGCGTGACGGACTAGGTTGTTGCCATTACACTTTACAGCATCGCTGATATCACGAATCTTAAGGCGAGCTGAGCGCAGCGTCTTACGTAAACGGTTTTTATCATCTGCAGCAATATACTCACAGATACTAATAGCTAGGCGATCATTCGCACTTGCAGGAGTGGTATACAGCGCACTTCCAGCTAATACGGCAGTAGCGATAAGCGTTGACATTAATTTCATTTGTAGCACCCTTTAATACTTTTTTCTTACAAAGTAGACTAATAGTTTACCAACAAGCACTAATTTTATCAATCAACTCACACTTCTTTATTAAGTGTAACAAACTCGTAGTTATGTGGATTCGTCGCATCTTTACTATGGCTAACCCGCTCTACACAGCGCCACCGGCCAACTTGCTCATAATCAGGGAAACGAGTGTCGCCTTCTACTTGCAAATCAATAAAGGTCAGATATAAGGATGAGGCTAAGGGTAAAAACTGCTCATAGATATGCCCGCCACCGATGACCATTACCTCTTCAACATCCTCAACTTGCGCTAGCGCTTGTTGCACCGACGTAACCACTTCGGCTCCTTCAAAAGCATAGTCTGAGTTGCGGGTGATGACAATATTGCGTCGTCCTGGAAGCGCTCGCCCAATAGACTCTAGCGTCTTACGGCCCATAATAACGGGCTTACCTAAGGTCACTTGCTTAAAATGCTTTAAATCGGCTGGAAGATGCCATGGCATATCGTTGTCTTTGCCTATTATGCGGTCTTTGGCCATGGCCGCAATCATCGATATTTTCACTACAGATATCCTATATACAAAAGGGCGCAAGTGCGCCCTTCATAACAGTTGTTAACGTTCGTAAATGATCTCTACATCGTAGTCGTCATCATCCCAATCGTCCCAATCATCGTCATCACTGTCTTTGGTGGCATGACGATGGTAGGTGTCCCACTTAAACTCAACTTCTTCTTGTTCCTGCTCTTGCGCGAATTTTTCTTTCGGCATGGACTCAAGAAGTTGCATAATATCTTGGCATAACACTTGGGTGTTCAAGCCGCTCGCCGCTGAGATTTTATAAATATCATGCTCGACACCCAGCTCATTAGCGATGCGGTTACATACCTCATCTACTTCGCTTTCATCGAGTAAATCAATTTTATTAAAGACTAACCAGCGCGGCTTGTCAGCCAACTTAGGGCTGTATTGGTGTAGCTCATTAATAATGGCAAACGCATTGTCTAAAGGGTCTGAGCCGTCAACAGGCAACACATCGATGATGTGTAATAACACTCGGCAACGCTCTAAGTGTTTCAAAAAGCGTATCCCTAAACCGGCACCATCAGACGCCCCTTCGATAAGCCCTGGAATATCAGCAATAACAAATGACTGCCCAGAGGCCGGACGTACTACACCGAGGTTAGGTATCAAGGTCGTAAATGGATAATCAGCCACTTTCGGCTTGGCTGCGGAAACGCTGCGAATAAAGGTCGACTTACCGGCATTAGGTAAACCTAACAATCCCACATCAGCAAGCAACATCAATTCAAGCTTGAGATTACGTACTTCGCCAGGTGTTCCCAGGGTCTTTTGACGTGGTGCACGGTTGGTGCTTGATTTAAAGCGCGTGTTACCAAGGCCATGAAATCCACCTTTTGCTACCAGTAGTTTCTGTCCATGCTTGGTTAAATCCCCTAACCCCTCTTGCGTATCAACATCGGTGACTCGCGTGCCGACGGGCACTTTCAAGGTAAGGTCTTCACCTTTTTTACCTGTACAATTTCGGCTTTGGCCATTGGTACCACGTTGGGCCCGATGAAAGCGCTCGAATTGGTAATCAATTAAGGTGTTAAGGTTTTCGTCTGCTTCTAAGTAGACGCTGCCACCATCACCGCCGTCACCACCATCAGGGCCGCCGTCTGGGACATATTTTTCGCGTCGGAATGACACCACGCCGCTGCCGCCGTCGCCAGCTTCTGCACGGATTTCGACTTCATCAACAAATTTCATGATTTTTCACTTAGCGGATCTGCGATTGAATACCTGTATTATACAAGTTTATATGTATTGAAAACAAAAAACCCCGCAAAAGCGGGGTTTTTCTGTAAGCTGGGTTACTGATTATTCAGCAACGATGCTTACGTATTTGCGACCTAGGGGACCTTTTTGTTCGAATTGAACTTTACCATTTGATGTTGCAAATAGTGTGTGGTCTTTACCCATGCCTACGTTTGAACCCGCGTGGAAACGAGTACCACGTTGACGTACGATGATGTTACCCGCAAGAACTGATTCACCGCCAAAGCGCTTAACACCTAGACGTTTACTTTCTGAATCACGACCGTTACGAGTACTACCAGCTGCCTTCTTATGTGCCATCTTTCTGTACCTCTAAATTAAGCGCTAATGCCAGTGATTTTAACTTCAGTGAACCATTGACGATGGCCCATCTGCTTGCGAGAGTGCTTACGACGTCTAAACTTAACAATCTTCACTTTCTCGCCACGACCGTGAGAAACAACCTCAGCTGTTACTTTACCACCGTTTACGAACGGGGTACCGATCTCGATTTTCTCACCATCAGCAACTAAAAGTACTGTGTCAAATTCAACCGCTGCACCAGTTTCTACGTCTAGTTTCTCTAGACGAATTGTTTGACCTTCAGTCACACGGTGCTGTTTACCACCACTTTGGAAAACCGCGTACATAATTAACTCCGTCTGTGCGCCCTCAAATCGACGCAACTAAATATTCTTCAATAGGGCGCGAAGTCTACGCTAAAACGCCCGGCTTGACAAGCTGTTTTTTCAATAAAAACTTGAAAAAATGGCGTCGATGAGGACATGAAAAAAATTTTCCTTATTCTATCTGTTTTTAGCCGGTTGCCAAGCAGATTAAGCAGTTTTTAATCACTTTTTTTAGCTTTGGCTTATTTTTACTGTTAAAGCTTATAAAAATGATGCTTTGCTGTGAAAGTGTCGAGCAATGGCAAAAATTCATGTACAATTCATCGCGCATTTCCTTGAACAACCGACAGTGGGCACGGAGTTAAATGGATATAAAAGCTATCCAGACGCTTATCGCTGACGATATGAACAGCGTCAATCAGTTAATACATGCGCAGATGCAATCTGACGTCGCACTGGTTAACCAGCTTGGTTTATACATAGTAAATAGTGGCGGCAAACGCGTACGCCCCATGTTAGCGCTGCTCGCAGCCCGGGCCTTAGGTTACCAAGGCGATAAACATGTCACCCTAGCGACTATCGTTGAGTTTATCCATACGGCGACCTTATTACATGATGACGTGGTAGATGAATCTGACTTACGTCGCGGCGAGCCTACCGCTAATGCCGAATTTGGTAACGCAGCCAGCGTGCTTGTGGGAGATTTTATCTACACCCGCTCTTTTCAGCTCATGGTCGGGTTAGGGCAAATGCGGATCATGGATATCTTGGCCGATGCCACCAATGTTATCGCCGAGGGCGAGGTTCTACAGCTAATGAACTGTAACGACCCAGATACCACCGAACAAAGCTATATGCAGGTCATCTATTCGAAGACCGCTAAACTGTTCGAAGCAGCCACTCAATTAGCAGCAGTGATCACCGAGCAAGACGCAAACGTTGAAGAGGCAATGCGCTTGTACGGTATGCACCTCGGTACGGCTTTCCAGCTCGTTGATGATGTGTTGGATTACAGCGCCGACGCCCACACGCTGGGCAAAAACATTGGTGATGACTTAGCTGAGGGTAAGCCGACGTTACCATTAATTTATGCTATGCAGCATGGTGAAGCGGCGCAGAAACAACAAATACGCGAAGCAATAGAGCAAGGAAATGGCTTAGATTACCTCGGTGATATCTTGGCGACATTAACACAAACAAAAGCGCTTGATTTCACTATGCAGCGCGCTCAACAAGAAGCCGACAAAGCCATTTCGGCATTGGATTTTTTGCCTGAAAGCGCAGAGAAAGAGGCGCTTGTTGCCTTAGCGAATATCGCAGTCAAACGCGACCATTAATGGGTGCCAGTAAAAACACACTATAAGTAGTGCTTTGATAAACGATTACTTAGATCGAAAAAGGCCAGCTAAGCTGGCCTTTTTTGAGCACGGTATAACTACTTATGCCATCGCATTTTGCAGCTTTTTCATCGCCGTTTTTTCTAGCTGGCGTACACGCTCTGCTGACACTTCATATTTTTGTGCCAACTCTTGTAGTGTCGCTTTCTCATCTGCAAGCCAACGCGAAGTAACGATATCCTGCGAACGATCGTCCAGCGTTTTCAGTGCTGAGAATAAGCGTGCATGAGATTGCTCTTGCCATTGCTCCTGCTCTACACTTTCGGCTAAATCCGAAGCGTTGTCAGTTAAGTATTGCACTGGCGAATAGCTTTGCCCAACACTGCTATCATCTTCGTCAGCACTTAAATCGAAGCCCATATCTTGGCCGCTCATACGTGATTCCATTTCACGTACTTCTTTTTCACTAACGCCTAGCTCGCTGGCCACTGTGGCCACCTCTTCTTGGTTGAACCAACCTAGGCGCTTTTTGTTTTTGCGTAGATTAAAGAACAGTTTACGCTGCGCTTTAGTGGTCGCAACTTTTACGATACGCCAGTTTTTAAGCACATATTCATGGATTTCAGCTTTGATCCAGTGTACGGCAAAAGACACCAAACGCACTCCCACACTGGGATCGAAACGTTTAACTGCTTTCATAAGGCCAATGTTGCCCTCTTGGATTAGGTCTGATTGTGGCAAACCATAACCGCTGTAACTTTTGGCAATATGGGCGACAAAACGCAGATGCGACATGATCAGCTGCTTTGCAGCCTCTAGATCGCCTTCTTGCTGTAATCGAGTCGCTAACCGACGTTCTTCCTCGGCCTCGAGCATTGGGATGGTGCTAACAGCCTGCAAATATCCTTCGATGCTCGCGCTTTGTTGGCCAACCGTTAATGCCATTGCATTTAAATTCGTGCTCATTTTTCACCTCGGGTGATCAATCTGTCCATTTAATTTAGCACTCTTTAACCGAGAGTGCTAATCGCATTGTAACCTTTGACCTTATGCATATCAAGAAGTTCTACAAATCTTCTTAATGCGCTCTAACTTAATGATAAAAAAGGAAAATAAGTTGAGAGATTCAATTGTAACTCACAAAGATGACAAAAGAATAACAACAACTTTTAAATTCAACCTAGCAAAGAAGCCCTGAATTAGAAGTGAACTATAGCACCGCCTCACGCACTTGCCACAAGCAAAGCTGTGAGCATCACTTGATGAAACAACCGTGCTTACAAGCGGTGCCAGCCCATTAAACTTTATCCGGTTCAATTTCCTTGATATATCGACGCACAGATAAGTACGAACCACTAAAGCCCAAGATCACTGCTAAGCCAATAAGAATGAGGAATTCGTTCGCATCGAGCCCTTCTAGAATGAAGTTCGACTGGTATATTCCGGTCACTTGCACAACGGCCGACTCTAACCACCACATCATCAGCAGGTTGCAAATTAGCGCCACAAAGCCGCCAATAATGCCATACCAGATGCCTGTCCATAAGAACGGAGCTTGAATAAAGCCGTTGGTAGCACCAACTAACTTCATTACTTGAATTTCACTGCGCTTGTCAATAATAGACAAGCGAATGGTATTGCCAATAATAAGAATGACAGAAGTGAGCAATAATAGGGCAATAGTGATCACGCTTTCCTTAAGAAGATTCAAAATTGCATTTAGACGCTCCAGCCACTCGATATCCAACTTGCCAAAGTCGACCTCTCGCTCTTGTTGTAATTTATCTAGTAGCGCATTAGCAGCATCTGCATTACGGTAGCGTTCACCCGGAGTGACCAGCACCACATCAGGCAAAGGGTTGTCATCCAAATAATCTAACGCATTAGCAAAGCCAGACACCTGTTTAAACTCTTCTAGCGCTTGGCGCTTGCTAATAAAGCGCACTTCTTCAACTTCTTTATAGAGCGCCAAACGTTTTACCAAACTTTGCGTTTGTTGCTCCGACATTTGCTCTTTAACAAATAAGGAAATCTCCGCTGCATTATCAAAGCCACTACTGACTTTCTGTACATTTTTAACGACCAAGTACAAAGTAGAAGGTAAGGTTAAGCTTAGTCCCAGTACAAGGATTGTCATCATTGATGCAGTTGGTGTACGCCACATCTCTCCTAAGCTCTGCACCCCTTGACGAATCGTATTAATAATACCGAAGTACATGCGTGCAACGGGCGAATGGCCTTTGCGCTGATAATCAGTTTCCCGACCTTTAAATAATAGACTCATGAGAGCGCCTCCTGAGCCAGTGGATCACTGAGCAGACGGCCTTCTTTAAGCGTCAGGCTACGATATTTCATCCGCGCTATTAAACCAAGATCGTGAGTGGCGATAAGCACAGAAGTACCATGGCGGTTGAAGTCTTCAAATAATTGCAGAATTTCCATCGATAACTCAGGGTCTAGGTTACCTGTGGGCTCATCCGCGAGCAGCAAAGGTGGGGAGTTAACGATTGCGCGGGCTATGCCCACCCGTTGTTGTTCCCCCCCAGAGAGAGTTGTTGGGTTACAGCGGGCTTTATCACTGAGCCCCACTTTATCCAGCGCAGCATAGACACGCTTTTCTAATTGTTTGCGATGTGCCCCTTCAATAATCAGCGGTAACGCGACATTATCAAACACGGAGTAACGTTCAAGAAGTCGATGATTTTGAAAAATAATACCTATATCGCGGCGCACAAATGGAATTTGCTTTGCTTTGATAGCAGCGAGGTCTACGCCATTAATGGCGACTTTACCAGCTGAAGGGCGCTCCATTAAGCTAATAAGCTTAAGCAGCGTACTCTTACCAGCGCCACTGTGCCCGGTGAGAAAAGCCAACTCTCCTTTTTCGATATGAAAGCTGATTTTCTCTAAGGCTCGATGGCCCCCCGGGTAGGTTTTACTGACCTCTTGGAACTTTATCATTGTTATTATTTCCCAATGTTAGGGTAATTATTGTTCGTTGCTAAACAGCGCCTCTATAAAGTCATCACTTTTGAAAGTGCGCAAGTCATCGATGCTTTCACCCACACCAATATAGCGAATAGGTGTTTTAAATTGGTTGGCTATGGCGAATATAACTCCCCCTTTCGCCGTGCCATCTAGTTTCGTCAAAGTGATACCCGTCAAACCAACGGCCTGATCAAATAGTTTTACTTGGCTTATCGCATTTTGACCTGTTCCCGCATCAATGGTCAACATCACTTCATGGGGTGCTTCAGGGTCTATTTTTTTCATCACTCGCGCTATTTTTTCAAGCTCTTGCATTAGATTGTCTTTATTTTGCAAGCGCCCGGCGGTGTCAGCAATCAGCACATCAACGTTTCGCGCTTTTGCAGCTTGGAAAGCATCAAAGACCACAGAAGCGCTATCAGCTCCGGTATGCTGCGCGATAACGGGAATATCATTACGCTCTCCCCACACCTGCAGTTGTTCTACCGCTGCTGCACGGAAGGTATCGCCTGCGGCAAGCATTACCGACTTCCCTTGTTGTTGATACTGTTTAGCAAGCTTACCTATGGTGGTGGTTTTACCGACACCATTAACACCGACCATAAGTATGACAAACGGTCCATCTTTGCCCTCAAGGTTTAATGGCTGCTCAGCACTTGCCAACATTGTTGCCATCTCTTGCTTCAGTAGCTCATATAAAGCCTCGCCATCTTTGAGCTGCTTGCGATCTGCTGCATCGGTAAGGCTATCAATCAACTTCACGGTGGTATCCACACCGACATCGGCTGTTAGTAATTGTGTTTCTAACTCTTCGAATAATTCATCGTCAATTTTTTTGCCGCTAAATATAGACGCAAAGCCGGAGCCGATGTTTGACTTGGTTTTTAATAGCCCTTTTTTGAGTCGTGAGAAGAATCCTGGCTTTTTCTCAACTACGGCCGCTTTTTCTGCCTGCTCTTGGGCGAGGCGTTCTTGTTCTTCACGCTCGGTTTGTTCTTTAGCTAGGCGTTCCTGCTCTTCGCGTTCTGCTTGTTCTTTCGCTAAACGTTCTTGCTCTTCACGCTCTGCTTGTTCTTTAGCTAGGCGCTCCTGCTCTTCACGTTCTGCTTGCTCTTTCGCTAAACGTTCTTGCTCTTCACGCTCTGCTTGCTCTTTCGCTAAGCGCTCCTGCTGTTCACGTTCTGCTTGTTCTTTCGCTAAACGCTCCTGCTGTTCACGTTCTGCTTGTTCTTTCGCTAAACGCTCCTGCTGTTCACGTTCTGCTTGTTCTTTAGCTAAACGCTCCTGCTGTTCACGTTCTGCTTGTTCTTTCGCTAAGCGCTCCTGCTGTTCACGTTCTGCCTGCTCTTTAGCTAGGCGCTCCTGCTGTTCACGTTCTGCTTGTTCTTTCGCTAGGCGCTCCTGCTGTTCACGTTCTGCCTGCTCTTTTGCAAGGCGCTCCTGCTCTTCACGCTCGGCTTGTTCTTTCGCTAAGCGCTCCTGCTCTTCACGCTCGGCTTGTTCTTTCGCTAAGCGCTCCTGCTCTTCACGCTCGGCTTGTTCTTTCGCTAAGCGCTCCTGCTGTTCACGCTCGGCTTGTTCTTTCGCTAAGCGCTCCTGCTCTTCACGCTCGGCTTGTTCTTTCGCTAAGCGCTCCTGCTCTTCACGCTCGGCTTGTTTTTTCGCTAAGCGCTCCTGCTCTTCACGCTCAGCCTGCTCTTTTGCAAGGCGTTCCTGTTCTTCTTGTTTTGCTTGCTCTTCTTTTTTACCTAATCCAAACCAGGACAGAAACTTACTTTTTTTAGCCATTGTATGAAACCATATTTCCAGTCATGGCGATGCACTCGCCTTTTAAAGCAGCTGTCGTTAGCCACAAATATTATTTATAATTGCGCGTTATATTACCATTTTCCCAGCCTGTGGAAAAAGCATATAGTGAGTAAATGCATGTCCATCAATAGAAAAGCCGCAAAACCCGCGCATAAACGCACAACAAAAACAGGGCAAATACGCATTATTGGTGGTCAACATAGAGGCAGAAAGTTACCAGTACATGATATTGAAGGCCTAAGACCAACCACAGATCGCGTAAAAGAGACCGTTTTTAATTGGCTCATGATGGATATTCGTGATGCCCAGGTATTAGACTGCTTTGCAGGTGCCGGCAGTCTAGGGTTTGAAGCCCAATCACGATTTGCCAAACAAGTGACTCTGTTTGAGTTGGAGCCTAAAGCAGCACAGCAACTACGCGATAACGCAGCACTCCTTGACATGCTAAACGTGAGTGTACAACAAGGGGATGCGTTATCTCTGTTAGCTCAACCAAGCAGTGCGGCTTATGATATTGCTTTTATTGACCCACCTTTTAATAAGGGACTCGCCTATAAATGTGCCCAAGCCTTGGAAGAAAATGGTTGGCTAGCTGACGATGCTTTAGTGTATGTGGAAGTGGAGGCGAATAACGCCGACTTCACTGCTCCTGATAACTGGCAGTTGCGAAAGGAAAAACGCGCTGGGCAAGCTTGGGGACGCTTATACCAGCGCATGTGATATGTGGCGTTGGGCTAAATCTCTACACCAATGTTAGTGTGCCCATCCTCTACAGCAAGATGGCGCAAGGCTTTAACATTGTCTTTATCGATGCGAGTCAAAGCTGAGACAAAGTCAATTAACTCACTTAGCACCCCAACCTCGTATTCCATTAATGGGTGTTGGTTTACATCTTTGGCTTGATAAGGTTGCTCGTCCAGCTCAAACTGATACTCAATCAATCGTGCTACTGTACCTTGAGCAATCTTGCATACGTTGACGTACTCTTGCTCATCCTTGCTTTGAATCCCATGCAAAAGCGTTAGCAGCGCGGTTGCCGCATCGATAGCTGGATATACACCAAAGACATCAAAATCAGACACTTCTGGCACATTTGGTTCAACTTTCTCGACTAACTTCTCGATACTAATCTTACTTTTTGGTAAAAGAATTTTTTCCCAACATAAAGCGAGTGCATTTTTGAGTACTGCGGGATCTCCAAATTCAAGTGCATCACTGAATAGCGAGTAGTTAGGAAGCATACGTTCCATTAAGGCTGCCGCTAACGCAGCTTTTTGCACCGTATTCAACTCACGAATACGCTGAAAGTTATTGGGCTTGTTCATGTTTTTCTTTCATGCAGGACCAACACAGATCAAAGCTTGCAGGGTTCCACTGCTGACAATGGTGGCATTGCCACTTCTGCGCGGATGTTTTCGATTGTCGATATTCTAACAAGATTTGTTGGGCGGCGGACAGTTTTATATCGTACACCCACACACCAACGCCAGCCTCAATGAAAGGGATCTCTCCCAAGGCCCCTTGCAGAGCCTCGCCGGTCAAACGACTTTCTATACCAGCATGTTGTAGGCGACCTTTAATGATATTGGCCTCGACGCCGTGCTCAGCGTCGAAGACCTTAACCCACTTGAAATCCACTACGAATCGCTTTGCAGCTGCTTCTGGGCGTAGTCAAATTTCAGTTTGTATTCCATCATTTTCTCTTGTGCTTGCTCTAGCTCATCTTTGAGTTCGATGTGCTCAGAACGTAAGCTATCAAAAGCTTGGCGAGCTTGTCGTGAATCATTATCAATACGTGAACGCAAGCTCTCATTACGCTCTCGCTCATCGCGATGGCGGTTGGTCAGCTCTTGAATTTGCTTCTTCAGCTCTTCAATTTCTTGCTCTTCTTGCTCACAACGAACTTTATGTTGCTCAAGCTCTTCAGCAAGCGATTGCTTCTGTTGATCCAGCTCTTCGGTTTGCGATTGCTTCTCAGCTAAGCCCTGCTCTAATTCCTCTAACCGCGCTTGCCACTGTTGCTGCTGCTGTTCAAATTGAGCTTGTTGCTGTTGCGCTTGTTCTTGCAGAGCTTGCTCATGCTGCTCGCTTTGCGCTTGCATTTGCTGCTTCAACTCATCAATGGTGCCCAGCTGTGCCGTAAGTTGCTCGATTTTCTGCTGCGACTGCTCTATTTGCTGAGCCATATCGCCGCTACTCGCATCTTGACGCTCTAAACGTTCAATGAGTTGCTGATTTTCTTCCTTATGTTGAGCAACCGCAGCTTGTTCCTCGCTGAGCTGTTCACGTAGCTGCTCACCTAGTTGCTGTAAGCGCTCAACAGTAAGCTGGTGATTTTCACCTTGCTGCTCTGTTTCATTAAGCTTTTCAGACAGCTCCGAGAGTTGCTGATTCTGACGGCTAACAAGCTGCTCGTAGTGAGCCAGTTGCTCTGCAACAGCTTCATTTTCTTTTTGCAGATCAGTGAGCTGCTGTTCGAGCTGCTCGTTACCTTGCTGTTGCGAAGACACTTCTTGCAGTTTTTCTTGCCACGCCATATTGCTTTGACGTTGGCTCTCAAGCGCCTGCTTCAACGATTGGTTGTCTTGCTCCAACCGTGTTTTTTCCTCTCGCAACGCTGTTACGGCATCCAATAACTCTTGGCGCTCGCTTTGCGAATTGTAATTATCGCTCTCAAGCTCCGTTAAACGATGCTTCAATGCCGCCAGTTCATGTTGTTTTTGCTTAAGTTGAACATGCTCATCGGCATACTGCGCATTTTCCTGCTGCGCCTCTAGTAACTGACGATTCTGTTTGGCATAGCGCTCTTTAATAGCACTGAGCTCATTACGCAATTCGTCTAGCTCTGCGCTATCTCCACCACGACCCAGCTGCGCTGCAACGAGAGCAATGCTCAGCTGCTGACTTAATTGCGCGGCAAGTTGATTTACTTGTTGATCACTGGATGAAGCCGCCAAGGCTTGATTTAACTGCTCTGGCTCAACATTGAACAAATCAGCACAACGTTGTGCGAAGTCACTTGCTAATTTATCCGTTACTTCATTGTGATGGTATTCACCACTGTTGATAGCCATCTCTCCCCCTTTGCATCAACGTGCGGCACCGTATCACCGACACGAGCCCTCTACGCATACGCATATTCTTGATTAATCTTGTCTTTTGCCTTAGCTTTTGAATTGGCGAGCGGCAAATTGTTAACATTAAGCCCGTTATTTGTAAAAATGTCTAGCCCATAGTTAACATTCCCTAACTATACACATAAAAATTGGAAAAAATGATGACATTAACCACCCCTGCACTGCTTTTTCCAGCGATTTCTCTTCTCCTGTTAGCCTATACCAATCGTTTTCTCGTACTGGCACAACTGATCCGCGAACTTAATGCCCGCGAAGGCGAGCAAATCCGGCCCTTCGTGATTGAGCAAATATTAAACTTAAAGAAGCGAATTCGACTTATCCGCAGTATGCAATTTTGGGGGGTGGCGTCTTTTTTACTGTGTACCCTAGCGATGTTTGCGTTATTTGTTGAGTTTACCCCTCTAGGCACGGCCTTATTTGGCATAAGCTTAGTGGCACTCATGGTCTCTTTGCTCACCTCTCTTTACGAAATACATATTTCCTGTGATGCGATTGCCATTGAATTAGAAAGCATAGGAAAACATTCTCACTCACCAGAGAAATAAATCTCACCTATACTCAGGTTACATTGACCTGAAATGGTGGAACCCAGTGTGAGTGAGTATCTTTTTTCCGAAGTCGATGATGCAGAAACACAAACAACAGAAACTAGTTTACCGCCTTGGCGTGTACTTGTTGTTGATGACGACCAAGATATTCACCATGTCACTCGGTTAGTGCTTTCTAACTTTGAGTTCGAGCATCGCTATGTAGAATTAACACACGTCTATTCAGCACAAGAAGCTATCGAATTACTAGAACAAGATAGCACTTTCGCTGTCGCGCTAGTCGATGTAGTTATGGAAACCAATCACGCCGGATTGATGCTTATAAAGCATATTCGCGAGCAAATTGATAACCATGATATCCGTCTTATTTTACGCACTGGGCAACCAGGAGAAGCTCCCGAAGAGTCGATTATCCGCGACTACGACATTAACGATTACAAAAATAAAACTGAGCTTACCGCTATAAAACTCAAAACGTTGGTTTATTCGGCGCTGCGCGGATATCGCGATATTCAATTAATTAACCGGCAGAAACAAGGGTTAGAACGCATCATCAACGCCTCTACGGTGTTTCTCAAGTGTGACAGCATCCACCAATTTGCGTCCGTGGTGCTCAATAACATTTCCCATATACTGGGCCTAGAAGATGCCGAGCTATACTGTGCTGCGGTGACCTACAGCAGCAACCAAGAAGATACTGAGTTTAAATTGCTCGCGGCTTCAGGACACCCTCCCGAGTCAGACATTAGTAAACTGCCACACAATGTGCGCCAAGATTTCCACAGTGCTCACCAGCGCAAACGTTCAATAAAAAATGATAGTAACTATGTCGGTTACTTCCCAGGTCAAAATGGCATGGAGACCATGTTATATGTAGATCGCGGCGCCCACTTGAATACTCATGAACACCAATTACTAGAGTTTTTCGCCAATAACGTGGCGCTGGCTTACAACAACTTAAAATTACGGGAAACGGTAAGAGAGTCGCAAAAAGAACTGTCGTATATTCTCGGTGAAGCCGTGGAAAAACGCTCGAAAGAGACCGGTTCTCATGTAAAAAGGGTGGCTAATTACAGTTATCTATTGGCAACACTTTATGGCTTAAGTGATTATCAAGCTGAAGTACTTAAACTGGCATCGCCGTTACATGATATTGGCAAAATAAGCATCCCGGATCATATTTTAAATAAGCCTGGAAAGCTCAATGATCAAGAATGGGAAATAATGCAACAACATGCACAAGTGGGTTACGAAATACTCCACAGATCCAGTAACGAAATTTTACAATGTGGTGCAATAATCGCCGGCCAACACCATGAAAAATGGGATGGCTCTGGATACCCTAAAGGCCTTGCCAAAGAGGCCATTCACATTGTTGGCAGAATTACGGCTCTAGCAGACGTATTTGACGCACTAGGGAGCGAACGCTGTTATAAAAAGGCTTGGCCTATGGAGGATATAATAGACTTTATAGAACAACAAAAAGGGCATCATTTCGACCCGACTTTAGTCGAATTAATGATCAAAAATATTGATGAATTCATTGCTATAAAAAACCGCTACCCTGACTAATGATTATTATTAATTAACCCCACGATGAACTTGAAAAATTTGTTACAAAAGACATCTTTTTATTTCAGGTACAATGTACTAGTATTGAGGAGGATTAACCCCAATCCATACACCTAATAACTTACTTAAAAGGAATTAAAAGTGAGATTCGAACAACTTAAACAATTCCTCGCCCTTGGCTCTTTGCGCCATTTTCGCCAAGCGGCAGAAAAAACCAACATTAGTACCTCCGCATTAACACGAAGCATTCAAACTTTGGAAGAGGAAGTTGGTCATCAACTAGTATCACGCTCTACACGCTCAGTCATATTAACGAAGGAAGGCGAAGTTTTTTTACGTTTTTGCCAAAATACCCTAGATGAATATGCACGTACCAAACAATTACTCGACAAACTCAGTGGCAAAAGTGAAAACCGTGTTGTAATTGGCTATACCAGCTCAGCAAGCTCCATTGTGCCCATGTCTTGCGGTCAGTTTATGGCACAGCACCCTGAAGTGAAAATCGAGATGCAGCTACAAGATCAGCAAGAGCTACATTCTCGTCTGAAACGAGGCGAAATTGATATTTTTGTCAGTGAAGAAAACGCCTGCCTCGGTGGGAGCGATATCCATTTACCGGATCAGCTCGTACTCTTTGCAAGTCGCAACCACCCTCTAGCACATAAAGCCAGCGTCACCTTACATGACCTTGATGCCTACCCGCTGTTTGGTTGTTTTTCGCAAAGCCAACATGTGCAAGGCATGATAAAAGAGGCTGCCGACGTACTGCGCAAGGGCAATGGCCTGCGTTTAGGTAGCCTAGAAGAGGTGATTAACGCGGTGACCAACGGGCAAAGCATTGCCATTGGCGGCATTGAACATACAAATGCCATCAACAACCACGATGACCTTATATGTCTGCAAGCCAGTGATGAAGCGCACTCACGTTTAATCGTCAAAACCCAAGAGCAAGTGGAGCAGCAACAACACATTATTCAATTATTAGATGTGATTGAACAAGTTGCCAGCGCCCGACACTTGAGTGCTTAACTCTTCGCAGCCTCTAAGTAAACACCTACCTACTCGCTCAAACTTGGGCGAGTATTACTACTACTCCTCCTTAAGTGCCAAGCCATTAAAAAAATAGCAGCCAAGACTAGGCGGGCGAGGCTCATCTATCAATGTGCCCACATTTACACCAATAAACAGTAGTGCTTTGTCATTTCAAGGGTATACTAAGCCACCTTTTGACTTGAATTTCCGCATGTGAATCAAGAACCATTATTTGCACAGATCATCGATGATGTGCATCAGCACGGTTATGCTGTGATTGAACAGGCATTACCGAGCTCTTTAACCAGCCAGCTCCTGAATACAGCACAACAACAATACGATGCCTTTTCACCAGCTGGAATTGGCCGCCGCCAAGAGTTTCAACATAACGAGCAAATAAGAAAAGACAAAACTTTGTGGTTTAGCGGACACTCACAAGCAGAGCAAGACTACATAGCTTTAATGGAAGCATTGCGCCTGCACATTAACCGACATTTTTTCCTTGGCCTGTTCGATTATGAATGCCACTTTGCCCACTATCAGCCTGGGGACTTCTATAAAAAGCATTACGATGCTTTTAAGGGGCGCTCGAATCGTGTATTTACTACGGTTTGCTACCTAAACACCCCTGATGAGGGAGGCGAGTTAGTGATCTATCAACCGCGCTCCAAATTAGTTGCCCGGCGCGTAGCTCCCCGCTGTGGCACACTGGTTGTGTTTGAAAGTGAGCTATTTATGCATGAGGTATTGCCAGCAAAGCAGTCGCGCTTCTCTATCGCTGGCTGGTTTCGCAAGAATAATTCTGTCGCCGGCTTTGTTGACCCGCCGAATTAAAGCAAGCTAACGGCAATGCCCATAAAAATGGCTAGGCCGACATAGTGGTTATTCAAAAATGCATTGAAACACGCGGCTCGCTCTCGGTGGCGACACAAGTAAAGCTGTCGCACCAACAGCATAGTCGCAATACTGAGACCAAGCCAAAATGGCCAAAAAAGTTGCATATCCAAGCCGATATAGGCCAACAGTGCAATAAAGGTGACATCCAATAAAGCCACCGCCAGAAGGTCGTAACGACCAAATAAAATAGCGGTGGATTTGATACCTATTTTAACATCATCATCCCTATCCACCATCGCATACAAGGTGTCATACGCGACAGTCCACACTACATTGGCAAAAAACAGTAACCATGCATGTATCGGCAGCGCTTCGATAGTAGCCATGTAAGCCATTGGAATTGCCCAGCTAAACGCAGCTCCTAACACCACTTGGGGTAAATGGGTATAACGTTTCATAAAGGGATAACACGCAGCCAAGGCAAGCGCCCCAAATGACAGTAATATTGTCTGCCAGCTAAGTAATAACACTAGCGCAAAAGCCATAACCACCAGCAAAGCGAATAAGCTCAGCGCCTCACCGGCACTCACGGTTCCTGCTGCCAGAGGGCGCTGTTGAGTGCGCTGCACCGCACCATCAACATTACGATCAGCAAAGTCATTGATCACGCACCCAGCGCTACGCATAACGAACACCCCCAAGGCAAAAATTACCGCGAGACTCACCGGCGGCCAATCTGCACCAGCAAGCCACAAAGCCCAAAAAGTGGGCCAAAGCAGTAGCAAGGTACCGATAGGCTTATCAATACGCATCAATTGCTTATAGTAAGGCCAATGCATCGCCTTAAGTGGTGCTAGTTTCATAGGTAAGGATAGGCTCCAGGTAAAAATATCTCGCACACCATTATTTGTTGGTTCGTTAAATTGAAGCAACTACGGCGTCCCCATAGCGGCCCACCAGGCAGCTTTAACGAGTGTGTAAGCTCAGCCAGGCTCTGATTGTGAGCGAAATCAGCCACCTCCATACCTACTCGTTGGATTTGCGGGTCTTGGAAAATCACTTCGCCCAATGGATTATTGCCCAAATGGGCTAAATCAACCCCTTGCTGCGACTGCTGTTCAGGAAGCCAGGTTTGCGCATAGACCATAGGTTCATTATCGCAAAACAGCAACACTTCACGCACACGCACATTCGTACTGGGGGGTTTGAAAACAGCGTGGTCGCAAAAGCGACTGGCTACCACTTTTTCGCTTAGAACTTCCACCGCAAATTGTTGGCACTGTGACTTTAAACGCTTCGTTAGCGAGCCAGACTCCAGTAGCCAATCGGCTAGTGTGTCAGTCACCTTAGCGTGCTCGATGCTTATCCACTGCGCGCGAAGAGGTATAGGGTGTGCAGGCAAAACATACTACCTTGATTCGACTATTGCTTCGATCATACCACTGCTACACTAATGGCAAAAGCTCTCACAGAGCACAGTAACCCCTTTACTAATAAATCTGGACGATAAATCGCTAAGCGCGCTAAAATATGGATAACTTGATGAAAACTAGCACACTAATTATTATGCCTCGAGCGCTCAAACTATTACTTGTCAGTGCCTTTACTCTGCTCATGTTCAGCCCCGCAAAGGCGGCGGGAGATGTTGGTTATTATGGCTTTGAGCCTGATATCGTTGCGAACTACATCAGCCAATCAAGTAAGAAGCTCGGCTATGTGCGAGTGACTGTCGATCTGATGTTAGAAGATGTTGGCAATATTTCAGTGGTTGAACATCACATGCCACTGCTGCGTGACGCCATTGTTGAAATCTTATCGCAAGAGCCAGAGGATAAAATCAAAAGTTTAACGGGCCGCGAAGAGATAAGACAGAAATGCATCGAACGGCTTAAAACCTTACTGAAGCAGGAAACCGGTAAAGATATTATTCGCGATGTACTGTTTACCAAATACCTTTATCACTAACATCACGAGTAATAAAAAAGCGGCTTAAGCCGCTTTTTTATTACTTCCAAAGGCCATCACCAGCGCTAACACGATACCGCTGACTAAACCGCCTAAATGCGCCCAGTTGGCCATAGGCATAAAGAAAGTATCGGTAAAACCAAAAACTAGCCACAGTAGCAGAAAACCAATCATCGCCTTGGTCATCATCGGTTTAGTTTTCGCTAACAAAGGATAAATCCAACAAAACCCTACCTGCGCATACACAACACCTGAGAGACCACCGAAATTAGGGCCAACCATAGTATATTGCGCCCACGCGCTGGCCAAAGAGCCAAGTAAAAATACACTCAATAAAGTGAGTTTCGATGTCTGGCGTTCGATAGCGGGCCCTAACGTCAACCACCACAGAACATTAAATATCAAATGAATTGCAGAGAAATGAACGACTGCTGGCGTTATCCAAGAGAGCGGCTGCGATGCTTTAAACTGTAACAGTGGGAATATATGGCTAAACTGGCCCAATAAAAACAGCGCATAGATAATCACACTGATAATACTGACGCTTTTAACCAATAAACTTAGCCCGTTGAAGCGTTGCCACAAATTAAGCTTATTGCCGCTGTAAACCAAGCCTGAATCGGTACGCCCACTTTGCCAAGCGGCATCACTGTATCGCGGATGATTCGGCTCTGTTTTAAACTCATTCCATAACGGCTGAGCAGCATGAAAATGCTCCGGATCAACAGCAATAATTACATGCCCCTGCTGTGCAGGTTTGAGCTCGCCATGCAGCCCTTGAGTACTCAAGTAATCAATAAACCCTTGAGCAGCACGCACGTTATTGGTGCTACCTAGTTCAATCATTTTTCAACCGACTGTGGAAATTGCTTCGCCCAGGCGTCAAAGCCGCCATCCATACTGTATACGTCATCAAACCCTTGCTCAGCTAGGTAACCAGCAGCGCCTTGCGAGCTAATACCGTGGTAACACACAATAATAATAGGTTGCTCATACTCCTTATGCAGCATGAACTCACCGATATTACTATTACTCAAATGCTCGGAACCAGGAATATGGCCGCTTGCGAAACTGTTCGGGTCACGTATATCAGCAATAACGACATTATCGTCGTTTAGTAATTCATGTGTCTGCGACACCGAGATATGTTTAAAAGCCATGGGACTCCAATTTTACTAAACACTGAAAAGGCGGCTTAGCCGCCTTCATAGGCTACTTACTGCCAGTCGAGGATAACTTTACCTGACTGCCCCGACAACATCGTGTCGAAACCTTGCTGAAAGTCATCAATATTGAATTGATGAGTGATCACAGGGGAAATATCAAGACCTGACTGAATCAAGCTGGCCATTTTGTACCAAGTTTCAAACATCTCACGACCATAAATACCCTTGATTACCAAGCCTTTAAAAATAACTTGATTCCAGTCTACAGCCATATCTGAAGGCGGAATACCCAACATAGCTATCTTGCCGCCATGGTTCATGTTATCAAGCATAGAGTTGAATGCCACCGGCACCCCTGACATCTCTAAGCCAACATCAAAGCCCTCTGTCATCCCCAACTCTGTCATCACGTCTTCGAGCTTTTCTTCACTGACGTTAACGGCCCGTGTAGCGCCCATCTTACGGGCCAAATCAAGGCGGTACTCGTTGATGTCGGTGATCACCACATTGCGTGCGCCAACGTGCTTAGCTACAGCTGCAGCCATAATACCAATCGGGCCTGCGCCGGTGATCAATACATCTTCACCGACCAAATCGAACGACAAAGCAGTGTGTACAGCGTTGCCAAACGGGTCAAAAATAGAGGCCAGCTCATCGGAGATATTATCGGGGATCTTAAAAGCATTGAACGCCGGAATAACCAAGTATTCCGCAAAGCTGCCTTCACGGTTAACGCCCACACCTGTGGTATTACGACACAAATGTACACGCCCAGCACGACAATTACGACAATGACCACAGGTAATATGACCTTCACCAGAAACCCGGTCGCCGACTTCAAAGCCTCGTACTTCCTGGCCCATATCGACAACCTCACCGACATACTCATGACCTACCACCATAGGCACTGGAATGGTGTTTTGCGCCCACTCATCCCAGTTGTAAATATGCACATCGGTGCCGCAAATAGCGGTTTTACGAATTTTAATCAATAAATCGTTGTGGCCCACTTCCGGTTTTGGCGCATCAGTCATCCAAATCCCGGTTTCAGCCTTTAATTTTGATAATGCTTTCATCACTGTGCTCCTAAATTACGCCCAACTCTTTGCCGATACGAATAAAGGCATCAATGGCTTTGTCGAGTTGCGCTTTGCTGTGTGCAGCAGAGATTTGGGTACGAATACGCGCCTGCCCTTTTGGCACCACTGGGAATGAGAACCCGGTGACATAAATGCCTTCAGCCAGTAGTTTATCGGCCATTTGCCCAGCGAGCTTGGCATCTCCTAACATCACCGGAATAATGGCATGATCTTTACCAGCACAAGTGAAACCCGCCGCTTCCATTTGCTCGCGGAAGTAAGCCGCATTGGACCATAAAGTATCGCGCAACTCTTTGCCATCAGCCAGCATATCCAGCACTTTTATTGACGCAGTCACAATGGATGGTGCCAGCGAGTTCGAGAATAAATAAGGACGTGAGCGTTGGCGTAGCCACTCGACGATTTCTTTCTTACCTGAGGTATAACCGCCTGATGCGCCACCTAAGGCTTTACCTAGGGTGCCAGTGATAATATCGACACGGTCTAACACGCCACAGTACTCAGGCGTACCACGGCCATTTTCACCAACAAAGCCTACAGCATGAGAGTCATCGACCATAACGAGGGCATCGTACTTATCAGCCAAATCACACAGCGCTTCAAGGTTACAAATCACGCCATCCATCGAGAACACGCCGTCAGTGGCGATCAGCTTGGTTTTAGCGCCTGCTTCATCAGCGGCAATCAGTTGCTGCTCAAGGTCGGTCATATCATTGTTGGCATAGCGGAAACGCTTTGCTTTACATAGACGCACACCGTCGATAATTGAGGCATGGTTTAGCGCATCGGAAATAATGGCGTCTTCAGGGCCAAGAATGGTCTCAAAAAGACCCGCATTAGCGTCAAAACAAGAAGAGTAAAGAATGGTGTCTTCGGTTTGTAAAAAGTCACTGATTTTGCTTTCAAGGGTTTTGTGAATGTCTTGCGTACCACAGATAAAACGCACGGAAGCAACACCGAAACCATGATCGTTCAAGCCTTGTTGCGCTGCTTTAATAAGCTCTGGATGATTCGCTAAACCAAGGTAGTTATTGGCACAAAAGTTAATCACTTTATCGCCGCTGGCAACGTCAATTTCAGCCTGTTGCTGCGAGGTAATAATGCGCTCGCTTTTGTATAGGCCATCGGCTTTGACTTGCTCGATTTGCGCTTGCAGTTGAGTATAAAACGCAGAGGCTCTCATAGATTTCTCCAATACTTGAACGGGGGACCCATGCTACGTCAAAGACGTGGGTAGGTTCGCTTGTTAAACAAAGTTAGGGGTATTGTAAAAGGTTACACGTACAATTGCATTGTTTGTACACGCGGTTGGACCACAGCACAGCGTGGTAACCCATCCCGGATGTAAAGATTCCCTCACAGCAGTGCAGGCACATCAGCGAGCGCGTCGCAGGTGTAATCGGCATCACTTTGCGCCTTTTGGTCAAACTTTTGGCCGCTACGCACCAACACTTTAGTGCCAATGCCACAGCGCTGTGCAGCTTGGATATCGCCATGTTTGTCACCGACCATGACACAGTGCTCGGGGTCGAGGTTAAACGCAGCAATGCCGCGTTGCAACATGCCCGGTTCAGGCTTACGACAGGCACACTGCTGGCGGTAGTCGCCTACCCCCTTAGTGGGGTGATGAGGACAGTAATACACCTCATCAATGCGCACATCATGCTGTAAAAACTGCTCTTTCATCCAGGTAGTAAGTTCAGCAAATTGTTGTTCGCTGTAATAGCCACGGGCGATACCCGATTGATTCGTGACAATAATCAGTCGATAGCCACGCTGTTGAAAACTGCGACAGGCGGCAAATACGCCATCAATAAACTCAAAATCTTCGGGCTTATGGACATAGGCATGGTCGACATTAATAACGCCATCGCGGTCTAAAAAAACGGCTTTATTGCTCATAATCGGTGCTCGTGTACAACTTTATCAAACATCGCGGTCACAGCTTCAACACTAATGCGATGCATTAGCTCACCTTTAACCCGCGTGCCCCAAGGTAACTGCTCAGCAGGCTTACCATGCTGTTCTTTAACCGCGTCAAAATAGCTTTCCACTACGTACTGCTGCGACAGATAAGGACCTGTGCGCTTCGGGTTTGAGTGCGCATATAGGCCAATAACGGGTGTGCCTTGGGTCGTTGCCATATGCGCCGGACCGGTATCGGGAGCCAGTACCACGGTGGCCAAAGCCAACACGCAGGTCAGCTCTTTAAGCGAGGTTTGGCCCACCAAATTATTCACCTCAAAATCGCACTGGCTGATAATATCAGCGGCTAAAGCGCGCTCCATGTCGGTCGGGCCGCCAGTGAGTGCCACCTTGAAACCTTTACTCACGGCATACTTGGCAACAGCAGCATAACGTTCAGGTAGCCAATTACGCTCCGCTTTACTTGCCGCAGGGCTTATCACCAATAACGGTTCGCCATTGTCGCCCACCAGCTCAACGGCTTTGGCTTTATCTGCCCCGCTCAAGGGCAACTGCCAGTGCGGGGTAAAGTCTTGCACCCCTAATTGCTCGGCAAATTGCATAAAGCCTTCGAGCACATGAGGTTCACTCTTAGCGTCGATGCGTTTATTAATGAATAAGCTGTGCAGTTCTTTTGAGCGTGCTTTATCGAAGCCGATTTTCACCCTAGCTGGAATACAGCGGCTAACCAAGCCCGCTCTAAAAGCCACTTGCATGTTCAATAACACGTCAAAGCGCTGGCCTTTGAAACGTTGCTTTAAAGCTTTAAAAGCTGCCCTTCCCTGCTTTTTATCAAACACCACCAGCTCGACCCCCGGTAATCCCTGCAATAGCATGGCCTCAACCTTGCCAATCACCCAAGTAATCTTGGCATTAGGATGCACTTTTTGAATAGCTTGCACGGCACTGACGGCATGACACACATCGCCAATCGCAGACAAACGAAGGATACAAATGGATTGCACAGACTCTAGTGGCACGCGGTATTTCCTAATAGCAATTAATCTTCGCAAATGGTAAAGCAACCCCAGCGCAATGCAAGCGTGAAGCGGTTTAACCTGACTCCAAAAGCAGCTACACTAGCGCCATTATTTTGTTTGCCTTGTAACACTCATGCATACTCGCCCACTTTCTTCCAAGCACACGCTATTAACGTACAAATACCCAGCCCAATCTGTGCAGGAAAATTGGTTCGAGCCGACGTTCTGGTTAAAGCAAAATAAGGTCTATGCACAAAAAAGCGGCCGAGCAACCACCTATTTTTTCGAACATCAGGGTTTACGGGCAGTGCTTCGCCACTATTGGCGCGGCGGATTGATTGGTAAGGTGCTGAGCGATCAGTATTTTTATACTGGTTTAGCCAACACCCGAGTATACAAAGAGTTCGCCCTCACCTGCCAACTTCATGAACAAGGCCTGCCTGTAGTTGAACCCATAGCTGCCATGATTCGCCGCAACGGCTTAATTTACCGGGGCGACATTATCACCCGGGCACTACCAGGGGCGCAAAGTTTGTGTGAAAAGCTAGTTGCCGCGCCCCTAGAAGATACGCTGATAAGCCATATCGGCACCACCTTGGCTCGCTTCCATCAAGCCGGGGTGTATCATGCCGATTTAAATATTAATAATATTTTGTTTGGCGCTGACAACCAGGCCCATGTTATCGATTTTGATCGTGGCGAGCTGCGCATTCCCAAGCAACAATGGCAGCAGCAGAATATCGCCCGCTTACAACGTAGTTTCGCTAAAGAAGCCGCTCGACAGCCCAGTTTTCATTGGCAAGAACACCATTGGCAACGCTTAGAGCAAGCTTACCTCGATACCCTAAACGCTCTATAACGCCAACAACTCTTGAAATTGCTTGGCAATAAAATCTTGGCTATGCAATTGCGCACGCCCCTGCAAAGCGTTTTGTATGCTTGCCCACTGCTGTTCATCATTGAGTAGTGCTACCGCTTGTGCGGTCAGCGTGTTACGGTTTAACGGCGCAGCATGCACTAACCCCTGTGCAGAGCACATTGCTAGGCGCTTAGGCTGATCTTTAGAGACGGGCGCGGCAACACAAGGGAGCTGCAGAGCAATCGCTTGTAATAAAGCATCGCCGGCACTCAGCAGACCCATCTTGGCATTAGCCAGTAAAGCAATAAACTCAGCATTACTCAAGCCACCGACAACATGCACCAAGGGGTCGCTCGATACAGGCAAAGCGTCAGGGTAATTAGCCCCAAATACGACCACCGTCGGGATATTTAAGCGCTCACTTAACTCTTGTGCAGCCTTATAAAATACATCGGCACAGACTCCTTGCTCACTCAGGTGTCCGCCTGAGCCGGCGTTAACAACAACGTATTGACCCGCTTGAACCCCTCTATCGGCCATTGCTTGTCGTGTTGATTGAGCATCAGGGAGCGCAAAGTAAGGGCCTATGTTGATTGGCTCAACTAAGTTGAAACAGCGAATTTTAAGGCGTTCCAACCAACTTAGTGGTTCGATGCAAAAGTCTGGCTGCACCACCCAGTGCTTATCAATACAATCAACGCGATTTAGCTTGAGCCCTTTTGCGCGCTTTTTAGCGTGCTGAGAAATAAACACAACCTGGGCTCCCGCTGCACGGGCACTGCGCATCTGCGATGCTCTTCCAGCACAATCAAAAATCACGACATCGGGCTTATAATCTTGGATTAACGCACACACACGCGTATTTTCTTTTGTCGGCGACTGCGCCAGTAAGGTGGTATTGAAGGGACAGGTACTGGCGTACTTGGTGTGCTGATTAAGAGCAAAATGCACATCAATAGCATCCGCGTAGCGCTGCTTTAAACTCAGGGCTAGGGTTAGAGAACGTATATATTCGCCGATACCTTCAGTGGATGAGACCGGAATGAATAGCAGCCGTTTTACACTTGTTGGTGCTATTGGGCTAATGCGCTCGGAATGTTCCATTTACTCCACATTCTGGCTTGCGTTAATCGCCTCATTATATAGGGGGTTGATGTAGTTTTCGATACCCTCACGGTCGCTGTATTGAATATTTAATAAATTATCAAAGCGTATTTCAACTGCTGCAAACTCACTATTAGCTTGGTAGACTACCCGCTCGTTTTGTATTAGGGACTAATAACGTGCGCTTCTCTACTTCTTCATTATGCACTTTTTTGTGTTTAGTTAGTTCTTCAGTCTTTGCTGAGCCTTGGGTTAAGCCCGATGATTATGGTCTTCGTGCAGATATCCAACGCCTTGCCGATGCCGGTGTAATCTCAGCCCCGGTAACCACATTTCCACTTATGTGGAATAGCTTTATCGACGAGTTGCGCGCGGCACCGGTTGCGTCATTAAGTGCTGAGCTTCAAGATGCGGCACTGCGCGTGCGTCACCGCTTTGAATCCGAAAATGGCCAACCTCACAACTTTCAAGTGCATAGCTTTAAAGCCACCGATCCCCGTGCAGTCACCAGTTTTGGGATGAGCCACTCTCAGCAAACAGAAATGCTTGCAAGTTACAGCTACTTGGGAGAGAACTTTGCGGCAAAACTAGCCGTTAATCACCGCGAAGACGGACGTAATTGTTATGTCAAAGATAAAGGCCAAGCGGATATCGTGGCCAATGAGCAAGCACTCGAGCAATGTGATGACACGACTTTGGACCACAGTTATATCGCTTATCGTTTAGGAAACTGGATATTTCGTGCCGGTGCGGTTGAGCAGTTTTGGGGGCCGGGTATTGATAACAGCTTGATTATGTCCACCAACGCCAAGCCGCTACCAGCGATTAGTGTGAGCCGTGAAAAGGCCACTGCGTTTGAGACGCCGTGGCTAAGTTGGATTGGTCCTTGGTCATTTACTGCACAGATGGCACAACTTGAGTCAACACGGGTCGAGCCTGATGCGATGCTATGGAGCACCCGCGTTAATTTCCGCCCGCTACAACAACTTGAAGTCGCTTTATCGTGGTCAGCGCAATGGGCAGGTGAAAGTCAGCCAAGCTCCTTAGGAGACTTTGTTGATATGATCTTAGGTAAAACCGAATGTGCAAATGGCGCTGACAGCTGTACCTCTGAGCAGGAGACCAAACTCGGTAACCAACTTGCGGGGCTCGATGTGCGTTGGTCAGACACGCTTTTTTCTCAGCCTTATGCCTTGTATGTCAGCACAATTGGAGAAGATGCAAGCAGTTACTTTAAACCGGCAGACAGAGCTTATGTCTTTGGCGCCCAAACCAGCGCATATGCATTCGCGCAAAACCTGACTTTTAACCTGGAATATATCGATACTGGCGTCAGCTGTGCCGCCGAAGCACCGGATATTGAAAACTGCTATTATGAGCACTCTATTTATCTATCCGGCTATCGTTATCAAGGACGGACTATTGGCTCGGCTTACGATAACGACACGCAATCTTGGGTATTTACTGTTTTAGGCCAACAAAGTAATGGTCATGACTGGCAAGTCAAGTTGCGCCAAATCGACTTTAACAGTGACAACAGTGATCGCTACCCCAACAACCCTGACCTTGGTCATAGCATTACCAAAACACCGATTGATAGCCAGCAGCTGGAAGCTCGCTATCGCTTTTTAGCGATGAAAGGACGTTTCACTGTGGGTGGCGTTGTTGCTAACAATGATACCGTTGAGGGCTCAGAAACAGACACCAGCGCATACCTAAAGTTTGAATACAACTTTTAAACCTGACTCATCAAAAAAGGAGCCGTAGCTCCTTTTTTACTGTCCTTTTTTAATTCGCTCTATCACGTTGGAAGTTGAGCAACCATCGAGAAACTCCAGCACTTCAACATGGCCGCCATGGCGCAGCACATGTTCGGCCCCTGCAATTTCTTCTACGTTGTAGTCTCCGCCCTTGACTAAGATATCCGGGCTGATTTGCTCAATCAGTTTTGCTGGCGTGTCGCCCTCGTGCTCTTTGCCGAAAGGGATCACCCAGTCCACAGAGTTCAGCGCACTCAATACCATGGCCCGCTCAGCTAAAGGATTGATAGGACGTTCAGGCCCTTTCAGCCGGGCAATAGAGTCATCGGTATTTAAGCCAACAACGAGCCTGTCTCCCATAGCTTTCGCTTGTGCCAAATAGCGCACATGGCCGGCGTGGAGGATATCGAAGCAACCATTGGTGAATACAATTTTCTCACCATTTTGTTTCGCAAACTCAATATGCTGGATTACGGATTCAAAAGGCGTTTGGTAATGCTCGCCATTCGCACGCAGGTACTGACCTAGTTTTGCACTGAGCTCCTCAGGCGACACGGTAGCCGCACCTAGCTTACTCACAGCAATACCCGCTGCTAAATTGGCCAGCTCTACTGCATCAGAATCTGGCATTCCTGCCCCGAGCATCACCGCTAAAGTTGCGATTACAGTATCGCCAGCGCCTGTGACATCACTCACTTCTTGCACTTGTGCGGGATAGTCGTGTTTAGCGCTGGCACTAATCAACGACATACCTTGTTCTGAGCGAGTCAGCAACATCGCGCCAATTCCCGCCTCTTTTATTAATGCCCGCGCCGTATCAGTCAACGCCTGCTCGCTGCTGGCATCGCCACCGGCGAGCTTAAACTCATTTAAATTAGGCGTGATGTAGTCGGCACCACGGTATAAGCCTAACTGCGGCGACTTAGGATCTACCAATACGGTTTTTCCCGCGTCTTTGGCCACCCGGATCATAGCCTCAATGAGCGTCAATGAGCCTTTGTTGTAATCTGAGAAAACAATGAAATCATAGTCACCCACCACACGTTCTAAACGATTCAACAATAACTGCGAATGCTCTTTAGAAAACTGTTCTTCTTGGTCTAGGCGCACCACTTGCTGGTGTCGACTAATCACCCTGAGCTTGGCTATCGTCGGTAATTCCACAGCATGGACTAACTGTGAGTCAATGTGTTCATCAGCAAGAATGCGCTCTAGAATTTGACCACTTTCATCCTCACCAATAAGCCCTAGCAGGCCTACCTGACCATCAAGGCGCGCGATATTCTTGGCAACATTGGCAGCGCCACCGGCTTTGTCTTCAAGCTGGTTCACTTTGACCACCGGTACCGGCGCTTCAGGGGAAATACGCCCGGAGTCACCATGCCAGTATCGGTCAAGCATGACATCCCCAACCACCAAGACCTTGGCATTGTGCAGCTGTTTTAACAGACCTAAATCCATGTTGCTTACTCCGCCACTAGCATATCTAGGGCTTCACACAACCAGTGGCCGATAAACATATGGGCTTCTTGGATACGCGCGGTCTCATCATTGCTGATGATAATGGGAAGTTTAGCAATATCTTTAACGGTGCCGCCTTCACGGCCAGTCAAAGCCACGGTGTAAGCACCGATGTCGTTGGCCGCTTGGAGCGCAAGATTGATGTTAGCGCTGGTTCCCGAAGTCGTCAGGCCAATAACCAAATCCTGTGGTTTACACAACGCCTGAACTTGACGCTCAAATACAGTATCAAAATGATAGTCGTTAGAGTGCGCGGTTAAAATGGAAGTATCCGTTGTCAGGGCAATGGATGCCAGTGGCCCGCGCTCTTTTTTATAGCGCACCACAAACTCTGCAGCGAGATGCTGTGCATCTGCGGC
Source organism: Pseudoalteromonas sp. CNC9-20 (assembly GCF_022347875.1). Classification (NCBI taxonomy): domain Bacteria; kingdom Pseudomonadati; phylum Pseudomonadota; class Gammaproteobacteria; order Alteromonadales; family Pseudoalteromonadaceae; genus Pseudoalteromonas; species Pseudoalteromonas sp. CNC9-20. Next base: position 385,859 of record NZ_JAKRFS010000003.1, on the reverse strand, counting down.
GCTGCCACCATTACCGAACCAGATCACCTTACCACCAGCAGCTAGTGCCTGATGACAGGCGCTCAACAATTGCGATACTTGCGGTTGGTATTGTTCCATGGTGTCGAATAGTGCGCGGTGGCGCGCAAGGCTATCGAGGTAAGTGTTGGCGGCGTTGTCAATATTAGCCATAAAGCGTCCTCATTCACGGGTTTATCGGCATTATTCCAAAGAGTACTGATAAATGCACGTTTTTGTCAGCCAAGCTTTGGCTTGCCCTATTGCCTGCGGTACACTTTAGTCGAATTTCACAATTAGGCTTTATCGTGTTTGCCCGTTTTCTTTATTCGCTTGTTTTAGTACTACTGATCCCCATAGCCTGGGTATACCTGTATTGTTTACGTGGTCGTAAGAACCCTGGTTATCGCCAACACTTTGGCGAGCGCTTTGGCTACACTCAGGCCACTGGCGATATTATTTTGCATTGCGCCTCAGTCGGTGAAGTACTTGCCAGCGCACCACTGATAAAAGCCTTGCTCGGTGCCAAGTACCGCTTAATCATTACTTGCAACACCCCCACCGGGCGTGAGCAAATCACCACTTTATTCGCCGACGCCATAAGCCAAGAACGTTTAAGCTGCTGCTACTTACCGTTCGATTTGCCTTGGTGTCAACGGCGCTTTATCCGTCGTACACAAGCAAAAGTACTGTCTATAATAGAGACCGAACTGTGGCCGAACTTATTAAAGCAGGCGAAACAAGCAGGTTTAGCGACCGTGATTATTAACGCGCGGCTGTCGGCGAAATCCGCCAACGGATATGCCAAAGTAGCTCCCCTCACTAGAGATATAATGCGCCATATTGATGTGCTTGCCTGCCACCATCATGATGACGCCGAGCGATTTGTAAAGCTGGGTCTGGCCCAATATAAAGTGCATGTTACCGGCTCCATCAAGTTCGATATCACCGTCAGCGAAAAGCACCAACAACAAGCTCAGCAATTGCGCTACAGGTTCAATAAACCCTTTGTTTGGATTGCCGGCTCCACTCACCCTTGCGAGCCGGAATTACTCCTTCAAGCACACCAGGAATTACTGAAGCAGCAGCCCTCGGCTTTACTGATCATTGCCCCGCGTCATCCGGAGCAATTTGACAATGTTGCCACCGTGCTTAAACAGCAGAATTATGATTTTTGTCGTCGTAGTCACAACGACTACCAAGGGCAGAGCGTCATGCTCGCAGATACTTTAGGAGAGCTGACCATGCTTTATGGCTGCGCTGACCTCGCTTTTATCGGCGGCAGTCTTATCGCGCGCGGCGGACACAATCCATTAGAAGCGTGCGCCCACGCCATTCCAGTTTTAACTGGCCCCCATACTTTCAACTTTGCCCACGTTTACCCAGAGCTCATCAACCAAGGCGGTGCGCAGCAAGTGCAAGCCGATAACTTAGCAGCACAACTGATCGCACTCAGCCATGACCCTCATAAGCGCCAACAAATGGGCGCGATAGGTCTTAATGTAGTGAAGAAAAACCAAGGGGCGATAGCGAAAACATTGGCGATTATAGAGGAATACACTGATGTCTAACTGTGTTGCAGCCATGCGTGAATGGGTCAGTGCGGTCATTGTTAAATACAACTTTTGCCCGTTTGCTCGCAAAGAAGTCGAAAGCCAACGCATTCATTATCATCCCAGTGATGCCGTTAGCGTTGATGAGGCGGTGCTTGACACCCTAGAGCAGTGTCGTGTGCTTGATAACGATAGCGACATTGAAACCACCTTGGTGATTTTTGCTAAGGGTTTTAACGACTTTGATGATTTTCTCGAGCTGATAGATTTAGCCAATGCCTTATTAGTCGCACAGGGATTTGAGGGCACCTATCAATTAGCCCACTTTCATCCGCACTATGTGTTTGCTGACGCCGAGCCTGAGGATGCCGCAAATTACACTAATCGCGCGCCCTACCCGGCCTTACATATTATTCGCGAACACAGTATGGAGCAGGCACTCGCACAGTACGATGACCCTGAAAGTATTCCCGAAAACAACATTCGTTTGGCTCGGCGTAAAGGTAGCCGTTTTTGGCAGCAACTGTTGCAACACTGCACTAACGCAGCCGATAAGTAAAAAAGACTATTAACTGGTGCGTATAATGTGTCGATACTAAGGGGCTGTGATAAATTTCATCGTCCCAGAATTCGCTTCGGTAAGCGGCCACTGCCTGCCATTGCGGTGCGAATTGATAACTCAGGGCAATACGTGCAAAAGGGTTGATAGCGCCTTGGGAGTGATACTCCGTGCGCCCATACTGTGGGGCAGCTTGCACCTTACTTACACCATAAAAGTGTTGGGTATAATCTTCACTGAGCAACCGAACTCCGAATCTTGTGTGTACCCGGAGCTTGTCACTCAACTCCCAAGGAGACAGCGTGTAGGAAACGTTTGCCGCCAGCGAACTGGATTCATTGCTAATATCTTGGGCAAAACGGGCCGAGAAGCCATGATAGTTGAGCGCCATAGTTGCGACCAGCTCGCCATTAGGGTCATCATAAGAGGTGAATACAGGATCGTCAGAAAGGTCGCTCTTATATAACAAAACACTGTCGTAGCTGGGGTCGCGAAAGTTAAGACCTATATCAATACCGACTTGGCTATCCAACACGCGGTAGCTCACCAACCCTTGGTCAACACCAAAGCGCCAACGTCCATATTGAGCACTTACAAACGGCAGTGACTGATGTTGTGTTGCCATTCCAGCCCAAGGGGTTGTGATAATGGCTCCGCCAGCACCGAGGGTGACCTGCCATTGAGTAGACTGCTCGGCCTGAGCCTGAGCCTGAGCCTGAGCCTGAGCCTGCAAGGCGACTAACAAGAACCAGGCAGCGTTCAATACTTTTTTCATTGTTCGTATCCTGTGATGTGATTGAAATGCCACTGTAAAGAGCAACACCCCATTCGACCTGTGCCAAATGTCACTGGATGCGAAAAAAGACAAAAAAAAGCGCCTTGAGGCGCTTTTCTATCTGTGCTTTATTACGGTTTCAATGCCGCTTTGCGTTCGTTATAGCCGCGTATCAGTTCATCCACCGTGTCCTGACAATACTCACGAATCCCCGAGACCAGCATATGCTTTTCTCCACGACCCACGACTTCACCCTGCGCCAGAAAATCAAAGCGCAAAATAATCTTGCCGCGCTTACCTTCGTAGGTAAATACATGCTCGGCTTCGCGCAGTTCAGGAGCTGTTACTGCTAGGGTATCCATATGAATACTCATTGATTCATAAATGATCATTGGCCGCGCAGGGTTAATCATTACACCTTGCTTTGCCATCAGTGGCACAACCACATGGGGAAAGGCCTTTCCCGAGAATTCAACATAGTTTTTGATCAACGCATTGGTCAGGGTTTTACATTGGCTGTTTTCGCCCTCACGCTGCACGCTTAGATAGCATTTGTCGCCGTCTTTAATATCGAACTGTGCTTCTCCTTGCGGCATGCTTAGCTTTACACCCTCATCGACCATATTGGCGAAGGTGAAGTGCATTTGCTCATTAATTCCATATTTATCGAGTACCACCGAGAACAGTAAATCCCCAGGCACGCAAAATTTCTTCGCCTCGACATCATGTAACGGGTTGAAGTCATCGGCGACCGCTTTGGCAAATCGACTGCCTTGCTCACGAGAAATGCACACATGGGTACCAAAGTCTTGATAAAACTGCTCTAACATACCTGCTCTGCTTTAGTTCAAAAAAACTGCGGCAGTGTAACAAAATTTACGCATGGAGAGGTCGAATCTGTTGCAATTTATGGAAAAAAGGCACAAAAAAGCCGCAGCATAACAGGCTGCGGCTGTCTTCTCGCCAATGCTTAGTTAAAATCGCGGTAGGCTTTTTCTAGTTTCTTCGCTTGCTTCTTAGATACACCAATGTGCCCTAGCGCTACACGCAACCGTGCTCGCGACATATCAGAGCCAAGAATTTCCATCGCATCGATCACCGATGTAGATGACTTCTTGCCCGTAATAGCAACAAAAATAGGCTCTAAAAAGTCTTTGATCTTCAATTCATGGAAGGTCGCCACTTTTTTCGCAATAGCAAAGATCGCTGACTTTTCCCAGGTGCGCAGTGTTTCCAACTCCCAAATAAAGAACTGCAGTGCTTGGCGCACCACATCTTCTGGCGCTTTACCATCGGTTAATAGCGCAGGGTCATATTCAGGCATCCCGGCGACAAAATGCCCGGCCAAGTCGACTAAGTCAGAGAGTGTATCAATACGGGTTTTCGCTTCAGGTAGTATGCGCTTTAGCGTATTAGCGTTATATTTCCAGTCGACAAAACGCGTAATCAGTTGCTCATCGCTAAACTCTTCACGCAACCAAGTGCCATTGAGCCACTTTAGCTTTTCCACATCGAATACCGGACCACCCAGAGAAACACGTTTCATATCAAAGTGTTCAATCATCTCAGCGAGGGTAAACTTTTCTCGCTCATCAGGCATCGACCAACCCATACGACCCAAGTAATTCAATACGGCCTCAGGAAGGAAACCCATTTCCTTGTAGTAATTAATAGACGTTGGGTTTTTGCGCTTTGAAAGCTTTGACTTATCAGGGTTACGCAGCAAAGGTAAATGCCCTAATACCGGCGCTTGCCAACCAAAATCTTCATACAGTTTCAGTAGCTTTGGCGCCGAGTTAATCCACTCTTCACCACGGAAAATATGGCTAATTTGCATGTGGTGGTCGTCCACCACGTTAGCTAAGAAGTAAGTAGGAAAACCATCTTGCTTCAATAACACCTGCATATCGACATTTTCCCATGGGATTTCAATCTCACCACGCAAATAGTCATTGAAAGTAAAGGTGCCTTGCTCCGGTATTTTCATGCGGATCACATAAGGCTTACCAGCATCCAGGTTGGCTTGAATTTCTTCTTCGCTCAAAAGTAACCCACGCCCATCGTACTTAGGACGCAAGCCTTCGGCCATTTGCTGCTCACGCATTTGCTCAAGCTCTTCGGCACTGGCAAAACAATAAAAAGCTTTGCCCTGCTCCACGAGCTGGTGCGCATACTTTTTATAAAGCTCTGAGCGCTCTGACTGACGGTATGGGCCAAACTCACCACCGACATCCGGTCCATGATCCCATTGCAGGCCTAGCCATTGTAGGCTGTCCATGATCGCCTGTTCTGATTCTGCGGTACTGCGCACTTGGTCAGTGTCTTCGATACGCAATACGAATTCACCGCCTTGCTGCTTGGCAAAACAGTAGTTAAACAGGGCAATATAGGCAGTGCCTAAGTGCGGGTCACCCGTAGGTGAAGGGGCAACACGGGTGCGAACACAGGTGTGGTCAGTCATGCTAGCTTCTCTTTCAATTAGCAACAAAAATTTGCTGCAAATGCTAGCACAAAGGGGCAAAACTTCGTAGTGGAAAACGCCGCAATTGCGGCGTTAACGATAAATAGAATGGTTGCTTAAGCAGCTAAATCATCAAGGTAGGCAACAATGTCGGATGATTCATACAACCAGCGCACCTGCTGGTCTTGTTCAATACGTAAACATGGCACTTTTACTTTGCCCCCTTGCTCAGCAAGCTCTTGGCGGTAAGTGTCATTGTTTTTAGCGTCCCGCGTTTGTATTTTTAGGCCGTTACGCTTAATCGCGCGGCGTACTTTGACACAAAAAGGACAGGCGTGAAACTGATACAATGCCATATTCGCGGTTTGCGCATCTAACTGCTGCTGCTCTTCAGCAGGACGTTTTTTACTGCGCGGAGTAAAGACAAAATTAAAGAACAAAATAATACGGCCTAGCAACCAACGTACAAACTTCATAAGCACTCTCAAACAGAAAAATTCGGCGCAGAGTTTAGCACGCTCTGAAAGTGGTTAAAATAGCTCCAACATATCGTCGTCTAGATCATCGTCGCCTGCGCCCTTGGTGTTATCAGGAATATTTAAGCTATGGAAATCGACCACTTGGTTGCGGCCATTATTTTTCGCATTGTAAAGGGCTAAGTCGGCTTTATGCACCAGCTCAGGGACCATTGAGGTGTTATCAAAAGCACAAAAACCAGTGCTAATAGTCAATCTTTTCACCTGCGGAAAGGTAAAATCTGCCACAGTTGCGCGCAGTCGCTCTAACACTTGCATCGCTTGGTCTTTATTATCGCACAGCAATAGCACGGCGAACTCTTCGCCTCCATAGCGAAACACATAATCCTCACTGCGAAAGCTCTGTTTTAAAATTCGCGCTACGAGAATAATAACCTCATCACCAATCACATGGCCGTAGGTATCATTAACGCGTTTAAAGTGATCAATATCGAACATGGCAAGATACCATTGGCGCTCAAGTTCATTGTCACGGCGCTCAGCAAAGCCGTCGCCATTGATGATGTCCATCACCTGTGAGTCAAAAGTTTGCCGGTTAAGCAGTTCAGTGAGTGGGTCTAATCGCGAGCGATACAGTAAATACAGCTGGTTGGCGTAAATATTAAGAATATTAGTAATCACGAAGGGGGAATCATGCGTCAGCGCGAAGTCACTTCTGCTTTGCACAAAACCTATCACTGCACCAAGATGGTAGATAGGAAAGTACACATATTGTCCTTGGCTACCACTAATGCGCATGCGCTCAGCATCAATTTTTGCCACTAACTGCTGAGCTTGTTCATCATTGAGTATTGCTGCTGAGCCCCCTGAATAGCTACATCGTATGTGGCCCTGCGAAGTAAATTGTTTATTCATGTACAGAGCAAAATTGTTATCGGCAAACACCTGGCTAAGTATATCAATAAGCGCTGCATCCAACGCACGTTCACTTTGTTGCTGCGTTAGACGAATGATCCATTGATGACCACAGGAGTTACTTTGCATAGGCGCTTGTTTTGCTGCTTGATTCTCCTAAGTGTAGACGAACAAAAAGGGTTATGTGCCCAGTGCACAATGACTGTGTGCAGGCTAAACACTGTCAGTGAAATTGATAAAATCATCGCGATGCACCAGCATAGCGCCATTACTGTAGCCCAAGGTTTCGACGATAGTTTGCTCTTTATGAGCCAGCAATTGGGCCACAGCCACACTGTCATATCTCGCCACGCCTTTGCCTAAGTTAAGCCCTTGCTCGTCACACAAAGTGATGACATCACCACGACTAAACGGCCCCTTTAATTGCGTTATACCAACCAGAAGTACACTGGCCCCACCTTTTGCAATCGCTGCTGCCGCACCGCCATCAAGCACCACCTTGGCTTTGCTCATCGGCCCTGCTAGCAACCACAGCTTGCGACTGCGCCGAGGTGCTTTTAAGCTCAATACCCGGGTGCCTGTTTGCTGCTGCAAACAATTTATAATGACATTCTGGCCGTGTCCTGCACTGATCACCACATCCACACCACCGTGACGGGCAATACTCGCAGCTTCAAGCTTAGTAGCCATCCCCCCTGTGCCCACGGTGCTGCCTGAACCTCCTGCTAACGCCTTTACCTGATCATCAATATGGCGGATTTCCGCAATCAGCTCGGCATCGGGGTGGCTGCGCGGATCGGCGGTGAATAATCCAGGCTGATCAGTTAGCAACAACAAGGTATCAGCGCGAGCTAATATGGCTACCTTAGCGGAGAGGTTGTCATTGTCGCCCACTTTAATTTGTGTGGTTGCGACGGCATCGTTCTCATTGATGATGGGTACCGCTCCCTCTTGCAATATAGCTAGCAACGCATCACGAGCATTGAGGTAGCGCTCGCGGTTTTCTAAATCCGCTTGTGTCAGTAACATTTGTCCCACGGCAATTGAATAAAGCGCAAATAGGCTTTGCCAGGTATGCAGCAGCTGGCTTTGCCCGATAGCAGCTAACATCTGCTTTTGTGCCAAGGTCTCAGTACCAGGTTGGCGGCCCAATAATTCTCGCCCCGCTGCAATCGCCCCGCTGGTGACGATAATTATACGATGGCCTTGTTGCTTCAATTGCGCGCACTGACGCACTAAATCAACCATGTGCGCTTTATCTAGGCCTCGGCCATGATTGGTCAGCACGCTGGTGCCCAACTTAACGACAATAGTTTGCACTTAATTGCTTCACTTTGTGGAAATGATGACTAATTATTACCCTAGGACTAGGCGCACAAACAAGTTAAATTAATTCAAGTGTGCTAGCATCGCCGCAATTTTGCTTAACCCCACGTTTGTTTATGCCTGCAAGCTTATGTTTAATTATTGCCACCTTCTTATGGGGCAGTTCTTTTATCTCGCTAAAGTATGCCATTGGCGTGTACGACCCAGCTGTGGTTATTTTCTTGCGTATGCTCACCACTCTAGCCGTAAGCCTATGCCTGTGGCGTTTTATTACGCGTTTTGATTATCGCCAGGGTGACTGGAAGTACCTAGTGTCGATGAGTTTAGCCGAGCCTTGCCTGTATTTTCTATTCGAAGGCCACGCTATGGAGCACACCTCAGCATCACAGGCAGGGGTGATTGTGTCGTGTTTACCGCTGATTGTCGCTGTACTGGCATTTTTTATGCTCAAGGAGCGTATCAGCCGCGCCATTATTGTCGGCTTTACGCTGTGTATCGGTGGCAGTATTTTGCTCACTATGCTCTCTCCTGCCTCTGAGCATGCGCCCAACCCCATTGTTGGCAACACCCTAGAGCTACTGGCGATGCTCTGCGCCGCTTATTACACTGTGAGCGTAAAACACCTCGCGGCGCGCTACTCACCGCTGAGCTTGATTGCTTTGCAAGGTCTGGCAGGCTCACTGTTCTTTGCGCCATTTTTGCTTTTTGTAGAAGTGCCGCAGAACCATGATCCCATTGCCTTTGCTCATATCCTCTATTTAGGCACCTTTGTAACCCTTGGCGGCTATGGCATGTATAACTATGCCATCAGTAAAGTATCGGTGCTCACTGCCGCCGCCTACTCAAACTTGATCCCTATTTTTACCCTGTTGCTCTCTGCCATTGTGCTCAGCGAGGTACTGACTCTGGGTCAATGGTTAAGCATTGCCGTGGTGTTCGCTGGGGTGATGATAAGCCAACGACATCAGGCGATTGTCGTTGACTTGGAAGAGGAAGAAATCAATGAGGCAGAAACTAACAAGCGCAAATCCGTGCCAGAGGCGGGCGAATTAAAAGGGTAGCACGTCACCAGATGCAAACCGGGAGCACTGGCCGCTGCGGTCTGCTCCTGGTGCACCACTTGTTTTTGCTCAATCCGATAACTTAATTGACGACCATCAGCGAGCGACAACACCAGTATGTCGCCCACCTGCACATGGCGTAAAAAAGCAAAGTGGGTATCATTATGCGCAGCAATCACGCTGCTACCATCACTGCCCAATGGGCTCGAGGCCAAAGCATGAGCGGGGCCGAACGCCAAATTTCGGCCGCTGGCTCCGGCCAGCACATAGCGCTCAAGCGCTAAGTCCGGCACACTGAGCTTTGCCACCACATGGGTATCAGCATAATACCAAGGCGCGACTGCGGCGCCTTGGCGTATCAAGCTTTGCTGCCAAGCTCGCTCAATAAGGTGCTGAGCCAACCATGCCTTGGCTTGTACATAGCCCCCTTGACTAAAGAGCAACAACCCCAGTGCAAACACCCCATAAAGGGCGCAACGCCCCCTCTGTTTACCCATGCTGACCTCGCACTTTAAGCCAAGCGGATGCGATCACCATCAGCACCATGCCCAGTAGTACATGCCACAATGACTGACCATCTGTTTGCGCAAAGCGCATAAGACGCTGCCCCTGAGCCACAGGGTTAGGTACTTGCTCATCATGCATTGCCGGGCTTTTAGCTGGCGTTTCATCAACCGCGATAAAGGCGGTGAATGGGCTTAACAGCTGATGCTTTAGCGCTAATTCCAAGACTTGCTCACGCACCGCTTGCTGTTCATTATAAAGTAACAGTGAAGCTATTTGTTGACGCGCCCAGACTCTCGCAATGGCTTCGCTACGCTCATAATTACGCGCACTCTCATGCATTGGCATACTCAGACGTAATGGACCATGTTGCGACGTGGCGTTAATGTGGATATCTTGCTGCTGACTGTCGAGCTTAATTGCCACCATTAACGGCTCGCCAAAATAAAGATCCGGTAACGGTTTGGGCCAGTAGTCTAATTCACCACTGCGCGCCCCAGCGAGATGCAAGTCTCTCAGTGCAGGGTTGGCAAGGCGTGCTATCAATGCTTGCATTTGCGCTTGCACCTCAGAGCCATCACTAATAAAGGTGTAGCTACCACGACCCACTTGCGCAGCGCGGCGCATAAAGTAGCTATTGGGCGCGCTGCCGATGCCCACCGTAAATAAACGGCTATCGCCTAATCGCGCTTTGATCAAATCAAACAGCGCTTGCTCATTACTCACGCTACCGTCGGTCAAAAACACCACCTGACGAACAAACCCCGGGTGTTGCTTAGCGTCTAGCGCGTGATGCAGCGCACCGGCTATTTCGGTGCCACCATCGGCGTCGAGGTTATAAACAAATCGCTCAGCCTCATTGCGGTTAAACTCATTAGCCGCCACGGCACTGGGCCGGAATAAACGCGCCGTAGAGTCAAAGTCGATGATATTAAAGCTGTCATTTTCATTCATGTTGTCCAGCGCATAAAACAACGCCTGCTTTGCCGCCTGCATGGAGCTGCCATGCATTGAGCCGGAACTGTCAATCACGAAAATAAGCTCTCGCGCTAAACGCTGCTGGGCGCTAAATTCATCGCTTGGTGGGAGCAGCATTAACAGCCCATAATCACCACTTTGCGCTGTCTGCCTAAAGAAAGCGGCACGTGCTTTGTCGCTTTGCTCCACTTTGGCGCGCAGCACAAAATCGCGATTCATACTTTCGTCACTCACTAAAAGCTGGTAACGACCAAAGCTAGGGTTGCGAATATCCGCCTTATAATGAGGGGTTCGAATGCTGTGCAGTGCGAGGCCAAAATCGATATCTACCTGCAGCTGCAACTTCGGCTGTGTATTGGTCAGTGGCTGCTGACCGATGGCTTGTTTAACAGAACGCGGGCTCATCCAGCCTGACGCTAACTCTGCTGCCTTACTTGCAGTCGCCCCTGCGGTCGCCCCTGCAGTCGTTTCTAGTCCAGGGCTGCTAAGCGTTGCGACCTTATCAGCCCCATCAAGACGATACTGCCTTGGGTGATAACGAGGTGTGAAGGTCATCGGCAAACGCACGCTGAGCTGGGCATCGCGTAAAGACACCATTTCTTGATACTGCAAGGTAATGCGCACTTGCTCACCGGGGCCAAGATTGGCCAGTCGCGAGGTAAACATATTGGCACGTTGCTGGTTAACTAGAGCCGCACGCTTACCGGCACGTTTAGCCGCTTGATACTGACGCTCCGCCGCTTGTTTCTCCGCAATTTTACCGACAATTTTGCGCTCTCCCACAGTCATAACCATGGCGTGTACCGCACTTTCACTGGGCAACGGAAACACATACTGAGCATTGACCGCAAACGGGTGACGATTGATAAAAGTTTGCGTTACCTCAACATGGTTAATTAACCCAGTAATACGCATTTTTGCTTGGGTATTCAGTAACACTCCGGGCGCTACATGGGCGCCATGGGCATCACTTAAGCGCAGCTGCGCTTTATTGTTTGCATGACTATCATTACTGGCTAAAGCTGGCGAACATAGAAGTAGAGAAAAAAGGCCCACAGCGAGAGCTGTGAGCACTTTGCTAGGACTACTCAACATAATCGGGTCCTCGTGATGATTGGCAAACTTAGTTTTTAGCCATTTGGCTTTGCGTCGCACCACGGGCCGTTAATGTTACGCGACGATCGAAGAAGTTAGTTTCATATTCATTGCCGTTATCGACCAGTTTCTGCTCACCATAGCCTTGAGCATAGAGTTGTTCGCCACTCACGCCTTGTTCAACAAGGTAAGCCTGTACTGCATCAGCACGACGCTGCGATAAACTCAGGTTTGCGCTTTCATCACCCTGGACATCGGCATAGCCGTTCAAGTTCAGGCTCAATTCTGGTTTACGCTTAAGGATTAAAGCGAGCTGGTCGAGCTGCTCGGCGAAATGTGGCTCGATACGCGACGAACCCGAGCGAAATTGCACCGTCATTGCCAGTAAGTTATCAATGCGCGCTTGCTCTAAGCGGTTTTGTTCATTTTCTAATGCGTCGATTTGCGCCGTCAGTGAACGGTTACGGTCTAAGGTGCTACGCAGTTGTTGGTCAGTGTCTTTATATTGGCTGAGCATCACTTGTTGTGATTCAACGGTGTTCTCTGCAGCTTCTTTCTCGCCGATGATGCCGCCGATAAATGCGCCTGCGAAAGCGCCAATCGGGCCACCGACTACGGCACCAATGGTTGCGCCCGTGCCAAGTCCCCATGCAGTTTCTGAGGCCATTTCTTTTTTCTCTTTCGCCATCGCTGGTGCAGCCATTAGGGTCGAAATAAGTGCAGTTGCAAGTAGTTGTTTTTTCATCGTCTTCATCCTTCAATACTTAATTTGGTTGGTGTATTGCAAGCAACAAAGTGGTTGGTGACTGTGCTGTCTTGCTTAGGAGTTATTAAAACAAGACACAGTGGCAACAAAGGGGAGCAAAAAAGGAAAAATGAAGGGCAATTATGGCAATAAAATGGCAAGTCTGAGCGCCAGCTTAAAATGGCAGTGAAATCACCTCTGTAGAGACGTTTTGCGGCCATAAACACCGCAGCTGATGATGAAAGTAGTCGGGACAAGCGGAAGTTGCGAAGCGTGCTTCCCCCACTTTAGAGGCCGGGTTGATTGCTTGGCTGGGTAAGCACCGCTGCAGTTGCAGGGCCACCGCTTGCTCGGTGGTCAGCACATCAATGTGTGGGCCATATAGCTTGCGCAAAACAGGAGCAATAAAGGCATAGTGCGTGCAGCCCATCACCAAAACATCGGCGCCTTGGTCAATCAAGGGCTGCGCGTAGCTGTGCAGCAGTTGCTCCACCTTTTTGCCGCTCAGTTGCAATTGTTCTATGGTGCCTGCCAGCTCAGGGCAAGGTTGGAAAATAATATGCCCCGAGGCCGTGCTTTGGCGTTGACACAATTGAATGAATCGTGGCGAAGCCACGGTATTGGGCGTTGCCAACACCCCAACCACCTTGGTTTTGCTCAATGATAATGCCGGTTTCACGCCGGGCTCAACACCCACAATAGGCAGCGTGAATTGTGCTCGTAAGGTATCAATGGCTGCCATCGTCGCAGTATTGCAAGCCAAAACAATCGCACTGGCCCCATGCTCGCATAAGTAAGAAGTAATACGCGAGCACCTTGATATCACTTGCTCGGGGCTTTTGTCGCCATAGGGCATAAAGCCACTGTCCGCAACATAGTGAATATCATACTGGGGCAGCAATTGTCGCACTTGTTGGGCAATGGCAAGACCACCCACGCCAGAGTCGAAAATACCGATAGAAGAGTGGAACAAAATAGCGCGCTCAGGGTTACTAAGGCGGCCAAGTGTAGAGCCTTTATGACACAAAGCCAAGCAACAAAAAACGGCTTAGCCAGGTATTTAAAGGTTACAGTTGCTTGTCTATAAAGTACTCTTCGACATCATCTTTAATATCGAGGTAATCGTCATTTTCGAGGTCGAGCACGGCTAAGGCCGACGCCTCAAAGTACTGCCAATCCTGAGACGGTGAAAACCGCCGCTGTAAATGCACGAAGTTTTCCGCCATTTTCAACGTTGCCATAGTCATACGCAGAGTTTCATCTTGGCAGCTATTAAAAAAATGGTGATCATGGTGGCGTAAAATAAGCTGGCAGGTGTCTTTTGGTAAGTTCCAAGCACTGGCCAAGTAATAGCCAATAACGGCATGATTAGTACGATAAGCCGCTTCTTCATAGGCCACTAAACTACAGCTATGATCGCTGTTCGCTTGCTCTAACACATTGATATAGTCCGGATACTGAACGGCTAAAGCAGGGATCCCTGCATCATGGAATAAGCCGAGCATATGTAGATTTTCGGTGGGCATTCTAGATTTAATCTTTTTGCCAATTAACACCGCCATATCAGCCACTTCCGTGGCGGTGTCCCAAAACCGCTCTAACTTGATGCAGCACTGATGTTGTGAGTAGGCTTGCTTTAGTAAAAACCCCGTCACTAACGTGGCAATACTGTCGAGACCAAGAAACATCACCGCTTGGCGAATATCAGTGATTGACCTTGCCAAGCCATAGCAAGGAGAGTTTATCACTTTTAACACCGCCGCTGAGGTGGCAACATCTTGGGAGATGAGCTCAGCAATATCGTGCAATTCAGGCTCTGGTTGTTCAAGGCTATGCTGTAGCCGGGTGAGCAGCTCGGGTTTAGGAGGTAAGCTAAAGCCGCGCTCAACATCTTGTAGCACGGAGCTGTCAATATTTATCATATTCAATGCACTCGTAAATGGGTTATCGCCATCCACTAGCTGAACCTTGCGTTAACGAGATAATAGTTTAGCTGGTTATTTTTTACTACTATTTTGTTAATTAAATTTTAAAAACCAATACAAAGTAACTATTATAAAATGCATAACATCTGGTCCTAGTTGCAGGGCACAAAAAAGCCGAGCATGGTACTCGGCTTCGTTAAAAACATCCCAGTTTAAAGTTGAATTACCGCATCAGTGCCTAGCCCAGGGCCGTAGACAATGGCATTGAGCAGTAACCGTGCGGTGCCTTTAGTGGCACCACGGAAGTTAGGCATATTGGCAAACATGATCACTTGGCCATTGCCCTTTTTCTCGCGCGTAAGGTAAGCGGCATTACTCATTCGCTGCGCCGCTTCAGGCCACAACAAACCACTCATACGCACGTACAAGTCTTGCCCTTGCGGAATGGTCGCCCAGCCAATCATGCGCTGCTCGGCCTTACTATTTTCTTGCAGCACACCGTAGCGCACTACCGCATCAACACCTTGCTTGGCCATAAACAAAGGCACATCACCAGCTAATACCGGCAGCTGCTGCTCAACCCCATAGCTGAGCCAATGTTTTTGATCTGTGCGCCCAGCGACTATCGCCCCAGAAGGCATAAATGCAGCACTCCAATCATGCCAGCGCTCAAGCTGCTCCTTGTTCAAAGGCTTCACATCGTCGCTTTTATCCCAAGGGAAACGCAATTGTGCAGAAACCTTATGGGCATTAATCAAATCAGCATTGGCGATACGCTGCTGCTTGGCTTGCCACTCGCGCATCAGCGCCAGATCATACTCATCGGCCTTATCAAAGCTCTGCTTCAACAGCGCCACTTTTGAGAAGTCTTCTGCTGTGGCTAATTGCGCAGCCGAGTTACCATTAACGATTAAGGTGCCGCCCTGCGCAACCCACTTGTCCAACGCGCTAATATGGCTTTTCGATAACTCACCATACCAACGACTAGGGACAATGATGACATTGTAGCCACGAAGATCGCTGTAAGAGAGCATCTCTTGGCTTAAATGGCTATGACGAATACCAAGCTCGGTATCAAGCATATGCCACATCGAGCCAATATCACCCGGAGCAATGCCATTTTGGCTAATAAAGGCTATTTTGGGTGCTTTCAATAACTTAAAGTTTTCGCCGCCAATATCGGGTAAGTCTCCTTTACCCAAACCTTGGTCTATGGCGATGGCAGATACGCCGACTTCCTTTGCTACCTTATCCAATAAGGTGCTCAGCTCGCCGCTCTCTAGGGTGTTATCATAATTATTGACCACCACTGAGCCTCGGTTGAAGCGGGTGTCGTTAAACACACCCGGCTTAGCCAATACGCGCACTTTTACGCCTTGCTCAAGTAAGCGCGCGGCAAACGCCACAGAGGCATCGCTGGCACCATCAACAATATAAGCAATGGCATTATCACGAGGTTGTACACCGGCTTCGCTGGGGCGCTGGTAGGTGGTGAGATCATCATCAAGGTGCTCAGGTACTTCCAATGCCGGCAGAGCAAACATCATCGATACATTCCACGCGGTGGTGTCATACATAATTGAGCTGCCATCACGCAGGGTTTTTTGTCGCTCCTCCAATAGCACCGCATCATTTAACTCTGCGTCAAACTCCATGATGGTTGCCAGTAACGGCGCATCATACTGGCGATTGGGGATGACAATAGCGCCCTTAGGGATGGTCGCATCACGCACCTGCCCGAGGTGGTTTTTGGCCTTGCGTACCTTAAGCTCTTCAGTGGTTGCATAATAATCGATGCCCTGCAAATCAAGGATATCCAACAGCTTGTGCAAGCGCGCGGTATTATCGGTTGGAAGAATAACGAAGCTGCGCTCACCATATTTTCCGTCGGGGTCAATATGCGCTAAGCGGTTACTGACAAAGTCACGATACATGGCTTTACTGTGCTGTTGCAGGGTCTTAAGGTTAGCCAAAGAGCTAATATATTGATGATCAACAGACTCTTTGTAACTACGCACATTGCCATTTTTTAAGCGCACGCCATCTTCTGCGGTACGTGCTTGTTCATATAGAATATGCACCGTTCCTTTGTACTCGGCATAATTGGAATAACCCGGGTAGAGGTTTTCAAACCACTCGCCGGTGTAATAAGGCCAGTTTTTATCATCAAAGGCGCTGGCATGATCGCCCGCGAATACCTTGCTCCATTTACGCGTACTGGTGGGAATATTCACGTTCAGCGGTTCACGCGGCGGGCCCATTAAAAAGGTGTCTAAGGCACCCATTTCATGACCATCGATCATCAGCTGCGGGAACCATTCATTAATGGCTTGTATACGACCCTTTGATTCTGGATTTACGGCAAAGTAAAAATCGCGATTGAGGTCGAAGTAATAATGGTTAGTCCGCCCAAATGGCCATGAACCGCTGTGCAGCAGTGATTGCGTGTCAAAGTTAGGCGCGGCACTGCGGCTTTCTTGCAGGCGTTTAGTAAATCGGGCGCGACCATCGGGGTTCATTAATGGGTCGACCAGTATCACCAAATCATCTAGGAGCGATTCTATCTCTGAGTCTTGTGAGGCAAGTAATTGGTAAATAAGCGCTAAAGAAGCATCCGCACCGGAAGATTCATTGCCATGGATACTGTACGCCATCCATGCCGTACCTGGAGTCGAATCAATGAGAGTATCTATTTGTGATGATGAGAGCGCGTCCGGTTCGCTGAGTTTACTAATATTCGCTTTAATTTCATCAATATTGGCCAGATTCTTTGCTGAGCTAATCATTAAATAATGCAACGGGCGCCCTTCATAACTGCGGGCGTACTCAACGATTTGTGCTTTATCACTTTGCTCGGCCCACTTATTTACCAGCTCAGTAATTTGCGCTGGCGTGGCGGTGCGCTGACCCACGTCAAAACCAAGCACCTCTTTAGCCGGGGTGATATTTTCCGTATATTGCCCTTGATGTAGCGCGGGATAGTCGCCACCGGGCACCGACGTGGGTTGCATTAGCACAGTGGCATGGGCACTGGCCGCAAACACTGCACAGCCCCATGCAGCACTTGCTAATATCCTGTTTAGCTTCATAAATTTACCTTTTTATTATGGTTTTACGTCGCTTTCACTATAGCAGCTGCAATCTAAGCCGAGCATTATTTGAGCTAAATAGCATTATGCTGCGATAACCATAACGCGAGATAGCGCAACAGCAATTGCAGCAAACATTGGCATGATGTTTCTGTGCCACGTTATAATAAGGGCTATACACCATTGGTTTTTGTTACCCACCTAAGCGTGACAAAGGGCAATGAACCTTTGCTAAACGCGTAATTGGGGAAGCACAATCAATTTAACCAGCACTAAATTCAACCGCCTCGGTGTCGACGCACCTCTATTTTTACTCAGCGCCGGATTCATCATCTGCTTTTGCCTTTTTGCCCTGTTCGACCTCAAGACCCTATCGCAGTGGGTTGATGCCAGCTTTGCTTGGTCGGCTAAGTATTTTGGCTTGTACTGGCAGTTGTTGTTATTAGCCACCTTTATCATTGCCATCGCCACTGCCCTGTTGCCCGCAGCCAAACAGCGTATTGGCAACTTAGCCGCCCCGGAATTTTCGTTATTCCAATGGGGAGCCATGATTATGTGCACCCTGCTCGCGGGCGGGGGCGTATTTTGGGCTGCTGGAGAGCCTATGGCTCACTTTTTATCCATGCCGCCCCAATTTAACCACGTCGCGGCAGCAACCCCAGAGGCGGTGCCCTACGCTTTGGCCCAGTCATACTTGCATTGGGGCTTTCTTGCTTGGGCCATACTCGGCAGTTTAACCACCATTATGTTAATGCATTATCACTATGATAAAGGCTTGCCTTTAGCACCACGTACTTTGCTCTACCCGGTATTTAAAGAAAAAGCCCTGAGTGGGCCCATTGCCGTTATCGCCGATGCCGTGTGCATTGTGGCTGTGGTGGCCGGTACCGTGGGGCCAATCGGCTTTTTAGGCTTACAGGTAAGCTATGGCTTGAATGCGTTATTTGCTATTCCCGATACTACGCTCACCCAAGTAAGCGTGATTGGCGTGCTCACTTTTATTTTCGTGATGTCGGCCGTCTCTGGGGTTACCAAAGGCATTCAGATACTCAGTCGTTTGAACATGTTACTTGCGCTGGTGTTACTGGCATTTATATTGGTTGCGGGAGCCACCTCATTTATTTTCACGAGCTTTTTTAGCGGCCTTATCACCCATTTTAGCCACTTTTTTGATATGGCCTTATACCGGGGCGAGGCAGGATTATTTAATGATGCCGGCTGGCTTGGTTGGTGGACAGTGTTCTTTTGGGGTTGGTTTTTAGGATACGGCCCGATGATGGCCATTTTTATCGCCCGCATTAGTCGTGGCCGCTCTATTCGCGCCATTATTATTATGCTGTGTATCGTGGCTCCGCTTATTACCATGTTCTGGTTTACCATCGTCGGTGGCACCGGATTAAGCCTCGAACTAGAACAAGCCGATACTATTTCCAAAGCGTTTGCTGGTTTTAACCTTCCCGCAGCATTAATTGCCATCACTCAGGCCTTGCCGCTAGGCGGGTTAGTGTCTTTACTGTTTTTAATTCTAACCCTGACATTTGTCGC
Source organism: Pseudoalteromonas sp. CNC9-20 (assembly GCF_022347875.1). Lineage (NCBI taxonomy): Bacteria > Pseudomonadati > Pseudomonadota > Gammaproteobacteria > Alteromonadales > Pseudoalteromonadaceae > Pseudoalteromonas > Pseudoalteromonas sp. CNC9-20. The sequence continues at coordinate 366,855 of NZ_JAKRFS010000003.1, read as the reverse complement.
CACCACCGGGGATTCGATGACCTATGTATTATCGGTATCGACCTCACATTCAGAGCACCCCGCCGTGCCCATTCGGGTATTTTGGGGGATAGCCATGGGCTTGATGGGCAGTATTTTAATCATCATAGGCTCTGGCGGTATCGACAAACTGCAAGCGTTTATAGTGGTCACCGCCGTGCCGGTCTCTATTATCTTACTACCCTCGCTATGGGATGCGCCGCGCATTGTGTTTGCCCAGGCAAAAAATCCGCCACCCCATGCGTAAGTGCCAGTTTAAGGTTGGGGTGTAGCGGCGAGGCGTGAGTGACAGTTATCAACACGCCTGGCCGCAGGCCCAGCCGCAGCTCCACGCATATTGGAAATTATAGCCACCGAGCCAGCCGGTGACGTCGGTAACTTCGCCGATAAAGAAAAGTCCTGGGCTTTGTTTTGCTTCGAAGGTTTTCGAGCTGAGCTCATCGGTGTCCACTCCGCCTAGGGTCACTTCGGCGGTGCGATAACCCTCGGTGCCATTGGGCTTAATCTGCCAGCGGTGAAGGTAGTTGCCTAACTCGTTTATCTGGCTGTGGCTTAACTGGTTTACATTACAATCAGCAATAGCGTTCGTCTCGTGTAACATCTCCACAAATCGCTTCGGTAAGATGGTGACCAAGGCATTTTTTAGCGACTTCTGCGGGTTATCTTGACGCTGCTGATCTAACCATTGCTCAACACTCAGATCGGGTAAAAGGTTAATAGTCACCGCTTGGCCGGCACGCCAAAACGAGCTTATTTGTAAAATAGCGGGGCCTGACAAACCGCGATGAGTAAAGAGTATATTTTCTCGAAACTGCGTATTGCACTCACTGCTCACTTCACACTCCACACTAATCCCGGAGAGTCCATCAAAGCGGTCTTTATCGTGCTGGTGCAACGTAAAAGGCACTAAGGCCGCCATAGTCGGTAACACCTTTAAGCCGAATTGTTCAGCAATTTTATAGCCTATTGGCGTCGCGCCTAGTTTCGGCATGGTTAGGCCGCCAGATGCTACGACCAGAGATTCACACGCATAGGTTTGCGTACTGGTGGTGACCACATAGCCCTGCTGTGCTTTTTCAACACTGATGACTTCACTGCGCAGCTGCACATGAACGCCCGCCCACTGACATTCGGTCATAAGGATATCGACGATATCTTGCGCACTGTTATCGCAAAATAACTGCCCCAAGGTTTTATGGTGATATGCCAGGCCATGGCGCTCGACTAGGTCGACAAAATCATGCTGAGTGTAGCGACTGAGGCAGGATTTAACGAAGTGGGGATTATTGCATAAATAGTTATGAGGACTGGCATGCTCGTTGGTAAAGTTGCAACGCCCGCCGCCGCTGATAAGAATCTTACGTCCGGGCTTTTTGCCCATGTCGACGACCACCACATTGCGCCCACGATACCCTGCTTGTGCAGCGCACATAAGCCCCGCAGCGCCAGCGCCTATAACCAGTACATCGACTTGTTGCATCACTTAAACCCACATCAACATAAAGCGGCATTATAACAGCTGAATACAACTCAGCGACAGCAACTTTACCCACTTATACGGCTTGATATAACTTTTTGTACCAGTTTTATTTCAAAATATTATTTTAACAATGTTCACAGTATCTTTACGATTGTCCCCTCATTTGATCCAGATCAAATGTAAAAATTCAACAAAAGGGATACCTTATGACAACCACAAAAACCCCTCGCTCATTGAGCGTCAAGAAAACCGTTTTAGCCTTGGCAATTCCAATGGCGCTAAGCACCACTTCAGCCTTAGCAAATGATCTTCAAGAAGTTTCCGTACCAGCCCAAGCAACCATGGCGCAAACACAAGCCAAACTGCAAGGCCAATCGTCCCTAGGTACTCAATTCATCATAAAATACAAAAATGTACCTGAATTCGGTGTTAACAGCCCTGCTACAGCGGCAAATGCCAATCTTCGTGCGCAAAAGTTTGTAAACAACTTTAAGAATAAAGGCCTAGCTCGCGCTCAATACGTGCGTGAAATGGCCATGCAAGACCACCACGTTATTCGTACAGACAAAAAATTAAGCGCCCAAGAAGCTCAGCAGTTTATGCAAAGCATGGCGTCGAGCGGGGAAATCGAATACATCGAAATTGACCAAATGCTACAACCATTTGCTACGCCGAGCGATCCACGCTACAGCGATCAGTGGCATTACTTCGAGCAAACAGCTGGCATTAACTTGCCTAGTGCATGGGATAGCGCAACAGGCGCGGGTGTCACTGTGGCCGTGCTTGATACAGGTTATCGCCCGCATGCCGATTTAGCTGCTAACCTTCTTGCTGGTTATGACATGATCTCCGATACCTTTGTTGCTAACGATGGCGGCGGTCGTGACAATGATGCACGCGATCCAGGTGATGCGATCACCGCGAACGAGTGTGGCTACACTCATGGCGCACAAGGTTCTAGTTGGCACGGTACACACGTGGCAGGAACGGTTGCAGCCGTTGCCAATAATGGTGAAGGTGTGACGGGTGTTGCTTATGACGCCAACATTGTTCCGGTTCGTGTTCTTGGTAAATGTGGTGGTTTAACGTCTGATATTGCTGATGCAATCGTATGGGCGTCTGGTGGCAGTGTATCGGGTGTGCCTGCAAACGCTAACCCCGCTGATGTTATCAACATGAGCTTAGGTGGTTCAGGCTCTTGTAGCTCAACTACGCAAAATGCGATTAACCAAGCACGCGCTAACGGCACGGCCATTGTAGTGGCAGCTGGTAACGATAACGACAACTCTGCCAACTACAACCCAGGTAACTGTAACGGCGTTATCAACGTCGCTGCGGTAGGTCGTGACGGTGGTCGTGCATACTATTCAAACTACGGCAGCAACATCGATGTTGCTGCCCCTGGTGGTGCACAAAGCTTTGCAAACGACCCTGAAGGGATTCTTTCAACCCTAAACAGCGGTTCAACTTCACCGGGTAGCGACAACTACGCCTACTCTCAAGGTACTTCTATGGCTGCGCCGCATGTTGCCGGTGTTGCTGCCTTGATCAAAGAAGCCAAACCTGCTGCTACGCCAGACGAAATTGAAAATATTCTTAAAGCAACCACCAAGTCTTTTGGTGCAACGTGTAATAACTGCGGTACCGGTATCATCGATGCAGCAGCAGCGGTTGCTGAAGCAGGTGGCACCACGACACCACCACCAAGTGGCGATAATGAGCTTACTCCTGGCCAAGCAGAAACAGGCCTAAGTGGTGCGCAAGGTTCTGAAACCACCTTCACAATGACCGTTCCTTCAGGTGCGTCGAACGTGACCTTCACCACCAGCGGTGGCAGCGGTGACCTCGACATGTATGTGAAAGCAGGTAGCGCCCCAACAACTTCAAGCTATGACTGTCGTCCATACGAAAGTGGTAACAACGAAGTATGTAGCATTGATAACCCGGCTGCAGGCACTTACTACGTGATGCTACGTGGTTATAGCAGCTACAACAATGCCAGCCTACTAGGTGAGCTAACTACCTCAGGTGGCAGCACTGGCGAAGGTGGCGGCGGCAGCGTTACAGACATCTCTGCAAGCTCTGGCCAATGGAAACATTACACCCTAGAAGTACCTGCAGGTATGAGCACACTAGACATTGATATGTCGGGTGGCACAGGTGACGGTGACCTTTTCGTGCGCTTTGGCTCACAACCAACAAGCAGCAGCTACGATTGCCGTCCTTATAAATCAGGAAACAATGAAAGCTGTAGTTTCAGCAACCCACAAGCAGGTACTTGGCACATTAGCATTAATGCGTACCAGACCTTCTCTGGAGTTACGCTAAACGCACAGTACAACCCGTAAACAACCCTACGAAAACACCAAGGGCCGCAATTGCGGCCCTTTTTTATGCATTCTCGCGTGTTTTACAGATTCGCCAGAACCTGCTCTGCACTTGAGACGCCAAATTGCTTGTCTTGCTCAACAAATAACTGCGTCACGACCCCATCATCAACCACCATGGCATAACGTTTCGAGCGTATGCCACCAAAACCAGCGGTGTCTTTGTCCAAGCCAATGGCTTTGGTAAAACTGGCATCACCATCAGCTAGCATGGTGATCCCCTGCGCACCTTGATGCTCACCCCAAGCTTTCATGACAAAGGCATCATTCACCGATAAACAGATGATGCTGTCTACACCTTTGCTGCTAAACTGCGCTTGATGAGCAATAAAGCCAGGAAGGTGCTTAGCCGAGCAAGTGGGGGTAAACGCGCCTGGCACAGCAAACAGTACAACCTTTTTGCCAGCAAAAAGCTGCTCTGTGCTGGGGTTGGTCATTCCTTGCTCATCAAGGAGAGAAAAAGTGGCAGAAGGGAGCGCTTGACCTTGGGCTATCATTATTTATTTCCTCTTTTAAACGGGGTTAAACCGATTGATTATCAAGCCCTAGGCTAGCACGAATACTTTGCATTTGTTGCTGCAGGCTCAGGTGAATATCTTTAACCCGGGTATCCGATGCGCTAATTTGCGTTTGCATATCTTGCATGGAGCGCTCGAATTCAATCAGCATATCACGCTGGCGATGCGCATAGTCGGTTGCTTGTGCCGCCACTTGGTTAGCATGCTCTGCGCTTTGAGAGATATCTTCGGCGTTACGCTTAAGCTCTTCGGCGTTGTCTGTTTGTGCTTGCGCTTGCGTTGCCAACTCGCCAATGTGTTGTGACACGCGCTGCGAATTAGCACTTAAACTATTGAGTTGGGCGTGAATATCGCCCAAAGAAGCTTGTGTTTGCTGCGCCAGTTTACGCACCTCATCGGCCACTACAGCAAACCCTCGGCCATGTTCACCAGCACGGGCCGACTCGATAGCAGCATTAAGCGCTAGCAAATTGGTTTGCTCGGCAATGGTATTGATCACATCCAACACCTTGGAGACATCCTCAACACCAGCGAGTAACTGATTAAGACTTTGCATGCCTTGCTCAATACGTTGCTCGGTGGTCGACGAAGCCGCTAACATAGCATCGGCGAACCCTAAGCTTTGCGCCATGGTGGTCAGCGTATGCTGGGCGTTATCAGCCACTTGGCTATTCACCTCATTGACATCATCACCAATACGTTGCACTTCACCGAGTAAGGTTTGACTGTGCGACGCATGTGCTGAGGTTTGCTCAGCACCACTGCGAATATGCTGCAGGTTATCGCTCATGTCACTCATAAACTCATTGATCACGCGCAGCATCTCTTGGCGCTCACGCACTTCATTGCGTTGGCGCTCAATCAGCTGGTTAAAGTAATCCGCAATTTCGCCTACTTCCGTTTCGCTATTTTTGCTTACTATGGGGTTAAGTTCGTTGCTTTCTATGAGTGTGGCGAAGCCGTCGCGCAATTGGCGCAGTGGGTTCAGCACTTGCGAGCGCTGCAACCAATATACCGCTGCAGCCAAAATAAATAACAAACCAATGGCAATGCCAAATACCACTAAAAGGCGTTGCTTGAGAACATTCTGAGCCGCGCGCAGCTGCTGTTCAGCATCAATAACTACATCAACGACACTGCTTACTTCTGTACGCAGTTGCATTATGCCCTGCTGGTGAATTTGACCTTGCTCAATGGTACTTTGCAAATCGCGCGGATAACGTTTTGGCCAGCTGCGGATCTCCGCTTTGATATCGCCGGCGAGGTCTTCAGGCTCAGCACCAAAAAACAGCTCGTCTTCATCTACTTCACTCATCACCCCGAGGTTTTCGGTATTTTCAATCTCTGCCGCTAAAGCATTGAGCAGCTTTACTGCTTGTTCAACCGCTACCTGTTTGTCGGCGCTATAACCTTGGTACAACGCTTGAGTTGCGAGGCTTAAATCAAGGACGCCTTGGTAATAATCTCCCGCCAACTCAATGTACCTTGAGGCACTGCCGCGCTTATCTTGCGGTGCTTGTTGGGCATAATTAATTAACGAGGTTGCCGAGCCCGCCATTTGCCGAAGTGCGTTATCTAATAACGCGGTTTCATTTCCAGAAAGCTTACCCAGAGCGCGATAATCGCCGTCAATGCCATCGAGCAGTACTTGCAAACGGGTATTGAGCTGGCGCTGCAATTGCGCCGACAACGAGGGCAAGTATTGATTTTGAATAGTTTCGATACGCTGTTTGGCGTCTACCAGATTTTGCGCATCTCCAGTACTTAAGTAGTCTTCGATGTCACCCGATAAGCCGATGATAATGTCATTTTTAAGAGCGCCATAGTGGGTGTTTTGTTGCTCCAAAGAGACTAAGGTTTTAGATGCCCACCAAAGTACAGCAACAAGCACCAAACTGGCTGTTGAGAGCAACAGTGCTACCAAACGAGTAAAAGTAGAAACACGCATAAAAAACCCCACCAATGCAAGTGGGGATAGCGTATTACTTATTTATGACAGTTGTATTAAAAAACACATATAGGGGTATTGAAGGCGCCACCGACTTGGTTTATTTCATGGCTGCATTCACATACACATCAAAGCGGTTTTTCTTGGTTTTTATTTGTGTGCTAGGCGTTTTACCTTCTAAAAACGGGGCGTAGTCAGGGCGCTTTACCACAACCCGTTTTGTCGCTAATGAAAGAGCCGGTGCTAATAACGCATCCGCGTCTTGATCATCCCCCACTAAGGTTTGAAATACGCGCATCTCCTTTTTTACCAAAGCCGACTTTTCTCGGTGCGGGAACATAGGATCAAGGTACACGACATCAACAGGCTGGTCACTACTGACAATGGGTAGTAACTGCTGCGACGCGCCATGCTCTAAGCGCATACGCTCACGCATCCAAGGGCCAATTTCGCTATCCATGTAAGCCCGCTCTAGACCATCGGCAAGTAATGCAGCAACCACAGGGTGACGTTCAAATAGAGTCACTGTGCATCCAAGCGATGCCAGCACAAAAGCGTCTCTTCCTAGCCCTGCGGTGGCATCAAGAACATGGGGAATTGCGCCTTTGTTTAGCCCCACTGCTTTGGCAATCGCTTGGCCTTTGCCGCCACCGAATTTACGACGATGCGCAGCGCCGCCGCTGACGAAATCAACACGAATAGGCGCGAGTTTTGGCTCATCCCGTTTCACCAAAGATAAGCCGTGTTCATCGTACTGAAGATAAAAAGTGTCGTTGTCGTTATACTCTGCTAGTTGAAAACGTTTTGCTAAGGTATCAACATAGCCTTGTGCCTGCGGAATTCGGCAATAGATTTGCACAGCTCGCTCCAAGAAATCACCAAGGCGCCCATAGTAACAAAAGTTCGTTATTCGCAGGGACTAAATTCCCGCCTAAAACAGCTCAACATCCGTTTGACTGCTGCACTGTTGTTCTGAAGGAGGTTGGGCGAACTGCTCAATATAATGAATTAGCTCATTGCGAATACTTTGTAACTGCGCTCCTTGAGTGGCAACCAGGCGCAATAACTCTTGTTCACCATGGGCCTCAAGCTTGTTCATTAACTGGCTTTCAAACGCCATAAACGCTTCACCAAATAATGCTGCGCAGCGCAGCGCTTGGTCACTGTTTTCCATATCCTGTAGCTTCGCGTTCGTGGCCTCTAATAAGTGTGGGAATAAATCTTTATAGCGCCCATACAATGCACTGTCATCAATGGGCATATTCTTTATTAATAATGACACTTTGGGGTAATTGATAATGGTGTTGTCGTCAAAATCAACGAAGCGCTCGCCGTGGCGCTGTTGCAACAGTAGCTCCTGCTCTAGCGGACACTCTGCGCCATGGTTAGCAAAGAACTGATGCTCATCCTCGTGCCAAAACGCCACCACGACGTCGAGCCGCATTGGTTCAAAAAAGGCCAAAAAGTTGCGCGACAAGCTCGCTAAGTCATGAGTTGCAAACGACTGACTGACAAAGCGCATAACACGTCCCATATCTCCCGAGTCGGTCATGGCCATCTCTGCGGTACTTTGGGCGCGATTTACTTCGTGTTCTAGCTCCTTAGACCGCTGTTTGTATTGGTACAAGACATCAATACGCGCTGCCAGCTCGTCACTGGCAAAAGGTTTAATAATGTAGTCATCAGCACCGGCATTATAACCGCGAATGCGTTCTTCTAAATCTGCACGACCGGATAAAAATAGTATGGGAATGCCTTGCGTAAGCTCATTATTTTTAAGTTCTTTACATACCGCATAACCATCCATTTTGGGCATTTCGACATCAAGCAAAATGATATCAGGCTGGTGCTTTTGCGCTTGACGTATGCCTTGTTCGCCGTTTTTTGCGTGGATCACCTGAGCAACCCCAGATAACGCTTCTTCCACTAGATGGTGAATCACTTTGTCATCGTCGATGGTCAGCACTATTTTCGCCATTGGCCACTCGCATACTTAGAAAAGTTACTATTAGCATAGTATGAGTGACTGATTTTGCGAGAGAAAGTGAGAGTTTTATGGGGGAGGAAAAGCAAACAGCGCCCGCAGGCGCTGTCAGTTGTATGGCTTAAGCCGCGATGCCACTGTGCCTAAGCAATGCGTCAACGGTTGGCGCACGGCCACGAAAACGCTCAAATAGCACCGCTGGCTCTTCAGAGCCGCCTTTTTCCAAGATATTGGTTAAAAAGGCACGACCGGTATCGCTATTAAAAATGCCCTCTTCTTCAAATTTAGAAAAGGCATCGGCCGAGAGCACTTCTGCCCACTTATAAGAATAATAACCCGCGCTGTAACCGCCGGCAAAAATATGCGCAAAACCATGCTGGAAGCGGTTGAAACTCGGCGGCTGAATAACTGCCACCTGCTGGCGCACCTTATCTAGTATGATTTGAATTTCACTGCCCGCAGTGGGGTTGTAATCGGCGTGAATATGAAAATCAAATAACGAAAACTCGAGCTGGCGAACCATCTGCATAGCGGATTGGTAGTTCTTTGCCGCGAGCAGTTTTGATAGCAGCTCTTGCGGTAAGGGCTCGCCACTTTCATAGTGGCCAGAGATAAAGGCAAGTGCCTCTTTCTCATAGCACCAGTTTTCTAAGAACTGGCTTGGTAATTCCACCGCATCCCAAGCCACGCCGTTTATACCGGCAACAGCAGCGGCATCCACTTGAGTCAACATATGGTGCAGACCATGGCCAAATTCATGGAACAAGGTGACCACCTCATCATGGGTAAACAGTGCCGGCTTATCCCCTATTGGGCGATTAAAGTTACACACTAAATAAGCGACTGGGGTTTGCAATTGCCCACCCAAGCGTACTTTTCGGCCCATGCAGTCATCCATCCAAGCGCCACCGCGCTTGTGCTCACGGGCATACAAATCAAGGTAAAAACGCCCGCGCAGCGTGTTATTGCCATCATAAATGGCGAAGAAACGCACATCGTCATGATATATATCAATATCTTGCTGCTCTTCAACACGCACACCAAACAGTTGCTCAACTGTTTTAAATAGACCACTGAGGACTTTATCTTCAGGGAAGTACGGGCGTAATTGTTCGTCGCTGATGGCGTACTTCTCTTGCTTTAGCTTTTCACTGTAGTAGGCATAGTCCCACGCTTCGAGCTGTTCAATATCGTGTTTTTCTTTGGCATAGGCACACAGCTCCTCTAGCTCTTTTTGCGCTTGTGGTCTCGACTTTTCCGCCAAGTCATTTAAGAAGCCAAACACTTGCTCAGTGGAGTCTGCCATTTTAGTGGCTAACGACATTTGCGCATAGCTTTCAAAACCCAACAACTGCGCTAATTCATGACGCAGTGCCAATTCCTCATCCATGATAGCGCTGTTGTCATATTCACCGGCATTAGGGCCCTGATCGGACGCACGGGTCACAAACGCGGTGTAGGCCTCTTGGCGAAGTTCACGGTTATCGGCGTGAGTCATAATTGGCAGGTAAGAAGGAATATCTAATGTAAACAACCACCCTTCTAACTCTTTGCTCTGCGCTGTTTGCGCCGCCAAAGCCTTAGCTGATTCAGGTAAGCCCGCGAGCTCTTGCTCATCGGTAATATGCTTTTGCCATGCCAGTGTCGCATCCATCACATTATTACCAAACTTAGCGGCAAGCTCACTTAAGCGGCTGGATATTTCGCCATAGCGTTTTTTATCACTGGCATTCAACGCGATGCCAGAGAGCTTAAAATCTCGTAAGGCATTATCAATAACTTTTTGTTGTGCCTTTGACAGCTGCGCGTATTCATCGCTTTGCGCTAAAGCAGTGTATGCATCAAACAACCCTTGGTGCTGACCCACATAGGTGCTGTATTCACTTAATTTAGGTAATACTTGGTCATACACTTCACGCAGAGCTTGAGAGTTTACCACAGAGTGCATATGCGACACGGGCGAAAACAGTCGACTTAGCTTGTCATCCGCTTCCTCCAGCGGCATCACTAACCCTTGCCAAGTAAAGTCTTTGCCAGCAAGCACTTGTTCAATGGTTTTCTTGCACTGCTCAATACCGTGCTCCACGGCTGGCACCACATGCTCGGGTTTGATCTTTGAAAATGGCGGTAAGCCCTCTAGGCCAATCAACGGGTTGGTCATAGTAATCTCTCATTATTCGTTTAATACCTACATTCTTGGGGCGATGATGGAAAATGCAAGTGCAGATCCACCGCCTTATTTCTGCTAAGGTATGGCAATATAGTGATGACAACATCAGTTCATAGGAATAAAGAAATTATGGCTCAACATTTTGATTATATTTGTATTGGCGGTGGTAGTGGCGGCATTGGCTCGGCAAATAGAGCGGCCATGCGTGGTGCTAACGTCGCGTTAATTGAAGCAACTCACTTAGGTGGCACTTGTGTGAATGTAGGATGCGTGCCTAAAAAAGCGATGTGGCATGGTGCCCAAGTTGCAGAAGCAATTAAGCTATACGCCCCAGATTATGGTTTTGATGTTGAACTAAAGAGTTTCAGTTGGAGTAAGCTGGTAGAAAGCCGTGAGGCCTATATTGGCCGTATTCACCAAGGCTATAACAAGTACTTAGCCAGCAACGGTGTAACTGTGATTAATGGTTTTGCCAAGTTTATTGATAGCAATACCGTAGAGGTGAATGGCGAGCACTACAGTGCCGATCATATCCTTATTGCCGTGGGCGGACGCCCTATTATTCCAAATATTCCTGGTGCTGAGTATGGCATTGATTCGAACGGCTTCTTTGAACTCACCGAGCAGCCCAAACGCGTTGCGGTTGTGGGTGCTGGTTACATTGCCGTAGAAATTGCCGGTGTACTGCATGCCCTAGGCACAGAAACGCACCTATTTGTGCGCCGTCATGCACCACTGCGCAATTTCGACAACATGCTGGTAGAGACGTTAGTGGAGGTCATGAAAAAAGAAGGGCCGACCCTACATACCGAATGCTCACCTAAAGAGGTGGTGAAAGAAAGCGATGGCAGCCTCACCATTCACTTTGAAAATGGCCACAGTCAAAATGTCGATGAAGTGATTTGGGCCATTGGCCGCACGCCTACCACCGATGCTATTAACGTTGCTGCTGCAGGTGTAGAGGTAAACGAAAGTGGTTATGTGAAGGTCGATGAGTACCAAAATACCACCGCCAAAAACGTTTATGCCGTTGGCGACATTATCGAAAATGGCATTGAACTCACACCGGTTGCAGTTAAAGCGGGCCGCTTACTCTCTGAGCGCCTTTTCAACCCAGAAATGCCTAATGCGAAAATGGATTATGACCTAGTTCCGACCGTGGTATTTAGCCACCCACCTATCGGCACTATTGGTCTCACCGAGCAAGAGGCCATCAACCAATATGGCGAAGAAAATATCAAAGTGTACAGCTCTACGTTTGCAGCAATGTATACCGCCGTCACCCAACACCGCCAACCATGCGCAATGAAATTAGTATGCGCTGGCAGTGACGAAAAAGTGGTCGGCTTACATGGTATTGGCTTCACCGTTGATGAGATGATCCAAGGTTTTGCGGTAGCTATGAAAATGGGCGCGACCAAAGCCGACTTTGATGCCGTGGTTGCCATTCACCCCACCGGCTCTGAAGAGTTTGTTACTATGCGCTAACACGCTGAGTCACTGATAACCTCTGGCAGGCTGTTCAAAACAGTCTGCTGCCTTAGCCCCTCGACAACACCCTATCTGCCAAGGCCATACAAACGCACTCTTGAAGGCTGTTCACTCTCTATGACACTCACCATGATAAAAACTCGCGTTAGCGCTTAATAGTGGGCACGTTATTTGAGCACTACTTGATGACGTTAACCCGCAACTGACTCCGCACAACACACTTAACCTTTTCAAGGTGGCAGACACTTTTAACTAGAACAGGCGTGTGCTATATTTTAACCTCTAGCAGGATAGCTAGAAGTAACGGAATACAACTTTAAAAGGATGATTAAAATGCCTATCCCAGCCCATTTAACAGCATATAACCTCTATAACACATACAATTCAGCTCAAAATCAGCAAAAGTCGAACGCATTCGCTCGAGTTTTAAAGCAAAGCGAGAGTTTAACCGTGATTCAGATGAATACCGATGAATTCTTTGATTTTTATGTATGTACCCTTTTAAAAATCGGCTTTTCGCGACTAGATATAGCCGATCTATTTGGTAAAAGTGCTGAGCTTGGCAACCTCACCAAAAAGCAGCGCGACACAGCCTATGACTATATTAAAAAAGCGGTTGTTATGGCCCCTGCAATAGATGATATTAAAGTGCTCAAGGGAATGCTTCACGATATAAAGAGTAAAGCGCGAATACTGTCTAAGTATCAAGTAAAGCGTTATGGTGGCTCAATCAGCGTGGTTATGAAGGGTAATTCACGTTTTGGGTCTTTTCTTGCTGGTACCTGGTACATAGCAAAGAATCCAAAAGTGTTTAATATTGCAGCCGGCACTCAAGCTGCAAAAGGCGTGCTAAGATCAGGGTTTGTGATGACTTTGGTTTTATCGCCTGCGTTTCGAGGTCTTGATCAATTAATGGATGATGACTTAACGTGGCATGACTTTGTAGTGGGTGTCGCTGTTGATTATGCAATTGCTTTGGCTTCAATAGCTACTGCTGCTGGAATTGTTTTTGCAGGCACATTTGTTTTGGGTACCTCAATGGCTGCGGCTATACCGATGGCCGTTGTGGTCACGGTGAGCCTACTCTTTTCTGGATCCGCAACTTTCGTATTCAATGAGCAAATTGAACGCTTTATTGCGGACACAGCAGATATATTAGCTAAAAATGAAGAAGAACTCTTTTGGAGATTAAAAAACAAGAAAGTTATTTTAAAAATAGAGAACACCCCAGATGGATATGAAAAATTCATACACAACCTACTAGCTGTCCCAAACATAAGTGGGATATTTAAAAAGAACACATATTAGATTTAAAAATGAAAATATTCCAAGAAGAACCAATATTTAAAACTGGATTCACATATAAGGAAGTTGCAGGGCTAATAGTAACTGTTTTTTTTGCAATACCAGTGTTAATTTTAATTTCTAATGCTTTAATAAATAAGTTTTTAGAAACAATATCTTTGTTAGAACTTACAGAAAAAGGTGAAATATTTTTTTTCTATGAAACTGGGCAATCTTTAGGGTTTATATTTTTCATCATCACTATATCACTCTATATCTTCCTGGCTTTACCTGTATTTATAAACAGAAGGTTCAGCAGAAAAATTATAGGATGGTCTTCACTTATTGGCGGACTAGCACTTTTGTTAGGTATAATAACTGCTACTATCTCAAGCTTTTTAGTAGAGAGTTATATTGAAGATAAAGGTTATAGCAGATGTAGTTATTATTCTGGTAGTGGTTACAACCCTGTAGACTACTACGTCTTTGACTCGAAGTACTGTGTATCAGCGGTCTCAATCTTAAAAAATAAAGCATTACCTTGGTTTGAGGAAGCAAATAAAAAGGGAGAGGTTGACTATGACGAATTTTTGCTTAAGGTCGAGCAGTGGAAAGCAGAAAGCCCTAGGTATAAAAAATAGTCACTATGACTATTAATTAATCTACACGTAGTAAATTTGCACAAAGATCACGCTCCCCATCGGGGGAGCTAGAACCTGAAAGTATTACTTGGACATGGATATGTTAAGTAGTGAGCCCGTTTTCAACTTTCAAGCTCCTTTTAAAGAAGTAGCTCGTGCGATTATATATGAAACTTTTACTTCTCTTACCTTTTAGACAGCAACAGCGCTTTATCAAAAGCATCACAATGAAAAGCATCTAAATCCATTGATCGCTTGTTATTTGTTTGCACAAGCTGTCGTGCTAGTCTGAGTAAAAACTCTAAGGATTTACTCATGCCAGATAAACAACAGTTTTTAGAACGCTTTCCGCACGCCTGTGAAATTAAAGTGGCCTGGGGTGATATGGATGCGCTACAACACGTCAATAACAGTATGTATTTTAAGTATTTTGAAATAGCGCGTATTGATTTCTTTGCGCAAGCGGGGCTGTTTGATCGCCTCGAGGCAGAGAAGATAGGCCCCGTACTGGCTGACAACTATTGTAAATACAAGCGCCCGGTTACCTTCCCCGACACCTTACTCATTGGAGTCAGCGTTAGCGAGATTGCCGAAGCAGGGTTTATGACTCACTACACGGTGTTTTCTTGTGCCCAGCAAGCCATTGTTACCGAGGGTCAAGCTCGAGTGGTAATGTTCGATTTCAAGACATCGCAAAAAGCACCATTGAGTGATACCTTACGTACATTCCTACATGCGAATGAAAAAGGATAACTCAATGCATTATACAAAGCTTGGTCGCAGTGGTTTGAACGTATCGCGGGTGTGCCTAGGGAGTATGACGTGGGGCAGACAAAACACTCAACAAGATGCCGATGAGCAGCTCAATTACGCGCTGGCTCAAGGCGTTAACTTTATTGATACTGCAGAAATGTATGCGGTTCCCCCAACGCCGGAAACCTATGGTAAAACCGAAGCCATTATTGGTGATTGGCTAAGCCGCCATAGCGACAAGCGCAAGGATATGGTTATTGCCACCAAAGTGGCTGGGAATGGCCTAGCTTGGGTCCGTGACGGTGGTGACATCACCAAAGAGTCAGTCATCAGTGCCGTTGATGGTTCGTTGCAACGTTTACAGAGCGACCATATCGATCTTTATCAAATTCATTGGCCTAACCGCACCTCGCCACATTTTGGTAAACAGTGGCCAGGCATGGTGGATTTGCAGCAAATAGATAAAAGCGCGCAGCGGGCGCAAATGCACGCTATTTTAGAGGGCTTAGATGCGTGTGTACGTGCCGGTAAGATTCGCCACTGCGGGCTTTCAAATGAAACGCCTTGGGGCTTAAGCCAGTACCTTGATTTAGCGAAGCAGTATTCGCTTCCTGCCATGGTATCAATGCAAAATGAGTTCAGTTTAGTGCATGCCAAAGATTGGCCTTATCTGCTTGAACAGTGTCACCATGAGGACATCGCTTATTTGCCTTGGTCTCCTTTAGCGGGCGGCATGCTCAGTGGTAAATACTTAGGAGGAGCCCGGCCACAAGGCTCGCGTTGGACCATCGCCCAGCGTAACGGCTTGTTCCGCGATACTCACCTTGCGCAAGAAGCCGTTGCTAAATATCAGGCTATCGCGAAAGAGCACAATATGACGGCGGCACAACTGGCCCTGGCGTGGTGTAACCAAGTGCAAGGGGTTACCTCCACTATCATTGGTGCAACCACTGTGGCGCAACTTGAGGAAAACATTGCTGCATTTGATATCCAGCTTGAGGACGAAGCACTGGCGCAAATCGACTCAGTATTAAAAGCCTATCCCGCTCCCTTTTAATGTGGAAGTAGCCTGTAATAGGCTACTTTTCTGATTTCACATCTATTTGCGTGCGCTTTTTCACATTGGCTACGCTGAGCCAGTAATACACTTTCTCTAACAGCTGATCAGCATCAACAGGTTTGGTGATGTAATCACTCATACCCGCTTGCAAGCAGCGTTCGCGATCCCCTGCCATGGCGTTGGCAGTCATCGCGATAATCGCAATGCCGGTGTAATGCTCACCCGCATCCCCTCGGCGAATCGCTAAACTGGCGCTGTAGCCATCCATCACCGGCATTTGGCAATCCATTAAAATGACGTCAAAGTGCGGATCAGTATTGAGAATATCTAATGCTTGTTTGCCATCCCCACAACTGACTAGGGTGATGGGTAAATCCTTAAAGACACCGGTCACAACCACTTGGTTAATAGCGTTATCGTCTACCACTAGCACTTTTGCACCTGAAACCGAATGAAAGTCGAGTGCGGTGACCGGTGGGCTATCACACAGTGGCTGCTCCGCCCCTTCGGCTGAAAATAAAATATGGGCCAACACCACAGCAGAAATAGGTGGTAAGAGGCATTCAACATTGTCATATTGCTCAGCAAATGCCGTATTCATTTGATACTGACTACAATTGACGATGACTTTAAGTTTTTCACTGTGCTGGGTATGTAATAAGGTATGTAAATGCGCTTGCACCTCTCGGCCTTGTTTCGTAGCGTCGACAAACAGTAGCAACTGATGGAAATCACCAGAAGCTGCGAGTTCGTCAACATCATGCCAGTCGGCGTCGATTACTTCAGCGCCCCACTGGCGCAAATGATTAGTGATCACCTGTCTACGTATGGCCACTTCATCGATGATAACTGCGCGAGACCCAGCCAAAGGCTCAGCCATTACCGCACGGCTTTCAGCACTGCTTAACATGATATGGCCGATAAAGCGCGACCCTTTGCCAAGCTCACTCTCAACACGGATCTCGCCCCCCATCAGCTGCACAAGTTGTTTAGTGATAGCTAACCCTAGTCCGGTGCCGCCATACTTGCGGGTAATGCTGTTATCCGCCTGCGTAAACGAGTTAAAGAGATCTTTTAGCTTGCTTGGCTCAATACCCACACCTGAATCTTCTACAACAAAATCAATACGGTACTGACCTTCTTGTAGCCGACTTTGAACCTTTATTAACACATGGCCATTGTCAGTAAATTTAATGGCGTTACCAAGCAGGTTGGTAAAAATTTGTCGAATACGGGTGACGTCTCCCAAAAACGTAGGTTGAGTCAAGCCACTGCTATCTAATAAAAGCAACAGCCCCTTCTCTTTTGGGCGAATGGAATTGGATTGCAGTAACTCACTGAGCACCACCTCTAAATTGACACTTTGTACTTCAAGCTCCATCTTTCCTGCTTCGATTTTAGAGATATCAAGCACACTGTTGATCAGCCCAGTTAGATTCGTAGCACTGGCCTGTGCTAATTGCAGATAATGGTTTTGTTGCTCGCTTAACGGCTCTTTTTTGATCAGGTTGAGCATGCCAAATACGCCATTCATGGGGGTGCGCAGCTCGTGGCTCATATTGGCTACAAATAGACTTTTGGCTTCGTTGGCTTGCTCCGCTTCCTTGCGCGTCGCTTCAAGTTGCTCTGTGCGTTCGGCTACCTTAGTCTCGAGAGAGGCATTCATACTCTGCAATTGTCGGCGTAAATTAAACTCAGTAGTATGATCATAAAGCAGCAATGCAGCCACCGCAGAAGAGGTTGGCAGCTTCTGCTCGTACACAGGTAGCACGCTAACATTGACTTGTCGTTCTTCACCATCAGCATTACTGATACCCAATTCCATATCAAGGTGTTCACGCTTATCGATAGCGGCTTGAATTTGCTTGCATTGCCGCTCTTCGAAGCCCAACAATGTGGCAAAGTGCTGATTTTCCGAACCATTTACAGAATTAAATAGCTGCTCAGCCGCCGGATTAGCACTGCACACAGCCCCTTTGCTATTTAACAGCAGCACAGGCATTGCGGTGCGTTGAAAAATGGTGTGGTACTCACGAATCGTGCGCGACAAGGTCAGCTGACGAATAACAAAATGGTGATACGTTAGGGCACTGAGTAGCAAAATAACATAGAGAATGATGAGGACCCCCAGCCACACCTGCCAACGCCTATCTATCGCCATGGCGAGACTTTCTTTACTGAGATAAAGTGCAAGGCTTAGGGCGATAGGTGTTTGTGGACTGCCAACGGTTATCGACTGCTGTTGCGCATAAACGTGTTGAGCAGAGAGCTTATCTAAGTACACCGGCATTCCCAACTCTTGTTTATTGGTGCGAACAAATTGCTGCTGCGCGGG
Source organism: Pseudoalteromonas sp. CNC9-20 (assembly GCF_022347875.1). NCBI lineage: Bacteria > Pseudomonadati > Pseudomonadota > Gammaproteobacteria > Alteromonadales > Pseudoalteromonadaceae > Pseudoalteromonas > Pseudoalteromonas sp. CNC9-20. Next base: position 348,786 of record NZ_JAKRFS010000003.1, on the reverse strand, counting down.
CACGAAGGTAGCATTGAATTCATTGGCAAATAGCCAGCGTGTATCAGGATGAGCAAAGAACTGCTGTTGAGCGCCGATACCAATTAACTCTAAGCCTTGAGCAAGCCCCTGTGCTATCGAATTAATCAATACATTAGCGTCATAGTTGACGACTAATATGGCCCGGGGTTGGCCCTGCTCATCATGTATCAGTTGCGTGATGCGATAAGTCGGCTGGTAAGGCTCCTGCACGCGTCCAAACTCGTGATTCAGGTTGATATCAGAGACATAAGTTTGCTGGCTTTGCAGCTGCATACTATGGGATATATAGTCTCTGCCCCCTTTAGCTTGTAGTTGGGACTGTGGTGTACGTACTATTTCGTCGTCGACGAGCTCCACCCTAACCAATTCGGAATAATTTTTATCAGCCAAAATATAGCGAATTTGCAGCACATCTCCGTGCTCTTGAATGTAGGAGCGAAATATAGTCGCGAGGCGATCACGCCATTGACTTAGCGATGTTTTATCTTGTTCATCAAAGCCTTGGTTATCAAGGGCGCGGATAATGCCACGATTAGGAGGAGTATTAGCAAGAAATCGAACTTGGCTGCGCCCGTATTCGAAATGTTGCTGTACGTCGTCAACTCGCATCGCTAGCTGGCTATTGATTGTTTGTTTGGCGTTACTTGCTTCGCTGCTTTGGACCAACACGTATGCGTAATAACCGACCCCCGCAAACAGGGTAGTGAGAACGGCCAGCATGACTATTAACCCGTAGCGCTCAAACCATGTCACTGTCATCGTCCCTTTAGTGATTATGCCTCATGGACACCCATCTTTTTAGTCTAGATGAGTTCCCGCACTTCACAACATGGATCTCACGCTTTGTCTTCCCCTTAGAGAAACTGGCGAGACTCATGTGAATTTCTATACTCACCTAGAGCACACTGTAAATACCATTACCGCACAGGGAGAGACTATGCTTAAGCCACGACAACTACTTGTTGCTACTTTGGTTTTATGTACAGCTTGGAGTACCAAGGCACAAACGGTAGAGAAAATCATTTGGCTACAAAGCAAGACTCCGCCCTTCCATTTACCTCGTACTACAGAGTATCCCTTTGCAGGGCTATGTGATGAGTTGCTCAACCAGCTCATCACCAATATGCCAAATATTGAACATGAAAAGCTGCTATTGCCGCAAAAGCGTATTCACCGCTATATGAATGAAGGCGAAAAGGTATGCTTCCCATGTATGATCCACCGAAATAAAGATACACACACTGCAAAGCTCAGTATCCCCACAGCGGTGTATCCTCCCTTTACACTTATCACTACGGTAGACAAGCGCGATAAACTCACACAAGTCCATGGCAAGCCTATTAATTTGGCGAGTTTGTTTGCCGATGACTCTTTTACTTATGGCCAAGTGGCTGCGCGACGTTTTAGTGGCGAGCTGCAAACGTTGCTACAACAGACGGCTCACTCCCGCCCTGCGGTATTGAGTTATCGCGCCGATGGCGAAAGCGGTGCAATTGCCGAAATGCTACAACATGACATCATCGACTACACCCTTGATTACCCGTACATGGCTCGCTATTTTGCGAAGAAATACGGCAATATCCGCGCCTTAGAAACCAACCTCACACAAGACTTAGTCAGAGGCGCAGTAGGCTGCTCCGCGAGCGCTGCAGACGGCTTCGCTGAGCAAGCTATTTCGGCCATCAACAAAGCGCTCAACCAAGACGTGTTGGAAAATACCAATTACGTGCTGTCACAGCGTTTTTGGTTAGCTCCTTATTTCACTGATTTTGATGCGGTTTATAAAACTCACGTGCTCAAAGCCACTGACGAGCAACCACCATCAACGCAAGACCCATAAAGGCAACACTGAGTAAGCGATTGATCAACACTTGATTGCGCTCCAATACAGGTAAAAATCGACCATGGCTACACAATAGTGCCACTATCACATACCAACTCGCATCAATGACGGTAGGCGTTGCCACCATAACAGCGCCTTGCACGGTACTGACTTGCTCTGCGGGGATGAATTGAGAAAATAACGCGATAAAGAAAATGGCTAATTTAGGATTCAAAAAAGCTATAAAAAAGCCATCTGTGGCGGCTTTTTTATAGCTCCCTTGGGTTGTCTCAATGGTCAGCTTTCCTGCGCTACTACGCCAACTGTTAATAGCGAGGTATACGAGATAAGCCGCCCCTCCATAAATGAGCGCGGTGTACAACATCGGCCACTGATGAATAAGTGCGCCCAACCCTAACACCGCTATGAAGGCATACACACCCACACCAAAACCATGGCTCAATGCGGTAATAATACCCGCCGTGCGGCCACTGGCTAGACAATGCTTCAGCACGACAGCCAAGCTAGGCCCGGGAGACATCGCCCCCATTAAGCATATTCCTACCAGCGCTAACCACATTGATAATTCCATTGTTATTCTTGCCTTTGTTGTTGTATTAAATTAAAAATTGCCACCGTTGCTTCTGCGTCACTCATGGCGCGGTGATGCCGCGACAATACAATATCTAAATCGGCACTTAAACGTGCTAAAGAGTATGATGCATGTCCGGGCAAGTAACTGCGACCCAAGCGCACCGTACATAGCTTCGCCATACTTAAGTGGCGTTCGGTACGGGCAAATTCTGCTTTTAAAAAGCCATAATCAAAGTTAACGTTATGGGCGACAAAAATACAGCCTTGCATAAATTGCCACAGCGATTCTGCCAACTCTGCGAATACAGGGGCATCGGCCACCATCACATTATCTATGCCGGTAAGCTCGGTAATTGCTCGCGGTATGTGACGCTGTGGGTTAACTAACGAATGCCAACGCGCAACTTCCTTACCAGCCACCACCTTGATAGCGGCGACTTCGGTGATCCGATGGCTTTGATGGCGCCCACCGGTGGTTTCTATATCAACAATCACATAAGGCTGTTCACTGTTCACCTGCCAGCGTACGGTTTGCACACTGACATCAAACCCGGCACGCTGCAATTGTTTTAACGCCACCAGCTGGTTACGGCGCAAGCTATCACCCGGCGCTTTTATTTCTTCAAAACGCACTTTGCCAGATGTGATCACCATCAAATCTGGATAACCGTCCTTGGCGCTGCGGAAGTCTTTCGCCATGGTTTCCAGCTGCGTATAAACCGCGCTTAGGGGAGCATGATTGATTAGAGCGACCAATGGCGCTAATACTTCTTCGTGCCAACGAATAAATGCGTTAGGCTGATGGTAGTAGCGACTGGCCGCCGCGCTGATGTGAGTGATTAACGCCCCTTTACTACTATGCTCTGCGAACAGTTCACGTATTTGCTGCTGATAATAGTGATAAAACTGGCCGTCACGTAAGCTTGCAGGAAAAACATCAAACTCACTCCCCCTGCCAGCCTGCTCGCCATCAAACAGTAAGTGCCAAAAACAGAGCGCAAATAAGTGTTGCCACAACTGATTTTCGCTATGCAGCGCTTGTTCGCCGCGTTGGGTATATAAATCTATCACCCCCTGCTCGACTTGATGGCGATACGCCTCATCTATAGCCAGCGGTTCTTTCTCAGCCAGCAGGTCGCTCAGTACGCTGGTGCGTTTGCCTTGATATTTTAAAGCGTAAAAACCCTCGGCGAATACAAATACCTCATCGCTAGGCGGATCGTCAATCAATGCGCATAAACGCTGCTCAACCCATTGCCTGTGCCCTTTTTTAAAGCGCTGACGCAGCAGCAATTCAATGGCGCGGTTATCCTCACTGTGTGCTAGCACTGATAATGCTAAATCTTGATGCGGCGCTTCCGCGAGTAAGGCTTTACCTAAACGATAGAGATACTCATGCGAGTAGCGCTCTGCCAGCGCACCAATAGCGCTTGGTAGCTGCGTTACTTGCTCGCCATGCTGCACCAGCTGCTGCTCGCTCAACTCGCTAACCTGGGCCCGTAATTGCGCATAAGTGAACGCACTTTTAGCCTCCTCTAAGGTGTCAAAGCGCGGGATGACCTTGCCTTGTTGGGTGCGCATGATCCCTAAATCACGTAACGAAAAATGACCCAGCCCAGCTTGTAGACGACCAAAAAAGATAAAACATAAATAAGCTAAAACCGGGTTATAGGCATGGACTACATAACTGAGAAATACATGGCTGTGGCAAGCTTTAGCAAAGCTCACGTGGGTTTGGCAATAGCCCAACCATTGCTCTTTACGCTTAGACAACGCCACCCCGGGTAGTCCCAGTTCACGACAAAGTGCGACTAGCTCAGCTTTGGTTAATGCCACCAACCATTGTTCAAACTCCCCCTCGTGTACATGACGCAACCAACCTCGACGCTTGAGTAAGGCGAGCGCCAGTGGCGCTTGCTCTATCTCGTCATAATGCAAGCTGCTTTGTTCAAGAAAATCAGACTTGCGATTAAAGCCGCGTACCAACACACATTGGGCATTTTTTGGCAAGGCTAAAAAGTCATCAATAAAGCGTTGTTCATGGGCACCGCATAAATGCCAGCCTTGGTGCTGGAAAAAATGCAGCAACTCCAAGAAGTGATCATGATAATAGGTTGGGGGTAAAGACTTGTTGTACATAAACTCGGTAATTCCGACTTGGTGGCACAAGCCTAATACTGTTTATTTATACAGTCAAGTTATCTCTTGCGCGCCAGCTCTGGCTCACTATCACCTCTTGGGAGAGCAGCAGCTGCGCCGTAAACTCAGCTCCTGCGTGTACTTCACCAACGCCTTTAGGGGTGCCAGTCATCAGCCAATCGCCCGGCTGCAGAGCCATAAATGTGGCCAGCTCTTGCACCGCCATAAGAGGCGGATACATCATATGCTTTACTTCACCGTGCTGTACTTGCTTGCCATCAATCAGTAAACGCACACCCAATTGCGAAATCTGTGCTTCGCTAATATCAATAAAGTCGCTCATCACCACGGCACCGTCAAAGGCTTTAGCACGCTCCCAAGGCAGTCCTGCTTGCTTGAGCTGGCTTTGCAGCATGCGCTTAGTTAAATCAAGGCCCACCGCTGCTTGAGTGAGACCTTGCTCGGTCATACGCAAGCAGATCTCAGCTTCGTAATGTAACCTATCGCCTTGATGCTGAGCATAAAGATGCTGGCTAAGACTACTGCTAGGCTTGTTAAATACCACCATCTGCTCTGGAATAGCATTGCCCAACTCGTGAATATGCTCAACATAATTACGGCCAATACATACAATTTTTCCCGGTAAGCTCATGGGCGTTATCTCTTTTTTCTTTATTTGCGGCTCAGTGTAACTGCCTTTGTAAAGAGCGCCAAGCTAGACACCATAGCGTCGACGATAGTGCTGCGCGGCGTACATCAAACCCGCGCTACCTATCAAAGAGGGTAGCAGCCAACCAATTAACTGGGCATCACTTCCTAGTACCGCATTAAATAGACGGCGTCCGCCAAAGGCACCAAAAGCGGTATACACACCAATACCGGAGCCTAACATGGCGCTCAGGTGCTCAATAACCCAGCTACGAGGCCGCACAGAGGGGCGGTAAATATAATGCGCCATAGTGACTGCGATAACCATGGCTAACACCGAAAACGCCAGCAATAACACTTGTTGCTGTTGCCACCCTAGGTAAAAGGTATAACAAGCACATAGAGCCAGTGCTGCAATAAGCCCAAGGTGAGCTGGCGTGCGTAATAAGGAACGCTGCTCCTTGGCCACCAACACTCGCCGACCATGATAAACCGACACCCACACTAACATTGACAACATGCTTAAAAACCATGCCATACGATGGTTAACCTGTAGATAGCGGCGCAACTCTTCTGCCGTGCTCAAGGTATCGATATTGCGCGCGCCCAACGGGTCTAATAGCACTAGTGCACAGCAAAAAAGGCCACTGCCTGCAATTGCGTACATCACATACGCATAGACCTTACCACTTTGATTGTGCAGCCGGGAGCCTTTGGCTGCGCACACTGGCAGCCAAAATAACACTAAAGCAATGCATCCTAATACAATATGTATATAAAGCGCCCCTTGATGTAACCAATACATAACTCTTCTCACTGTGTTGCCAATTAACAGTGTTAGAGTACAAACGCCAAGCTGGCACGGTAAGTCACATTCGTCATTTTGGCGCATGACATCTGTCACAACATGCGTTGCACTGCTGGTGTTAGATGCGTGCTGTGGATATAGTTAAGAAATGAAAAAATACTTTCGTTATCAGTTATCTTGGTTAGTGGTCGTGCTCGTAACTTGGGCCGTTATCGCGATACCGCGCATCATGGTCAACACTGAGCATGGGTTTACTGCATTAGCCACCATAGAAGTGGTGATACACACACTCATGTTGCTTTGCTTACTACTGGTCATAAACGAGCAAGAGCAAAGTTACGGCTACCCGGTACGCTATGTACTACTCGTTGTTATTGGCGCGGGCATTATCGGCCTGCAACTGCTCACTAGCGCAACACTGATTCTCATCTACATGGTGATGTTTAGCGCCATTTTAGTTTATTACTTGCCGCTGCGTTACTGTTACCTCAGCATTGCTGTTAACGCGGTACTTTTTTTACTCCTACAGCGATTTTATTGGCATCACCCATGGCCTGTTTTGAATACGCTTTCTACCAGCGCCTTTTGCTTATTCGCGTTAGTGGTGAGTCAACGCACAATGGCCGAACAGCAAGCCAAAGAAGCACTGCAAATCAGTAATGCTTCATTACAAACCACTCAAGCCTTATTAATCCAAGCTGGAGCAAGTGAAGAGCGCTTACATCTTGCGCGTGAACTGCATGATGATGTAGGCCATCAATTAACGAGCCTTATAATGCAACTAGATATTGCTCGGCGTACCGCCTCGGATACGCTTAAACCACAACTTGAACACTGTTATCAACATGCTCGGAAAACGCTTGCTAGTGTCCGCTCTGTAGTCAGTGACAAACGCAACCACAGCCCGATTGATTTACAGCCTACCTTAATGCAGTTAGCTGAAAACACACCACGCATTGCGGTGGTTGTACACTACCAAGCTCACCCACTGCTGACACAACTTAATTATGCCCAATGTGTGCTGCGCTGTGCTCAAGAGGGAATTAGCAACGCTTTAAAGCATTCGCTTGCTACGGAGCTACATATACATTTATATAACCATAACCCACTGCGGTTGACGATAAGTGACAATGGTGGTCACTTACATAATCCAGTACCTGGCAATGGCCTGTTAGGGTTAAAGGAGCGCGTTGAAACCTTAGGCGGCACGTTTACGTTCACCCCCAATAGTAAAGGCATGGTGTTAAATGCGGAGTTTCCCTATGCAAACGACAGCCATTAAAGTTCACCTGGTTGACGACCAACACTTAGTTCGTGCAGGGTTGGCGAGTTTGCTGGCGCTCGATAAGCGCATCCAGGTCAGTGGTGAGTCTGTGGACGGCCAAGCCTTTTTAGAGTGTTATCAACAGGGAAACGTGGATGCGGATGTAATTCTACTGGATGTACGCATGCCACGATTAGACGGCATAGGCGTGCTACAGGCACTTGCGAAGTACCACGCGCCACCCTGCCTTATCTTAACCACCTTCAACGACAGCGACATTTTGTTTCGGGCTATTGAGCACAACGCCAAAGGATTCATGCTCAAGGATGCATCACTGGAAGAGTTGGTTGCGGGGATCATAGCACTCTCGCAAGGCGGTAGCGTATTACAACAAGCACTAAAAGAGGCGGTGATGGCTAAGCAGCGCGGTGCAATAACACCACAAGTACAGGGCTTAACAGCGCGCGAACAGCAAATTTTACAGCTTATTTGTGCAGGCTATGCCAATAAAGAAATCGCCGCTAAATTACACAAAGCACCAGGCACTATTCGCAACGCGGTATCGACGATATTAACTAAACTTGAAGTGCGCGATCGCACCCAAGCCACCATTAAAGCCATCGAATTAGGCCTGTACTGCGCTGCGAATACACCTAGTGATTAATACACACTTGATTACGACCCTGCTGCTTTGCCTTGTAGAGGCTTCCATCCGCACGACTGAGCGCAGAACCGATATCTTCACCTTGGTTAACGTGAGTAACACCGATGCTGCACGTCACGCGAAGTTCGGGGTAGTCATCAAAAGTAAGTTCACTAATGGCGATGCGAATTCGCTCGACAATGCCACAGCCTTGCTCAAGGTGGGCACTGAGCAACAATACAAACTCTTCACCACCAAAACGAGCGGCTAAGTCATGCTCACGTAATTGCTTGGTGAGGCAGTAGGCCACGCATTCCAACACTTCATCACCAGCCTGATGACCAAAGCGGTCATTCACCTTCTTAAATAAATCTAAATCGACGACCGCAATGCTGCTACTTTTTCCCTTTAGCCCACCGCAGCGTAAGCTGTGCTCAGCGGCATCCATAAAGGCATTTCGCTGCATTAACTGCGTCAAGTCGTCAAACCGAGCTTGGTGCTGCCAATAGTGTTTTGAATCGGTCTCATTGAGTAATTGCGACTGCAATAGCCGCCCACCTATAGTCAACATAGAAAGGGTCACAATAAACGATTGCAGCATAAACAATGACTGCATGGGGGTATCTTGAATAAAAGGGCCAAAGTCATGACCAAAAAGCACCACCAGCGCCGCCACAACGGCTAGCAATACCGAATAAACAAAGACACTGGCGCAGACAAATATCATCACCAGTACGCAAGGCAAAACAGCAAAAATAAAGCCACCGAGCCAGAGTTTGGCTGTGAGCATCGCCGCCAAAGCCAGCACAATCGCTGCACATGCCAGCGCCGATTGGCGCAGTGGCCATTGCTGTTGCTTCACAAAAGCATCAAAAAATGCGTAGACCAGCAAAGCACCTAAAATGTCGGAAAACAGCAATTGCAGCACATACTGAGCAAAGAGTTCGCTACCAATATACCCACCTAAAATAAGGTTGACCGTTAGCATCACCACAGACAACGCAATAGGTAGCAGATAAACTCGCACAACCAAGGTGACCAAGTCTTGAAAGCGGCTTAAGCCACTTTGTAAATGGCGTTTAACAAGCCCCGCCATCACCCAAGGCGCAAGTGTATCAATCAAAGCCGCGATACTGGTATGCACTACCCCATGGGCCATGTCCGCCACCTGCATACCAGGATAATTAGCAGCGAAACTTGCAATAAAAACCACAATGGCCGATGCCTTGCCCAATCGCAAATACATCACTAGCGCTACACCGACACTGAGCCAAATCAAGGTGATATTAGCAGGCTGAGTTGCCATAAAGGTCATACCGAACTGCGCTAAAGCGTAGTACAACAGGCCGCCAATCAATAGCTTAGGAAACGTATTGAGATGAGGTAAGCGCGCGCTTGCATGAGATTGTGCTTTTACTGTCGGTGTCACAGCGAACCTGTCTAATGATTATTTATTATTTTGGGACGAAATATACCTTGTATGAGGTAGATCAATCCAATAAAAATTTACATTTGCTTAAATAATAGTCGCAAAATGTGACTAAAAGTGATTACCCCATGCAAAAAACCACCCAACTCACCCTATTAAAATGCATCATAGTATTGGGACTGTTGCTCATTTTGAGTGGTCATAGCCTGCTTGTCGTGGATGGATTCCGCCAGTATTTTGGTATGTACAGCTATATGCTTGGCGCTATGTGTATTGCTATTGGGCTTATTCTCTCGCTCCCCACCAAAATATATCTAACCATTTTATTAATGCGCCATGAGGGCCACGATTCCAAGCTTTAGGTTAATTTTAGGCATAAAAAAAGCGGCGCAAGGCCGCTTTCTATCGAAGTGTTAAAGTTACGACTTTTCTTGTAGCGTACGTGCAACCGTACGCATGCCTTGTGTCGTTGCCCCAGCTGCCCACATGCCCGTAGCGGATGTTTGAAACGCTGCGGCTAAATCGATATGCACCCAGCCTTGGCCTTCATCACGAACAAAGCGAGACAAGAATCCGGCGGCGTTTGAGGCGCCACCAAAACCACCACCTTTTTGTGGACGACTATTAGCGGTGTCAGCATAAGGTGATGGACAGTTGTGCTGGTGGAACTTCTCTAATGGCAACGGCCATGCACCTTCAAATTCTTCTTTAGCGAAGCCTTCAACATCGCGCACCATGTCTTTGTCTAAGCCAAACAGAGCGTTATATTCCTGACCCACAGCCACTAACGCTGCGCCCGTTAAGGTGGCTGCATTAATAATGGTTTTCGCCCCAGACTCACTGGCGGCCATCAAACCATCAGCTAGCACTAGGCGGCCTTCGGCGTCGGTATTCACAATTTCCACTGTGGTGCCGTTTTTATAGGTCAGAATGTCACCAAGTTTATATGCGTGCCCTGAAATCAGGTTCTCGGCACAACAAAGGTATAATTTTACTCGCTTATCTAAACCACGACTAATTGCCAGAGCCAAGCCTGCGGTGACAGTTGCTGCACCGCCCATATCGCACTTCATGCCCAGCATTCCTTCGCTCGGCTTGATTGAATAACCGCCAGAATCAAAGGTGATCCCTTTACCAACAAGTGCAGAAGCCACTTCAGCGGCATCATCACCTGTGGGGTTAAAATCAAGCTCTAGTAGCACCGGTGGGCGCTCACTACCGCGACCTACTTCGTAAATACCAATCCACTGCTGCTCTTTTAGTGCTTCGCCTTTAATAATTTGATAGCTGACATGCTCAGGCGCCAGCGACTGAATAAACTCACCCGCCTTTTCTGCCAGGCTTTCTGGGTAAATTTCTTCTGCCGTGCCGTTGATCATCTGGCGCATCCAAGTCGCTGCTTGCTTAAGCGCTTGCAGCTCCTTAATGTCGCTTTGGTCGTTATCAACAAAGCTCACCCCATCGAGTACCTTAGGGCTAACAAAGCCTTGGTAGAATGCCCACTGACTTTCAGTGCACCAAGTATCGCCGCTTAACTGCACCGCTTTTACGCCTTGATTAGCTATGGCGCGGCCCGCCTTTTGTACGTTTTTAAGGGTTTCATCTTCACTTAAGTGCACCGTGGCACCTTGTTCATTGAAAGACACTGATGCAGATTCGCCCCAATGACTAGGCGCAGCTTGTTCACTTAGGTGTACTAAAAATTGTTGACTCATGTGGGTCCTCTTGGACTGTGATTACAATTACTCGCAGTTTACACTAGGGCTATGCAGTTCTAAAGCGAAGTGAGATTAATGTTATTTCCTGCCCCGTTACAAAGCGCCATCCTGCTAAAGCGCTATAAACGTTTCTTAGTGGATTTGCGCGACGAAGATGGTAATGAGTTCACCGTGCACTGTGCTAACACCGGTAAAATGACCGGCTGTGCCGAGCCTGGCGTGCACGCCTACTACTCCACCAGCGACAACGCCAAACGCAAATACCCGCATAGTTTGGAGCTCAGTAGTAACGCCCAAGGGGATTTAATTTGTGTTAATACCGCCGTGGCTAATAAAGTCGCCATTGAGGCCATCAACAACGATGTGATCGAAGAACTGCAAGGCTATGAACAACTACACAGTGAAGTAAAATACGGTGCAGAAAATAGCCGTATCGACATACTGTTGCGCGATGCCGACAAAGCAGATTGCTATATCGAAGTAAAATCGGTGACCTTACTTGAGCACTCAGGACAGGGTTACTTCCCCGACGCGCAAACGCTACGTGGGCAAAAACACCTGCGCGAGTTAACCGCCATGCGCCAACAAGGAAAGCGGGCGGTGTTACTGTTTGCAGTGCTGCACAGCGGCATCAACCAAGTCAGCGCCGCCGCCCATATTGATCCGGTTTACGCCGACCTCCTGCGCCAAGCGCAGCAAGCCGGCGTTGAAGTGTTAGCCTATAAGGCCCGCATCAGTGCCGAGGAGGTCACCCTCACTCAGCGCTTGGCTTTTCAAGACTAATACTCATCTCGGCAATCAAGTTGTTGCTAATGTCGCCCTCAGAAAAATACAGCGGGCGCAAAGCGGCTTGTTGCGAATAATAACGGCTTTGATCGTCGAAGTGTGGTGAGTCTGAGTGTGCGCTCTGAGACATGGTCAGCAACCCTTTGGCAACCGGGCCGTTCTCGGTAAAGTTCATCACAAACATCCAGCTTGAGCCATAGTTGACGGGGTAACCAGATGCACTGAGATTGGAAGCCAGTGGTGCGCCGCTAAGCGCATCATTGAGCGCGGGGTAGCTGACATAGGGGATCACCGTCGAATCGGAAAGCCCACGGCGGTCAAAGCGAAATACATTAAAGCCGCCTTCAACATGCATAGGGCCAGCCCAGGGGAGTTTTTCTCCTGAGGCCATGCCCCCGGCCAGTGTTTTTTCAACGAACTGCAACTCACCTAAGGTCGCATCCAGGGCAAAACCATTGTCGGTCACATTTAGTACCGCATGCGCCAGAGCTCGCAATGCTGAGCCATCGGGGCGCAACGTATTCGGAGTATTTGCAGCATCGATGCTGGAGAAGTTATCAAACAAGTGCACTGCTGGGTCAAATAAGTGTGCAAACTCACGGATCAGCGCAGCGCCTTTGGTCTGCAAGGTCATCTTGCCGTCAAACTGAGCCAACAGCGCGCAGGCATCACTTAAGTCAACCGCCCGACCATCAAGGTTAATAGGCTCGTTGCCCTGAGCCTGACATTGATTTACCAGCTCCGGAAAGACCAAGTCATAAAGGTAAATATCATTGCCTATTAACGCTTGCTCGAGCTCAGCTAATGAGAACTTGCCGTCTTCGCCACCGCCTTCACGCAGTAGCTTTAGTCCCATGCGCGTGCGCAGTGATTGCGGGTATTGCACGTCACCATATTGCGCGGCAAATCCTGACAGCGGTTGCTCGGGGTTGGTAAGCCAATAACTGTCATTGGAATTTTGCACATAATCGCTGCGCTCTAACTTCGGTGCCTCAGCATAAGGCACGACACCATCAGCGGCAAATAATGAGGTATCGCCAGGGACTAAATCGAACCCTGTTTGCTCACGTAATGCCACTAATTGTGGCTCTAATCGCAGCGCCAAGTTAGCGGTTTCCCCTACTTTTAGAACGGTGGAGTCATCAATAAAAAAGGCATTGCCGTGCTTGTCCGCTGCCATAGTATTGTTAAAGGATACGCCATCAAATTCGGCAAATGCTGCTTTCATGTCGTCCAAGCTACTGGCGGCATTCATACGCGACCAAAAGCCTACCACATCCATATTAAATTCGTTGGCATCTTTAATGGTAAATGCATGACTGTCACTCCACCCTAATCCTTGCGCGGCTGGGGTCTCGATCATCAAGCCTTGATGTGAGTAATAGTAGTCTTTCGTCAAGGTAATACTCTGCCCTGGTGCAATGGCAACATCGACATTGATGGTTTTGCTGTTAATGGCCATAGGCTCACCATCTAAGGTGTAACTTAGGCGGTCATTGTCACTGAGCGCTAACTGGTAAATAATGAAATGCCGAGCCTTGGAGAAGGTGTGAGTCCAAGCGACATGCTCATTAAAGCCGATATTGACCACACCCGGCATGCCCTGCAAGCTGCCGCCCATGACATTGAGTGATTCAGGAATGGTCAAATGCGATTGCCAGAACCTGAGGTTACCGCGATGCGGAAAATGTGGGTTCGCTAACAAGCCACCCATGCCATTTTCCATTTTATCTTTACCTAACCCCCAACCGTTCGAGCCCAAGTGCTCATACTTCTTTTCTAGCTTTAAGGTTTTCGTACGGGCATTCAAATTGGCGGCAAAACTCTGCGCCACCGCCCCGTTTTGGGCCATAACTGGTAGGTATTCATCGCCCTCACCAGGGTTGGCATAAAAGGCTAAATCAAGAAAGTTGGCTGAGCTGGCTAATTGCACCGTAGCCATAGAGTAGGCCAGCATATCTTCAGGGGTGAGCGTGATCACCCAAGGTTGTGAGGCGCACTCGGGGGCCAGATTATCAGCCCCGGTGTCACTGACATACTTATTAAACCCAGCAACAAAGCCTTGATAATGGGCGCGACTTTGCGCATCGAGCTGGTCGTAGTTTTCTGCAGCGTAGTCATTAACGCCCAAGGCCTTATAGCCAAAGTCCGAAATCAAATGAGCGGAGTCGCCGCTGCCAGGGACTTCATCTGGGCCAAAGTAACGACTACGGTGGCCTCGTACTTTGACGATTTGATCCATCAACACACAGGCGTTGTCTTTGGCATAGGCGTAGCCACTACCAAATGCCAAGCTCTCAACATTGTCTGCTTTAATATGGGGGACGCCATAAGTGGTCCAACGTATATCAGCGTTTAAGGTACCATCGTCATCAAATAGCACCAGAGGTTTAGGTTCAGGGTCCGGTTGTACTGGGTCCGGGGTTTCGACCACAGGCGAGGTATTGTCATCGGAGTCAGAGCCGCAACCATTTAAGGTTAGTGCGCTGATGACGGCAAGGCACAGCGGCGTAAACGATATTTTCATAGGGTGTCCTTCTCTATTGTTATTCTACTTGCTCTGCTTCACCTTGCCCTAAGCTCAGGTGTAAATCTTGACCTATAACGCCAAAAATTGACTTTACGCGCCAATTAGCGCAGCGTGGATAAAGAACAATAAAATAATAACAAATAGCACTATGAGTCCCTCTTTTGTCAGCCATCAAGTACTGCGTTCTTTGGTTTTGTTTTTAGAAACAAAGGGGCTGAAACGAGCCGACGCCTTGCACCAGCTGCGCTGCGATGAGCAGGCACTACACCAGCCCAGTGAAAGTTTTCACCTTGGCCATTACCACCGTCTAATGCTTTGGGCGCATCAGCAACTCAATTGCGCACATATCGGCTTATACTTTGGCGTGCAATTGGACCTTGAGCGCTGGGGCGTGCTTGGTCACCTTGCTGCCGTGAGCCCTAATTTACACCGGGTCATTGACTACGGACGTCGATTTCATCCATTAGTGCGCCACACCCAAAGCCTCACCTTTCATCAGCGAGCGCAAACGCTAACTTTAGATTTAGGGCCCACGCAATCGCACTGTTACTACGTAATTGATGAGCTTTTTGCTAGCTGGCTAAGCTTTGCTCGCATGTATGTTTTGCAAGCAGAGCAGCTGACGCCGGTTGCCGTACACCTAATGCGCTCGCCACCTAATAACACCAAGGAACAGCGTATTTACGAAAACGTGTTTAAATGTCCAGTGTATTTCAATAGCAGCACTAACAGCATGACCATCGCAAGGGGGTTGCTTGGCCAACCTCTCAAGCAGCCCGATACTACCCTAGAGCAGCTGTTACTGCATCAAGCTCAACAACAACTGGATGCGCGCTTTGATTTACGTGAAAAAGTAAAACAACAACTGGTAGCGCATTTGCCACAGCGGCTCAATGTAGAGCAAGCGGCGCAACTGTGCGCTGTGCCAACACGTACACTGCAGCGTCATCTGGCGCAGCAGCAAACAAGCTTTTCGCAATTATTGGATGAAGCCCGTGCGCGTCTGGCTTTACAGCTCTTTGAATCCGGCTACAAAGCCATTGATATTGCAACAAAACTTGGTTTTTCTGAGCAAAGTGCGTTGCAACGAGCTTTCAAGCGCTGGTACGGCAAATCACCAAAACGTTATCTTATTACAAAAAACAACTTGAAATAGTGATCAAGAACACCATATAAAGCTGAATTAAGAAAAGAATAAACGCCACACTTTATCGTTCCTTTTTACCAGTCATGATGGATTCAGTCGCCATCGGGTTAAGAAAAAAGTGTTTGCTAAGGGGGTGGTATTCTGCTATTTATAGCCGCCGGTTATTTCCGGGGACTGTATATTAAGGATTTAGGAGAGTGTTATGCCAGAGCAGCGTAAACTAGGGTTAATCGCTCAGGCGGGGTTAGAACCGTATCAAGAACAGCCAGGCGAAGAGTATATGAATGAGCAGCAACGTGCTCACTTTCGCAAAATTCTGGAATCATGGCGTAACGAACTGAGAAACGAAGTTGACCGCACCAAGACCCATATGGCGGATGAAGCGGCTAACTTTCCAGACCCAGTCGATCGTGCCGCGCAAGAGGAAGAGTTCTCTTTGGAACTTCGCACTCGTGACCGCGAACGTAAGCTAATTAAAAAGATTGAAAAAACCCTCACACTTATCGATGAAGACGAGTTTGGTTATTGCGAATCTTGTGGTATTGAAATCGGTATTCGCCGCTTAGAAGCGCGACCAACTGCAGATTTGTGTGTGGACTGTAAATCACTCGCTGAGATTAAAGAGAAGCAAGCCGGTCGCGGTTAATCAACCATGACAACTACGGGTTTGGGCACGAGCACACCTGCCGCGCGCCATTACGTTGGCCGTTTTGCCCCTTCCCCATCCGGTCCCCTGCATTTCGGCTCTCTGGTAGCTGCTCTTGGTAGCTACCTAGATGCCCGCTGTCATCATGGCCGCTGGCTCGTTCGCATTGAAGATATTGACACTCCACGCGTCAAAGCCGGCGCTGATACCGACATTCTAAAAACCCTCGAAGCCTATGCACTGCATTGGCATGGTGACGTCGTTTACCAAAGCCAACGTTTAGAGCGCTATCAAGCAATCACCGATGAACTTTATGACCGAGGTTTAATTTACCGCTGTCAATGCACTCGCAAACAAATTAAAGCCATGGGTGGCGTCTATGATAATCGCTGCCGCAACTTGACGGTGAGCGGTGATGAATATGCCCTCAGATTAGTTCAAAACCAGATTGTCGAGCGTTTTCAAGACCGCCTTCAAGGCGAGGTAAAAGTGTTGACGCAACAAGCACGCGAAGACTACATTATTAAGCGCCGGGACGGCTTGTTCGCATATCAACTGGTCGTGGTCATCGATGACATTGACCAAGGCATTACTGATGTTGTCCGTGGTGCCGACTTACTTATCCCCAGCGCACGGCAAATCGGCTTATTTACTGAATTAGGGGCCACTCCACCGAGCTATATGCACCTGCCGTTAGCTGTGGCCAGCCCAGGCTTTAAGCTGTCGAAGCAAAATTACGCGCCAGCTATCGAGCGCGCACACCCTCAACCAGCTCTATTAGATGCATTACGCTTTTTAGGTTTTCAACCTGACCCTGAACTGCTCCATGAGCGCGCTGCAACCATTGTTGATTGGGCTGTTAGCCAATACCCTAAAGTACAGCTGCGTCAGGCCCTAGAAGTGCAAGTAAGTGAAGATGAAGCGGGCAACACCGAATTAACCACCCTATAAAGCCGTGATTTTTTGCTCCCTCGCTTAATTTTTCCGCCGCGCTGGTATATTATAAGCCACTTCTAAAATCGCCATAAATGCAGCCTAGGAGAGCGATTATCATTTCCAAATTGTTTCATTTTTGCCGACAAGCACTGTCCGCAAAAGAGCACATTGACGCCCACTCAGCAACCGTAGGGACGCTCGACGAGCCGGTGATTATCCCCCGCAGCGAGCACGGGATTTCGCGCAGCCAGTTTAGTCCCAACGCGTTAAAAGTATTATACCGACTCAAAGACGGTGGTTTTGAAGCCTATCTGGTCGGTGGTTGTGTGCGCGATTTGCTACTGGGTCTGCAACCAAAAGACTTTGATGTCGTTACTAATGCGACGCCAGAGCAGGTTAAGAAGCTGTTTCGTAACTGTCGTTTAATTGGTCGTCGCTTTCGTCTCGCGCATATCGTATTTGGCCGCGAGATCATTGAAGTCGCCACCATGCGTGGTCACCACGAGGCGCAAGACTCAAAAAATAACGTCAGTCAGTCATCTGAGCATGGTCAACTGCTCCGCGACAACGTCTACGGTACTATCGACGAAGATGCCGAGCGCCGTGATTTCACTATCAATGCGCTGTACTACTCAATTAAAGATTTCTGCATTTATGATTACGCTAATGGCGTCGCAGCCATTAAAGGCCGCCGCATAGAGCTTATTGGCGATCCAGAGACACGCTACCGCGAAGACCCTGTGCGGATGTTGCGTGCCATTCGCTTTGCCACCAAATTAGACATGAGCATTAGCAGCGCTACAGCAAAACCCATTACTGAATTGGCTGACTTACTTGCGCATATCCCGCCAGCTCGTTTGTTTGAAGAGTGTTTGAAGTTGTTTTTGGGCGGCAAAGCCGAAGCTAATTTCCATGCTTTGCGCCAATATGGGTTATTTAAGTATTTATTTCCCGCATTAGACAAGCTGCTTGATGCCAACCCTGGTGGTCAAGAAGAGCGTTTTATAGCGCAGATGTTTGCCAATACCGATGTGCGGATTAACGGCGATAAGAAAGTTACCCCGGCGTTTATTTTTGCCGCACTGCTGTGGTTCCCGCTGTTAGAGCGTTGTCAGTTGTTGATGCAACGCGATCAATTGCCACATTTTGAAGCCTTGGCTGCGGCCATGAACCAAATTTTATCGGAAAACGCCCAACATGTGGCAGTGCCTAAGCGTTTCACGCTAGGAGCACGAGACATTTGGCACATTCAACACCGCTTTGATAAACGCGGTGGCCAACGCGCCTATCGCCTGAGCCAGCAACCACGCTTTAAAGCCGCTTACGACTTTATGTTGCTACTGGTAGATAGCGGTCAAGAGGACCTAAAAGAGCTGGCTGATTGGTGGAGTGCCTACCTTAATGCCGATGTGAACGGTCAAAAGATGATGGTCAAAGCCCTAGGAGGCAATAACCGCCCTCGTCGGCGTCGTCGTAGCGGCGGCTCACGCAACCGCAACAAACCTAAGGGTGAGTCACAATAATGACTCAGGTGTACTTAGGATTAGGTGCAAACCAAGGCGACCCTATCGCCCAATTACACCATGCTATTACTGAACTCAAGGCTCTGGCGGGCACCACAGCACACCGCTGCTCGGCGCTGTACGCCAGTAAACCTATGGGACCGCAAGATCAGCCCGACTATGTGAATGCGGTGCTCGCAATGCAATGCACCTTAAGGGCGCACCAACTTCTCGATGCCACTCAAGCGATTGAACAACGACTCGGTCGAGTGCGCAAGGCCGAGCGCTGGGGGCCACGTACTTTAGATATCGATATCCTCTTATTTGGCGAGCAATGCATTGATGATGCCCGCCTCACAGTGCCACATTACGGTATGAAAGAGCGTGAATTTGTGCTCTACCCACTTCATGAGCTAGCTCCTGATTTACATCTACCAGATGGCAGCTCGCTGCAACGCCTCGTGGCCAATACCCCACGCAATGGCTTAGAACAACTCTAATAAGGACAGCATATGGCGAAGATCTCAGTTTCTACTCTGGCAAAGAAAAAACAAGCAGGTGAAAAAATAACCTCGCTTACAGCCTATGATGCCAGTTTTGCCAAACTTTTTGCCGACAATGGCGTTGATGCCGTATTGGTCGGTGACTCCCTAGGCATGGTGCTGCAAGGCAGTGATGATACGCTCGCAGTCAGTATAGAGGATATTGCATATCACACGCGTTGCGTTCGCGCTGGCAGCCGCGATTTGTTTGTCATCGCTGATATGCCATTTATGACTTACAACACTGTTGCAGCAAGCTGCGAGAATGCAGCCAAGCTGATGCGTGCTGGTGCCAACATGGTTAAGGTGGAAGGCGGCGAGTGGCTGCATGACAGTATCCAAGCCCTCACTCAGCAAGGCGTGCCGGTCTGTGGACATTTGGGGCTAACGCCGCAATCGGTCCATGTATTTGGCGGCTTTAAAATTCAAGGCCGTGACCAAGCGCAGGCGCAGAAAATGATTGCCGATGCACAGGCGTTAGAGCAAGCTGGAGCGCAGCTTTTGGTACTTGAATGCATTCCAAGCGCCTTAGCCAAAGCCATCACCGATGCGGTGAGTATTCCCACTATAGGCATTGGCGCGGGCAACCAGACCGATGGACAGATTCTAGTTATGCATGATTTAGTCGGTATTTCCGCAGGGTATATTCCTAAATTCTCGAAAAACTTTCTTGCCGAAACCGGTAACATGCCTGCGGCGGTGCAGAAGTTTTGTGAAGATGTAAAAAGTGGTGCCTTTCCTGGCCCTGACCATGAATTCAATTAGACGAAGATAGCTATGCAGACTACCAGCGAAATTCGCTCACTACGCAGCCAAATTAAGTCTTGGCGCCAAGCGGGGTTGAGCATCGCCTTTGTTCCAACTATGGGCAACTTACATGAGGGGCACTACTCACTTGTTGATAAAGCGAAAACGTTAGCAGATAAGGTGGTCGTCAGTATTTTTGTTAATCCCATGCAATTTGGTGCCAATGAGGATTTAGATGCGTACCCGCGTACCTTAAAAGCTGATCAACAGGGGTTAAGTGAGCGCGGTGCCGATTACTTATTTACTCCCACAGTACAAACCATCTACCCCAATGGCTTAGAAAGTCAAAGCTATGTTGACGTCCCTGGCGTATCATTGGGTTATTGCGGCGGTGCCCGCCCAGGACACTTTCGCGGTGTTGCCACTGTGGTCACTAAGCTGTTCAATTTAGTACAGCCTGACTTCGCCTGTTTTGGCGAGAAAGACTTTCAGCAGCTACAAGTCATAAAAACCATGGTGCGCGACCTGTCCATGCCTATAGAGGTCATCGGTGTGCCAACCCAACGAGATGTGAATGGTTTAGCACTAAGCTCTCGGAATAACTATCTTAATGAAGCGCAAAAGCAGCAAGCGAGCACCTTGTTCACTACCTTGCAATGGGTCAAAGAACAAATACAGGCCGGTAATAACGACTTTGCCGACTTGGAGCATCAAGCTATCGCCCGCATAGAACAGCAAGGACTGCGTATCGATTACTTTAATGTGGCTGAGCGCAATCGACTGACAGCAGCGACAGCCAAAGACTCTGAGCTGGTGTTATTAGTGGCCGCCTATTTGGATAAAGTGAGACTTATCGATAATTTAACGCTAGACTGCAGCTAAGTAACAGAAAAATAAAAGGGATGAATACCATGAAAGCGATTTTCGCGTTAGCTTTAGTCGCCGCTCTAAGTGGCTGTCAGAACAGTGTGGAAAACCCTGAGCTTAACCAGTGTGCGCAGCAAAATTTTCAGTGTGAAACCAACTGTAGCAACAGCACCGTTGAAGAGAGTATGACCAACACCGTGTGCGTGGCCCAGTGCCAAGAAATCTACAACCGCTGTAAAGAGCAAGCCGAAAAGCTCGGCGAAATTCAATAACCAAACAAGCCGCCTAGAGCGGCTTTTTTATGGCTCATTGCTGAGCACAACTAAAGTCCCCTCCAGGGTGCGCACATAGGCGTAGGTGAGCCCTTGATGAGTTGCCGGTGGCGACAGTGGTTCAGCCCCAGCGGCCACCGCTTTAGCAAAGCTCTGGGCAACATTATCGCAGCATAGACTCAACTCAAAGCCCAGTGCCGGTTGCTTTGGCTGAGTACGGATATATTCTTGGCGAAAGCGTGATTGCGCAAATGGATGGCTGGCAAAGGCGATTTTGGCGACCCCGCAGGCTAGTTCGCCGTAAGTGCCTTGCTCGTCAATGTAGTGTGTCGATAAACCAAAAGCTTGGTAATAAAAATCCAGCACTTCTTCGACATTATCAACGAAGATAGTCGTCCCTACGCACTTCATAGCCACTCGTTTTATTTCTGAACAATAGCTTAAGAATAGCGCTAAGGGCGTATAAAATAAACAAAAACGGCGCTCTAATTGCGCCGCTTTCATTACTTACCTTTAGACTCTTGGCTGATTTTTTTCAGCTTCCGTCGCTGTGATAAGGTCATTTTATTACTGCGTCCCGCATAAGGGTTATCCCCTTCACGGAATTCAATTTTGATCGGCGTCCCCATGATGTCTAGAGCTTTGCGATAATAGTTCATTAAGTAACGCTTATAGCTATCCGGCAACTCATGCACTTGGTTACCATGAATAACGATACGCGGTGGGTTATAGCCGCCCGCATGCGCATACTTTAACTTCACTCGACGACCACGCACCAAAGGTGGTTGGTGATCCGCCTGTGCCATATCCATGATCCGCCGTAACATCGCCGTACTAATGCGTTTAGTGGCGCTATCAAAGGCTTCTTCCACCGACTCAAATAAATGCCCTACCCCAGTGCCGTGCAGCGCTGAGATAAAGTGAATACGCGCAAAGTCAACAAAGCCAAGACGACGGTCTAACTCAGACTTAATACGGTCTTTGACATCGGTATCCAGTCCGTCCCATTTATTTACCGCCAATACCAAGGAGCGTCCGGCATTGAGGGCAAAGCCAAGCAAGCTTAGGTCTTGATCGGAAATGCCTGTGCGCGCATCAATCACCAACAGCACGACGTTCGCATCTTCTATGGCCTTGAGCGTTTTAATCACCGAAAACTTCTCAACCACATCACTGACTTTCTTGCGCTTTCGAACACCGGCGGTGTCTATCAACACATACTCGCGCTCATTGCGAGTCATAGGAATATAAATGGAGTCTCGTGTGGTACCTGGCATATCATAAACAATCACCCGCTCTTCACCAAGGATACGGTTAGTGAGTGTTGACTTACCAACATTAGGACGACCAATAATAGCCAATTTTATGGCTTGATTCTCCAGCTCTTGCTGAGCTTCGTCACTCAGCTCACCGTCGTGATCAAACGCAGCAAAGGCTTCTTCCTCAGTGTCAGCCTCTAATGCGCTGAGCTCCTCGATAACCGGGTGCAATGCTGTAGTAAGTAGCCCAGCTATACCACGACCGTGGGCAGCTGCAATCTGGTATACTTCTCCGAGGGCTAACTGATAAAACTCCGCACAGTTGGAATCAGCATCGATACCGTCGGTTTTATTTGCTACCAAGAACACCTTTTTTTCCTGCTTACGCAGGTGGTGGGCAATGGCCTGATCAGCCACCGTCATGCCAGCACGAGCATCGACTAAAAACAGCACCACATCGGCTTCATCAATCGCCAACAGCGACTGCTCTGCCATTTCTGTTTCTATGCCCTCTTCAGAGCCATCGATACCACCGGTGTCGACCACAATAAAGTCATAGCCATCATAGCTCGCTTGACCATATTTACGATCACGAGTGAGCCCGGGAAAATCAGCAACGAGCGCATCTCGAGTGCGAGTTAAGCGGTTAAACAATGTCGACTTACCAACATTAGGTCGCCCCACTAAGGCGATCACAGGAAGCATAATATACCTCTTAAACAACAAAAAAGCTCCGCCATGACCAATTGGCCTGAAGGCGAAGCCTATTTTAGGGCAAAGCCCAATTAATCTAACTTACGGCGCTTTAACGGCGCTTACTTCGCCATCGCGCGTGACAATGATCAAGCGATCATCAGCAACCACAGGTTCAACGTAAAACCCTGAGCCATCAAACTCGTGACGAGCGACTAACTCACCGCTGTTGCGGTCTAACCAGTGCAAGTTACCTTCTTGGTCACCCACAGCGAGGTAATCACCTAGTACTGCAGGGCCTGTGATATACCAGCCACGCAGTGCTGGCTGTGACCAGCGTTCGATCCCCGAACTCTTATCTAAAGCATAGATAACACCATCAGAATCGACCACATAAATCGTAGTACCAACAATACTGAATTCGCGGTAGCTGCTGTATTCACGTTTCCAGACCACGTTACCAGAGCGAATATCAACGGCAGCTAAGTTGCCGTTATAAGCTAAGGTGTACACCATAGAGCCGCTTACTTTGGGCTCAGTGTCAACGTCGACTAAACGTTCGAACTCAGAAGCACCTTTAGGCTGGGCAATATCTGCCTGCCACGCGGCAAATCCACTGTCAGAAATAAGCACAGATAACTTACCCGTCTCTTCACCCACTAAGACTCCGCCATTCGCGACAGTGGGAGCACTTAGGCCACGCAAGGTCAACGGCGGCACTTCTTGCTCATAGCGCCAGCGCTCTTCCCCGCTATCAGGGTGTAACGCCAGTAACTTACCCGAGCCTAAGTTAACGTAAACCAGGCCATCTCCGGCGGCGGGCTTTGATAGCGCTTCACCGGGAACACTTTTACGCCAAATGACCTCACCAGTTTCTCGGTCAAGAGCAACCACTTGGCCATGCTCCGAGCCGATAAATAGCTTGCCATAGGCTTGCAAGATACCACCTGAGAGTTTGGCGCTGTCTGTGCTTTCCCATGGCCAAAACGAGGCGTCTGCGCGCACATCGTTCTCCCACAAGACGTCGCCATCAGTTAATGACAATGCTTGTACTTCACCAAAACGCGAGGCAACAAAGACGCGGTCTTTATAAACAGCGGGCTGTAAACGAGAAAAATAATGCTCTACACCATCTCCCACAGTTTCTTGCCACAACACTTGCGTTTCAAACTGGTTGGCAATCTCTGGTAACACCAACTCATCTTCATCACTGGAAGAGCAACCGGTGAGCGACGCCATACACAGTGCTAAGCCTGCCAGGGTTAACTTTTTCATACTACCCACTCCTTAAGCTGCTGGAGTCTGCTCGGCTAAATCGTCTAACTTCACTTGTAGTAAAGGGTTACTCTCTAAACCGCCATTGTCTGCTGCCGCTTGGTACGACGCCCGCGCTTGTGCTTTATCGCCTTGAGCTAGGTAAATATCACCCTTGAGCTCGGCAACATTGGCCTTATAGCTTTCAGGTAACTGCGTATCAAGCGTTGCCAGTGCCGCATCATAGTCTTTCTGAGCTAGTTGAATACGCGCTAAGCGCGTGGTAGCAATCGCTTGCAATTCTGCTTTGCCAGCATTTTTTTGTGCCCACGTTAGCTTCTCAGCAGCCAGAGCTAAGTCGTCATTATCAACCGCTTCTTTCGCTGCAACGAAAGCCGCCAGCACGGCATAGCTCGAGCCATTGTACTGCTCAATAAAGGCATCACTTTTAGCAACTACATCACTGTCTTGTGACCCAGCACCTTCAATCACCTTGTTAAAGGCATCAGATGCTTGCTCGGCGCTGCTTAACTGGTTTTGGTTATAGGCTTTCCAGCCATATAAGCCACCTAGACCGATAACAATACCTAGGCCTAGCGTAATACCATTTTCTTTGAAAAAGCGCTTAATCGCTTCTGCTTGTTGTTCTTCTGTTGAATAAATTTCCATTATTACCTCGTAGACTCAGGTCTAAATCATCTCAGCCAATAGCTGGGTAATTTCATTCAAGGAGTGGGTTGCTTGTGGTTTTTCTTCACGCAGGTATTTCACTGTCACCACTCCCTGCTCAAGTTCGTCTTCACCGAGGATCAGCGCTACTTCAGCACCGCTCTTATCGGCTCGTTTTAATTGTTTTTTAAAGTTACCACCACCGGCATGTACTAACACTCGTAAACCTGGCACTTGCGCACGTAACTGGGCAGCAATAACGGGGGCTTGAATACTGGCTTTGTCACCCATTGCTGCAACGTATACATCGGCGTCACGGCGAATGTCGCCGACGCTATCTAATGCTTGCAACAACAACACCAAACGTTCCATACCCATGGCAAAGCCAACAGCCGGCGTCGCTTTACCACCAAGTTGCTCAACTAAGCCATCGTAACGGCCGCCCGCACAAACTGTGCCTTGGGCACCCAAACTATCAGTCACCCACTCAAACACAGTGCGGTTGTAGTAATCAAGACCACGCACGAGTTTTTCGTTAACCTGATATTCGATACCCGCTGCGTCTAAACGTTCACATAAATCTGCAAAATGTGCTTTAGATTCATCATCTAAGTGCTCAGATAACTTAGGTGCGTCGGCCAAAACAGCTTGTACATCAGGGTTTTTACTATCAAGCACTCGCAGTGGGTTGGAGTGCATACGACGCTTTGAATCTTCATCGAGCTTGTCTTCGTGCTGCGCTAGGTAAGCAATAAGTGCATCACGATATTGTGCACGCGCTTCATTGGAGCCCAACGAATTAAGCTCGAGGCGCACATGCTCGCTAATACCAAATTGCTGCCAAAGCTGCGCAGTAAGCATGATCACTTCGGCATCAATATCAGCACTGGCAATACCAAACACTTCCAAACCGAACTGATGAAATTGGCGATAACGACCTTTTTGAGGGCGCTCATGGCGGAACATAGGCCCCATATACCACAGGCGCTGTTCTTGATTATACAGTAAACCATTTTGGTTCCCGGCACGCACACACACCGCTGTGCCCTCAGGACGTAAGGTGAGGCTATCACCGTTACGATCGGCAAAGGTATACATTTCCTTTTCTACGATATCAGTCACTTCGCCAATAGAGCGCTTGAAAAGATCGGTTGATTCAACGATCGGGAAGCGGATTTCTTGATAACCGAAAGAGGCCACACACTGGCGCAAGGTATCTTCCACTTTCTGCCAAACTTGTGTATCACCCGGTAGGATGTCATTCATCCCACGGACTGCTTGAATTTGTTTTGCCACTGATAATCCCAAAAATTCTGTTTAGGCGCTCAAGCGCCGATGTCAAAGCGTCGATAAATTAAGCGCGCCATTATAGCCTTTTGCGCCGCTACCACCAAGTAGCAGAGCAAGGCTTAATCAACTAATTTAACGTCGATTGGCGTTTGTTGTTCTTGTTTAGCGAGGTAATCGCGCACTTGCTCTTCAAGTTGATCGACAATGTTATCGTTATCGATACGCAGCTTTTGTCGCTGACCGTTGATATACAGGCCTGAACGGCGATTTGCCCCGGCTAAGCCAATATCACTGACCAAGGCTTCACCCGGGCCATTGACTACGCAGCCGATCACAGAAACGGTCATCGGCTTGACCACGTCTTCGAGGCGCTCTTCAAGCTGGTTCATGGTGCCGACCACATCAAACTCTTGACGCGAACAGCTTGGGCAGGCAATAAAGTTAATACCGCGCGAACGTATACGCAACGATTTAAGGATGTCAAAGCCGACTTTAATTTCTTGCACAGGATCGGCCGCCAACGACACCCGTAAAGTATCACCAATGCCCTCGGCTAGGAGCATGCCTAAACCGACTGCTGACTTCACCGAGCCAGAACGAAAACCACCTGCTTCGGTGATCCCTAAATGCAACGGCTGATCAATTTCTTGTGCTAACAATCGGTATGCGCCGACAGCCAAAAATACATCGGAGGCTTTGACGGACACTTTAAACTGGTCGAAGTTGAGACGCTGTAAAATTTCCACATGACGCATCGCCGACTCAAGCAGAGCTTCAGGCGTTGGCTCGCCGTACTTCTCTTGTAAGTCACGCTCTAGTGAACCGCCATTAACACCGATACGAATCGGAATATTACGTTCACCAGCGGCATCGACTACTGCTCGAATTCGCTCTTCATTACCGATATTCCCGGGATTAATACGTAGGCAATCAGCGCCGTACTCAGCCACTTTAAGCGCGATACGATAGTCAAAGTGGATATCCGTAACTAGCGGAATATCCACTTGTTCTTTAATGCTTTTAAACGCCTCAGCCGCCGCCATAGTGGGCACTGAGACACGCACCAAGTCTGCGCCTGCTTGCTCAATAGCTTGAATTTGCTTGACTGTGGCATCGACGTCCATGGTGTCGGTATTGGTCATGGACTGCACCGCAATTGGCGCGCCGTCGCCAATAGGCACATCACCTACATAAATACGCGTCGATTTGCGGCGTTTGATCGGTGACTCTGAAAACATACTACTTACTCTGTTAACGGTAATGAAAATTTAGCGAGGCGGTTTTTCGGAAACTGTGAAATATCAACCGCTTCACCATTTAATTCGATATCAACAACATCGTGTTTGCCAAGCGTGACAGCAAAAGGCGCTTTGCCAATGAGTTCAAGCTCTTGTCCTGCATTTTTTATATCGTAAACTAGGCGCTTACCATCAGCATCTTCTACCGCCACCCAGCACTCACCGCTAAAACGCATATATACACGCTGCTGACCACTTTTTAAGGGCTCGCTTTGCACTGCAGTATTTGCTGTAGGTGCTGCATCAGCAGTCTCTTCACGCTCTTCTGTCGCAGTGTCAGACAGTGGCTCTTGCGCGCTCAGCGTCGTCGCTGATTGTTGTGCTTCGGAAGCGGGTGTTTGTTGACTTTGTTCTTGGATTTCGCCACCTGGTTGCACTGGCTGTTGCTCAGCGTTTTCAGGCCCCTCACTGGATATTGGGTTCGAGCTCACAGTGCTGGACTCTGGGGTAGACAAACTCAGCGGGTCATCACTATTTTGCCACCACCAAATAGCGGAGGAGCCCAAGATGATGGCCAGGATAATATAGCTTACCAGCATCAAGCGGCTGTCATGGGCTTCTTTTTCAGTTCTTCGCGAAAAGCTTTGCATGGCCGCGATTTGTTCACTGTCATCTTGTGGGTCATAACCCTCAAGCAATTCTTTATGATCTAGGCCTACCACTTTGCAGTAAGCCTTCACATAGCCTTTAACAAAGATCGGCGGGCCGAGCTTTTCGAGGCGGTCATGCTCTAAATCATCAAGCTTTTGCACTGTCAGGTTCAGCCTTTTCGCCATTTGTTCTTGGCTTAACCTGTGTTGCTCCCTCGCTTGTACTAAATATTTCCCTATTTCTAATGGAGCACTTTCCTCTGTTATTTCACTATTTTCGCTCATATTTAATAGTTTTGAGGATCAACTAAATACAGTTTCTCGCCGGGTACTAGGCGAGCGCCCTCATCTAGCTGATTCCATTCCATTAGTCGTTGCAGAAGAATGTTATACTGGGTGGAGATACTAAACAGCGTATCTCCTTCTTGCACAGTATGATAAATGTTCGGCTCTTTTAAGTAAATTTTACTACCACTGAGCACGTGATCTGCGCTCTTAAGGTTATTCCATTCACGCAATGTGCTTAAGCGAATATTATAGCGTGCAGAAACACTGAATAAGGTCTCCCCTTTTTTCATTACGTGATAAGGCAGCGCCAGTGGGTCATCACTATCGACCTGTGCGCCTTGAGCGATAAACTCGCTGACCCCTTCACTGAGCTCAGTATTACTTTGCTGTACCACCACATCTTCACTTGCGAGGGCCTGTGCATCGGACGCTTGCGTACTGTCTACAGGCGTGGTGGTGTCATCGCTCTCATGCTGTGCAGGGACATCACTCACCTGTGCCATTGCTTGTTCATCGGTGGATAAAGATGGCGGCTCGGCGCCGTCATTACTTTCGGCCACTACGTCAGATGCACTGTCAGCCCCTTCGCTTTGGGTCGCTACTTCAGCATTTTGTTGCTCAGCAACCGTGTCGACCTCATCGGTGGCGGCTGTGGTTGCAAGCTCATCTTGTGCAGCGGAGTCATGCTCTGGCAAATCGGCCGGTGACGTTGATTGTTCATCAATTTCGGCGCTTGCTTGCAGCGCTTCAGCAGGCTGTTGCGGTGCACTCTGCGCGCCATCGCTATTATCGTCACTCGGCTGTGCTGCAGGTTGCGCAGCTGACGGCTCTGGATTCGGGGTCGTTATCTCGTCACTGGTATCGGTGGTCGTGACCACCGCAATGTCCTGAGAGTCTGCATTAACCTGCTCGGTAGCACTTTGTTCGGTTTGAGTCGCTTCAGTATCTGAGGTTTGTGCTTTAACAGCTTCTGCGGCTGTATCCACCTCAGTATTTGCTGCTTCTACCTTGTCATTTGTGGTTGCTGCATCGTCATTTGCAACTAGGTCGCTATTTTCATGAGCACTGTCGACCATTTCTTGAGTCTGCTCGGCACTGCTGGTTGCGGCCTGTTGCTGCGCTGGTGAAGTGATGACTACCGGCGCTGTGGTAGGCATTGTCGAGGTGCTCGACTTTTTCTTCATCACCTTGATTTTTGGCTTGGCAACGATGCGGTCATCTTGCATCACCCCTTGCAACTCAGAAAGTTGGTGTTTGCGATACTGCTCTCGCAACTGTTCAAACTCACTGGCGCTATAGCGCTGCTCGCGGACAATACGCGCTTCAATCGACGACGGGTACGTCAGCTCGATGGTTTCTGCTAATTTACGCGCATCTTCCACATGACCCATACGATCTTGAATCAAATAACCAAGTAACAATGACCGCGATGAAACTCGTCCAGTGCGCTCATAACGCTGGAGCACCTGCTGTGCTTTATAAAAATCGCTTTTAGCATAGTGCACTGCAGCTAAATTAATGAGGCTGGATGCACGTAAAGAACTGTGATTCAACGCTTCTTCAAGGTAGGACTCAGCGGCATCAAATTTATCAAATTCGAGTGCGCACAAAGCTAAGTTTTCGTAGCTTTCCGCAACCCGTAAATAGCTTGGAATTTCGATTGCTGACATAAACTTGTCAACTGCGCCTTCATAATCGCCAATATCACATAAAAACACCCCATAATTATTCAAGGTGTTTGGATCATTCGGCTCGAGCTCAATCGCACGTTCGTAAGCATCTTGGGCACGCTGATGCTCACCGACTCGTTGATAGTAGTAAGCCATCGAGTAATGTACTTCAGGAAGCTCTGGTGCAAACTTAGCTGCGCGTTCGAGGTTATATTTAGCTTGTGTGCTGTTGCCCTGCGAGAGATAGTTGAGGGCTAAAGAGATGCGCGTACGCGCGGCGTCGACATTATTTATTCGTTTTTCTACTACAGGCCGGTCGCTGCCCACATAGGTGCTTTCGGTTACACACCCGCCTAAGGCGAGTAAACTGACACTGGTCACTAAAAGCTTGCGCATGGCGTCGCCTCGTTAATTCCGTTATTGCACCTATATTACCGAAAAGCCCTTTTGTTTCATCTATTTTTTAACAAAAGGGCGATATTTTCTGTTATTGAGCCACATTTATAGCGATAGCGCTCTTTTCTCGCTCTTTTCTCTTGGCCAAACGTTTGGTTCTATCAACCACATCACCCACCAGCTGACCACATGCGGCGTCGATATCATCGCCTCGGGTACGACGCACGATGGTGGTAATACCGGCCCCTTGCAGTACCTTCGAGAAGCGGTCGATACGACTGTTGCTTGAGCGCCCGTAATCATTGCCTGGGAAAGGGTTAAAAGGAATCAAGTTAACCTTCGATGGCGTGCCTTTAAGTACTTTCACTAATTCATGGGCATGATCGGTGCTGTCATTGACTTCTTGCAGCATCACATACTCAATGGTGATGTCTTTATTCGCTTTTGAACCATCAATATAACGGCGACACGCCGCTAAAAACTCTTCAATAGGGTACTTTTTATTAATCGGCACTAGCTCATCACGCAATTCGTTATTCGGAGCGTGTAAGGAGATAGCCAAGGCCACGTCTATTTGCTCTTTTAACAAATCAAGCGCTGGAACCACACCTGAAGTACTCAAGGTAACGCGACGCTTCGATAAACCAAACGCCCAATCATCCATCATCAATTCCATCGCCGGAACCACGTTTTTCAAATTCAGCAGTGGCTCTCCCATGCCCATCATCACCACATTGGTGATTGGACGGCGGGTGCTGTCACCGTGCAGACCAATGTCACGAGCCACACGCCATACCTGACCGATGATTTCAGAAACCTTGAGGTTACGGTTAAAGCCCTGTTGTGCGGTCGAGCAGAAAGTACATTCCAATGCACAACCCACTTGCGACGATACGCACAAGGTGGCGCGATCTTTTTCCGGGATCCAAACGGTTTCGACCTCTTGGCCACCATCGAGTAGCAAGGCATATTTGATAGTGCCATCGCTGGATGGCTGCTTTACCGAAATTTCCGGGGCGCGAATCTCACACTCAGCACTCAGTCGCGCTTTGAGTTTCTTATTGAGATTGGTCATGTCGTCGAAATTGTCGATGCCAAAATGGTAAATCCACTTCATCACCTGATCGGCGCGGAACGGCTTTTCACCAATGGATGCGAAATACTCGCGCATTCCTTGGCGATTAAAATCGAGTAAATTGATTTTTTTCTCAGTCGTGGCCATGAACAAACCTCTATCAGGTGACGGATAAAACGAAGGTGGCAAATTGTACACAATTTAACCATTATAGCAATTCCTTAGCACACTGGCTGCAGTGCCAATAAACTAAGGAATTACAAGGACAAGAAAAGGGCCCGAAAGCCCTTCCCGCGACTGTTGTCGTAGCTCGAAATTAACGAGTACGAGGACAGATTTCTTCTTCAGCGAAGAAGTAAGCGATTTCGCGAGCCGCAGACTCTGGCGCGTCAGAACCGTGTACTGCGTTTTCGTCGATGCTTTCTGCGTAGTCAGCACGTAGTGTGCCAGCAGCCGCTTCCGCAGGGTTAGTCGCACCCATGATTTCGCGGTTTTTACGGATTGCATCTTCACCTTCAAGAACTTGCACCATTACTGGGCCAGAAGTCATGAAAGAAACAAGGGCACCGAAGAAAGGACGCTCTTTGTGTTCAGCGTAGAAGCCTTCAGCTTGCTCTTGTGATAGGTGAACCATTTTTGATGCAACGATCTTAAGACCTGCAGTTTCGAAACGGTTGTAGATTGCACCGATGTGGTTTTTAGCTACCGCATCAGGCTTAACGATAGAGAAAGTGCGCTCTAAAGCCATGTTTTGCTCCAAATAACGTTAAATTTTAAGTGTTAAACTTTACCGGGCGCGAATTATACGCGCTTTGGCGTGAAAATCCTACTACATTGTTACGCCCGTGAGCTTAGTGAATAAACAAGTCAGGGCGATGACAACCCCGTTTCGGTGATGATGTGCTCTACCGCCCTACTGTGCTTAGTGCGTTGACGCAATAGCAAAAGCTGATCCATATCAAACCATCCTAGCGCCCTCACCGCTACACTGCCGAGCTATTTTTTCACTGACCTGGACTCAGTTAAGGAATCATTATGTCTGTATTTTCACCAGAGCTGCTCAGCCCTGCGGGTAGTTTAAAAAATATGCGCTACGCCTTTGCCTATGGCGCAGATGCCGTCTATGCGGGACAGCCTCGCTATAGTTTGCGAGTTCGAAACAACGAGTTTAACCTCGCTAACCTCGAGCTTGGTATAAATGAGGCCCACCAGCAAAATAAAAAACTTTATGTGGTTTCTAATATTGCGCCGCACAACGCCAAAATAAAAACCTATTTGCGCGATATAGAGCCGGTTATCGCCATGAAGCCCGATGCCCTGATCATGTCTGACCCGGGGCTTATTATGTTGGTGAGAGAAAAATGGCCTGATATGCCCATTCACTTGAGTGTTCAAGCCAACGCCGTGAATTATGCCAGCGTGCTGTTTTGGGCCAAACAGGGAGTTGAGCGGGTGATTCTATCGCGCGAGTTATCACTGCAAGAGATTGCAGAGATCCGCGAACTGTGTCCTAACACCGAATTAGAAGTGTTTGTCCATGGCGCGTTATGCATGGCGTATTCAGGGCGCTGCTTACTCAGTGGCTACATCAACAAACGCGACCCCAACCAAGGTACTTGCACGAATGCCTGTCGCTGGAGCTACGATGTGCAACCGGCCACCGAAACGCCGACCGGTGATGTGGTGCATAAGGTGGACCCAACACTTGGGTTGGGTGCGCCTACCAATGAGGTATTTATGCTTGAAGAACAAGGCCGCCCGGGGGAGTATATGCCAGCATTTGAGGATGAACACGGCACCTACATCATGAACTCCAAAGACCTGCGCGCCGTGCAGTATGTGGATGCGCTGACGCGTATGGGCGTTCATAGTCTTAAAATAGAAGGCCGTACTAAATCGTTCTATTACGTTGCACGCACGGCTCAGGTGTACCGCCAAGCCATTGATGACGCCGTCGCTGGCAAGCCATTCGACGCCAACTTACTGCGCAGTCTCGAGCATCTCGCCCACCGAGGCTATACCGAGGGCTTTTTAAAACGCCATGCGCACCAAGAGTATCAAAATTATGACTATGGCCACTCTATTTCTGATTCACAGCAGTTCGTTGGTGAGGTGCTTGGTCGAACCGCGAATGGCTTAGCAGAAATAGACGTTAAAAATAAATTTTGTACCGGCCACTCATTGGAGTTAATGACACCTAAAGGCAACGTGCATTTTAACTTACAACACATGGAAAACACCAAGGGCGAGCGTATTAGCGATGCAAAAGGCTCTGGCCATCAAGTGCGTATTCCCATCCCCGAGGATATCGACCTTGAACACGCCATTTTGATGCGTAACTTAGAAAGTGGTCAAGATACACGCAACCCGTTTAAGTCGTCGTGTTCGTAAGCCATATGGCTTGATAAGGGCGCATGCTCAGGCATGTGCTCATGTCTTTATAGACAATGTCACTGAGCAAATCGCACCACGGCTGGGTGTTCACCAAGTTTAAATCTTCCAGTGACAAGGTTTGTGGCTGATTGCTAATGTTAAACAGACAAAAAATACTTTGTTGGCGGTCGGCGCTTTGCCGCCAAAAGCCGAAAATTTCTTGGCCAAGGTGCAAAGTAAACTGCGTTGCATTGGGGTGAAAGGCTTTTTGCTTCCCGCGTATCTTAAGCAAATTCAACATACCACGATGCACCTTTTGGTGATGGCTATGTGGATCGGCCAATTTGGCCTCTAAGTCATGCCAGTGCCAACGATGGCGATTAATGGCACGATTATGCTGGGTATTATTAAAACGCTCATAGTCGTTTTCGGTCCCCGTGAGCGAGTGAATATACACACCGGGAATTCCCTCCAGTGCCAACATAATGGCATGAGCACATAGAAATCGCGCCACAGCAAAGTTATCTGGCCCCTGCTGCGCTCCCTGTAAGGCATCAAACAACGCGATGTTGATTTCATAAGGCGCTAACGTACCGTCATTTTGTGTGCGCCAACTCACCTTGGCACCAAAGCGCTGCATACAGGCCACCAGAGCATTAATTTGCACGGTATCTAACAGGCCCTCTGCTGGGCGCAGGCCAATGCCGTCATGGGAGGCTATAAAGTTAAAATAGGCCGTACCATCTTGGGCGGGGGGCATCCGCATCATCCACTTTTTCAGTGCTGTGCAGTCACCGGTAGTCAAGGTGTGTAATAACAAAGGAGGTAAAGAGAAGTTATAAATGCAATGCGCTTCATTGGCATTACCAAAATAGGAGAGGTTTTGCTCATTGGGAATATTGGTTTCAGTAATGATAATAGCCTGTGGCTGCACATGTTCTATCAAAGTGCGAAGCAGACGCACCACTTCATGTGTTTGCGGCAAATTAATGCAGGAAGTTCCGGGGACTTTCCATAAGAAGGCCACCGCATCGAGGCGAAATAAACGTACTCCGTTGTCGAGATAAAAGCGGATAATCGCCACAAACTCTCGCAACACCTGCGGGTTAGCAAAATCAAAGTCCACTTGATCATGACTAAAAGTGCACCACACATGTTGCTCACCCGCTGCCGTACGCACCTTGTTGAGTAGCTCAGATGTGCGTGGACGCACCACGTCGTCTAGATTGTCACTGACATTGGCCGTTTTAAAATAACCCTTTCCGGGGGCAACGTTAGCAATAAAGTTACTAAACCACAGGCTCTTACTGGAACAATGATTGATCACTAAATCGGCCATCAGCCGGTAATCTTTGCTGATATCGTTAATATGCTGCCAACTGCCAAGGGCCTCATTGACTTGCACGTAATTCATCACCG
Organism: Pseudoalteromonas sp. CNC9-20; assembly: GCF_022347875.1. Classification (NCBI taxonomy): domain Bacteria; kingdom Pseudomonadati; phylum Pseudomonadota; class Gammaproteobacteria; order Alteromonadales; family Pseudoalteromonadaceae; genus Pseudoalteromonas; species Pseudoalteromonas sp. CNC9-20. Next base: position 313,451 of record NZ_JAKRFS010000003.1, on the reverse strand, counting down.
CAAACCCCTCGTCTGACGAGTAAGGGTAAAATGGCAAAATATGCACCGAGTTAATGGCGCCTTCGGTGTAGGTATCGAGAAATTGTTTCAGTGTATACAAAGGCGGTTCAGTGGGCAGCGTATGGGGTTCATGAGCCTGAGTTTTATTCACCGAGTCGCCATAACAAATCAACACCGCATCCCGTTCATCCCAGCGACTTTTATGAGGTGTGGGCTGGCGAACCACATCACCTTTAAGCATCAGTTCAAGCAATTGTGCCGCGAGCTCCTGACATTGCGCATCATCAAGAATACCGGCGTAAATGATCGCTAAATGGTGGGTGACACGTTGCTCAAACTGACGCTGGCGAGAAGTCATACTACCCCGCCTTGCGTATGTGTGCGCTGAACTGCTGATTATCAAGCTCAACCGCTTCACGTAATCGGGCAAACACGTCAGGCATTGCCGACACTACGCGGTTCCAGCTGGGCACGAAAGGCGCTTCCATCGGGTGCTCTAAAAAATGTTGCCCGGCATGCACAATATTTTGCGCGAACATTTCCACCGCCTTTTCTTCTTGGTGAATATCGAGGCTTAAACCATTCATAAGCGCATCATTATGATAGGTTTCGACAAAATCCAAGGCAATGCGGTAGTAAGTTGCTTTCAGTGAGCGAATGGTTTCGGTGGTAAAGGTTTCCCCTTGGGTGGCAAGCTTGCGAAATAGCGCTTTGGTAATATCCACCGACATTTTTGATAGCCCAGCGTTTCTATCTTCCAAGGAAAGATCTTGGTGTTTGTGGTCATAGGTTTGGGCAATATCGACTTGGCATAAACGGTTATGAGCGTAGTTACGGTACATCTCCGAAAGCACGCCAATCTCTAAGCCCCAATCACTGGGGATACGAATATCATTGAGCACATCGCGGCGAAACGAAAACTCCCCCGCTAAGGGGTAGCGAAATGAGTCCATGTACTCGAGGTAATCGGTACTACCTAATACCGTTTTGAATGAGCGCAGCAGTGGCGTCACCAATAAACGCGAGACTCGGCCATTGATTTTTCCTGCCGCAGTACGGGCATAAAAGCCCTTACAGAACTCATAGTTAAAGCGTGGGTGGGCCACAGGGTAGATAAGCCGAGCCAGCAGTGCACGGTCATAGGTGAGAATGTCGCAATCATGTAAAGCGATAGATTCAACTTTTGATGCAGCAAGGGTATAGCCCATGCAATACCATACATTACGCCCCTTCCCTAACTCCTTAGGGGCCACACCAAGGGCCTGTAGCTCACTATCCAAGGCACGTAAACGCGGGCCATCATTCCATAGTACCCGGTGTTTTTGCGGCAATTTGTCGAAGAATGTCAGCGCATGACGGTACTGTTGCTCGTCTGCTCGGTCCAGGCCTATGATGATTTCATCGAGATAAGGCACTTGCTGCAGGTGATTCACTATGTTTCCTAACGCGGGGCCTTCGAGTTCGGAAAAAAGCGATGGCAGAATAAGACCCATGGGCCGTTCTTGGGCAAATTGCACCAACTCCCCTTCAAGTTCAGCGACCGAACGCTGAGAAATATTGTGGAGTGTTGTGACAATGCCATTTTGATGAAAATCAGCCATGGTTACGCACCTCATCTGCTGCTAGTTGCTCTTTGATCAGCGCTAAACTACTGAGCGTTTCCTGCCAACCTCGCGGCCCGGCATGAACACTGAATAACGCGCTGCGTTTTTTTAAAATCGGGGCTGTGTTTTCGCTGTTCGCAATAACTATCGCAGTGTCTGCCGCCTCTAGCATTGCCACATCATTATGGCTGTCGCCCAGGGCGATGCTGTGCAGTGGGCAACTATATTGCGGCGCCAGCATCTGCATCACATAGTGCAGCGCTTTGCCCTTGTTCACTCCCAGACTCAGGTGCACAAAGCGCCCACCGCGCAACACTTCACATCCTAATTTCTGCGCCGCCAGCGTGAATTGGTGTAACACCTCGTCACTACCTTGCCAGTAAAGCGGATCGCTGTAATGGCGCGTTTGCGCTTGTGTTAATGCCTCGCCAGTGAGGCCAGTTAAGGCACTTAAGCGCTTAGACGATAGTTGACTAAAAGAACGAAAGCTGTCACCGAATTGTTCTGCCAAAGCAGAAATGCACTGTTGTAAGGTCTCTAAAGGCGGGGCAAAGGGCATGATCCAGTAGTTATCGCACTGCTGAGCAGCTTTAGGTGGTGTAATAAAGTGCCCTTTGGGCACATACAGAGCGGCGCCATTTTCGCAAATAAAGGGCAAGTCAAGGTGTAAAGCCTGGCACAGCGCACGGATTTCCGCCGCTGTTTTACTGGAATTAACGATCACTGGCACCTGCGCCTGATTCAAAGCATTGAGTAAGGGCTTCGCCTCATCACACTGATAGCTATGATGATCTAATAAAGTGCCATCCAAATCGGTAAAGACCACCGGAAATGCCGACCCCTGAGTGGCTAGTTTATTATCGCATTGGTAAATGTGTCGTGTGTTATCAAGGTGATAAACTACATCACAGTGCGCGGGTAAGTGAGCTAAACAATGGCGGGTTAAGCGCTCAAAATAGCTAATAAAGGATTTGACTCCTTGCTCGTCGAGAGTGTGCTCACTGGCTCCATGGCGGGCAATAAGATGCTGCTCTTGCTGCCAACGCCACGCTTGCACAGCATCAAAGCTGGGCGCTTTCAACATGATGCGAATATCAGCGGCGTTGAAAACCGCTTGATACTCATTGGCCAAACGGGAATTCACACAACGCCGCCAGCGGCCATCTGGATCTTGGTTCTGCTCTAGACTATTAACCGCGACGTTAAGCTCACACGGGCTTTGTGGCTGCGCACCAACACACCAGCCTTCAAGAATAAACACATCGATGGGGCGCTCAAAGCAAGGCCAATTCACTAACGGCTCGCGGTCATCGGTGGCTTTATTGAATCGCGGCACTCGGATACCACGAGCTCCGTCTTGAACTTGTGCGATCACTTTATTGAGCAGTGCAATATCATGGGTGCCCGGCACACCTCGGGTGGCAAACAGCGGGTGCACTGACTGTGCTAACTGTTCACGTACCGCTCTTGGAAAGTAGAAATCATCTATAGAGCACGCGCAGGTATGCAAAGCAAAGCGCTGTTGTAATGCTTGCGCCAAGAACGCTGCTAAGGTGCTTTTACCCGACCCTTGCGCACCATTTATGGTGATAAACAACGCCTGTCGAGGTTGCTTACTATTTGCTAACTGCTGCGCCAGCGGCATGAAGTGGTGCTGAATTTGCAATTTATAACTCGACTGCAACTGTTGCGCTGATATAAATTTTTCAATATCCATGCCGTGCTCACACAAGGTTCGATTGTAACTATGAAGGTAATCTGCAGGACTTAGGCCAAATTGTAAAAGGCGGCCTTTTCATAAGGTTAGTAAATAAGCGAAGAGTAAGCGCACCAAAAAAGTGCAAAAAGGAGGGATTATGCGCTGCTATCGCACTTTGTTTTAGATCAAGCAAAGTAGTAAAACGATAACTAAAAGGCTGTGCTTGAACCACGTTTTTTGTACTATCGCGTCCGCGCTGAAACAAGGGGAGTCGTGATGGCTTTATTAATCAACGATAAGTGTATTAACTGCGATATGTGTGAGCCCGAGTGCCCTAATGGCGCTATTTTTATGGGCGAAGAAATCTATCAAATCGAGGCGAGTAAATGCACTGAGTGTGTTGGTCACTATGATCAACCAACCTGCGTGCAAGTATGCCCTATTGATTGCATAAAACCAGACCCTGCACATCAAGAGAGTGTGGAGCAGCTTGCCGATAAGTATGTACGATTAACCGAACAAACTGCCCACTACGGCAACACATAAATTACGACCGAGGCGCAGATGTATTGCCTTGCTCTGCGGTATTCACATCATCATCAAGTGCTTGCTCTAGCAAATTAGAGACACTCGCTCGCAGTGCTTCACGTTGCGCTTGTACAAAATTTTCAAGTGCTTGCTCAGCCGCTTGTTTAACGGCTAATTCCACCTCTTCGGCTAGACTGGCTGCTTGAGTAGAAAAGCTCAATGTCATTACAGTAGTGATAAGTGCGATACGTGCGAATTTCATAGTTGTATTCCTTTTTCAGTTTAATTAAAGCATCTTTTGATACGCTTACTGTAGGAATATCAAGGTCCGTGCCAAAAATTTAAATACTTAATTATCAATGACTTAAATATTTAACACGCATTTTATTCGTAGCTAAGCTGTCCGTCTGTGGACACGTATGCGTCCGCAATCGGACACTTTTGTTGTATCAGCTTGCTTATCACCGCAACCAAAAACAGCCATTGCTCGATAGACTCACCCCAACAGGTTCAGTATCAAGCTATCGAAGTTAAAGAGGGGTTAAGCGCCAACAATCCCCAATGGTGTGGCACTTTCCCAGGCACCACGAGTAAAGTCAGGAATACTCAAGGACTCACTGCGATTAGCCACCGACTGCGCAGATAAGGGAGAGATCACTGACCACGCGGCGCCATCGTATACATCTTGATCCAATGGTTCACCATTGCGCAGACAGTAGATCATGCGCCAAAACATCAAGAAATCCATACCACCATGGCCACCATTATGCTCTGCTTGCGCACCCATTTTTTGCCATAAGGGATGATCGTATTTGTCATACCATGGCTGCATGTCGTACTCCCACTCATGGAAGCTTTTGTCGCCCCCTTGCTCCAGAGCGATGCGATTAGGGAAGCCGGCAAACACGCCGTTGGTTCCTTGGATAAGATTATGACGACTATAAGGGCGAGGAGTGGTGGTATCGTGCTGGACCATAATACTGCGCCCTTTAACGGTTTTTATCAGCGTGGTATTCATATCGCCAGCTATGAATTCCATTTGATTACGCGAGTGTTCGGGGGGAAATTCGCGCTGTGCATACGCAGCACGTCCTAATGCTGGGGAACTCATAGAGGTGAGGTAATCAAAACGATCGCCACGATTGATATTCATGTATTGCGACACCGGACCTAAACCATGTGTTGGATACAAGTTACCATTACGTTTGGTGTGCCATGCAGTACGCCAAGAGCCGGTCTTATGGGTGATCTCTTTCATTTGCCAACGCAGCTCATGAATGTACGCAGCTTCACCATGGAGTAACTCACCAAATACGCCTTGGCGCACCATATTTAACACCATAAGCTCATCGCGACCGTAATTGACGTTTTCCATCATCATACAGTTCATTTGCGTGCGCTCAGCGGTATCCACCAGCTCCCACATTTCTTCTACAGTCAACGCCAGTGGCACTTCAACAAACGCGTGCTTGCCGCTTGTCATGGTATCGATAGCCATCGGCGCATGCCATTGCCAGGGCGTAGAAATAATAACAATATCAATGTCATCGCGTGCGAGCATATCGCGATAAGCATAGTCACTATCGCCGTAGGCAGTGGGCTTAGGTTGACCGTTATTAACAACGAACTGGACGCTGCGCTCCAGCACTTCTTGGTGGGTATCGCAGATGGCTTTGATTTCGGTGCCTGCAATGGCACTCATGCGCTTTACATGGCCGTAGCCTCGTTGACCAACGCCGATAAAGCCGACCCGAACAACCTCCATTTTAGGTGCCACCAAACCGATCACTGAGCTGCCTTGGCGTGCAGGCGTCACTGCTCGTTGTGAACTGGCACAGCCAGCCAAAGAGGCGGTTGCCGCCCCAGCGGCAACCGCGCCTGCGGCCTTAATGAAATCGCGTCGATTAAACTGCTTCATAATCTATTCCTTGGTAAATGCGTCACTAGCACGCTATCGCAAAGCGGTTGGCTAGGCAAAAGGAACAGGATGAATAACGGGCTGGTTGGAGCTGTCGTCAGCTGAGATAACGCGACGACAGCAAAAAGCTAAGCGTGATCGATCAGTGTTTTCAGAGTGTCGGTGTTATTGATGAGATCGCGATACAAGGCAAACTGATTGTTTGCTCTGTCCAAATTATGCTCGGGGTACTTAGTGGCAAAGTACTTATCGCCATTAATATAATCAGTTAAAAAGCGTACACCAATCATAAATGGCATCACTTGCGCACCGAGCCAAAAACTGCGCTTTTCCTGTACCGTGATCAGCCCTTTTAATGGCTCAATATAACCTTCAACAATAGCGGCAAATATATTTTTACGCACTCGCACGTTACTAAGCTCGGTACTGTCTTCGGGTTCAGGCGAGCAAAAGGTACGGACCATATCACCGAAATCAAATAACCAATAACCTGGCATACAGGTATCAAGGTCAATGACCGCCTTGGCCTGATCGGTTTTGTTGCTAAAGAGCATGTTATTTATCTTGGTGTCGTTATGACATGGACGCACTGGAACACAGGTCACAAGTTCTGCCAATTGGTGCACAAGATGGGTTTGCTGTTGGCAAAAGGCTAATTGCTCATCCACCTTTGCTACACGCCCTTGGCTATCCGCTTGCACCGCTTGCTCGAGCATGTCCAAGCGCATTGCTAAGTTATGAAAGTCCTTAATCACCGGATAAAGCTGCTCGGCGTCGAAATCCTCAAGCGCTGCTGCAAATTGACCGAACGCATTAGCCGCGACCCTCGCTTGGCTTGGTGAGCGCACCACTTCCTCGCTGTAACTACCACCGATAAACTCCAATGCACGCCATTTCTCACCGTTGATATCGAGTAGGTAGCGCTGATCTGTAGTGGCTACATGTTTAATAATATCAAGCTGATATTGTTGTTTACGATGCTTTTTAAGCAAGTGCTGTTCGATTTTACGGGCATTCGCGACCAGCTTATCAGGCTTAGGAAACACATCGGTATTGAGGCGTTGTACCACGACCGCGCCGTGAGCATGTTTCAATAACATGGTGGTATTAATGTGACCATTACCAATGGGATTTAAACTAAGCTGGGTCGGCTCAAAGCCGAACTGGTGCGCCAATAACTGCGCATGAGAGTCTGTATTCATAGGTTCAATCTTGAGTGCCGCTTCGCTCATTGCTTAATCCCTTGAGCTGTTTTATTTTTTTTGCGATTACAGCGAGTTCATCTTTATAAGTCATGCCGAGCCAGGGCTGTGTGGCAGGGTAAACATCAACGGTCGCCAAATGATGGTCAATGCAATATTGTATTTGATCGGGAAGATAATACTCTTTTTTGACACCGTTGTCAGTGCGCGCCAAAAAGTGCTCGAAATTATCCGCTAACACATCAAATAATGCTCGCCCTACACCCCAAAAGGTCATTGACGCGAGCGCTCCTGAATCAATTTGTAACCTTTCATCCTTATCATTATAGCCGACAAGTTCGTCATCAACGTTTTGAATATTAAGCACTTCATCAACACGTTGAAGTTGATTATGGCTGTTAAGCTGACAGATCCCCCGATTCACGCCGCCCTGCTCACTACAGGTACTCACCACCGGGTAAGCAACACAGGCCCAGTGCTCACTCTGCTCAAAGTGTGCCACCACTTGCTGATAGGCGTGCTCACCATAATAGTCATCGGCGGTGATCACGATGGCTTTATCCCTCACCTTGTCTCTCGCACATAGCAAAGCATGGCCAGTTCCCCAAGGCTTATTGCGCTCATGTACTAAGTGAGCATAAGCCGCTGGTACATCACTGATATGTTGCTCGACCAAGTCAACACTCATGTCCTTTGGTAATTGCGGTAATATATGCTCGCACAGCGTCGCCCGTACTTGTTGGTTAATGACCAATACTACATGGCGCACCCCCGCCCTATAAGCGTCTTCAATACTCAATTGCATTATAGTCTTTTGCAAACCCGGCAATACCGCCACCTGCTTGGCGCCACCAAAACGACTCCCTAAGCCGCCAGCAAGAATAACTAAACTTAGCGTTGCTGCACTCATATTCGTCCAATTACTACGACAAAAGGTAGAGTGTACAGATAACTGAGGGAGTTGAGCAAATAGTTGGGAGGGAATCCAGATGAGGCGCGTTTGCACGCGCCCCCACTTAAGCTGTTAATCAAGGTTGAGACACAAATACTTCTCTTCGAGGTACTCTTCTAACCCTTGGTGCCCCCCTTCACGGCCAAGACCAGACTGTTTCACCCCGCCAAAGGGTGCTACAGGATTAGAAATGAGTCCTTCATTGATACCTACCATGCCATATTCAAGCGTCTCTGCGACCCGGTGTATCTGGGCTATATCTTGACTGTAAAAATACGCCGCTAAGCCATAGGGGGTGTCATTAGCCTGCTGTAGTGCCTGTTGCTCGTCTTTAAAAGTGGCAACCGTGAGCACTGGGCCAAAGATTTCCTCACGACTGATACGCATCTCACTGGTAACATTACTCAATAACACTGGCGCCACAAAATTTCCTTCAAGACTTTGGCGCTCACCCACTAAGGTCGCGCCTTCTTGCAGCGCCGAGTCGATAAGCTCATTCACTTTAGTTTTGGCTTGTGGGTAAATAAGCGGGCCAATATCAACACCCTCTTCGGTGCCTGGCCCCACCTTTAATTTGGCCACTCGCTGCTGTAACTTGGCAAGTAACTTGTCGGCAATGCGTTCGTCAGCTAAAACACGATTAACGCACACGCAGGTCTGCCCAGCATTGCGAAACTTACTGGCAATGATGCCATCAGCCGCCTTATCTAAGTCGGCACTGGCGAACACCAATAAAGGCGCGTTGCCCCCCAGCTCCATAGAGGTGCGCTTAATGGTATTCGCGCATTGTTTTAGCAGCTGGCTGCCGACCTGGGTTGAGCCAGTAAAGGTGAATTTACGCACCGTTTCGCTGGCCGTAAGTTGCTCCCCAACCGCTTTAGCATCATCACTAAGCAGAACATTAAAGGCGCCCCGAGGGAACCCCGCTTGATGCGCCAAGTGAGCCAGAGCTAACGCGCACAGTGGTGTGTGTTCTGAGGGCTTAAGCACAAAGCTACAGCCCGCCGCATAAGCAGGTGCAACCTTACGAGTGATCATGGCAATGGGAAAGTTCCACGGGGTAATGCCAGCAACCACACCAACGCCTTGCTTAATAACACTAATGCGATGTTCAGGCTTGCTAGCTGGAATAATTTCACCATAGCTACGTTTGGCTTGCTCAGCAAACCATTTTACGAACCCGGCACCATACGCGACCTCACCTTGCGATTCGGCTAACGGCTTACCCTGCTCCAGCGTCATCAGCTCAGCAAGGCTGTGTTGATGCTTCATAATCAACTCATACCAACGGTAGAGTACTTCGCTGCGCTGCTCAGCAGTGGTTGTTTTGAGATCTTTAAAAGCACGTTGTGCACTCGTTATTGCCTGCTCTACCTGAGAAGGGCTCACCCTTGAGGCACGCACTATCTCGCTCCCATCGGCGGGGTTAGTTACGGCAAACTCCCCCTCTCCTTTTAGCCATTGCCCATCAATAAATGAGTGTTGAAATATCCAAGCTGAATCCATAACGCGCCTCCAAAACAAAAAAGCCGCTGAAGATAAATTACAGCGGCTTTTTGCATAAATTAAGTTCGAACCAAATTAATGCTCTTCATTAACGATGTTGAGGTTGTATTTGGGAATTTCAACCACTAAGTCTTCGTCATGAATTTTGGCTTGGCACCCAAGGCGTGATTCGGCCTCAAGTCCCCAGGCTTTATCAAGCATGTCATCTTCAAGTTCATCACTTTCTTCTAAAGAATCAAACCCTTCGCGGATCACCACGTGACAGGTAGTGCAGGCACAAGATTTTTCGCAAGCATGGGGAATACTGATGCCATTTTTCAGTGCCACATCAAGGACTGTTTCGCCCTCTTTTGCCTCTAAAGCCGCGCCATCGGGGCACAATTCATCATGGGGTAAAAAGATAATCTGTGGCATTGCTTATACCTCGTCTACTGACTGGCCCGTAAGAGCCTTTTTAATGGATGCATCCATACGGCGCGCAGCGAACTCGCTGCTGGCCGCATCAACTTTCTCAATTGCTTGTTTAATTTGCTGTGGCTCATCGGCCTGACTGCTAATTTCCGTGAGCTCCGCCATGGCTGCTCGCAGCGCATTCAACTCTTGCTCATCAAGCAAGTGACTGTCGGTTGCCAATGAAGCTTCTAGTGCCTCAACAACCCGTAGCGCCTCTACTTGCTGCTCTTTAAGCATACGCGCTTGCATGTCCTCTTTCGCGTTGCTCATTGACGATGTAAGCATCTCGGCAACCTGATCATCAGATAGACCATAAGAAGGTTTGACCTGAATCTCTGCTTGCACACCGGTGGATTTTTCCATCGCCGTCACACTGAGTAAGCCATCAGCATCAACATTAAAGGTAACCCGAATGTGCGCTGCACCAGCGGCCATGGGCGGGATTCCTTTTAAGCTAAATTTCGCCAGAGAACGACAATCGTCAACCAGCTCTCGCTCGCCCTGCAAAACATGTAACGACATGGCTGTTTGCCCATCTTTGAACGTGGTGAACTCTTGCGCCCGTGCAACCGGAATTGTGGTATTGCGGGGAATGATTTTCTCCACCAAGCCACCCATGGTTTCTAATCCTAAAGACAGCGGCAACACATCAAGCAATAACATATCAGAGTCAGGCTTATTACCGACTAAAATATCGGCTTGAATCGCAGCGCCGACGGCAACAACACGATCTGGGTCAATGCTGGTTAATGGCTGTTTGGCAAAAAACTCGGCCACTTGCTCACGCACTACCGGCATTCGAGTCGAGCCACCGACCATCACCACTTCGAGCACTTCTTCGTTGCTGATTTGGGCATCTTTTAACGCCCGGCGACAGCTGCGTAAGGTTTTCTTAACCAGCGGCTGTGCCAGCTCGGCAAACTGTTCACGGGTCACGGTAACGGTATGAGATTGACCATCAAATTCCAATACCACATTCACTTTGCCATAGCTTGTCAGTGCTTCCTTACAGGCTTTGGCTTTATTGATAAATAACCGTAAGGTATTGGCCGTTAATTGCGTAACGCCGGTCTGCTGCTTAAAGTAATCCACCAGCAAAGAATCAAAGTCATCGCCGCCCAAAGCGGAGTCGCCACCGGTTGCCAGCACTTCAAACACGCCTTTGTTTAAGCGCAAAATAGAGATATCGAAGGTACCGCCACCGAGATCATAAACGGCAATCACCCCTTCTTGGCCCGAATCTAAACCGTATGCCACCGCTGCTGCGGTTGGTTCATTTAGTAAGCGCAACACTTTTAGCCCTGCTAATTGAGCCGCATCTTTGGTGCTTTGGCGCTGGGCATCATCAAAATAGGCAGGCACGGTGATCACCGCCCCGGTGATGCCCTCACCGCCGAAGCTTTGCTCGGCGCGGTTACGCAATGCTTTGAGAATCTCACTGGAAGCTTGTACTGGGCTAACATCGCCTTGACGAGTGTGAATATGCAGGCTGTTATTGGTATCAGTGAACTGATACGGCAGCTGGCCGTAACTGGCTTCGATTTCCGCTTGGGTCTTACCTAAAAAGCGCTTAACCGAGATCAGCGTATTATGAGGGTCATCTGCAGCGTGCTGCTGCGCGTCAGTGCCGACGACCACGTCTTGCTCTAAATAACGCACAACAGAGGGTAAAATGGCCTCACCTTGCTCATTAGCTAAGGTTTTTGCCTCGCCGCTTTGCACCGTAGCAACAAGCGAGTTGGTGGTGCCTAAATCAATTCCCACAGCGAGTTTATGTTCATGTGGTGCCGCGCTTTGCCCCGGCTCAGCGATTTGCAATAATGCCATGTAATCTAAAAAACCTTTTCGTTTAATGCGCTAGTCAAATAACTCATCTTCAATGCGTTCTAGTTCGTCTCGTAACTTGTAGACAAACTTCAGTTTGCGCACGTCATCTGCAGCCTTGTGCCATTGTGCTGAATCGTCGCTCGCTAACAGCGTCGCGAGTTCATTGCTGTATTGCTTATCTAAGGCAGCAATATGCTTTTCAAACTCAGCGATGGCCGCATCCGGATCGCTGGCTGATTGCAATTCTTCAAGCTCTTCACGGAGCTCCATTTGCTGCATCAAAAATTCAGGGTCTTGCAGCGTCTGCTGTTCGCCGCGTAGGTCCACCCCAAGCTCAGCCAGCATATACTCTGCGCGCTTTACTGGGTGCTTAAGCGTTTGCAACGCATCATTGATTTCCGCTGTTTTTTGCACGGCGACGAGCTTATCTCGCTCACTGCCACCACTGTGTCTGTCTGGGTGAGCAGCACGTTGCAATTCTAAATAGCGCTCATTAATTAAGGTTAAATCAACCGTAAAGCTGACTGGAATAGAAAATAGTTCAAAATAACGCATTGGTTAAACCCTATAATGAAAAGCCCTACATTGGGTAGGGCTTAAAAACGTGCGATGCACACCGCTTCGGCGTACTCACTGCTGGTTATTAAACAGTGAAGCTCTCGCCGCAGCCACATTCACCACTTTGGTTCGGGTTATTAAACTTAAACCCTTCATTCAACCCTTCTTTGGTGAAGTCCAGTTCAGTGCCATCAATATACACCAGGCTTTTTGCATCAATGATCAGGGTTACGCCCTTGTCTTCGAAGGTTTGATCTCCTTCGCTGAGCTCGTCGACAAACTCTAGCACATAGGCAAGCCCCGAACAGCCGGTGGTTTTAATCCCCACGCGCAAACCTATGCCCTTGCCACGGTTTGCGAGGAAGGATTTAACTCGGTCTGCTGCTGAGTCTGTTAAGGTGATTGCCATATACTGCCGCCTTATTTGTCTTGCTTGCTCTTGTAATCTTTGATTGCTGCTTGGATTGCATCTTCCGCTAGGATTGAACAGTGAATTTTCACTGGTGGTAACTCTAGCTCTGCACTGATGTCGGTATTTTTGATAGTCGCCGCTTCATCTAAAGTTTTGCCTTTCACCCATTCGGTGACCAGCGATGATGATGCGATTGCACTACCACAGCCATAGGTTTTGAACTTAGCGTCTTCGATGACACCTGTATCAGATACCTTGATTTGCAACTTCATAACGTCGCCACACGCAGGTGCGCCGACCATACCAGTTGCAACGCTGGGATCGTTTTTGTCTAGAACGCCCACGTTACGTGGGTTTTCAACATGATCAATTACTTTATCACTGTATGCCATAACTTTTACCTCGCTACCTTGTCATTCGCCAAGGCTTAATGATGTGCCCATTCAACCGATTCTAAATCAATCCCTTCTTGGTGCATCTCCCACAATGGAGACATTTCACGCAAGCGGCCAATGGACTCTTTAATAAGTTTTACGGTGTAATCGATTTCCTCTTCAGTGGTGAAACGACCAATACTGAAGCGAATCGAGCTGTGTGCTAGCTCATCGTTACGACCTAGTGCACGCAGCACGTAAGACGGCTCCAAGCTTGCTGATGTACAGGCTGAGCCAGAAGATACGGCAATGTCTTTCACTGCCATTAACAGCGACTCACCCTCAACAAAGTTGAAGCTAATGTTGGTAATACCAGGAACCGATTGCTCCGGTGCACCGTTAAAATACACTTCGTCCATGTCATTCATAATGCCGTCAATTAAACGCTGACGCAGGGCACTGATGTGTGCATGGTCTTTATCAAAGTCCTGTTTGGCATAGCGGAATGCCGCGCCCATGCCAACGATTTGATGCGTTGCCAGCGTGCCCGAGCGCATACCACGCTCATGACCACCACCGTGCATTTGCGCTTCTAAACGCGCACGTGGCTTACGGCGCACATACAATGCACCAATGCCTTTGGGGCCATATACTTTGTGGCCAGAAAATGACATGAAGTCGACTTTCAACTCTTGTAAGTCAATTTTCACCTTACCGGCGCTTTGAGCGGCGTCGACATGGAACATAATTTTACGTTCGCGACACATCTCACCGATGGTGGCGATATCTTGAATGACACCAAGTTCGTTATTTACGTGCATCACGCTCACCAAAATGGTGTCGTCACGCATTGCTGCTTCCAGCTTTTTCAAATCAAGTAGGCCGTTTTCTTCAACGTCCATATAAGTCACTTCAAAGCCCTGACGCTCAAGCTCACGACAGGTATCGATCACCGCTTTGTGCTCGGTACGCACGGTAATCACGTGCTTACCTTTTTTCTTATAAAAGTTAGCGGCGCCTTTAATAGCTAGGTTATTCGATTCAGTCGCACCTGAAGTAAATACAATTTCACGGGCATCGGCGTTGATTAAATCGGCAATGTCGTGACGCGCCTGATCGACCGCTTCTTCCGCTTGCCAACCGAAGCGGTGTGAACGCGATGCGGGGTTACCAAAATTACCTTCCATTGTCAGGCATTGCATCATTTCTTCGGCAACGCGCGGGTCCACCGGCGTTGTTGCTGCATAATCTAAATAAATCGGTAACTTCATTACTTTCTCCGCTTACGGCAACCTAGTTGCTTACAGTTGACAGCTGACTTGAATATTTTCTAACTTGCTAATGGCATCATTAAGCTGTTTATCTTGGCGATCGGCCACTTCTTTAATGTCAGATTTGCTGACTAACTCAGATAAACTAATACCATGTAAAAACTCTTCTATGCGCTGACTTAAGTCAGACCACAAAGTGTGGGTCAAACAGCGCATGCCGCTTTGACACCCACCATCAGCGCCATGACAACGAGTGGCATCCACCGACTCATTAACCGCACTGATAACATCGCCGACCGAAATAGCACCGGCTTCTTTACCTAGTAAATAACCGCCGCCTGGACCGCGCACTGAGGTCACTAACCCTTGCTTACGTAGGCGAGCGAATAATTGTTCAAGATAAGATAATGAGATTTCCTGCCGCTGTGAAATATCGGCAAGGGGAACGGGCCCTGCATCGGTGTGCAGCGCAACATCGAGCATCGCGGTAACCGCATATCTGCCTTTGGATGTTAACTTCATATCGCCCCCATACTCTTCAAGAGTGTGAATTTTAATTACCTGAGTATTAGAGTCAAGTATTTACTGGAAGTACTTGAGTAAAATACTCGGGTATTGACTGTCATTGTAATTACCTGAGTAAAATAGTCAAGTATTAACCTGCAGTGTATAGAGGGATCACGAGCGCCCCTTTACAGTGGCGCTCTAGTGACGTTTCTGAGTATCAGTCTTGGTTGTTTTGCTGTTTATCTACGGAAGTCAGCATACCGCGCAGAATATTGAGCTCTTGTTGCTCTGGGCGGGCACGGTTAAACAAACGTTTTAGTTTTGTCATCACCTGGCCAGGGTGCTGTTTGATGATAAATCCGGTGTTGCTAAAGGTACTTTGCAAGTGTTCATAGAAGCGCTGCATTTGTTCGTTGGTGGGGTACTCGTTGTCGTCTTGTTCGACCGCTTGCTCTTGAGTATCTAAAAACTGCATGCGCGTCTCATAACACAGAGTTTGTACCGCCATGGCTAGGTTCAATGAGCTGTAATCTGGGTTCGCAGGAATACAGACATGGAAATTACATAGCTGCAACTCTTCGTTGGTTAAGCCGCTGTTTTCACGACCAAAAACCAATGCCACAGGGCTGCTCTCGCCCTCTTTAACAAGTTTTTCACCGCATTGACGAGGGTCGACCATCGGCCAGCTCAAAGTGCGAGAACGGGCGCTAGTGCCTATGGCCAATACACAGCCTTCAAGTGCTTGCTCTAGCGTATCGACCACCTGAGCCTGCCCTAAAACATCCGTAGCTCCAGCTGCGAGTGCGCTGGCATGACTATCAATTTCACAGGCTGGGTCAACAAGATAAAGGTTACTAAAACCCATGGTTTTCATTGCTCGAGCCGCCGAGCCAATATTACCTGAATGCGAGGTGTTAACCAAAACGATGCGAATGTTCTCAAGTGCCATAGTACGGTGTTTATTCTTTAGTAAATTACAATACGCCGTAGTTTATCATAACCCTAGATAGAGAGCCGCTGAAAAATTTTTATAAGCAAAACAGCACTGCACAAAAAATCATCAGGTTATTTTTACTCGCGTATTTACTTTAGTTGAAAAACCGCTAGAATACGCCGGCTCGAAATATTGTTCTTTTACAACCCAAAGGTAATGCTATGCATCCGATGTTAAACATTGCGATTCGCGCTGCGCGAAACGCAAGCAAGGTGATTTTGCGCGCCTGTGAAGATTTATCAAAAGTAGAAGCCAGCCAAAAAGGCAGCAATGACTTTGTAACCAGCGTTGATAAAGAGGCGGAAGCCGTTATTCGCGAAACCATCTTAAAATCTTACCCTAACCACAGTATTATAGGGGAAGAGTTAGGCCAACATAATGGCACTGATGCTGACTACCTTTGGGTGATCGATCCCCTCGATGGCACCACTAACTTCATTAAAGATATCCCGCACTTCTGCGTCTCTATTGCCTTAAAGGTAAAAGGCCGTATCGAACAGGCCGTTGTCTATGATCCTATCCGTGGTGAGCTTTTCACTGCAAGTCGAGGTCAAGGCGCGCAACTTAACAGCAAGCGTATTCGTGTTAGTAACGCTAAAGAGCTTTCTGGCACAGTGCTAGCCACAGGCTTCCCATTTAAGCAAAAGCATCACATGGATGCATACATGGAAGCGTTTAAATCGCTATTTGTATACACTGCCGATATTCGTCGCGCGGGCTCTGCCGCGTTAGATATGGCCTATGTGGCGGCAGGCCGTGTTGATGGCTTCTTTGAGATTGGTTTGAAGCCTTGGGATACCGCTGCCGGTCAACTATTGGTAAAAGAAGCCGGTGGTTTGGTGATGGATTTTGCTGGCGGTGCTAACCACGAGAAAAGCGGTAATGTGATCTGCGGTTCACCAAAACTCGCTAAAGCAATTGTAAAAGAGATTCGCCCGGTATTAACAGAGTCATTACTGAAGTAATGTCGTGACCGGCGCTTGAACTATCAAGCATAATAGAAAAAACGCGAGCTTAGGCTCGCGTTTTTTATTGCTCTCTAAAAACCGTAGTTAAAGCTGACGCCTGCAACTCTTGGCTCGGCATATTGCACGTAAGTTTGCGCGATGTAACCATTCACTGGGTTATTGCCGAATTTAAAGCCGCGATTGTAGTAGTCTTTATCTAGGGCATTGCGCACCCAGAAGTTCACTCCCCAATATTCGGCTTGGTAGCCAACACTGGCATTAACAAGGTTGTAGCTCGGCGACTTCGAATTATGGCTATTTGAGAAATAGTATTCGTCTTTGCCTTCTACCCCTAAGTTCACGAATAGCGCGTCGGTGATGTCAAAACGGGCGTTCAATGCATACTGATAATGGGGCGCTTGCGCTTGATCGCGGTCACTTTGATCAACGCCCTCAGCGGTAACAAAACCATCGATTTCACTGTCCAGTGCACCGACACTGCCCGTTAAGGTTAAGCGCTTAGAAACAGCATACTCGCCTTCAATTTCAAGGCCGTAGTTTTCGCCGCTGTTGCCGTTATCAAAGTAGCCTGCGAACTGCTGGTCTTCGGTTTTCCAGGCCTTTAGCTGGATATTATCGCGATACATATAAAACGCGGTGATGCGCAAATTAAGGCGCTTATCGGCTGAGCTGCCCTTCACGCCGAACTCAGCATTCCATAAGTACTCTGGGTCGAAAGTGCGATGGTTTAAGAAAAAATCAGCATCTTGGCTTAACCCTTCATCATTGGCCTTGGCGATGGCTTCGGCATTGATACCACCGGCTTTGTAGCCTCGGCTGATACTGGTATAAATCATCGTTCTCGGCACTACTTGATACTCAAGTGCCACTTTTGCACCGACCATGGTGTCGTCCACATTCTCGACGACCGCAGCGGAGTCACTGTATTGGCCCTCATTGCGCTCTACGCGAAGTCCCGTGACCAACCGCGTTTTGTCGCTGATAGGCGTTTCTATTTGCCCATATAAGGCAATATTTTCACTGTCATAGGTCGATGTGAAATCACCGGCATTCCAGGTGTACTGGCGCAATAAGTCAACATCGCGAGATTGGTAATATAGCCCAGTGACCCAATTCCCCGCTTTACCGCTAAGTTGTAGCTCTGCAGTGTAATCTTGACGGTCACGTTGATAACTGTCAGTGGAGCTGTAAGCGTAGGGATGCAAGCCCTCTAAACACAACGCTGGCTGCTCGGGGTCATTACACACCCAATCTTCATCGTAACTATACAAAAGGTCAGCGTCTAAACCGGTTAAGTTAAATTGCACATCGGCAAAGTTAAAGCCACTGTAGATGTTGCTCAGCCCCACAGCTACACTCTCTTGAGTATCTTTACCGGGCTCATCGGCCACACTGATACGGGAATTATCTAAGGTGAACGCATCATAGCCGTTATCAATATCCATATAATGAGCAACGAGTTCCGTACGCCAATGCTCTGTAATTTGCGAGTGCAGCTTTATGCGGGCGACTTGTTCATCAATATTTTGACTGTTGCTATCAAGGTATTGGTTATCAACATAGCCGTCTGACTTATTTTGATAGAAGCTCGCGCGCACACTGCTTTTTTCACCAAACCCGGTGCCTGCAGCAATACCAGCATCCCACGCATTGTAGTTACCCGCACCGAGCTTCACCTTAACACTAGGCTCCAAGGTTGGCTCAGCGCTTTCCATGTGGATCATCCCCGCGAGCGCATCGGCGCCAAAACGCGTGCCTTGTGGGCCTCGATAAATCTCTACTTGGTCAACATCAAACAGCATTGCGGCGCCGCCAAGGCCGGAATAATTAATACCATCAATCACCACTCCGACCGATGGATTAACAGGGTCAACAAACTGCGAACGCAAGCCGATACCACGAATTTGCACAAACTTACCGCGCGACGCGCCGGCAGTAAAATTCACATTGGCAGCTTGGTTAAGTAGCTCATCTAAATATTTGGCTTCGCGGGAGGCAATATCGGCCTCGGAGAACAAGCTTGCGCTAGCGCTAAGCTCTTGGATTGATTCGCTTTTAAAGTCACCCGTTACAATGATCTTTTCAATATCACTTTCATCAGCGTGTGCACTGAGACTCAAACTTTGAGCCACGGCACAGGCCAGCAAACATAGACGTGCATTCATGCGCAGCTTGGCATCCCTAGTGGATTAAAAAAGGAACACCGAGTCTAGCAAAATCAGGCTATTAAATGAATATCTGTGGGGGCTAAAGCTTAGAACGTTTACCTTTAAGATAAGCGTTGCGAAAGTCAATAAAATGCTCGGCGAGCTTGCTTGCAGCTTGGTGCTGTTCAGCTAACTCTAAAACCATAATAGCCACTTCAGCAGTCCCTAACTGATGCTCATGTGGGGCAATACGTAAGCGATAGTCCGACACCTGCTCTGGGGCAATGGATAGCACCGGAAAACCATCTAAATAAGGCGATTTACGCATCATTTTTTTCGCCTCACGCCAAGTGCCGTCAAGGAAAATAAACAAAGGCGTTTTGCCCTCAATAGGCTGTACCTCAGTACAGACTCGTTGTGGTTCAACGCCTTGCTCCGGGAACACCACCCACGGCTGATAACGACTATCTTCTAATAGCGCTAATAATGCAGGGTCTGGATCGGTTCTATCCCAGCGAAAAGCAAAGTTCTGCGGCACGATATCGGCAATGAGCCGACCGGTATTAGAGGGTTTAAAACTCTCATTGTGATACATCAGCAAACACACGGCAACATCACAAGGCACCGTTTTAACCCCGGCACAAATACATAATGACTGCGCTAACAAGCAGTGTTCACAACGGCTGAGCTTACTGCCTCGGGCTTTGTATTCGCGTTTAGCATCAGCAATTTGCTGCGCACGAAGTTTTAATACAGA
Source organism: Pseudoalteromonas sp. CNC9-20 (assembly GCF_022347875.1). Lineage (NCBI taxonomy): Bacteria > Pseudomonadati > Pseudomonadota > Gammaproteobacteria > Alteromonadales > Pseudoalteromonadaceae > Pseudoalteromonas > Pseudoalteromonas sp. CNC9-20. The sequence continues at coordinate 293,774 of NZ_JAKRFS010000003.1, read as the reverse complement.
ATTAGTCACCACACACCTCAGGTCGACGATAGCCGCTTATTGTAAGCGAATTAAGGATGCAAGAACATGGTTAACCTAACCAATAGCGCGCGATTACGCTTTCGCCTTATGGATCTTAGCGACGCCGAGCTATTGTACGAACTAGACCAAGACCCCGAGGTGATGCGCTATATTAATGGTGGAACACCCACCTCCAGAGCAAGCATCAACGAAGTGTTTGTACCTCGCCTTCGCGCCTACCTTAATCCTGCAAAGGGCTGGGGCATTTGGCAAGTGAACCGTATCGCAGATGATGCCTATCTCGGCTGGATACTCGTGCGCCCTTTTGATTTTTTCAGTGACGCACCAAAATGGCACGATATTGAGCTCGGTTGGCGCTTTAAACACTCAGCATGGGGCCAAGGTTATGCCACTGAAGCGGCTCATGCGGTGCTTCATGGTCTTGCTGAACAGCAACCAGAAATACGTTACTTCAGCGCCATCGCGATGGCCGAAAATCTTGGTTCCATCGCCGTCATGAAGCGCCTAGGTATGCGCTTTCAGCGCCAGTATGTGCACCATGATCCACTGGGGGACTGGCCCGTTGTCCACTATCAGTTAGCGGTGTAACCCACTGTAATGTGAAGTCCCAGCGTTTGAATCTACATTGGTTAGTACACCTAACAGGCACTGAGTGCGTGTTAACCGTCATTACCCTATTGATTCAAGGAGCTGAATATGAGGCTACCCCTCATTGCTGTTGCCACTGTTGGCGCACTCAGTACGTTTGCTAACGGCCATGCGCAAACAGCGCCCACACAACAGTTAACCCCCCATCTACCCAAAGACATCAGCGTCACCGAGCCAGTCACATTGCAGTCTTTACAGCATGACTTTGATGTATTTTCTTGGCAGTCCTTTATTGCTCTGAATTGGCCTGCAAATGCGGACGGTCTGCCGGATACCAGCAAAACCATAGGCCAACAAGGCAACGCTGTGGTATGGCAGCACTATAAGGAAAGTCGCGATATATTTTTAGCTGGCGGCGCCAAACCGCCCGGCTGGAAAGAGCACAACCCGCCGCCAACTCAGTGCGATGCACCTAATAATGCGTTAGTGCTGTCGCAAGTGGGGAAAACTCCGAATGTGCTTGATGAAAGCGGTGAGCCGTTTCAAACCGGGCCCCTGATAGACCAAAATGGCCAGTACACGCGCTTTGAAATTCTCACCAATAAAAAGATGTTCGATTACATCGTTGATAACGAACTCTATAACCAGCAAGGGCAACATAAATTCAAAGGCGACGCTGACTTTCCGTCTACCGATAACAGTAAGGATAAAGACGGCGCAATTATGATAAAAGCCGCTTGGAAAGTGATGGGCCCAGGCGATGATCGCAGCCGTTTTTATACCGTAGATGCCTATGTGTATAACAATCCCGACGAAAACCAGGGAGTCCAAGCTGCGTGCCAATTGCAGCGGGTTGGTTTAGTTGGTTTTCATATCGCCACAAAAGTAGCAGGCAACCCACAATGGATTTGGTCTACCTTCGAGCATATTAATAATGCACCCACGCAAGGCCAACCGGCAACTAAGCAGAGCTACAACTATTACCGGCCCAACTGCGATGATTGCACTGCGGTGAATACTCCGCCACCACGCCCGTGGGACCCAAGCACACCCCATACGCAACCCTCGCAGGTTGAACGCGTAATTGCAATTGACGAGGCGACCAACAAGCTGAACCAGAAATATCATGCCCAACTCAAGCACGCCTTTGCCGAAAGCGTTTGGGTGAACTACGAACTAGTAAGCACTCAGTGGCCCACAGACGCTAAAAGTAAAACGGATCCAACCGGCGTCCCAGCCCCCAGTTTTCTTGCCAATACCACCTTGGAGACTTACATACAAGGCGAGGTTAAACAAACGTCATCAAGCTGTATTGGCTGTCACAACAATGCCGCTATGACCAATGGCCGCTTTGCTGATTTCACCTACCTACTACAACGTGCACAAGCCAAAGGAGAAAAGTAATGAGTAAAATGGATGATTTCATCGGCTTGAGTGCCGTTTTAACAGGCTTTGCCGAGAGCAAACTCGCGCCGCAAATCGACCCTATTGATATCAAATCTGAGTACCTGCCGCTGTGGCAAGAAAAGGTTGATGAGCAAAGTAACGGCTTAAGCAGCAAAATTCTCGCCACTTACAGCGACCTAAAAAGCGTTCAACCGCCCTTGTCAGATCAAAAAATTGGTGAGGCCATGCTCAGCGAGCGCAACGGCGCTGACTTCACTATGGCCTGCCGACAACTGATTTACCTTTGGTATATGGGGGCCTGGCCCAGTGTCCCAAAGGACAATAGCCGTACCGACTTCACCATAGTGTCAAGTAAAGCTTACTCTGCAGGGCTGGTGTGGCAGGTCATGCAAGCCCACCCTATGGGCGATTCGAATGAACGCTACGGCTATTGGGCGGAGAAACCCAGCGCCACATTAAGTGACTTTACCGGCCACAGCAGCGAGCAATAAGGAGTAGCATGATGAATAGCAAAACCGAATATGATGTGGTGATTGTCGGCGCGGGAATCGCAGGTGCCATTGTCGCCTACGAGCTTGGCAAAGCAGGTAAAAAGGTACTTATTTTAGAGGCCGGACCTGCCGTGCCCGCTGATCGCTCCAAATATATGGATACATTTTTTAAAGCTGCCGCAAAAACACCTGAAAGCCCGTACCCACCGGCAACACAGAATGCGGTGGCAAATAGCCTAAACAATCCCCTTGGCTTACCCGATCCCAGTACCGAAAACACACCAAGATACACAGTATTACAAGTGGATGCTTGGCGTAAGCCGACACAATGTTACTTTGATTATCCACCGCAAGATGCCAATGTCAGCGGCACGAGTTTAAATGCTAAGTTTGCTTTTGCCAGCTCCTACGAACGCATCGGTGGCGGTACCACATGGCATTGGTTAGGCACCTGCTTGCGCTTGTTACCACAAGATTTTGAGCTTAAAACCTTGTATGGCCAAGGGGTTGATTGGCCCGGTGGTGAGCAGTTTTATCAGGACTTAGTGCCGTTTTATGAAAAAGCGGACCAAGAGATAAACGTCGCTGGCGACAAACAGCGGATGCAACGCCTGTATGAGCAGTTTGGCGTCGACCCCAGCGGCACCTACGGCGCTCATTATGATTTCCCCATGCCGGGGATCGTCCCTGCCCTACAAGACAGAGTCTACGAGCATGCCACCTTGGGCATGAAATATGAGGGCAATGAAGTCTATGTATCGCCAACGCCACAGGGACGAAACTCTCGCCCCGGTGAGCGCCGCCAATGCGCCGGCAACACCAACTGCATACCTATTTGCCCCATTCAGGCTAAATATGATGCCACCGTGACCTTGGCTCGAGCACTGCAAACCGGCAACGTTGAGATCCGCTATCAACATGTGGCAAGCAATATCCAGCTCGATAGCACGACCCAACAGGTATGCGCCATTGATTACATCAGCTATACCCATGCTAACGGCATTGCCACTGGTCAGGGTTCGGTCACTGGCAAACGCTTTGTGCTTGCCGCGCACGCTATTGAAACTCCGAAACTACTGCTTATGTCGAATAAAAACCCTGGCTTCGAAAACGGGGTTGCTAACAGCAGCGATCAGGTGGGCCGCAACCTCATGGACCATATTATGTATTTAGGCTGGGGACTAGCGGAAAAGCCAATTTACCCGTATCGCGGTCCACTTTCCACAGGTGGCATTGAATCGCTGCGCGATGGCGACTTTCGTAAACAGCGCTCAGCTTATCGCATCGAGATTGGTAACGAGGGCTGGCAATGGGCCGCTAATGATCCCGGCACGACGCTCGCTGATTTCATATTTGGGCAGAACAATAGTCAGTTGAACGGCAACTCGGTGAATCAACAAGGACAACAGCTACGCTTAGATGATAACTTACCGGCGAATAGTAAGTTGTTCGGTCAACAACTGGTGCAGACCTTGAATCAGGCCTACACCCGTCAACTGCGTTTAGGTTACCTAATTGAGCAACTCCCCGATGCCAATAACCGAGTCGAGCTATCTTCGACGCTGAAGGACAACCTTGGCTTGCCAAGACCCAAGGTCACCTACCGCTTGGCATCCGATTACGAGCGTAAGGCATTTGTTTCGGCGAAACAAATTACCACAGAGTTGTTCACCCAATTAGGCGCCACCGAATATACTCAAGACCCCGGCGAGCCCAACCTCAGTAATGCCGAGGATGCCTCGGCGACAAAATTCCAATACCAGGATGACAGTGGCACCTTACATAATTTTAAGTTTTATGGCGCAGGGCATATCGTTGGCACCTATCGCATGGGGGATGACCCAGCGACCTCGGTGCTTAACCACCGCCAACAATCATGGGACCATGCTAACCTGTATATGGTAGGAAGCGGTGTGTTTCCAACCATTGGTACGGGTAACCCCACATTGACGATCGCCGCCTTGGCGTTTCAAGGTGCTGGCCACATACTCGACGATTTAGCAGGAGCTTAATGCCATGCGCTTTTTATCTTTGACTTACTATGCCTTACTTACAGGCATCGCCACCCTGACTCTGAGCACCCATGTGTATGCTGAGTCAGCAAAGAGCATTTTAACCACCGATTCGTTTGCTATGCTAGAGCAGCAAGTAATGCAGTGGGGCGAGCCAGAAAACACTCTGGTAGTGATGGATAACGACGATACGCTGACGATGATCGCCTGCGCTGACGACCAATCCTCGAGTGAGTGCCAGTATCTCGGTGGGGCCGCTTGGTATGCGTGGCAAAGTGAGTTAGTCACTGCACAATCAGCTCCGCGTGTCGCCGACACAAGTCTGGAGCTTATTGAAGCCTCAGACCTATTATTTGCGCTTAACACCATGGTTTACACTCGAGATAACGTCCCCGCCATATTGGCACGGTTAAGCAGTCAAGGGGTGAGGCTAATGGTTGAGACGGCACGTGGTAACCAAACGATTTCTGCTACAGAAGACCAGTTTACCGACTTAACACTACCAGATGGCGGCAATTTACTGAGCTTTTTTGCCACCCATGCGCCCAAGTTTGCAGGACTTGCTAGTAAAGCCAGCCCCTACTCATCGTGTGATAGTGACAGCCAGCGTCGCATTTCCTATCGCCAAGGAGTGATGTATTTAGCAGGCCAAGATAAAGGCAAAAACCTACTGTGCTTTGTGATCCAGTACAACGACACGCTATCACCCGATAAGCAAATTCGTAATATCGCCTTTATTGATGACACACTGGAGAATGTCGAAAGTATAAACCACGCATTTGCAACTCAAGCGCAGTTCAACGTTGCCGCCTACCACTACACGGCGCTGGCGGCGCATAAAGCGGCACTGACTCAAGGGCCAATGGCGAAAAAGCACCAAGCAAAGGCCACCGAACGCTGGTGTAAGGTAATAAAAACCATGACCAAGGAGCTGATAAAACCAAGCTACACCCGCGAGTGCCGCTAATGTATAGGTAGTGATGGTAGCAACCGCGCTTTGGTCATATGCAAACATAAAAAAACCCGGTACTAAGCCGGGTTTTTAAATTCAGTTGAAGAAGCTTACTTCTTCTTTTTCGCAGCTTTTTTGTTCGGTAGGTCAGTGATTGACCCTTCGAAAATTTCAGCCGCGAGACCGATTGACTCATTAAGCGTTGGGTGCGCGTGGATGGTTAAAGCGATGTCTTCGGCATCGGCGCCCATTTCCACACCTAGACCAATCTCACCCAGCATTTCGCCAGCGTTGATACCGATCATTGCACCACCGATAAGACGATCTGTGTCTTTATCGAAAATGAGTTTAGTTTGACCTTCGGTGCGTGATGAAGCAATCGCACGACCTGAAGCAGCCCATGGGAATACCGCTGTTTCAATATTCAGCCCTTGCTCTTTTGCTTCTTTCTCAGTGACACCAACCCATGCAATTTCAGGGTCTGTGTAGGCAATTGAAGGAATGCACTTAGGATCAAAATAGTGCTTCTTGCCAGAAATTACTTCAGCGGCAACATGGCCTTCATGAACAGCTTTGTGAGCAAGCATAGGCTGGCCAACGATGTCACCAATGGCATAGATATGCTCAACATTGGTCTTCATTTGCTTATCGGTGTTGATAAAGCCGCGCTCATCAACGTTAACACCGGCTTTGTCGGCATCAACCAACTTACCATTTGGTGTACGACCGACAGCAACTAATACTTTGTCGTAACGCACAGGCTCCGCCGGCGCATTTTTGCCTTCAAAAGTAACGTATAGACCGTCGTCTTTCGCTTCAACACCGGTTACCTTAGTCGATAGCATAACGTTGAACTTGTCTTTAACGTACTTCTGGTAAATCTTGATAACGTCTTTGTCCGCTGCCGGAACTAGCTGATCAGCAAATTCGACCACGTCGATTTGTGAGCCAAGAGCGCGGTATACAGTGCCCATTTCAAGACCGATAATACCACCACCTAGTACCAATAGTTTTTCTGGTACGTCTTTCAGCTCAAGCGCGCCAGTCGAGTCAATAACACGCTCGTCTTCAGGGATGAAAGGTAGATTCACCGGCTGTGAACCAGCCGCGATAATAGCATTATCAAAAGTGATGGTGGTTTTGCCGTCATCGCCTTCTACGTCAATGGTATTGCTGCCAGTGAATTTACCGTAGCCGCTCACGACTTTCACTTTACGCATTTTTGCCATGCCGTCTAGGCCACCAGTCAGCTGACCAATAACAGAGTCCTTCCAATCGCGGATCTTGTCTAGGTCAATTTCAGGCTTGCCAAAAGAAACACCGTGTGACGCCATTTCGCTCGCGTCATCAATCACTTTAGCAACGTGTAGAAGTGCTTTTGAAGGGATACAACCGACATTCAAGCACACACCACCTAGGGTCGCGCGTGACTCAACGAGGGTCACTTCCAAACCTAAATCCGCAGCACGGAATGCCGCAGAGTAACCACCAGGACCACCGCCTAGTACAACGACTTGTGTTTTGATTTCGTTGCTCATGCTATTACCTTATTTTGTCCGAACGGGAAGCAATGACACGGTTTGCTGTCAACATGCCATCGCTCACAAAAATTGTGCAAAGATTGTATCATTGCAATTTAAAAAAATCCCAGTAAAAACCGATTACTGGGATTAAAGTTCATTATCTGTATGGCTTACATTACCAAGTGGCGAATATCGCTTAGGTAATTTGCCAGAGTCACAGTAAAGCGTGCTGCCAGCGCACCGTCAATAACACGGTGGTCGTAAGAGCAGCTTAGCGGCACCATTAAGCGCGGCTCAAACTCTTTACCATTCCACTTCGGTTTAAAGTCTGACTTAGAGACACCCAAAATAGCCACCTCAGGCGCATTGACGATAGGCGTAAACGCAGTGCCGCCGATGCCACCGAGGCTAGAGATGGTGAAGCAACCGCCCTGCATATCGGCTGAGGTTAGCTTACCATCGCGGGCCTTTTTGGAGATATCCATCAGCTCGCGTGATAACTCCATAATGCCTTTTTTGTTGACATCACGAACCACAGGAACAACGAGGCCATTTGGGGTATCAACCGCAATACCGATATGTACATACTTCTTCAGAATCAAGCTCTCGCCGTCTTCTGAAAGTGATGAGTTAAAGGTTGGGAACTCTTCCAACGCCTTGGCTGCCGCTTTCATCACAAACACCAATGGAGTGATTTTAACGCCCAGCTTTTTCTTCTCAGCCAGCGCGTTTTGCTCTTTACGGAATGCCTCTAAGCTGGTGATATCGGCTTCGTCGTATTGGGTTACATGAGGAATATGTACCCAGTTACGGTGTAAGTTAGCACCAGACAACTTTTGAATGCGCGATAGCTTCTTCTCTTCGACTTCACCAAACTTGCTGAAGTCGACTTTTGGCCATGGGATCAAGTCGACACCGGCACCGCTGCCGCCTTTACCTGCGCTACCGGATTCAACTTGCTTCACTAAGTCTTTCACATAGTTTTGCACGTCTTCTTTTAACACCCGGTTTTTACGGCCTGTGCCTTTGACTTTCGCTAGGTTAATACCAAACTCACGGGCCAAACGGCGCACTACCGGTGAAGCATGGGCATAATCAGCATTTTCAACGAAGTCTTCACGCTTCGCTGGCGCTGGGCCACTGGCCTTGTGCTCTTGCGGTTGCGCGCCGCTTGCAGTTGTTGATTGTTGCTTAGCCGGAGCCTGTTGCTGTGCAGGGGCACTGCCTTGCACCTCAAAGGTAAAGATTAAGCTGCCCGTTTTCACGGTATCGCCCACGGCAACTTTCACTTCTTTTACTTTGCCGGCAAAAGGAGCAGGCACTTCCATAGAAGCTTTATCGCCTTCAACGTTAAGAATCGACTGCTCTTCATCAACGGTGTCGCCGGCACTGACCATCACTTCGGTCACTTCCACTTCGTCGCCGCCAATATCCGGCACCGTCACTTCTTTAACTTCAACACTGCCGCTGTCTTTGTCTGCTTTCGCTTCTTGCTTGTCGCTATCGCTCGAGCTTGGACTCTCGGCACTGCCACCGCCTGCGGTTTCAAAGATAAATACCAGCGACCCTGTCTTTACGGTGTCGCCGACATTGATTTTGATTTCTTTAACTTTACCAGCTTGTGGCGCAGGCACTTCCATAGAAGCTTTATCGCCTTCAACGTTAAGAATTGATTGTTCTTCTTCAACGCTATCACCAACACTGACCATAATTTCGGTGACTTCAACTTCGTCATCACCAATATCAGGCACAGTAATTTCCACCTCGGCGCCGGCTTGATTGCTAGCACCGCTGTTGTCATCACTGCTGTCTGCCGCCTCGCTTGGCTCGGTATCGGCATTGCCTTGCTCGCCTTCGAAAATCATAATCAAAGTGCCGGTAGAGACGGTATCGCCCTCTTTCACTTTAATCTCTTTTACTACGCCCGCTTCGCTGGCAGGTACTTCCATAGAGGCTTTATCACCTTCTACGGTAATCAAAGATTGCTCAACTTCAACCTTGTCGCCTACCGAGACAAGCACTTCGGTGACTTCAACTTCATCGCCACCAATATCAGGTACTTTAATTTCAATGCTCATTTGCAAACCCCTTAAGCGTGCAGCGGGTTAATCTTGTCGGCATCAATGTCGAACTTCTTGATTGCTTCTGCAATCAAAGATTTTTCTACATCGCCACGTTTCGCTAATTCTGTTAGTGCAGCAACCACCACGTAACCTGCATTCACCTCGAAGTGACGGCGCAGATTCTCGCGGCTGTCGGAGCGGCCATAGCCATCGGTACCCAGTACGCGATATGACTCAGCCGGGATGAAGGCACGAATTTGTTCGGCGTAGTTCTTCATGTAGTCGGTAGCCGCAATCGCAGGCTCTTCACCTAATACAGTTTGCAGATACGGCACTTTCGCCTCTGCCTCTGGGTGCAGCATGTTATAGCGGTCGGCTTCTTGACCATCACGGGTGATCTCATTAAACGAGGTTACCGAGAATATATCTGAGCTAACGCCGTAGTCATCACTTAGAATTTGCGCTGCTTTGCGCACTTCGTTCATGATCGTACCCGAGCTTAATAGCTGTACTTTGCCCTTGTTGCCTTCGTAGCTTTCGAGCTTATAAATACCCTTACGGATCCCTTCTTCCGCATCTTCTGGCATGGCTGGCTGATGATAGTTTTCGTTCATCAACGTCAGGTAGTAGTAGATATTTTCTTGGTCTTCACCATACATACGGCGAATACCATCTTGAACGATAACCGCGACTTCATAGCCGAAGGTTGGGTCATAAGAAATACAGTTCGGCACGGTGTTCGCTAGAATATGGCTGTGGCCATCTTCGTGCTGCAACCCTTCACCATTAAGCGTTGTTCGCCCTGCGGTGGCACCAAGTAAGAAGCCACGAGCTTGTTGGTCACCAGCCATCCACGCCATATCACCTACACGTTGGAAACCAAACATCGAGTAGTAGATGTAGAACGGGATCATCGGTAGGTCGTTAGTGCTGTATGAGGTCGCTGCAGCAACCCATGAGGACATCGCACCGAGCTCGTTAATACCTTCTTGCAACACCTGACCTTTTTGGTCTTCTTTATAGTAAGCAACGATATCACGGTCTTCCGGGCTGTAATTTTGGCCCCGTGGATTATAAATACCAATTTGACGGAACAAGCCTTCCATGCCGAAGGTACGTGCTTCATCGGCAATAATTGGCACAATGTTTTTGCCAATGCCTTTGTCTTTTAGCAATACATTAAGAGTACGCACAAATGCCATGGTGGTGGAAATATCACGCTTTTGCTCTTCAAGTAATTGCTTGAACGCATCCATCTGCGGCAACTGCAACTGTTCGCTGAAATTAGGCAAACGCGTTGGCGTGTAACCATGCAACTCTTTACGACGGGCGTGCATATACTCGTACTCTTTTGAGCCTTCTTCTAAGGTCAGGTACGGTAAGTCTTTAAGCTCATCTTCGGAAACAAGATCTTCTAACCCTAGGCGCTTACGTAAGTGAGCCACGTGGGTCATGTCCATTTTCTTCACTTGGTGAGCAATGTTTTTACCTTCGGCGGCATCGCCCATACCATAACCTTTAACGGTTTTCGCTAAGATCACCGTAGGACGGCCCTTGGTATCTTGCGCCGATTTAAAGGCTGCGAATAGCTTCGATGGCTCGTGACCACCGCGCTTTAAGGCAAAGATTTCGTCGTCGGTCATATCGGCAACAAGAGCTGCTGTTTCTGGGTAACGACCGAAGAAGTGCTCGCGCACATAAGCACCGTCTTTTGACTTATAGGTTTGGTAATCGCCGTCAACCGTTTCGTTCATCAGCTGTAGCAATTTACCGGTGGTGTCTTTAGCCAGTAATTTATCCCAGCCACTGCCCCACACGACTTTGATGACGTTCCAACCAGCCCCTTTGAACAGGCCTTCAAGCTCTTGGATAATCTTGCCATTACCCATAACTGGGCCATCTAGACGCTGCAGGTTACAGTTAATTAGGTAGCATAAGTTGTCCAGACCTTCACGAGCGGCAAAGGAAATTGCGCCCCGTGATTCTGGCTCATCCATTTCACCATCACCTAGGAAGGCATAAACGCGTTGGTTGCTGGTGTCTTTCAGGCCACGACCTTCAAGATACTTGAGGAAGCGAGCTTGATAGATTGAAGCGATAGGGCCTAGACCCATAGACACAGTTGGGAACTGCCAAAACTCAGGCATCAACTTAGGGTGTGGGTATGAAGGTAACCCTTTTCCATCTACTTCTTGGCGGAAGTTATCAAGCTGCTCTGCGCTCAGGCGTCCTTCAACGAAGGCACGTGCATAAATACCCGGTGAAATGTGACCTTGGTAATACACCAAATCACCACCGTCTTGCTCATTTGGCGCGCGGAAGAAGTGGTTGAAGCAAACTTCATAAAATGCCGCTGATGATTGGAAAGACGCCATGTGTCCACCCAAGTCAAGATCCTTTTTCGAGGCACGCAGAACAATCATAATCGCATTCCAGCGAATGATAGAGCGGATACGACGCTCAACGTTCACATCACCTGGGTACGCTGGCTCTTGGTCAGCGGGGATGGTATTGACGTAGTTTGTGGTAGTGCCAGTTGGCATATCTACGCCATCAAGACGTGCTTGCTCTAGCACTTGTTCAAGGATGTATTGAGCTCGCTCAACGCCCTCTTCACGCACAACCGACTCAAGGGCTTGTAGCCATTCCTGGGTTTCGAGTGCGTCTACGTCAACGTTATTGACTTCAGACATATGGAGTTTTCCTTATGTTTAAAATACGAATTTAAAATGCCAAAAAGCCCCAGCTTAAGCGCGATGCTCAACTGAGGCTCACAGCGAATTTATTGTGCTCTGGTACGTCGCAAAGAGCGCTCAATACGCGAATGCTCTTTCGTTGCTTCCAGTAAGGCTTCTTCGATAAAGGCTAAGTGCGCATTACTGGCCAGGCGTGCCTCTTCTGGGCGGCCTTCAATGACGGCGTCCATCAACACTTTGCGGTGCTGCGCTAATTGCTGCGACACGGCGGTTTTCTTCATCAATACCTGCAAGTTTTGCAGTACGTTTTGCTCTAGTAAAGCTTGCATGCCACGCACTAAGTGCAGTAACACCACGTTATGAGACGCTTCAGCGATACAAAAGTGAAAAGCGTTAATAGCTTTCGCTTTGGCACTCAGGTCATCACTTACTTGCGCTATTTTTTCAAAGCTATGCTTTACCTTTACAAAGTCATTTTGAGTCCCGCGTAATGCCGCATAATAGGCGGCGATACCTTCGAGGGCGTGGCGAAACTCAAGCAAATCAAACTGCGACTCTGGGTGCTTACTGATCAACTCAAACAGTGGATCACTTAAGCCCTCTTCCAATTGATTCTTTACAAAGGTGCCACCACCTTGGCGGCGCGTAACCAACCCCTTGGCTTCGAGTTTTTGAATTGCCTCACGCAGCGATGGGCGTGATACTTCAAACTGCTTAGCCAGCTCACGCTCAGGCGGAAGCTTTTCCCCTGGTGCCAGCGATCCCTCAAGAATCATATTCTCAAGCTGGGCCAAGATCACGTCCGATAATTTCGCTGCTTTTACTTTCAATGACATCGTTGATTTATGCTTTGGGTAAATTGGTCATACCAAAAAGTGCGGTTAAGGTATCAAATTCACCGCAAGCTGTCAAAATTGACCCAGTTCACATCAATTTTTATTCAGCCAATTATGGTGGATATGCGCGCAAATTAAAGTAATTTACGCTTAGCGACAAATGGTCAGACCAGTAAGGAGAAAGGAAATAAATGCACAAAAAAGCCCCTACAGCAGAACTATAGGGGCTTTTAGCATGATATCGCTATTAGCCAATATCATGAAGTAACGGCCATGGTGGCTATTACTTATTCATGAAGTCGATGCCTTCTTGAATATCTTTATTCAAGGTGCCTAGCATGTCTTCTTTGGCTTGTTGTTCAAAGGCGCTTAGCTCACCGTAAGAAAGCAACTCTTCGACACCATTTTTACCAAGACGTACCGGCTGAGCGAAGAACTGTGCGTCTTCACCATTGCCTTCAACATAGGCGTATTCAATAACATCTTCACCTTGCATGCCTTTGACTAGTGACAAGCAGAAGCGCGCTGCAGCTGCGCCCATGGAAAGTGTAGCGCTACCGCCACCGGCTTTTGCTTCAACAACTTCGGTACCGGCGTTTTGGATACGCTTAGTTAGCGCAGCAACTTCCTCATCAGAGAAGCTCGCACCTTCTACTTGAGACAGTAGAGGAAGAATAGTCGTTCCTGAATGACCACCAATTACTGGCACTTTCACGTCGTTCACGTTCAAGCCTTTTAGCTCAGCAATGAAAGTTTCTGCACGGATCACGTCAAGTGTGGTTACACCAAATACGCGTGCAGGGTCATAAGTGCCCGCTTTTTTGAATACTTCAGCAACGATTGGCACTGTGCCATTGACTGGGTTAGTGATAACACCGACCATGGCTTTCGGGCAGTTTTTAACAATGCCTTCGGCTAGCGTCTGGACAATGCTGGCGTTTACATTAAACAAATCAGCGCGATCCATGCCCGGCTTACGCGGCATACCCGCTGGGATTAAAACAATGTCACAACCGTTTAGTGCTGCGTCTAAGTCTTCTTTACCGAAGCCCTTTACATCAACCGCAGTTGGGATGTGTGATAGGTCAACTGCAACACCAGGAACCACAGGGGCTACGTCGTATAGAGCAAGCTCAGAACCAGCAGGAAGGCTATTTTTTAGTAGCAAAGAGAGCGCTTGACCGATACCACCGGCAGCACCTAAAACGGCAACTTTCATTTTAATTCTCCGTAAAATAACGAGATTGGGTTATCAAGATTTGGGTCATCTGACCTTTTGGTGGCCTTAAAGATAATGAAAAGCGCCGATAAAGACAAATTTATCCGCGTTATTTTGACGATAATCTCGACCATAGTCGTAAACTTCACTGTAAACCTCAGTGCCTTGGATGAAATAACCCCGGTTCTTGGGTAGAATGATAAGACTTTAAGCTACAAAGACCATTATTATGCACGCGCAAGAAAAACAAGAAGCCTTGGTAAAAGCCTTTAAAGCCCTCCTAAAAGAAGAAAATTTCGGCTCACAAGGAGAGATTGTTGATGCCTTAAAAGAACAAGGCTTCGATAACATCAGCCAAAGCAAAGTTTCGCGCATGCTCAGCAAGTTTGGTGCGGTGCGTACACGCAACGCCAAACAAGAAATGGTCTATTGCTTACCCGCAGAATTAGCCGTTCCCACTGCAAAGTCGCCACTACGCCAATTAGTGCTGGATATTGTTCACAATGAGATGATGATCATCATCACCACCAGCCCGGGGGCAGCACAATTAATCGCGCGCTTGCTCGATTCTCTCGGTAAGGCCGATGGCGTGCTGGGAACCATAGCCGGAGATGACACCATCTTTATTGCCCCCGCCAAAGTCTCAGAAATTGATATTACTCTGGAGCGGGTGCGTAAGCTGTTTGAGAACGTGTAGCTAACGACTTTAGAAAATCCACCGAGGGGGCAAAAAACGCTGAGCCCATGTCGGCCTGGGTAAAGTCCAGCCAAGCATCATAATGATGATGATCCCCTAGCTGACTTTTCAGCATTTGCGTAAACGCGTCGCCACTGGCGGCGCAGGTCACCGACAACAAGCCTTGCTTGGTCATGGTGCCAAAAGGCATGCCTTGGTGCAGTAACAGCGGCTCGCCTTTTTCATCTTTCAACTCTGAGCGCGCCGCGTGACTGTTGGCATTAATCGGCATTAGCAGCTCGGCATCCAGACGAGTACGGCCAATCACCAACTCTTGCTCTTCAATACTGAGCGCTTGCCAGGCATTGAGGTTGTGGGTAAAGCGCTGGACGTGCACATAACTGCCTTTTACAAAATCATTGCCGGGGTCATTAATGAGGGCCGTGAGGTTTTTTTGCCGCCCATGAGGCGTATCCGGAGCGTAAAGAAAGCCATTAAAATCACGCCCGTCTAAAAAACGATAACAGGTGATCTCCTCGACAAGCTCCACATCACTGCCTAACAGCTTCAATACTCGCTGGCCAAATAGATGATTGACATCTTCTCGGTCCGAGCGAATTTGTATAAACAAATCAAACGGCTGTGCTAGCACGTGGTGGTCACGGTTGGGGATACTCGGAAAGCTCGCTAATTCTGCAGGCATGGCATCGGGATGAAAATGCGGCCAGTACTGCGCACCTATGGCGACAAAGCTGGAAACCATGGCCTCAGAGAAGCGATCATCGTATTCGCTTTGCAGGTCCACTAACTGTGCGAGCTTACTTTTAACTGCGTGATCATGGCCATCAAGGACATTGAGAAACAAGTGCAAGCCGTGCAAATTGGCCTGCGCGCACACACCGGATTGCGCTCTGGGCATTAAGTTATCATTCCTTTCGTTGTTATTGTTAGCAGCGCCTATTACGAGCGCTAAGCCGCCTGCGCGGCTACATACAGGCTATGAATTCGCGCTTAATCAGCGAAGAAATTCACAGAGTGTGGGGTAATTGTAAGCGATAGCTTCTGACTCGGCAAAAACTCTTGTTCAGCTTTAGCAGGAATTTCAACTTCTTGAGCAAACACGCTGACGCGATAAACGTATTCTGTGCCGACAAAACGCTGTGATAGTAACGTCACTTCACCGTGTTCATCACCAATCAATTGCATATCGTGAGGACGAACATACACTTGCCCCTTCCCCGATGATGGCAAAGGCTGTAAAGAGCGCACAATACCAAAGGGCGTTTGTACATGCTCGGCATCAACGATAGTGGCATCAATATACACACCCGTGCCTAAGAACTCTGCCACGACTTTAGAGTTAGGGTACTGGAATAATTGTTTCGCCGTACCTTGCTGCGCAATTTGTCCGTTGTGCATGACCGCTAATGTGTCGGCAAAGGCAAATGCTTCTTCTTTGGAGTGGGTAACAAAAATAGCAGAGACGCGCTGGTCTTTAATAATGCGGCGAATGTCAGCAATTAGTTGAAAACGCACCTGATGGTCAATATTCGAAAACGGCTCATCAAGCAGCAATAGGCTAGGTTTGTATGCCAGCGCTCTAGCTATGGCAACACGTTGCTGTTGGCCGCCTGAAAGCTGGTGTGGATAACGCCCTCCACACTCATCTAGATGCACCAATGCGAGCATTTCCGCGACCCGCTGCTGTTTGTTTGCTTTGCTCATGCCCTTTAAACCAAAGGCTATGTTTTGCGCCACGGTTAAGTGTGGAAACAGCGCGTAATCCTGAAACATCATACCCATGTTGCGGTGCTGTGGGGGCACGCAATGCTGGTCACTACACAGTACCTCTTTCCCTAAGCGGATCACCCCTCTATGCGGGCGTATAAGCCCAGCAATGGCTTTTAGTGTGGTTGTTTTGCCGCAACCGCTGGCGCCTAGCAAACACAAAATCTCATCGTCTGCTAAGGTCAGGCTTAAATTGTTGACCACCGCCCGCTCAGCGTATTCGAAACTAATGTTGTCTAATTCTAGTTGCGCTGTCATGACCGAGAATGCTCCATTGAGCGGTTAATAAAATACAAGGGCAGTAGCCCCACTAATACAATAAATAGTGCCGACACTGAAGCCAGCTCTAATTGCTCATCGCTCACATACTGAAACACATGGGTCGCCAATGTTTCAAAGTTAAATGGCCGCAACAGTAATGCTGCTGGCAACTCTTTCATACACTCGATAAACACTAATAAGGCAGCGGTTAAGATACCGCGTTTAAGAATGGGAATATGCACGCCAAGTAAGGTTTGTCGCTCATTGCGGCCCATTGAGTGGCTGGCCATATCCAAGCTCGGGCTAATGCGGCTAAAGCTTGATTCTATGGCGCCATGGGCAATGGCGTAAAATCGCACCAAGTAACCAAACACGATGGCAAATATAGTACCGCTTAAGAATAACCCTGGTTGATAGTCATATTGGGCGAGCCAATCATTAATGCCGACTTCTAAACTAGTCAGCGGTAACAGCACCGCAATGGCTAAAACGGTGCCAGGTAAGGCGTATCCAGTGCTGGCTAAGCGCCCAGGCCACAGTGTATATCGTGCTGTACTCAAGCGTTGGTAGTACACCACAAGAATACTCAGAGTAATGGCGAGGATGCTGACCATAGTGGCAATTTTTAGGCTTTGCCAGGCATAGAGGAAAAACTCATCATTCCACGCTTGGTCAAAATAATTAAACGCGTAGCTAACCAGCACCGCCGTCGGAATAGCGAAAGCAAGCGCCAGAATAACTAAGGCAAAGCCTGTGGCTGCCAACGCTTTAGCTCCTTTGAGAGTATAAAGAGGCTCACCGCTTAGCTGGGTTTGGCGCTCAAATACGGCGCGGTTGCGGCGCGAATAACGCTCAATAATGATAGCCAAAAACAAAATGAGCAGCATGATCCCTGAGATTTTCGCAGCGGCGGTTAATGAATAATACCCAAACCAAGTATCGTACACCGCTGTCGTTAGGGTGCTTACAGCAAAGTAATTGACGGTGGCAAAATCCGCCATCGCCTCCATGCTAATTAAGGTTATAGCGGCGACAATCGCCCCTCGAGCTAAAGGAAGACTGACTTTAAAAAAGCCTGCAACTGGGCCGTGTCCCATAATATGGGCGGCTTGAACCAGCTTATGAGACTGCTCCTTCAGCGCGGTTTTAAAAATTAAGAATAAGTAGGGGTACAGCACTAACGCAATCATCACAATTGCGCCACCGAGCGTACGAATATCAAAAAACCAGTAATCATCCGGCGACTGCCAGCCAAACCACTGCCGTAACTGGATTTGCACCGGACCAGCATAATCCAGTAAGTCGGTATAAACATAGGCAATAAGATAGGTAGGCATGGCTAAGGGCAGCATCAAAGCCCATTCAAAGTGTTTTCGCCCCGGAAAGTCGCAGCAGGCGACCAGCCACCCTAAAGGCAACGCAATCAAGCAACTCAGTAGCGCTACACCGAGGATCAACACTAAGGTATTACGGGTATAATCCCACAGCACCGTATCCCAGAGGTGGTTAAACACGTTAGGATCACTTTGCAAGGACTCAAAAATAAGGAAAGCTAACGGTAACGACAGGCCTAAGCCTGTCGTCCACGCAATAAGCTGCCACGATGACAGCGAGAATTTAAAGCGCATCAATACCCAGTAATTAAAGGTCGAATTTTACCTCATCGAGCAGCTTCAACGCCGTTTGACGATGTTTACTGATTTCCGATAAAGGCAGAGAGTCCTCTTTAAAGTCACCCCAAGAGGCAACTAACTCAGACAATGGCACACCCTTTTTCACTGGGTATTCCATATTCACAGAGGCATACATATTTTGCGCTGTATTGTCGGTCATAAACTCGATCAGTTTCAAGGCGTTATCCTTGTTTTTAGCATACTTTGTTAAGGCAACGCCGGAGACATTAACGTGTGCTCCTCGGTCTTGTTGGTTAGGAAAGTTAATATAAACGGCATCAGCCCAAGTACGTTGTTGCTCGTCTTGCATCATTTTTCCAAAGTAATAGCTGTTACCGATGGCCACATCGCACAGCCCTTCTTTTACGGCCTTAACCTGCGCTCGATCGTTGCCCTGCGGTTTACGGGCAAGGTTCTGCTTTAACGCGGTTAACCACTGCTTGGTTTGCGCTTCGCCATGATGGGCAATCATAGATGCGACCAACGCCAAGTTATAAGGGTGCTTGCCTGAGCGCATGCACACCTTACCTGCAAATTGCTCGCTGCCCAGGTCTTCATAACGCACGCTGCTTAACTGGCCCACACGTTCTTTTGACGAGTAGACATTGCGCACCCGTTTGGTTAATGCCACCCATTGCCCATTGGGGTCGCGGAAGCTAGCAGGAATATTGTCGGCCACCGCGTCGCTATTAATGCTTTGCGTTAGCTCCATATCGTCTAGTTGCATTAAGGCACTAAAATTAGAGGTAAGTACTAAATCAGCGCGAGTATGCTTGCCTTCACGCTTTAAGCGCTCAATAAGCCCTTTTTTCGCAAACACCACGTTGGTCTCTATTCCCGTTTGTGCTGTAAACTTCTCTAGTATGGGCTCAATAAGAAAAGGCTGACGAAACGAGTAAATATTGACGCTGTCTTGCGCCAAGGTGGGAGCGGCTGTTAACGTAGTGAGTAACGATGCCAAGCCCAAAGCCAATGCTTTTTTCATAAAGCCTCCAATAGATAAAAATAATTCTCAAGCGCATCATATCTTTTGCACCGCAAAAGTACAGCACCATCATCACAACATAAACACCAGCTGAACAACTTCCATCTTTGCCCGAATTACTGTGAGATATATCTCACATAGCATCAGGTTATTGCGTCATTTGCGATAAAGAACAGCACGCAAAAATACACAAAGCACTGATAATTAATGGATTTTTAATTATTTCGTTTATTTTACTAAATCAGTTTTTGTTACCACTACCTGACCTGTACCTAATTCATCCTTATACTGTCTCCATCGCTTGTAAGGGCATATGGGCGATAAAGTTAAGGAAAGCCAACCTCAAAGGACGGACCGGAAGTTCAAGGACAGGCGCAGGACGCGTAACGCAACGGACACGCAGACAGGACGGTAGGATTTGGCAAGATGCCATAGAAGGACAGGTGCAGGACGCATAACACAAGGGAATTGTTATTCTAAGGATAGTCAAGGGAAAACGGCAAGATGCCAATATGGACAGATGCAGGATGCATAACGCAAAGGAGTTGCTACTTTAAGGACAGCAAAGGAAAAATAGGCAGGATGCCGAGCACACCGGACGTGATACTCAAGGTTGAGTATAGGACAGGCGAGTGAACGCAGCTCACAAAGGAAATGTGAATAAGGACAGCGAAGGATTTGTCAGTGATAGCTCCACTGAGGATTATGTGCAGGATGTACATATCACAGGAAGTACAGGATGAGCTAAACAATCATAGCAGTCATAATGCGAACCACATGCGACTGACTTGGATGTGTATCACAGGTTTATACAGGAAGTGGACAAGGATGAACCTACAAAGCGATTTGTAGCGCTCACTACGGTGAGTAAAGGAACATTGGACTTGCTCCAATCCCGGCAGGAAGCTGGAAATTATTCCGTCAGCGCGGCCCTCAACGGCCGCGTATTTTTTTGTCTATCTTTTTGTCTATCGCACACGCCTAGTGGTGATACTCAGATAGACAACTGTAACTGTGCCGTGCACTGAAGTCCCTTATTCCACGACTTTCACACATCAGTCGTTATTGTAAAAAAGCCTGCTTAGGGTTTACCTCACACTGCTCTACAGGGCGGGCTTGAAGCGAGCGACTCACCACCCAACAGTCGTCATAAATTGAGCAGTAACACAGCTCGATTTCGAGGCGTTTATCTATCTTTAAGATATTTTCTACATCCTCCCCTTTGTATACCAAGGGCTTTAACATTTCGCCTGCAGGAAGCGTGGTTGAACTTATATGGGATTGGTAAATGGAGTCGAACTCAGGTAAATCCGACCACCGCTGCAAATACCGCTTACCGATACTGACTTTTACATACTTAATAATGGCCGGGCCCGTGCCTCTATTCGCCACACCATAACTAAAGCGATCCTTTCCTTTGCTTCTGAAAACCTCTACTTTTGGCCACACAGAAGCTTTCGCGTAGGCGCGATCTATGTACGCAGAATAAATAGAGATAAAGGCCGTAATTAAGCCAATAAAAAGCGCGGTCAGCGCAATGAGCATTTCTGGATTTTTATACCACTTCTGTTTTTCCAACAACTTAGTCCTTTAATACGCGAAGCCTCTGTATTGTGTTCGCTCCGTAAACTTGGACCCTACCCTAATACAGCATCAATAATGGTTATTTCAGTGGCTCAGGGGAGGGAAAAAACCACGAGATACCTGATCAACTTTAAGCATTTACACTTTAGTAAGCTATCGAGTCATAGCTCAACGTTATTATTGATAACAAAATTTGCTATTGCTTACTAGCACTTAAACGCAAGTCACTGAAAATGTCCGCACAAAAAAACGACCCAATGGGCCGTTTACGTGCACTGACATAAAATTTTAATGACCACGCTTATGATGGCCGCGCGACTGACGCTTTTCCTTGAGTTCCTGCAACTTTTGTTGCTGCTGCTCGGTGAGTAAGTTCCATATTTGATGCTGGGTGTGTAACCGTGCAATCTTACGTTCAAGCTGTTTAGCTTGCTGATCTTGGATTAACGCTCGCGCAGCCTGCTCATCGAAGCTCGCATTGGTGTTCGTTAAGGCATTTAGCTGCTGCTTCATGTCACCACGCTGGCCTCGCTGCGGCTGCAGTTGCTTTTGCGCATCTAAAATAGCGTCGATTTGGCTCTGTTGCTGCTCGCTAAGCTGTAAATAATTGGCCATACGTTTGTTAAACATACCACGCTCACCATGGTTGTGGTGACCGCCTTGACCAGCAAACACGGCGCTGGATGCCAAGGCTAAAGAAAGCAACGTCGCGCTGATACTCTTACCTAGTTTCATTGTGGACTCCTTGTTTGTCCTGATTGAAAACAATTCACAGTGCCTAGCATAGCGCCGTCAACGCAAAGCACTGTCAGGGCGGTGTAAAGGTTATGTAAAGGATTCACACTGCTGGCAAGGGATAAGGTAGTATAGCGTTGTCGCTGTATACGTATTGGGAATGACATGCATATTTTACTAACCGACGATGATACTGAACTGGCGCAAATGCTCAGCGAATACCTACAGAGTCAGCATTTCCAAGTGACCTGTGCGCATGATGGAAAAACAGGCTTGGAGCTTGCCGAAACTGGCAATTTTGATCTGTTATTACTGGATGTCATGCTGCCAGAGTTAGATGGCTTCGAGGTCTTAAAAAGGCTCAGAGCTCAATCGCTGATGCCAGTCATCATGCTGACCGCCAAAGGCGATGATTTTGATCGTATTTTTGGCCTAGAGCTCGGTGCCGATGACTATATCCCCAAGCCTTTCAACCACCGAGAGCTGCTCGCCCGCGTCAAGGCTATTACTCGACGCATCGAGCATATCAATGCCACTAAGCCTCGTCAGGACTTACAGTTTGCCGGTCTGGATATGTGTATGCATAGCCGCAGCGTCAGCGCCAATACACAGCCTTTGGCACTCACCGGCACTGAGTTTGCTATTTTGCACTTATTACTACAACAACCGGGCACCGTGATCAGTAAAGAGCAAATAAGTGAACAAGTGTTGGGCCGCCGCTTAGCGCCATATGACCGCTCTATTGACATGCATGTCAGTAACTTGCGCAAGAAAATAGCCGAACATATTGAGGCCGAGCGTATTCGCACGCTACGCGGTGCCGGTTACGTCTTGGTGGGAGATGCGTAAATGCGGCCATTGTTTAGCAAACTCTATGTGAAAATATTCTTGTGGTTTTGGCTCACCCTAGCCGCGACCTTCGCGTTGCTTGCCGGGCTAAGCTCGATGAGCTTCAGTGAACTGTCTTATGAGCCTTTACGCGGTGGCGATGCGCACTACTTAAAGCGCTTAGGGCATGCCATTGAGCGCAGTGCTAATAAACACGATATCAGCGCTGAGCAGCTCATCAACCATGGCCGCTTTACCAAAAGAAAGCAGCTTTATCTGTATTCTGTTGACCAAGATAAAGCGCTACAGAACTTCACCCCGCCCCACGACATTGGCCTCAATGAGCTTAATTTTCGCCAGAGCATGGCACCACAAATGATTTTCCACGAGCACTTTCAAGCATTAGGCCCTTTGCTGATCACCCTACCGGACGGGCAATATCAGCTGTATGAGCTGCGCCCCGGTCGCAAGCTACCTTGGTTATTGCGGCTCAAACTCATGCCTACTTGGCTTAAAGTAGTTGTGGCTTTGGGTGCCTCTTTATTGTTGAGTTTGCTGTTTACCCGTACCTTGATCACACCGGTCAATGCGCTGCGAAGCGCCGCGAAAGACATCGCCGCAGGTAATTTACAAAGTCGTGCGCCGAGTAACGTGCGCCATGATGAGCTTGGCGTTCTCACCGACGAGTTCAATGCCATGGCGGCGCGTCTAGAAACCCTTGTGAATAGTCAACGTTCGTTGTTGGGTGATATTTCTCATGAGCTACGTTCGCCATTAACGCGACTCTCGCTCGCCTGTGCATTAGCCCAAGACAGTGCCGATAGCGCAACCTTATTACAACTGCAGCGCATAGAAAAAGAAGCCAAGCAGCTTGATACTCTTATTGCCCGTATTTTGATGCTCTCACGGCTAGAAAATCGTCAACAAAGTATTGTGCGCCAGCGCATCAGTGTGCGTGAGTTACTGGCTCCAGTGTTTGCCGACGCCAAGTTCGAGGCCGACTCTGAGCATAAGCAGCTCTCTCTTGCTGAGCTCAGTGATAGCCATTTCCTCAACATTGACCCCCAAGTGGTAGCCAGTGCCTGCGATAACTTACTGCGTAACGCAATCAAATATGCCAATCAGCATATTGAAGTGAGCTTGCAGTGGATAGACACGATAATGCTACTGTCTATTAGCGACGATGGTCCTGGCGTTGCTGAGCATGAGCTTGCTCATCTCAAGGAACCCTTTTACCGCGTTGGCTCTGCGCGCAGCCGCGATAGTGGCGGCACCGGTTTAGGCTTAGCGATTGCCAACAAGGCTATAGCGGCCCACAATGGGGAACTTGTATTGCAAAATAACCCTCAAGGTGGTTTAGTAGCGACCATAAAACTCCCTACGACCTGATACTGAATGTTCTACTCCAGCGAAGCACTACTGCATAAAAATGATGACGCCATCGCGCAATTTTGGCAGCAAGATATGCATAAGGGCTTTGTGGACACACGCCAAGGTAAGTTATTTTACGCCTACCATTTACCCTACCAAGCTGACTTTGCGTTAGTGATCAGCTCAGGGCGCATTGAAGCGGCACAGAAATACCAAGAGCTGCTGTGGGAATTTGCGCGTAATAACATTGCCGTGTTTATTGTTGACCATCAAGGTCAAGGGCGCTCTTATCGCCATCTTGAAGATAGCCACAAAGGGTATGTAGGGCACTTTGATGATTACAGCCAAGACCTTGCGCAATTCGTAAACGAGGTGGTTGAACGCCACTGGCAAGGGAAAAAAATACTCCTTGGCCACTCCATGGGGGGAGCAATCGCCTTAGATTATCTTTGTCACCACCGCCATTCGTTCAGCGGCGCGTTTTTAAGCGCCCCGATGCTGCAACTGGATACCGGTAATATCAAAGCTTGGCAAGCACGCTTATGGGCATGGCTAATGACCTTAGTCGGTCAAGGCGGGCGTTATGTCCCTGGACACGGCCCTTATCGTAATATCCCCTTTGCAGAAAATGAACTCACCCACAGTGAAGCCCGGTATACGCGCTTTCGCCAGTTATATGAGCAGCACAGCGATATGCAATTAGGGGGGGTGACTTACGCCTGGCTTAACGCCGCTTTTGCCGCTATCAAGAAGCTACGGACCTGCCAATGTCCTGTGCCGTTATTTGTCGCTGCAGCACAATGCGATACCGTGGTTGACCCAAGTCCTTATAACGACTTTATTCATGGTCAACGCCAAGCTGTATTAAAAACCTACCAAGGGGCTAAGCATGAGCTTTTGTGTGAGCATGATACGGTGCGTAAGCCACTCATTCGCGACTTACTCACCTTCTGTCAGGGCTTGTAGTTTAAGGCAGGATTAAAGGTACTTAGACAAGTACTTTTTGTACATCGGATCTGAGGCGGCTAATTCGCGCTGCTCTGCCAGAATGTCCTTAAGTATCGCTTTCGATGTGAGTGGGTTCGCCAATACCACACGAAATACCACCGTAGGCTGATAGCCGTAGGCAGCCGGAGTCAACCGGGTACGCGATACAAATGAACGCCCCGCCTCACGCTGGCGCTTTTGCATGCTAGCGGTGAAACGATTCAATGCGGCGTAAATATCCAGCTTGGTTTGCTCATCCGCCTGCTGCAACCGTGCCTTTATTTTCTCTGGAACATAACGGTAGGTTAATAAGCACAGTTCAGGCTCGGAGATCAGTTCAAAATCCGCTTCCGATTTAATTAAATCAGCGAAAAAGCGCGCTTTCTCTAAGCTTTTATCGATCAGCATCTCATAGCCTTTACGACCGATAATACGTAAGCAGGCATGCACCAACATCGCCATTCCCGGGCGGCTACCCTCTAAAGTATGACTGCCTAAATCTTTTGAACCTTTACGCAGTATATATTCAGCGTGGTGCTCTATGGCGTCGGTCGCACTGGGGTCTTTAAATAACACGATTCCCGCGCCCATAGGCACATACATTTGTTTGTGCGCATCAATGGTGATGGAGTCTGCACGCTCAATGCCACTGAGCAGATGACGGTGATTATTCGATAACAAGGTGGCTCCACCCCAAGCCGCATCGACATGGAAGTGACAGCCTAGCTCCTCGGCCAGATCAGCCATGTCATTCAACGGGTCGATATTGCCGGTTTCGGTGGTCCCAGCGACTCCCACCAAGGCCATCACTTTAATACCTTGGGCTTCGAGGGCACGCGCTTCTTTGCGCATCGCCGCAACATCGACTTTATTATCTTCATCGGTAGGAATCGCGATAAAGTTATCGCGGCCAATACCGAGCACATCGGCGGCCTTGCCAAGGGAATAATGGCCTCGCTCGGAAACCAATACCGCCAAACCTTTGTAGCCATAGTGAAACATCGCCGACACCAATCCTTGGGCGCCAATGCCTTTAAAATCACCTTCGGCCTTAAGCAAGCAGTTGCGCGCTATCCACAAGGCGGTAATGTTCGCCACCGTGCCCCCGGAGCAAAACGCACCGAGCGAGGTTTTGGCGCTATGCATCCACTTGTCGTAAAACTTTTGCTCGCGACCATACGCCATATGATGCAGCATGCCGACCACTTGGCGCTCTAACGGAGTAAAAGCTTTGGAGGTTTCGATCTTTACCAGGTTTTGGTTAAGACCCACCATGAGTTTGGACAGTGGCAGCACAAAATGAGGCAACGCCGAGGTCATATGACCAATAAAGCTCGGGGCAGCGGTATGCACAGAATGCGCTACCAGCTTTTCCATGATGTCCTGAGCATGGGCACTGACAAACATCGGCTCTTCGGGAACCTGAGCTGATTCAAAGTCGCGCTCGATTTCATGCAGCGGTTTTTCAACCGCAGCAATGTTCTCATTTAAAAAGCCAGCTAGATTACTAGAAATCTCGGCTTCTATTTTACTGAGCGTTGAGTCCGGTGCCTCTGGCACCGTAAAGACGCGCATCAAGCTCTGCTCTGATGCGACGGCAAAACGCTTATCACTCATGACATACCTAAATGCATTGGCTTTAAGGCGGTGACGGGTTGCTTAAAGCAGTTCAATTTAATTGCGCTCACTTTATAGCAATCACCTTAGAAAGTCTTGCAGCTTTGGTCAAATTTAAGAAAGTTAGGTGAATTTTTTACGACATTACCAGCATAAGCGGCACTTATACTGGTACAAAAGAATGAATTAACAATGCCTCATCTAAGGCTGCGCGCATGGATTGAACATGCACACACGACCCTTAAGCAATGCTCGGTAAACTATCTATTGGCCAGCGCGGCATAACTTGCGTGCTCACATCGCCAGTTTGCCCTGCTTTTAAGCGCTGCATGCCGGCGTAGGCGATCATCGCACCGTTATCTGTACAAAAAGCTGGACGCGGATAGTACACCTCACCTTGCATGCCTTGCATTACCTTCGCCAACTGTTCACGTAAATAAGTATTGGCACTGACTCCACCGGCGATCACCAAACGTTTTATACCGGTTTGCTTAAGTGCTCGCTTACACTTAATCGCCAAGGTATCGATCACCGCTGTTTGAAAAGCATGAGCAATATCAGCCTTCGTTTGTGAGTCGTCCCCTTCATTACGAATGGTATTTGCCGCAGAGGTCTTCAACCCGCTAAAGCTAAAATCCAAGCCAGGTCTGTCGGTCATTGGTCGGGGGAACTTAAAGCGCCCCGGCGTGCCTTGCTCTGCCGACTTCGCCAATAAGGGCCCGCCTGGATAATCTAACCCAAGTAACTTTGCGGTTTTATCGAAGGCTTCACCGGCAGCATCATCCACCGACTCACCGAGCACTTGGTATTCACCGATATTGCTAACCTTTACCAACAGCGTGTGCCCTCCGGATACCAACAGAGCCACAAAAGGAAACTCTGGTACTCGCTCTTCCAACATTGGTGCCAGCAAATGCCCTTCCATATGGTGAACCGCCACAGTAGGGAGCTGCCACCCATAGGCTAAGGAGCGTGCAATGGATGAGCCTACTAATAAGGCCCCGACAAGGCCTGGGCCTGCGGTATAGGCCACACCATCTAAATCCTCAGGGCCACACTTTGCTTCGGCAAACGCAGCTTCAATTAAAGGCAACGTTTTACGCACATGATCGCGCGATGCTAATTCAGGCACCACGCCGCCATAATCGGCATGCATTTTCACTTGGCTATATAATTGATGCGCAAGCAAACCTTGTTCATCGTCATAAATAGCAATCCCGGTCTCGTCACAGGAAGATTCTATTCCCAAAATGCGCAATGTGAGTCTCCTACATGGGCTTAGGTGGCATGGATAAGGCCGCATATTCTACTTGGTTGCTGCAATTTTACCAGTATTGTGATATTTATTCTTTACACACGGGGGTAAGTCGGATTACAATGCCGCACCATTTTTGAACCACTTGATCATAATTTGATCAGATGAGTGAAGCTCATTTAGTTAGGTAGGTGAATTTTTAATGCCAGTAGTTAAAGTAAGAGAAAACGAGCCGTTTGACGTAGCTCTACGCCGCTTCAAGCGTTCATGTGAAAAAGCAGGTATCCTTTCAGAAGTTCGTCGTCGCGAGCACTATGAAAAGCCAACCGCTGCGCGTAAGCGTAAGAAAGCGGCTGCTGTTAAGCGTCACATGAAAAAGCTTTCTCGCGAAAACGCACGTCGCGTTCGTTTATACTAATCGCTTTCCGGTCTTGATGTCATGAGTCTTTTAGTTACTTTAAAAGATGCACAAAAAGACGCGATGCGTGCCAAGGACAAAGTGCGCCTTGGTGCTGTGCGTTCAGTATTAGCAGCCATTAAACAGCGTGAGATCGACGAGCGCATTACCTTAGACGAAGCCGCGATTACCTCGGTTATCGTTAAGCTCGTTAAGCAACGCCGTGATTCTTATACTCAGTATAAAGACGCCGGTCGTGACGATCTCGCTGATGTGGAAGCTGCTGAAATTGCGGTTTTAGAGGAGTTTCTTCCAAAGCCACTGAACGAGGATGAGATCAATCAACTGATTGATAACGCCATCGCCGACACCGGTGCCCAAGGCATGCAAGACATGGGTAAAGTGATGGGCGTAATTAAGAGTCAAGCTGAAGGCCGTGCCGATATGGGCAAATTATCAGGCCTTATTAAACAGCGACTCAGCGCCTAGATTGCGAAAGCAAATTCAAGCAAACCGAGCCTCGTGCTCGGTTTCTTCGTTTGTGCGCGATTGAAAAATAAAGTCACTGTGACAGCTCCATTTCTTCGTGGCGATTGATATACTACTGAGATTCTCTATTCCCAATTAGGTGTTAGCAATGGCAGGCAAGATCCCACGGCAGTTTATTGATGATCTTTTAGCTCGCACCGATATTGTAGAGTTAATAGACGCTCGCGTTAATCTTAAAAAAGCAGGCAAAGACTACCAAGCCTGTTGCCCTTTCCATAACGAAAAAACACCGTCGTTTACCGTCTCTCAAGACAAACAGTTTTATCACTGCTTTGGTTGTGGCGCCAATGGCAACGCCATCAGCTTTGTCATGGAATACGATAAACTCGACTTTGTTGACGCTATCGAAGAGCTCGCCAGTTTATTGCACCTCGAAGTGCCAAGAGAGCAAGGCCATAATAATTCCGAGCGCCCTCCTGTCAGTCAAGAACAAAAGCGCTCAGACTATGAATTGATGGAACAAGCAGCACGGTATTATCAGCAGCAGTTGCGCCATCATGCTAACTCACAGTTGGTGATTGATTACCTTAAAGGGCGAGGCCTCAGCGGCCAAACGGTTAAAGACTATCAAATTGGCTATGCCCCGAGTGAGTGGGAAGCCTTGTGTCAGACTCTGGGGAAAAATCCCAAGCAAAAGCAGCAGTTAATCGAACTAAAACTGGCCACCCAAAAAGACAATGGCCGCACTTTTGATTTCTTCCGTGACCGACTGATGTTCCCTATCCGCGACCGTCGCGGTCGGGTCATTGCTTTTGGCGGACGTATCATGGGCAGCGATGATAACGGCCCTAAATACCTAAACTCACCTGAGACCCGGGTATTCCATAAAGGTTTTGAGCTGTACGGTTTTTATGAGGCTAAGCAAGCGCACAAAAAGCTTGAGCAGTTACTCATTGTTGAAGGCTATATGGATGTGGTGGCCTTGGCTGAGCATGATATTAAATATGCCGTTGCCGCCTTGGGCACTGCGACCACCGCCGAACACATGCAGTTACTGCTGCGGGCCACCGACAAAGTTATTTGTTGTTATGATGGCGACCGCGCGGGTCGCGACGCGGCTTGGCGCGCGCTTGAAAACGCCCTTCCCTATTTAAAAGACGGCAAAGCTCTGAAGTTCGTGTTTTTGCCGGACGGCGAAGACCCAGATTCATTGGTACAGCAAGAGGGCAAAGCGGCCTTTGAAGAACGCTTGGGTGACGCCAAAGATTTTATCGAGGTGTTTTTTGCTCGTTTGAGCGAACATTTAGATCTTACTCAGGATGCAGGCAAAGCCAAGTTACTAAGTGAAGCCTTACCACTGATTGAAAAAATTCCCAGTGAGTTTTATCAAGAAAGCCTATTAGAACGTTTAGCACGGTTTATTGGCCGCACTCGGGAACAACTCAATGCCAAGCTCAAAACCCCAAAACAACAAAAACGGGTTGAGAGCCAATTTAAAATGACGCCCATGCGCACCGCCATCGCGCTTATGGTGCAACACCCGCAATTGGCACCTACGGTTGAGTACATGCCAGAGCTTGCCAGTTTAGGTTTACCGGGTTTGGAATTGTTTTTAGCCATTCAAAAACAATGTTTAGACAACCCACAAATAACCACCGCACAGTTGTTAGAAAGTTACCGTGAACGCCCTGAATACGGCGCGCTTACTAAGCTTGCGGCGTGGCCACACCAAATAAACGACGAGGTTTTGGAACCTCATTTCCAACAAACGGTCAAATTCATTGAAGATCAGTGTTTAAATCATCGCCTCGAGACCTTATTAATAAAGGACAAGACGCAAGGTTTAAGCTTTGAAGAACGACGTGAATACGCGCTACTGACGCAAGCACTAAAAGGCAGTGAAGTGCTCGAAAGCTAGCCAGAAAAAACTCGGTCTGTTATAATACGCAATTCACTGCGTCAAACCGGCTTGGGGCTCCCAGCTTAGGTTCTTAAGCTGACGCCTGTTGTATCAACTTATCAGGGTGGAAGAGCAAATCTCTATGGATCCAACTCCTCAGTCACAACTAAAACTTCTGATTCAGAAAGGTAAAGAGCAAGGTTATCTTACATTCGCGGAAGTGAACGATCACCTTCCACAAGACATCATTGACTCGGATCAGGTCGAAGACATTATCAGCATGATTAATGACATGGGTATTAAGGTCAGCGAGTCTGCGCCTGATGCCGATGAATTAATGATGGCTGAAACGACCACGGATGAGGACGCAGCAGAGGCTGCGGCTGCAGCCCTGGCAACGGTAGAAAAAGAGATCGGTCGTACTACGGACCCTGTGCGCATGTATATGCGTGAAATGGGGACGGTTGAGCTACTTACTCGTGAGGGCGAAATTGATATCGCCAAGCGTATTGAGGAAGGCATCAACCAAGTACAGATTTCTGTTGCTGAATATCCAGAGGCTATCTCGCACCTACTTGAACAGTGGGACATGTTCGAAGCCGAAGAAATTCGCTTGAGCGACATCATCACTGGCTTTTTCGATCCCAACGAGGACGAAACACAAATCTCTGCCACACACATTGGTTCTGAATTGAGCGAAGAAGAGCTCGATGACGAAGACGATGATGCTGACAGCGATGACGATGATGAAGAAGAAACCGATAACGGTCCAGATCCGGAAGAAGCGCGCGAGCACTTTGAAAAGCTTCGTGCCTTGTACACTGGCGCACGCGAGATTTTCGAGCAAAAAGGCCGTTCGCATCCCGATGCTAAAGCCGCGATTATCGAGATCGGCGAGCTATTTCGTACCTTCAAACTAGTACCGAAGCAATTTGATCGCATGGTTAACAACATGCGTGCAATGATGGATAAAGTGCGTGTGCAAGAACGCATCATCATGAAGCAAGCGGTACAAGTTGCTAAAATGCCAAAGAAAACGTTCGTTAAGCATTTTGCTAATAACGAAACCGATGCCTCTTGGCTTGATGCCGAAATCGCCAAAGGCGAGAGCTACTCAGCGAAATTAAGCGAGCTAAAACCAGAAATTGAACGTTGCATCAATAAGCTAAAACAGATTGAGCAAAGCACCGGTTTATCCATTGAGCGTATTAAAGACATCAACCGTCGTATGAGTATTGGTGAGGCGAAAGCCCGCCGTGCGAAAAAAGAGATGGTTGAGGCAAACTTACGTCTGGTTATTTCAATTGCCAAGAAATACACCAACCGAGGTCTGCAGTTCTTGGATCTGATCCAAGAAGGTAATATCGGCTTGATGAAAGCAGTAGATAAATTTGAATATCGCCGTGGTTATAAGTTCTCAACTTATGCAACTTGGTGGATCCGTCAGGCAATCACTCGCTCGATTGCTGACCAAGCGCGTACTATTCGTATTCCGGTACATATGATTGAGACCATTAATAAGCTCAATCGTATCTCGCGTCAGATGCTTCAGGAAATGGGCCGCGAGCCAAACCCTGAAGAACTGGCTGAGCGCATGCTAATGCCTGAAGATAAGATTCGTAAGGTATTAAAAATCGCTAAAGAGCCGATTTCAATGGAGACGCCTATCGGTGACGATGAAGATTCGCACTTAGGTGATTTCATTGAGGATACCACCATTGACTCGCCAATCGATTCAGCGACCATGGAAAGCCTTAAAGGCGCGACTCACGAAGTACTGGCAGGCCTGACAGCCCGCGAAGCAAAAGTACTACGTATGCGTTTTGGTATCGACATGAATACCGACC
This sequence comes from Pseudoalteromonas sp. CNC9-20, assembly GCF_022347875.1. NCBI lineage: Bacteria > Pseudomonadati > Pseudomonadota > Gammaproteobacteria > Alteromonadales > Pseudoalteromonadaceae > Pseudoalteromonas > Pseudoalteromonas sp. CNC9-20. The sequence goes on along the minus strand of NZ_JAKRFS010000003.1, from coordinate 261,573 downwards.
ACACCCTAGAGGAAGTGGGTAAGCAGTTTGACGTTACTCGAGAGCGTATCCGTCAAATCGAAGCGAAGGCACTGCGTAAGTTACGCCATCCATCGCGCTCTGACCTGCTGAAGAGTTTCTTAGACGCCAGCAAATAAGCCGCGTCTTACACACTACATCAAGGCCGCTTTTTAGCGGCCTTTTTTAACGAGGATTTACAATGGCTTGGATCCAAATCCGCATTCGTGCCACCGAGTCAACGGCTGATGCCATTAGTGATCACCTTATGGACATCGGTTGTCCATCGGTGACCTTCATGGACACTAAAGACACGCCTATTTTTGAACCCCAGCCCGGGGAAGTAAAATACTGGGCAGAAACCACAGTGATTGGCCTGTTTGAGGCCAACCACGATATGCAAGCCGTGGTTGACTACCTAAAAGTACAGCCTGAGCTGAAAGAGCAATTTCATTATAAAATTGAGCAACTTGAAGACAAAGATTGGGAACGAGAGTGGATGAAAAACTTCCACCCTATCCGCTTTGGCGAGCGTTTGTGGATTTGCCCAAGCTGGCTCGATGTGCCAGACCCCAGTGCGGTTAATGTTATGCTCGACCCAGGTCTGGCCTTTGGCACCGGCACTCATGCTACTACCGCGCTGTGCTTAAAGTGGTTAGAAAGCCTCGATTTAAGCGGCAAAACTGTGGTCGATTTTGGCTGTGGTTCCGGTATTTTGGGGATTGCGGCCATCAAGTTAGGTGCTGCCCGCGTTATCGGTATAGATATCGACCAGCAAGCCCTCGATGCCAGTCAAGATAACGCCGCACGTAATGGTGTTGCTGAACAGCTAGAGGTGTATTTGCCACAGAACCAACCTCATCTTGAAGCTGATGTGGTGGTTGCTAATATTCTTGCCCAGCCCTTGCGTGAACTTAATGAAGTGATTCTCAGCTTGCTAAAATCCGGCGGTGACATTGCTCTATCTGGAGTGCTGGCTGAGCAAGCGCAATCGGTAGCCAGTCATTATGACCAGCAAGTAAGCCTCGCCCCTATCGAACAAGAAGGGGATTGGGTGCGCATCAGCGGGGTTAAAAAGTAACCATAGCTGACACTATTTGCGCAGCGGACAATTGTCCCTGCGCGACTTTTTTACACTTTTTACGCATCATCAACACCCCGCAGAGTAAGCTTTCACGGGCCTGTGTTCATAAAACGAACAAAAAAATCACTCCCTCAGCTCGTTACCAAATGTCAATACGAAAAGTTTAAAAAAAAAGCACTTTTGTTCAATTTATAGCCTTTGATTTTGGCGCAAAAAACCGTAAACTTAGCGCCCCTTGAAACGAGGTGAATTGAGTCGCTGTGCAAATTGGTCCGTACCAGTTAGAAAACAACTTAATGGTCGCTCCCATGGCTGGGATAACCGACCGCCCTTTTCGACAACTCTGTCGTCGATTAGGTGCAGGCCTCGCGGTCTCCGAGATGTTGTCTTCCAACCCAAAGGTTTGGCGTACAGCTAAATCCATGGGCCGTATGGATCACAGTGGTGAGTCAGGTATTCGTTCCGTGCAAATTGCCGGTGCCGACCCTGAACTTATGGCGCAAGCCGCACAATTTAACGTTTCCAATGGCGCGCAGATCATAGATATCAATATGGGCTGCCCGGCAAAAAAAGTGAATAAAAAGCTTGCAGGCTCTGCGTTGCTGCAATATCCAGAGTTGGTCGAAGCCATCGTTAAAGCGGTGGTTAATGCGGTGGATGTGCCCGTCACATTGAAAATCCGTACTGGCTGGGATGTGGATAATCGCAACGGCGTCGAGATTGCAGCTATCGCTGAGCACAATGGTATTCAGTCACTTGCCGTCCATGGACGCACTCGTGCGTGCATGTATAAAGGCAATGCTGAATACGACACGATTAGAGCCGTGAAACGCTCAGTGTCAATTCCTGTGGTGGCTAATGGTGATATTACATCGCCACATAAGGCACAACAGGTTTTAGAGTATACGGGCGCAGATGCCATCATGGTTGGCCGAGCCGCCCAAGGTCGCCCCTGGATTTTCCGGGAAATCGATCATTATTTAAAAACCGGAACGCTGCTAGCGCCGCCTGAATTAGGCGAAGTACGCAGCATATTGATGGAGCATTTAACTAATCTGCATCAATTTTACGGTGAGCCCATGGGGGCGCGGATTGCTCGCAAGCATGTTGGATGGTATTTGCACGCTCATGACGAAAACGGTCAGTTTAGGCGAGTATTCAATGCGCTAGAAACACCTCAACAGCAGGTGGAAGCGCTTAATGAGTACTTTGAAACTTATTGCTAATCCAGAAAGAAAGAGACAATACAACGATGTTTGAACAAAATGTGACTTCTCCTTTTATTACTAACGCTCACGTTCAGTCACAAGAGAAACCACAGCCTCTTCGCGACGCTGTTAAAAAAGCTGTTCACCACTACTTAAAGCAGCTTAACGGTCAGGACGTACAAGATGTATACGAGCTTGTTCTTTCTGAACTAGAAGCACCGCTTCTAGAAGAAGTAATGACTTACACACGTGGCAACCAAACGCGTGCGGCCATCTTGCTAGGTATCAACCGTGGTACTTTACGCAAGAAGCTGAAAAAGTACGGCATGAACTAATGAATACGCAGCGCTAAGCTGCACCTAAAAGCACCTTCGGGTGCTTTTTTATTTTCGTCCATACGCGAAAATGACCAGCGCTACACCTGGTCTGGTGTTATACAAAAGCACCATCATTGTTTAAAATAAGGGATTCTAAGCAAGTCCCCTTGCCTAACCCCAAGGCGTAAGCCTAGGCAAGCTTTCACTCATTGAGGTAATCAAAACAACCATGGATACACATCGTCCAATTCGTCGCGCACTTATCAGTGTGTCTGACAAAACGGGTATCGTTGAATTCGCTCGCGAACTAGCCGCTCAAGGCGTTGACATTCTTTCTACCGGCGGCACCTGCAAACTGCTTGCTGACAACGGCATTAAGGTCACTGAAGTATCTGACCACACCGGTCATCCAGAAATTATGGACGGTCGCGTAAAAACCCTACACCCGAAAATCCACGGCGGCATATTAGCGCGTCGCGGCCAAGATGAAGGGGTGATGAGCGACAACAACATCGATGCCATCGATATGGTTGTAGTGAACCTATATCCTTTTGCACAAACCGTTGCTAAAGCGGATTGCAGCCTTGAAGACGCCGTTGAGAATATCGATATCGGCGGCCCAACTATGGTACGCGCGGCAGCGAAAAATCACAAAGACGTGACCATCGTAGTAAATGCGGGTGATTACACACGCGTAATTGACGAAATGAAAGCCAACCAAGGTTCAACCACCCATGCCACACGTTTTGATTTAGCTATTGCGGCTTTTGAGCACACCGCTCAGTACGATGGCATGATCGCCAACTACTTCGGTAAAATGGTGCCAGATTACACCGAGGAAGCGGCGGCTGAGACTAAATTTCCGCGCACTTTCAACATGCAATTCACCAAAAAGCAGGACATGCGCTATGGTGAAAACTCGCACCAAGATGCGGCGTTTTACGTTGAAAATGATCTTAGCGAAGCCTCTGTGGCCACCGCTAAGCAGCTACAAGGCAAGGCGCTATCATACAACAACATTGCTGATACCGACGCAGCCCTTGAGTGCGTAAAAGAATTCGATGCGCCAGCGTGTGTGATCGTCAAACACGCCAACCCATGTGGCGTATCGGTCGGTGAAAACATCCTTAGCGCCTATGACCGCGCCTTTAAAACCGACCCAACTTCCGCTTTCGGCGGCATTATTGCCTTTAACCGTGAACTTGATGGTGATACCGCAGAAGCCATCGTCGCGCGCCAGTTTGTGGAAGTGATTATTGCGCCCAGCATCAGCGAAGAAGCGGCGCAAATCGTTTCAGCAAAACAAAATGTACGCCTACTAGAGTGTGGCCAGTGGCAAGATAAAACCACCGCTGTGGATATTAAGCGCGTTAATGGCGGTGTTTTAGTGCAAGACCGCGACCAAGGCATGGTGGCCAAAGAAGAGCTAAAAGTTGTGTCTAAGCGCCAACCTACCGAGCAAGAGCTAAACGATTTAATGTTCTGCTGGAAGGTGGCTAAGTTTGTTAAATCGAACGCCATCGTATACGCCAAAGACGGCATGACCATTGGTGTGGGTGCCGGACAAATGAGCCGCGTTTATTCAGCGAAAATCGCCGGTATTAAAGCTGCTGACGAAAACCTCGTGGTTGAGGGCTCGGTCATGGCCTCGGATGCCTTCTTCCCGTTCCGTGATGGCATCGACGCCGCCGCAGCGGCTGGTATCACTGCCGTGATTCAGCCCGGTGGCTCAATGCGCGATGAAGAAGTTATCGCCGCTGCAGACGAAGCAGGCATGGCCATGGTATTCACCGGCATGCGCCACTTCCGCCACTAAAACCGCTAACCACGCCAGTGCATAATTTGTACTGGCGTGTTTTCGTAGACTATTCAAATCAATCTGTTATGTTGGCACTAAATACCAAAAACAACAGCAAGGATTAGATTATGAAACTAGGCTTGAAAACCGCGCTCAGCGCTGCTTTAGCTGTCTCTTTAAGTGCTTGTGCTGCAACTAGTGGCACCGAAGCACTCACCGATGCCGCGCAAAACGATTTGCGTAGCGAGCAAGCAAAAAGTCGCGACCAATATCGCCACCCGGTGGAAACCTTGGCGTTTTTTGGCTTCGAACCGTCGATGACGGTAGTTGAGATCTGGCCTGGTGGCGGCTGGTACAGCGATATTATCGCCCCTGCGATGAAAGGTGAAGGCACCTTTTACGCCGCCCACTTCCCTGCTGATAGCGATGTTGAGTATTACCAACGCTCACTGACCCGTTTCCAAGATAAACTTGCCAGCGACAGTGCCTACAGCGACGTTAAACTCAGTGAGTTTGCGCCTGGCACACATCATAGCATCGCTCCTGAAGGAAGCGCCGACATGGTGCTGACGTTCAGAAACCTGCACAACTGGTATATGCAAAAAGACGAACAAGGCGTTAAAGATGCCTTTAAAGCCTTTTATGCAGCCTTAAAGCCCGGTGGCGTACTTGGTGTAGTTGATCACCGCTTACCCGAAAGCCGCGATGCAGGTAAAGCGAAACGCTCAGGCTATGTTAAAGAAAGTTGGGTGATTGAGCTGGCTAAACAGGCCGGATTTGAACTCGCTGCGAAAAGTGAAATCAATGCAAACCCGAATGATTTTGCCGACCACCCTCGTGGCGTGTGGACATTACCACCGCGTTTAGCGCTAGGCGATGAAGACCGCGCTAAATATGAGGCGATTGGTGAAAGCGATCGGATGACGCTGAAATTCATCAAACCGCAATAGGATTTTTACGCCATGAATGTACTTGTCATTGGCAGTGGCGGCCGCGAACACGCACTTGCGTTTAAGGCCGCTCAATCAAGCAAAGTAGAAAAAGTATTTGTCGCGCCAGGTAATGCTGGCACGGCACTAGAGCCAAAACTAGAAAACGTCGCCATTGGTGTCGAAGACATCGATGCGCTTATCGCTTTCGTCAAAGAAAACCAAGTTGAACTGACCATTGTCGGCCCTGAGGCACCGCTAGTGATTGGTGTGGTCGATGCCTTTCGCGAACAAGGCTTGGCTATTTTCGGGCCGACACAAGGCGCCGCCCAACTGGAAGGCTCTAAGTCATTCACTAAAGACTTTTTAGCACGCCACGATATCCCAACGGCGTTCTACAAGACCTTTGAGCAAATCGAGCCTGCACTTGCTTACATCAAAGAGCAAGGCGCTCCCATCGTGGTCAAAGCCGATGGTTTGGCTGCAGGTAAAGGCGTTATTGTGGCGATGACCGAAGCCGAAGCTGAGGCTGCTGTACGCGATATGCTCGCAGGCAATGCCTTTGGTGAAGCAGGTAGCCGCGTGGTTATCGAGGAGTTCTTAGAAGGCGAGGAAGCCTCGTTTATCGTTATGGTTGACGGTAAGAACGTACTACCTTTTGCCACCAGCCAAGACCATAAGCGTGCCTATGATGGTGATAAAGGCCCGAACACCGGTGGCATGGGAGCCTACTCTCCAGCCCCTGTGGTCAGTGAAGAAATTCACAACCGCATTATGGATGAAGTGATCAACCCAACCGTAGCAGGTATGGCTGCAGAGGGTCATCCGTATACTGGCTTTTTGTATGCAGGGCTGATGATTGCCGCCGATGGCACGCCTAAGGTCATTGAATACAACTGCCGTTTTGGCGACCCAGAAACGCAACCGATTATGCTGCGTCTGCAATCAGACCTAGTGTCGTTGATTGAAGCTGCGAATCGTCAAGAACTGGATCGCACAGAAATTAACTTCGACCCACGCGCCGCCGTTGGCGTGGTGCTGGCAGCGAAAGGGTATCCAGGTTCTTACCCTAAAGGTGATGCTATCTCGGGTCTAAAGGTAAATTACCCACAGGGCGAAAAAGTCTTCCATGCAGGCACCAAGCAGCAAGGTGAAGACATCGTCACTGCCGGGGGCCGGGTGCTGTGTGCGACAGCGCTAGGCGATACCGTAACTGCGGCGCAACAACGTGCGTATGAGTTGGTGAAAGAGATTAACTGGGACGGTGTTGAATACCGCACCGATATCGCTCACCACGCCATTCGTCGCGAGCGTACTTAACCCCACGAGAACATTCGTTCCGAGAACCTTCGTTCCGAGAACCTTCGTTCAAAACAGGGTTAAGAGCTAATAACCGTACATATCAAGCGAGGCTAAATGCCTCGCTTTTTTATGAAGTCCTAAGAAATGGAAACAAAATGCTCGACTTGCGCTCGTTCTTCGCCAGTTTGATTGTCTCCTCACTAGACGCTTCCCTATTCACTTACTTCACTGTAACTAGTATCAAGCGTTATCGTAGCCCAGTGTAAACACCTCTACCTTTGCATCTACCTAAACTCCTGGTACCGCAAAGTAACTGGGCGTTAATCCGTCCATTTTTCTGTGCTTTGCTACACTTTGACCATCTAAATTAGAAGAAAGTATTGCATTTTGTTGCCACGGCTGGATTTATTTAACGTACTTGCTGCTTGTTTGCTCGCCACCCTAGTGCTTATCGCCGGTGTGTTAGCCGCCAATATTACTCAGTCTTCACCCCACAGCCTGGGCGATGAACCAGGGTTAACAGTGGAGCCAAGTTATATAGTGCTCCCGCAAGCGGTCACATTTTCAGCGCTTCATGAAAAGCATTTTGATGACTTCACTGCAGGGTCATGGCGGCAAGTTCCTTGGCAATTTGGTACACAGCAATATTGGCTACGTTTAACTATCACCAACAATCAAGCAGAGCCAAGATCGCTTGTTGCCCGCTTTGATAACCCCATGGTCGACAATTTGCTCGTGTATCACCTTGATGAAGCAGGCCAAGTGCAACATAGCGTGCAATTGGGCGACCACCGCCGCAATTTAAGCCAGCTTGAATATGCCCTGCCCCACTATGCATTTACTTTGCAGGCGCAACAACAACATACTCTGGTTATTGGTATACACACCACAGGCATAAGCAAAACCCCAGTCAACCTTTACTCCGAACAGACCTTTTTTGAGCTTAGCCGCAGTACTTTCTCGTTGTGGAGCGTATATGTTGGCGTGTTATTAATGACCGCGCTGTATAACTTGATTTTATACTTCAGCATTCGCGATCGCGTGTATTTGCTCTATGTGGGCTATATTCTTGCGGTGATGACCTTGCTCGGCATCGTGCTCGGCTATGGCTTTTATTTATGGCCCACGTCATGGCAGCAATGGTTTCACCACCAAGTCATTTTATTTAACTACGCCATTGCCATTACCACGCTGGGGTTTTGCATTATGTTTTTGCGTTATCACAAAGACCGAGGCAAGCCGTATCGCGTGGCGCTAGGTTATTTGCAGCTTTTGCTGTTGTTGTGCGTGCTCAGCCTGTTTTTACCGGAATTTTATAGCGCACCGATATTTTTTATGACCATGCCGGGGCTGTATATCATTTGCTTCTGGCTAATTTTCAAAAAGCTCATCAGTGGTTTTCGGTGGGCTAAATATTACGTGCTTTCGTGGTTTCCGTTGTTATGTGCCGCCGCCATCCAGCCGTTAGAATTGACCGGTGTTATTGAATACAGCTATCTAACCCGTCATGCTTTTTTATTTGGCAGCTTAATTGAAATTACCCTGATGGCCCTGGCACTGGCCGATAGAGTACGCTATCAACGTAAGAAATCACTGTATTACGCCATCCATAATAGCCACAGTGGCTTACTGACCTACACCACCTTGATGCGCCGGATTGCGCAACTACAAAATCAACGTCGCAGTTTCACACTGTGTATCGTGCATATGGCGAACTTTCAAAACCTACAGAAGACCATTGGCATCGAAAGTAGCTCGCAACTGCTCAAAAGTATTGCAGCAACGCTCAGTGAACACGCTAAGGCGCTTCGCTGTTATCGCATTCACTCAAGCAGCAAAGAAACCGTGGCTGAGCTTAACAACGGCTGCTTAGCAGTGCTCAGCGCAGAGCCTGCGGCAACACTCGAGCATCAGCGACTGCCGCACTTGCTTAGCCAGTTACAGGCCGAGTTGAGTGTGGCCGATTTACGCCTTAAGCCCAGTTACATTCTTGCCACTGTCGCTGCTGAGCAAAGCTCACAGCCTTTTAAACAGCTAATAGAGCAAGCTTGCCAGTGCGTACAAAAAGCCCCTGCTGGCCGGCATCGTATATTCTCAGTGGATGACAACAACGATGTCAGCCAGTTACAACGCGCCACTGCACTGCAGCAAGCCATGCACAACAATGAATTGTGCCTTTATTACCAGCCGCAGCTTAATCTGCAAACTCTGCAAGTATGCGGCGCTGAAGCGCTGCTGCGCTGGCCCCAACAACAAAGCCGTGATTTTACCGTTGAAGATATTATTCATTTGGCAGAGCAAACGGGGTTGATCAATCAGCTGACCCTGTGGATTCTTAATTGCGCCTGCAGAGATATCGCTGCGCAAGGAGTGCTGTGGCAAGGGCAGCGTATATCTGTCAACCTCAGTGCCCGAGACATACATATTGCAGATTTTACCCACAAGCTTGCTGATATCCTTAATGAGCATGGGGTGGCCCCGACACAGCTGAAACTGGAACTGACAGAGTCAGCCCTTGTTGATGATCCAGAAGCGCTTAAAGCCCTTATTGCTAGGCTTGCTGAGTTGGGGGTCAAGGTCGTGTTGGATGATTATGGTACTGGCTACTCATCGCTCGAGTATCTCGTTAAATACGCCTTCGCGGAGCTTAAAATTGATAAATACTTTGTTATGTCATTGGCGCATTCTCAACACCATCAAGCGATTGTAAACACGACTATTATGATGGCCCATAACCTAGGTTTAAAGGTCACTGCTGAGGGCGTTGAAACGCAAGAAATTGCTCACTTGCTACGCCATTATGGTGCGGATACGGCACAAGGCTATTTGTATGCTAAACCCATGATTATTGCCGATTACAACGCATGGCTACAGCAGCACAAGCAATGGAGCAACGACAGTCTAGCCTAGGTTTGCTACCATACGCGCTGACTTTTAACATTGGGGCGTTAAATGCTAGGCACACTAAATAAAATGAAAGCCGCGCTAAGTGATAGCGACGGCGTACATTACCAGCTACCTGTCGGTGACGAACTGCTGTCATTGAATGAGTTAATGGGTCAGCCCATTACCTTAACTCACACCGGCAATATCTTTTGTAAAAACTGCGGCAAAAAAACCAAGAAGAGCTACTCACAAGGTCACTGCTTCGTATGTATGCGCAAGCTCGCTAGCTGCGACATGTGTATTATGAAGCCGGAAACCTGCCACTATGACCAAGGCACCTGCCGCGAGCCACAGTGGGGTGAGGAAAACTGTATGATCCCGCACTATGTCTACTTGGCTAACACCTCAGGGCTTAAAGTGGGTATTACTCGCCATACACAAATCCCCACTCGCTGGATAGATCAAGGTGCGACCGCTGCGCTGCCTATTTTTAAGGTGCAAACCCGCCTACAGTCTGGCTTAGTCGAGGTTGCTCTCGCTGATTTTATTGCCGATAAAACCAATTGGCGCAATATGCTAAAAGGCACGAGCGTCGATGTTGACTTGAAAGCGGCGCGCGATGAGTTAGTGCCACAAATTCAGCACAAATTAGATGAGCTGGCTGAGCTCTTCGGAGCCACCGCAGTGGAACTGCTCGACGAAGAGGTGGTAGAAATTAACTACCCAGTACAAGATTATCCAAGCAAAGTCAGTTCCTTTAACTTTGATAAGAACCCTCAGGTCAGTGGTGTACTACAAGGAATTAAAGGCCAGTACTTAATTTTAGATACGGGTGTAATTAATATTCGCAAATTTGGCGCTTACGAAGTAGAAGTAGCGCACGGATAAACATAGCGATTATTAAAATCTGTGATACTGCAAGGCTCACCAAGTAAAAAGCCTTGCACGTAATCACAGGCTAAGCCTTGTAAAAACTGGTGTTGGCAAGGCTTCTCCACCCCTTCGGCAACCACCAACAAGTTCAGACTAGAGGCCATGGCAATAATGGCGCTGACAATTTCGCTATTGCCGTATTCATCCGGCACTTTAGCAATAAAGCTAGAATCAACCTTGAGCTTATCAATCGGTAACTTGGTCAAATAACTAAGCGCCGAATAGCCGGTGCCAAAGTCATCCAAAGCCACTTTTACTCCTAATAATTTGAGCGCTAACAATACTTCCCGTGCTTGGCTAAAAGAGCTAATGAAGCTACTTTCGGTAATTTCAATTTCCAGTTGCTCGGCACTCACTCCATGCTCATTGATAGCCGCTGTCACGGTATCGACTAAATCATGGTGACATAAGTGCGCCGCTGACAAGTTAATTGATAAAGTGCCACTAAAGTGTGTTTGCTGTTGCCACTGGGCAAGCAGCGCGCAGCTTCGAGTGATCACCCATTTATCAATATCAATGATCAATCCGAGCTCCTCGGCCAGTGGAATAAATTGTCCCGGTGCCACCATGCCCAGTTGCGGATCTTGCCATCGCAGTAAAGCCTCAGCACCACACAACTGCGTTGTTTGGCAATCGACAATAGGCTGTAAAAACAATTCAAACTCATCATTGACCAGCGCCTGTTTAATTCGACTGCTCATGGTTAGGCGCTCCAAAGAGCGGGCATTCATGGTCGCTTTAAACAGCTGATAAGAGTTTCTACCTAAGTCTTTAGAGCGGTACATCGCAACATCAGCATGCTTTAGCAAGGTTTCCATGCTCTCACCATCATCAGGGTAAATAGCAATACCTATTGATGTAGTAATGGTGATGGCTTGGCCTGCCAACGAAAAGGAGGGCTTAAATTGAGCCAACACTTTCTCTGCACAGGCGATCACCTCATCGATATCCGCTACCTCGTTAAGCAGTAAGGTAAACTCATCGCCCCCCAAACGTGCTAGGGTATCGCCACTGCGCACACAGCGTTGTAATCGCTTCGCCACTTGCTTTAGCAGCTCATCGCCAACACTGTGACCAAGGCTGTCATTGACGCCTTTAAAGTGGTCTAAGTCGATAAACATAATGGCTAAGCGCTGATGTTGCCGCTGACCGTGCGCGAGGGCGACACTGAGCCGGTCTTTAAACAAGCGTCGATTCGGCAGCCCGGTCAGGTCATCAAAGTAAGCAAGCTTAGTGATTTTGCGCTCCGATGCTTTGCGCTCAGTTATATCGGTAAAGATCCCCGCATAGACTAAATCGCTGTCTTGCTTATCTTTAATCTCAATGATGGTGAGCCACTCAACATAGGTGTCGCCGTCTTTACGGCGATTACAAATCTCGCCTTGCCATACCCCCTGCTGCGATAAACTCTGCCACATCGCCTGGTAAAAACTGCGATCATGAGTGCCAGAGCTCAATATTCGCGGGGTCTTGCCTAGTACTTCTTCAGCGCTATAACCAGTTAGTCGAGTAAAAGCAGGGTTAACTTGTAGAATCGTTCCCTGAGCATCGGTGATCATGATGCCATCTAGGGAAGCGGCAATAATTTTATTTGCTAAATACAAATCTTTTTGCGAGGCCTGCAACGCACAATCGCGCTCAGCCAATACCGCTTCCAATTCACTTAAATAAGCAGACTCAATTTCGGTATTGATATGCTTGAGGGTGAGCACCCCCTTTACTCGCTGCGACTCTTTGCTCGCTGTGACAAGCAAATGACGAATACCATGTTGGTGCAATAACCGATAAGCATGCAGCAAGGTATCTTCACAACTTACAGTGACCAGCTCTTTACTGGCAAAGGGCCAACAGCATTGTCCCTGTGCCGCGAGCATCATTTCCAGCACATCCGTAGCAGTAATAATACCCACGTGCTGTTGCTGCTCCACCAGCACCGCATGGGTATTCGACTTCGCCATGTGTTGGGCTACGACCCGAGCATTGTCGCTGCCTTGCACTTTGGGCACACGGTGATCAAAATGATCGCCAATCAATTTTAGATTAAGGTAATGATCCAACCCCTGATTGCCGACAATATCAGCCAATGACAACAGCCCTAAGGGGGTATCGTCGTCAGCAACCACAATTAAGTGACGAATCGCCAAGGTTGCACATTTATTGGCGGCGTCATTAAGCGCACTATCATCACTAATCGTATGCACTGGAGTCGACATTAAGGTACGAATGGGTTGGCGTAAAACATCACCATTGTGCGCTTGCGCACGAACACAATCCGACTCAGTCCAAATTCCGATCACCTTATTTTTATCACGAATGGCAATCGCACTGACATTGTGGGTGCGCATGAGCTTGATAACAGCAATGGCTGGCTGGTGAGGCATACAAAAGTGCAACGCCGATAGCTTGGCGTCTTTTACTTTGTAGTCACGAGTGCTCAGTTGCATAGCCATTCCTAGAGGTTGTAACATGGCTATACTAGACAATCACTGCATTGCACAATTTGACATAAAACAAAAAATGACCAACTTTCACTTTCCCGTACTGGCCGTTGAAGCCGCTCACCTGACCCGTTGTGATAGCGCCAGCGAACTGGCACACCTTTGCAACAGTGCTCAGGTGCTGTTTATTGTTGATGCTCACCAGCAGTATTTTGATGTGTCCGGGCAGCGCATTGAGCGCCAGTGGCCGATGTTACAGCAGGCGTTAAAAGCTTACCTGATTGGCGAAGGCGAATGTTGTGTTAGCAAGCTAAGGCTTGGTGATGAAAGCCAAGTGTGGAAGTTCGTCGATTAACCCAGCTGGCCTCGTAGATAATGCTCAACGCTGCGAGATAAAGCAGAGAGGTGATAACCCCCTTCTAAAAAAGACACCACCCCTTTCACGTCATGACTTTGTGCAAACTCACTAATGCATTGACTAAACCAGCCGTAGTCTTGCTCGACAAATTTCAGCGCCGACATATCATCTTCTAAATGCGCATCAAAGCCCGCAGAGACGAAGATAAGCTGGGGTTTAAATTCTTGCAGCCTTGGCAGCCACTGCTGCGCAACCACTTCGCGCAATGCTTGGCCATCACTGGCAGGCGGCAGTGGTGATTGCACTAGGTTATCGCGCGCGATGAGTTCGGGGTCTGGGTATAAAGGCCGTTGGAACAGCGAGCACAACAACACCGAATCGTCGTCGCTAAAAATACTCTGAGTACCATCACCATGGTGAACATCAATATCCAATACCGCTATACGTTCAATACCCAGTGACTGCGCATAGCGTACAGCGATTGCCAGGTTATTGAAAATACAAAACCCGGCGCTGCGATCTTCGCTGGCATGATGCCCCGGTGGACGCACCGCACAAAAACCAGCATCGATATGCCCGGCGAGAATTTCGTCTACCGCCGTGAGTCCAGCGCCGACGGCTCGCTCAATAGCATGAAGGGTTTGTGGACACAGACGCGTATCGCCATCTAAATCGGCGTAGCCAATATCAGGTATGTGCTGCTCTACCTCATGCACTAAGCGCTCACTGTGAACCCGCAGATAATCTTGACGTTGCGCCCCACGTGCTTGCAGCTGCCGCACTTCTAAGTCCAGGCTGCTAGCAAGTAAACGATCAGAGATAACATCAAGGCGCTCCGGTGACTCAGGATGTTCACTGCCCATTTCGTGACGGCGACATGCGGGGTGAGTAATAACAGCGATTCGAGACATAAGCGGTTTAGGCAATTACATGGAGCCTATATAGTAAACAAGCTCGCATCAATGCGCTTTTCTCCTTTAGTCTTATAATGAACAAGGCACCCTTAGGTGCCTTATTATCACGGTTTTACTGCTCTGTGGCTCGTAAATCTAAATTACGGAAGTCGAAGCTAAAGTCTGTCACCTGTGGTGCCACCGCACGCATAGAGGCTGACTTTAGCGTATTATCGCTACCCATGGTAAATTCGATAAAAGCATCGGCTTCAAGCAATGGCTCGTCCCACTTAACGATAAAGGTGTTGCCACTGTGATGCTTGAGCTGCCCTTTTAAGCGTTTAGTATGGGTAAAATCGATACGCAACGTGCCGCTCACTTCTTCGATAATCACATCGCCGTACCAAGCATCGTGCAAAGTGCCGGTATAATAATGATTAGGCAATGCCTGTTGGTAATCTTCCACCATGGCTGGTTTAGCTGAAGCATAGGCTTTTTCCTTGCGGCTAAAGTGCTGTTCAGCGTAAATTTCGACCCAGTCTTTATCTTCTAGCTCCAGCGCTTGCTCAAAAATTTCCTCGGTCACCGCTGATAAAGCCGAAAACGCCTGCTGGTTTGATAACACCACAACACCGAGCTTTTCTTCAGGGATCAAAGAAACCTGAGAGACCATGCCAAGAATACCGCCACCATGGCCAACACGCTTGTAACCGTGATAGTCAACAATCGACCACCCTAAACCATAGCCACTGAATTGACGACGCGAGTCGGCAAAGGCTTTTTTCGACACGGCGCGGTTAATATGCGGTAACCACATCTCACGTTGCTGCTTTTCACTGAAAAGTTGCTCGCCATTAGCCATTGTGCCGCCATTGAGCTGAGTATTTAACCACGAACTCATCTCTTCAACATTAGAAGCTATTGCGCCAGCACCACGGAAGTCTTCAAGGTAGTTGACAAAAAACGGGTGCAGCTTGCCATCTAAAGGAATGTGCCCGGTAGCATAGTTAGTATTATCTGGTGCAATACGCGAGAAACCGGCGCGTGAGCGGGTCATCTCAAGCGGTGTGAGAATCTTCTGTTCAATATAATCCTGCCAACTCATACCACTGACTCGCGCCACCACTTCACCGGCGGTAACGAACATTAAGTTGTTGTAGGCATATTGACTACGAAAGCTCGACTTTGGTTTTAAATGCTTTAGCCCGGCGAGAATATCCGCCACCGATTTATTGGTGTCTGGCCAAATCATTAAGTCACCCTGCCCAAGCCCCAATCCGCTACGGTGACTCAACAGGTCGCGAATAGTCATATGCGCCGATGCATACGGATCGTGCAAACGAAACTCCGGCAGATGTGTCTGCACCTTATCATCCCAGTCCAACTTGCCTTCATCTACCAGCATTGCGAGCGCCGCACTGGTAAAAGCTTTGGTATTGGAGGCAATGCCAAACAAGGTCTCGCTAGTCACTGGCTCTTGGCTTTGAATATGGCGCACACCAAAACCCTGGGCATACACCATTTCGCCATCTTCGACGACAGCCACAGCCATACCCGGCACATCAAATCGGGCCATAGAGTGCTCAATAGCGGCGGTTATTTTATCTTTATCAAGCGCTGCCGAGGCCGAATTAGGTAGGTGCAGAGCGGCGAATAGCGCACTCGAAGCTAACAATGTTTTCAGTTTCATTTTTGTTCCTTGTTATACATCTGTGTTTCCCGTAAATGCCGTTCGCGATTTAAATCCTCTACGCTGGCCCTGGTTTTAATAGCGTTCACATAATGCTCCGGTAGCTGAGCTTCACGGGCGCCGTAATACACATGCTGAACATACCAATCAAACGGCAGCGCAACTTTATCTAAGGTATTGGCAATGTAGCAAAACACCTGCACGTGTTCATTGCTGTCGATAAGAGTGACCGTGCGAGTTTCAATGTCATAACGCGGCCCTTCGATATCGTGCAAAATACCTTGTTCGTGATCACTTAATTGCCACACAACCCCATACACGGATTCATCGTCACTGGGATGAATCGTACATTTTCCAGAACCATCCAGACTGAGCATATCAAAATCAAGACGGTGGCCTTTGAGTTCTGCTACGCCAATGCGCTCAGCCCCTGGCAGGCGAGCGCGAATACGGTGAAGTGACATATTTGAGCCAAAGGCAAAATAAAACTGTGTCATAAAAGCACCACTTGTGTCGCTAATAGTAGAAGTACTACGCCGATGGCACGGTCAAACCAAAACCCCTTAGCAAGGAAGAATGTGCGCACTCGTGCTCGTGTCAGCATAATGGATAAAAAAGAAAACCACGCCCAAGTCGCCAGTGCCATATAGAGCCCGTAGCCAAGTTGCACCCATTTGGGCGTGTCGATTGAGATCACTAGGGTAAATAACGATAAAAAAAACAGCGTTGCCTTGGGGTTTAACGCATTGGTTAAAAAACCACGGCGAAAGGCCACTATAAATGACTCTGTAGGCTGCGTGGTAGTAGGGTGAACTTGCTCAACTTGCCCCGGTTTCGCGTGACGTAAAGCCTGAATACCCATGTATGCCAAATAGGCGGCTGCCATGTATTTAAGTAAATTAAATAAATCAGGTGCCTGCGAGATAAGTAATGCCACACCTACGAAGCAGTAAATAATGTGTACGAGAATACCCGCGCCCACCCCAGCGCTGGTAATAAGTGCATTATCGCGACCAAAACGCACACTTTGACGCAGTACTACGGCAAAGTCAGGACCGGGACTGGCAACGGCAAAGAAGTGGGCACTGGCAATCGCTAAAAATTCCGGCCAATAGCTCATACTTGCTCCTTGCTCAGCAAGGATAGCAACATCGGGTTCGGACTATGATTGGCCAGTGTGCTGATAATCTTGTGTGCTTTTTTATAATAACTGCGCAAGTGTCCTTTCAAGTGCGCGGTGCCTTGCTTTTCCCCTTTGATAAAACAAAATAACGCCAGTAAAAACACATGTTGCTGCTCAGAAAGTTCACTGGCGCGATTAGCGTAGGGGTTATAACACTTGCCACAGCCGCCACGGAACTGATAGACGGTGTTGCTAAGCATCACGCCAAAACCAAAGAAGCTGGCCACTACCTCAGTAGCGGCACCTATCATGGCTTCGCCACCTGGTGGCAATACCCCACGCTGATAAATCATAATGCGTGCAAATGCTTGTGCATAACTGGCGATTAAGTCTTGAGGTTGATTAATTTGCTGCGGGTTATAAGACACAAAGATCGCATGACTGTGCTCAACACAGTGCGCTTGCTCGCCTCGTAAAGCACCACTGAAACGCATCAGCGGAAATTGCTGCTCTGGCATCTGCCCTGAACCGAGTAATTGAATAGGCCAATTTTGCAAGCCACTGTGCGCTTTGACTTGGGCAAACACTTGCGCCGCCATTTGCTCTGTACTGCTACTTTGCCCCTGGAAAAATTCATTACTGGGCTGCACCAAGCGACTGTGATTGCGAAAGTAATCCGCATCAAAATGTTCGAAGGCCCATAAAAAGGCATCAAGCAGCCACTGCTGTTCGCTCTCGGTCAGTAACGGCGAGGGTTTTAACCAACTTAACATGTAATTTTTTATTGCAACTTATGTCGTTAACTGCAAGCATATCAACTTGGGTAAAAAATGATAGCCATCAGCGATATGGCTCAGCTATCGATGTCACACTAACGCTCAAGGAGAGCCCTTATGATCACTCGCTCATTGTTGTTAGCCACGACCCTATTTAGCAGCGTTGCTGCCGCCGATGTAGCCGTGACCCTTTATGGCGGTCAATCATTTAGTCAAAGCTTAGAAACCAAAGAAGGCGCCGATATCGACCTTGAAGATGCCAATCACTTTGCTTTTAGTATCGATAGGACCATTACCGATGCTCGCTATGGCTTTTATTACTCAGCCAACAAGAGCGATATTCAAGGGAATAATGAGCGCCAAGTAAATATTCAACACTATATGTTTCAAAGTGCCGTAGAGTATCCCCTAGCGAGCTCGACAACGGGTTACTTTGGGGCCCAAATTGGCGCCGCGAATGTCGACCCCGAATGGTTAAGCAGCGATACCTACTTTGCCACCGGGTTATTCACTGGCGCTGGCTATCATGTCACCGACAACGCTCAGCTTATGTTCGAGGTGCGCTGGTTAGCGACCATTATTAATAATGACAGCGACTTTAATTGCACCATTAGCAACGATCCAAATGATCAATGCCTCTGGCATTTTGATGGAGATGTGCTAAACCAATTCAATACCAGCTTGGCATTTAGTATGCGATTTTAACGAGTTCAGCCATGCCACACATTGTTGTAGAACACTCAGAAGATTTGCCTGTACTCCCCCAGGTACTGGTAGAAAAAGTACACCAAGCCACCTTTTCCAGTGGCCTCTTTGAATTAGATGCGATTAAGACGCGAGCCATCGCCTATCGCCATTATCAACTTGGCGAAAACAAAGAGGGCTTCATTCACATCTGTGCTTACATTATGGCGGGACGCTCGCCCATGCAGAAACAGCAACTCAGCAATCACTTATTAGAGTGTCTGCGCACTTATTGTCGCGAATCAGATTGTCTCAGCGTCGATGTGCGTGATCTTGAGCCAGATATATACTGTAAAGGGTAATACGGACCAAGACAGGTGAGGCGAGTATTCGGTTCTCGTCTTACCTTTGGCCGTTAGCGATATACCATAATGTCAATTTGCGGGTCTTTATAGGCACTGTACAGCAGCCAGTTCTTGTGCGGCACAAAGCTCATTCCCAAATTACGAGAGAAGCCGCGCTCTTGCACCCTGATCACATCGGTCACCTTATTCGTGGCCATATCATAGCGACTAATACGATAATCGGCGCGATTAACTTTAAAGAAGTACACCTTTTCATTGTGATAATGCCATCCGTAGGCGCCCGACAAGAGCACCTCCTCGGTCAGCGGTGCCGAAGTGCCATCGCTTAAGTTAAGTAAGTACAATCGCTTACCTTGAGGTTTGGCGTATATCAAGGTCTGCTCATCCATCGCCATTGCATAAGCGCCGCCATCTTGAGTCAGCGCCTGCACGCTCAGGGTGTTCAAATCAATACTATAAAGTTGCTTCTGGTCAGAAACATAAAGGTGATGGTTGTCTAGAGACCACGTAGGACGCCCAAAATAATTAAGCGACACTTCTAGCTGCTGAGCGCGGCCACTGTGCATATCATAGATATACAAATGATTACTGTGTTCACTGAAGGCATTAAAAGCAATATAGCGGCCATCATGAGACCAGCTCGGGTCCTCTGCGGTCATCTGCAAATGCGTGAGTTGGCGGCGATTGCTGCCGTCGACATCGGCACCCCATAGCTCATCAAAGCCTGACTCATTGGAGACAAACACTATTTTTTTGGCTTGTTCGCTGTATGCGGGGTAGCGCACACTGTGTTCACCTAGCAGCAAGGGGAAAGGAGTTGAGGCCACATCGGCGTCTAGGCTTAATCTCACAATCGATTTAGGAATGCGCCAACGGTGGTAATACAAGGCACCATCTGGCCCATAATGCGGATAGCTAAAGCCAGGTAAATCGAGGGCTTGTAACTGTCCACTGGGCAAATGCAAGTGATAACCTTGACGACGCCCTTGTTCAATAACAGAAAATGTAAGCCGAGATAACAAAGGATGCCATGCCACACCACGCACATCGAGAAAGCCTGATGTGAGTTGCTGTTGCTCGCCGCTGGTGGCATTGATCAATACTAACTCTTCATGGCCTGAGTCATAGTTGCGGCTGACCACCACCTGCGAGGCATCCGGCGATAAAGCTAATGCTTCATCACGAAACTGGCAAGGCTCATGGGTGCAGCTCAAAGGCCGTTTGCTACCGGTGCGCAAATCACGCAAATAAGCAATGTTAGTAGTACCGTCGGCACTTAAGCCGATATACGCTAATGTGTGACCATCTTTCGAGATAGCAACATCAGCACTGCCTTTACTTAAACACTGATCCAATATCTGCACCTTATTATTAAGCAAAGAATGTTGCACCACTTGGCAGCCGATATCCTTACCCTTACGGTAGTAAAATAATGAATGCATATCAGCGCTAAATACCCCACGACTTTCACGATACGGGCTTTGCGTAATTGCCTGCGCACTTTGCTCCGGTGCTAATAAGCTTTGTTTGTAAAGGTTGGTGGGTTGGCCAAGGCGGCGCCACGAGTACAACAGCCATTGACCATCGGGCGATACACTGGGGAAGAGTTCACGCCCTAACTCATCGGTGATTTTAGTGCTACTCGCCTGCGCTATTTTAGCTGCCGGTTGCGGCCACCAGAAAAAAATGATCGCAGACAGAGCCATAATCCCCAAGAAAATCAAAGCGAACGAGCGTTTAAGCGGTTTTGTCTGTGCTTGCTTAGACTCTTGTGTCTGCGGCGAAATACACAAGCGATAACCCGTTTTGCGCAATGTTTCAATGTATTCATGCTGCGCATCGCATTGTTTAAAGGCACTACGCAGGTGCCAGATAGCATTAGTGAGTGCTTTTTTGCCTACATAGGCGTTGCCTTGCCAAATATGCGCAATTAACTCGTCGCGACTGACAGGCTCAGGATAGCGCTCGGCTAGATAGCATAATAATTCCATGAATTTGGGCTGCAATGCATGACTATTCTGCCCACATGTAATAATGCAACGGCTTACATCTATATGACACGCACCTATTAAAAATTCCTTGCCAAACTGCACTAATTCTATACAACCCAAAAAGCCAACATATCCACTTTTGCAGTCTACAGTGATTCACTTTAGTTAACCAAGCCGTTTGCGATAAAGGGTCGAGAAATTAAATTAAGCACATGATTTTTAAGGAATAGATATTTAATAGATATAAAAAAGGTTGATAAAAGAGGCTCCCTTGTTTGCTAGTTGTCAGCAATCAAATTACAACGGTTACATGTAATTAACCACTGTAATATTACACATAATTAAAGACCCATCGCTGCCGCGCAGGCAAACTGATTTCCCCCCAGTTATTGGTTTAAAACGCTGCGGCAGCACTTCGAATATAATAATAAAGGGAACAATCGTGTCTTACTCCAAAACCCCACTCAAAAAGTGTCTAGTCGCGGCAGCAATTAGCGCCTGTTTTAGCAGCTATGCAGTGGCTAACGAGCAACAAGTAGCGCGACAAGATAACGCTGCGCCCGCCACCGTTGAACAGCCAGAAGAAGTTGAAAAAATCATCGTCACTGGGTCACGACTACGTCGTACCAATTTTGACACGCCTTCACCCATTGTCAGCGTCGGTAAAGACGAACTAAACGACACTGGGCTTGGCTCATTATCTGAGATATTAGTCGATCAAATACCCGCGATCAGTGAATCATTCAGTAACACCAACAGCCAATCTAGTGTACAAAATACCGGGTTATCCACCATAAACCTACGAGACTTAGGCACTGACCGCACCTTAACCCTGATCGATGGCCGACGCGTTGTCTCCAACAGCTACAGCGGCAACTATATCAGTCTGGGCACCATCCCCTCCGGTATGGTTCAACGTGTTGAAGTCATTTCCGGTGGTGCTTCAGCTGTCTACGGCTCTGATGCCATAGCCGGGGTGGTTAACATCATCACCCAAACAGATAAAGTCGGCAGCGAAATTAAAGTGCGCGGCGGCACCACGCCTGAAGGCGGTGGCGACGAATTTACCCTAGATGCCGAGCATGGCTTTACCTTTGCTGATGGCCAAGGCTACGGCTTTTTTAGCGCCACATGGGATCGTCAATTTGGCATTAATTGGGAGGACCGTGACCGAGCAGCGATTGAGGCCAGTTATGATTACCTCGCCAGTAAAATGTGTAATGCCATGAACACCATCGATGGTGACCAATGTATGCGTGACATCACTCAAGCCGATTGGCGAGAGCGCAGCGATGGTACCTATGGCGGGGTATTCGAAGAAGGGTTAGATGCCGCTGACGGAGGCTACTACTACACCGCTGATGGCTTACAAAGTGGCTGGAATGAAGAGCGCGATGGTATCAACTATGAGATGTTCGATAAGATTAAGGTCCCCAATGATCGCTTCGCAACCGCCTTTAAATTTGATTACGATTTGAATGACAGTGTTCGCGGCTATGCGCAAGTGCAATACAGCAAAACTGGTTCCCGCAATGTGAAATCGCCAGAGGACGAATATGAAGGCGCAGATGCTCTTATTCTCGACCCATTAACGGGCGCTGCAGGTGAAATTAGCCCGGGCTATATTGAGCTTGATAACCCCTTCTTGCCCGATGAAATTCGCGATAATGCGAAAGGCCGTATCAACTGGGACCGCCGCTTTGCCGAAGTCGGCCCTGTGACCACAGATAACAGCCGAGAAACGATTCGTAGCTGGGCAGGCTTAAAAGGCACAGCCTTTAATGATGAGTGGGACTGGGATGTCTCAATAGGCTATGGCACCTTTGAGCAAAAACAAAAGCGCCTTAATGAGCTAAATACCGTGCGTGTACGCCAAGCCCTCGCCTCTGAGCGTCTGGCTGATGGCACGGTGCAATGTAAAGATGCCGATGCACGAGCCGAGGGCTGTGTACCGCTGAATATTTTCGGTATTGGCTCGATTACACCAGAGATGGCGGATTGGATCCGGGCCACTCCTGTGATCACCACAGATATTACTCAGCTTAACGTGCAAGGCTATATGACGGGCGATCTATTCGAGATGCCAGCTGGCCCAGTGGCGACTGCTTTTGGCTTTGAGTACCGCCGCGATACCCAAGATGTGATCACCAATAAAGAGCAGCGGTATGGCGGCGTAACCTTTAACGTAGTGCCGACCTTCTCAGGTGATATGGATATCTATGAAGCCTTTGCCGAGGCCTCGCTCCCCTTACTAAGAGACACAACCTTAGCGAAATCTCTGGATTTAGAAACCTCGCTACGCATTGCCAACTATAGCCCAGAAGGCATAGATACCATGGCGAGTTACCGCGCAGGGTTTAGCTGGGTGCCAGCCTCAGGTTATATGGTTCGAGCCAACTACTCTCGAGCACAGCGAGCCCCGAACATTACTGAGCTAATGTCGCCACCACGCGGTGACTTTGATAGCTTCAGCGATATTTGTGATGGCGTAACAGCAACCTCCACAGAGCTTGGTCATGATGCCTGTCGCCAAGAAGCGGGAATTGCCCAAGCGATTGCAAACGAAGGCGTGTTTGAAGATGAAAACAGCGGCTACTCACCTAACACCGGTAACGAACTGCTCAAAGAAGAAACCGCCGACACCTACACGTTAGGATTAACCATTCAGCCAGATTTCGCTCCTAACTTAGGGATGTCGTTCGATTATTATGATATCCAAATCAGTGACTCCATCGAACAAATTGGTAATGAGGATATTCTCCAAGAGTGCTACGCTTCTGCTGCTGTGCCCTTTGGTGAGAATAATAGTTTCTGTGGTGACATTACCCGTGACAGTGATGGTCAAATCACACAAATTTTGCAGCGTGTATTTAACCTCAGCGAAACGCGTACTCGGGGCTATGATATTGCCATCAACTACCGTTACGACTTGCCCGAGTACGGTAGTCTGCGCTTAAAGCTCGATTGGAACCACGTCACCGAGTACAGCATTACCTATGAAGGTAACGACGGCACGGTGGTCAATCGCTACGATGGTGAGCTAGATTCTGGCATTTTCACCGACAAAGCTCGCGCTTCACTCACTTGGTCTTATGAAGACTTACGAGTACGTTGGACCACCAAGTACAAAAGCGACATCGTTGATAGCCATGACCGCGTTGAAGACATGCGCGAACTCTTTGCCGAGAATGCCGCAAATTGTGCCACTGGCGATGATAGCTGTGTCGAAAATCCAGAGCAGCCAAAATATTTATATTACCCCTCTTATATCACCCATGATATTTCGCTTTCTTATAACCTCTCATTGCAAGGGGATCAGGACGTGCGCCTATTTGCTGGGGTAAATAATATTTTTGACGACCAAGGCCCGTTTATTCCTTACACAGGCGATAATGTCGAGCATGGCGTCGGCAACTTTGATAGTGAATATGGCGGTGGTGTCGGCCGGTTTGCCTATCTTGGAGCCCAGTACAGCTTCTAAACGAGTAGGCTCATCCCCTACCTTGTTGACTAAAGCCTCTCAATGAGAGGCTTTTTTATGGCTGATGATAAAGCTGCCACGCATTATCGTGCATAAGTTTGTGTTTTTGTGGCAACACCATATCGGCGTACCCCTGCCACACCTGATGATAACTTTGCTGCATTAAACACAGGGGAAAGTTACTGGCGAGCATCACCCGTTCAGCGCCCAGCGCGTTAATACAACATCTAATAACCTGCTGCTGCCACTGCACTGACTTATGCGGATACAACATTTCCCAGCCACTGCATTTGATCAAGATGTTGTCACAGCTACGCAATAACGCTAGGTTGTCTTGCCATAATGACCACCCATCCACACTCACCAAGCCACAATGGTTAATGACTATGTTGATAGTCGGCACAGCTGTGGCTAAATCAATAAGGCGTTTGCACAATTGGCTATCAGCAAGTGTAAATTGCGCCTCAAAAAGAAGCCCTTGCTCTGCTAACAGCGCGGCGTTGTCGATGCAATGGGGGTTAAGTAATCGCGCTCCATCTGCGCCTTCGGTGATATCACGAATACCACGCAATAGCGGGTGTTGTAACTTAGCTAATGCCTCAGCAAAATCAGCAGGGGCCAGGTCAATCGCGGCATGACTAATGGCGGCCCCAGTAAACCCCGAGGCAGCCAACCACTGTAGCTCTCGAGCGGGTTCAGCATTGTCAAAACCGGCTTCAATATGCACCGCGCCGCAGTGTTGCAACGGCTCCTTGAGGTGCAAATCCTGCTGCTTAAAATTACGCGTAATAGCCTGTTTTTGCGGCCAAAATGGCGCTCCTTTGCGCCTTAACCAGTGATAGTCACCCTGGCTAAGGTCAAACAAGTGCACATGAGGGTCAAACAGGCGCTGCGACATTTACTGGGCCGTGTAACCACCGTCGATCACCTGCAGTGATCCGGTGATAAACCCAGCTTCATCGCTGGCTAAAAATGCCACGAGGCTCGCCACTTCATGGGCTTGCCCGAGTCGCCCCAACGGCTGCATGGCTGACTCCTGTGCCACCACTTCTTCTTTGTTAGCACCACTGCGTTGGCAGTAGTTGTCGATGGCATTGTGGAACAACGGCGTTTCTATGGTACCTGGACACACCGCATTGGCCCGAATGCCAAACTCGGCGTAATCCAGTGCGGTGGTTTTCGCCATCGAAGCCAATGCAGATTTCGATAGGCTGTAGGCGAAGGAGTTGCGCTTCCCCACTAGTGCTTGGTCAGAAGAAATATAAACTATCGCCCCTTTATTAGCGCTGCGCATACTGGGCAGCACGGCTTGGGTTGCCGCATAAGCGCCTTTTATGTTGAGCGCGATAACTTCATCTAGCAACGCTTCATCGGTTTGCTCTATGGTGGCGCTGCGGTGAATTCCTGCATTACATACCAACACATCAACCCCTTGTTCACGCTCGCATATCTCTGCAATGATCGCTTTTACGCTAGGCACATCGCGCATATCACAATGGCGATACTCGCCTTGCTCCGACGTGACAATATCTAAGTTATAAACGCGATACCCTTGCGCTAATAACTTTTCAACAATGGCCAGACCAATTCCTTTACTACCACCGGTTACAATAGCGATTTCACTCATATTCATTTACGCCTTGATGTACTGTAATCCCCATACTAGCATCAGCGCCAAATAAAAATATAGGAATTGAGATTATGACCTTTCGTATTGATATGAAAGTACGCGATTACGAATGTGATATTCAAGGAATTGTTAACAACAGTGTTTATTTCAACTACTTAGAGCATGCTCGTCACGAGTTTTTACTTGCGCAAGGGGTTGATTTTGCTGCGCTTGCGAGAGATAAAATCAACTTGGTGGTGCTGCGTAGCGAGCTGGATTACAAGGCATCGCTTATGCCAGGGGATCATTTCTACGTGACCGTAGAGGTTGTGCGCGAAAGCCGCTTAAAATTTGCTTTTGTGCAAAATGTTTATCGCAGTGCTGACGACAAAGTGGCCCTGCAAGCCAAAGTGATAGGGACTGCGGTGAATGCCAAAGGGCGCCCTTTTGTTGCCAAAGAACTGGAAACGCTAATCGCTTAAGGTGTGGTGCGCTTGAAGGTGAGCACATGCTCGCCGCTCAGCGTCATTTGACGCTCGCCAAGGCGCACAATCGGCGCTGACTTCAACGTCGCCAATAGTGCTTGCTCTGTGCCTGTCAGTGCGGCGTTACATTGTTTATAGGTCATTCCCAGATTAGTGACTTCTAGGCGTTGCTCGCGAATATTGCTGGCGGCAAAGAAGTCATTACAACCGGAAAAGCCATTTAGCTGCAAAGCATCAATAAAGCTGAGTGAGGCTTGATGATGGCGCACATCTTCACCGTCAACCGACATAAGCTGCCAGTCATGGTACTTCGCTGCATCCGCTAGCTGCTCGTCAGTTGATGCACAACCGCTCAACGCTAAAACCATAGCCATCGCAAAGACTTGTTTTGCTCTCACCTATTACACCTTACGCTTATTCTTAGCCACGTCCGTAGTGGGTATTAACTATCGCGCTAATGCTAATGCAAAGCAACGTATAATGCACTGCTTTAACTAAAAGAAAGCGATATAAATCATAAGAGTTAACTTTCTTTTTACAGTCTTACACGCTTTGATATAAAGTTACTTACAGGCTAACACTAAGGCGAAACTCCATGATCATTAAACATTCTTTTCGAACGGCTTTATGTGCCGCTATCATAGCTACCTTAAATGGCTGTGGGAGTGGCAGTGACGATACAACATCCCCAGGCCCTAGCCCCGATACAGGGTGGGTTGCCGGTGTTTTTGCTGACTCCGAACAATTTAAAGGCCAATGCGCTGCGCTAGACCAAAAGTACTGGCTGCGCTCATGGAGTAATGAAACTTACCTCTGGTACGATGAAATTGAAGACCGCGATCCCGCGTCCATCACTGATGTCATTGACTACTTCAATGTACTGAAAACGAATGACGTCACCGCGTCCGGTGCGCCCAAAGATAACTTTCACTTTAGCCTGCCCACCGATGAATGGGAGCAACAACAGCAAAGTGGCAGTGTGTTAGGCTATGGTTTTAACTTTCGCGTTGTCAAGGCGACTCCTCCGCGCGAGGTCGTGGTGACCTACAGCGAGCCGAATACTGATGCGAGCACCCAAGGCATTGAGCGAGGTTGGCAAATCGCCGCTGTAAATGGCGTGGATGTTGTCAATAGCGACAATGTCGATGCCATTAACGCCGCTTTGTTCCCCACGCAAACAGGTGTTGAAACACAGTTTACCTTCACCCTGCGCGGCTCCAACCAGCAACAGCGTATTACCTTAGACTCGGCGCAATTCACCCAAGACCCAGTAATGAAGGTGGGCACACTCAGTACCGGCACTGGCAATGTTGGTTATATGCAGTTTAATGATCACAATGCACCTGCCGAGCGTCAGTTAGTTGATGCCGTTAATCAACTCGCGGGCGCCAATATTTCTGACTTGGTGGTTGATATGCGCTACAACGGTGGTGGCTTTCTCGCCATGGCGGCTCAGCTCGGGTATATGATTGCAGGTAGCAATAACACCAACGGGGTGATATTCGAGCAAACTATTTTTAATGATAAAAACCCAGACACAAACCCGGTAACTGGCGATCCCTTAACTCCCTTTCCTTTTATTGACGAATACATTGGCTTCGACCCCGACTCCGGCATCAGCGCGGGCACAGCCTTGCCAAGTCTTAATTTGAACCGTGTATTTGTGCTCACCACCGGCAACACGTGCTCCGCCAGCGAAGCGTTAATTAACGGCTTACGGGGTATCCCCGATAGCCGTAACTTTGAAGTAGTACTCATTGGCGATGGCACCTGTGGCAAGCCTTATGGCTTTTACCCTACCGATAATTGCGATACCACCTTTTTCACCATTCAATTTACTGGCGTCAATGACAAAGGGTTTGGTGAATATGCCGATGGCTTTGCGCCGCAGAATATTACTAATACCGAGCGCGCGCCAGTGCTTGTGCAAGGCTGCGCTGTAGCCGATGACTTTAATCATTTACTCGGCGATCGTAATGAGGCCTTGCTCAGTGCAGCTCTTGGCTACCGCGCGACCGGTAACTGCCCTGCTGCAAGCACTTTAGCTGGCTTAAAAGGTTATGCTGTTAGCAATGCTGCGGCTAATTCAGGAGCAGCTGCCATCGGCGACAACCGCACGCACAGCAAGTTGCAAAACAACCGGATAATGACGCCAGTGAGAAAGGACTAACGGCTATGACTCTTAAAAAAATCACCACCCTGTTGGCGTCAATGCTGTTTATCACCAGTACCGGTTGCAATAGCACCAGCGACTCGCAGCTCAAGCAAACCCTACTGGTCAATGCCGCAGACGAGCAAGTCGCTGAGATTATCAGTCGCATCCTTGACGCTGATAAGGTGCGCCTCAGTGGCGGCGTGTTCACCCAGCAAAGCTCATTGGTACTAAGCCATCCCAATGTGGTCGATAGCCAAGGCAACCCTATCATGGGCAAACAAATCACCATGCCCGATCGCTTTATGCTGATGCGCGATGAAGACCAGTGTTATATCCATCACCTAAATAGCGACACCCTAGTCGCGGCACCACAGCTGCAATGCCAGTAAAAACAAAAAAGGCCAGCGCATAGGCTGGCCTTTTTTGTATCCAGTGAAGCTACTTCACTTCAACTCTTGATGAGCGCATCACGACCTCATCATTAAGCTCAATGCCAATGCCTGGCGCTTCACTGACCTTAAACTTACCATTCACTGGCTGCGGATCTTGAATACACAGCTCGCGGTTCCACTTTTTAATGGCATAGGTGTGGTGCTCGTGAATTAAAAAGTTCGGAATCGCACTTTCTAGATGCAAGGACGCCGCCGTAGCCACTGGCCCGCCACACACATGCGCTTGAATACGCACATCGAAGATATCGGCATAGTCACAGACTTTTTTAGTTTCGGTAAAGCCACCGCACAAACCAATATCCGGTTGCAGTACGTCAATACTTTGATCTTCAAGATAAGGGCGTACACCCCAGCGGTTATATAAACGCTCACCACCGGCGATGGGCACGGCGACTTTGTCTGCCACCTTTGCATGCAAAGAATGGTTGAGGTAATTCACCGGCTCTTCGTAGTACATACAATCGAATTCTTCAGCGATTTCACCAATCTGAATTGCCGATGTTGCTCCGGGCAGGCTATGACATTCAAAAATAATATCCACCTCGTCCCCCACCGCTTCACGAATGGCTTGCATCCGCGCGCGGTACAGTTTCATCTCGCCACGGTCGATGATCTTAGTGCGATCGTAGTAAGTGTTCCCTTGTTTATCGTATTGAATTGGGTCCACTTTCACAGCATCGTAGCCTTGCGCCACCGCCTTAAGTGCGGCTTCAGCATACTCTTGCGGTTGCACTAAGGCCTTAAATTCGCTGTCCCAGTCAAACTGTAACTGCGACGCATAAGTACGCAGTTCATCATTCACCTTGCCGCCCAATAATTGGTATACAGGTAAGCCCAAAGCTTTACCCTTGATATCCCAAAGCGCGGTATCTATCGCACTCATGGCAGCGTAGACCACCGGCCCGCCACCGAGCCCCCAAAAACTCTCACGCAGCATCCGCGACCATAACAATTCTGTTTGGAATGGGTCATGACCGATTAAAAATGCATCCGCCATTTCTTTGATCATCGCTGCTGCAGCGCTGTGCCCTAAGTCATAAGCCAAGCCTGCTTCACCTACACCACTGATCCCCTCATCGGTGTGAATACGCACAAATACGGGTGTCCAAGCTGGGCGCTCTGGGCAGTGAATATCAAATATTTCTACACGATTTACTTTCATGGCTTATCCTTGTTATTCAGCAAAGCTAGGGTCAAGACGGTATGCTTTACGAAGCATAGCTGGCCACGCTTTTTGCCCGCCGGTGCTGCCGCTATGGACCACATTCGCTTGATTATAAATATTATCGATAATAGCCTGAGGCACAGGCGTAGGTGGCTGATTCATACTTTGAATGGCTACTTGAATTTCACACGCCCGCTGCAAGTCATAGAAACGCATAAAGGCATCGCCCACCGTTGGCCCGACGGTTAACCCGCCATGATTCACTAACAACATATGGTTAGTAGTGCCTAAGTCTTGTTGTAAGCGCTGCTTTTCCTCGTCATTCACTGCCAACCCCTCGTATTCGTGGTACGACAATGATGGCAACGAGAACATAGAGTGCTGGCTGTAAGGCTGCAGGCCACCCTTAACACTGGCTACAGCGATGGTTTCTTTGGTATGCAAGTGGATTACACAGTGGGCATCATCGCGCACTTCGTGAATGGCGCTATGAATAGTAAAGCCCGCTGGGTTTATTTGATGGGGCGTGTCGTCAAGAATATCACCTTGCAGATTCACCTTCACTAAATTAGAGGCAGTCACCTCATCGAAGCTCAAGCCAAATGCATTCACCAAGTACTCATCAGTGCCGGGAATACGCGCCGACATATGGGTGTAAATTAAATCGCCCCAACGCATATGCTCAACCAAGCGATAACACGCCGCCAAATCAACGCGTAAACGCCACTCTTGATCACTGACCTTATCGCGTAGCCTTAACAGGGGTAATGTCGGGATCACACTCATGAGTTACTCCACTTAAAATAGATGTATAGAAGTCTAAACACTTCTAGGGTGTCATTCAATAAAAAAAGCCACCGCAGGCAAACCTACGATGGCTTTTTTAAAATAATGACCTTATTTTACGTTGGCAAGGTATTCGGCAATGGCTTCAAACTCCGCATCACTGATGTTCATTACCATGGCTTTCATCGCCGCCGACATGCCATTGTTGCGCTTGCCAGACTTAATATCTTTCATTTGCGCTACCATATACTCTTTGTTCTGCCCTGCTAGTTTAGGATACAAAGGCATGATCGGTGCTTTACCATCGGCGCCGTGGCAAGTGTGGCAGTTTTTCTCAGTGTAGAGCGCTTTGCCATCGGCAGCATGAACATTCATAGTTAATGCCGATAATGCTAAAGCACCAGTTCCCACAAGGACTTTTGTTAGTTTTTTCATAGTAGTTACTCTTATGTTGACGGTAGATAAAATGTTAACAATGAGTGTAGACCCATGTTCTTAAACCTAGCAACTAAGAATTAACCTACACTGAGTGCCACCGACTACTGTACTCGTGCCGTCGCCTTTGACTACCAGATTAGATCATCAGGTACTTCGTAGTCTGCGTACGGATCGTCCTCGTCTTTTTGGTCGTCCTCATTTTCCACATGGAAAACAATATATTTTTCATCGACCTCGGCTATTTTACGAGCAGGCTCATCTTGCAGCACATAAAACTGGCCTTCTAATACGCAAATGGCTAAGCGCCCTTTTGCCAGCGCCTGCTGGGTTTGTGCATTAACATCGATTTCTTTAATTTTATTGTCGTAGGTGAAGTTGAAAGTAAGCTCACCGCGAATCTCATCTTGATTGTGATGTTCAAGAATTTGTTTTACCCGTGCAACCTGCTCTCGCTCTTTAAGCTCCTGTTTACGCTGCTCATTTAGCTGATTAGCTTTTTCTTGCTGCGCTTGTTTGGTTTGCTCAATGTGCTTTTGCAAATCACTTTGGTCGCTAGTGGCGCCTTTTTTCTTCTTTTTCTTTTGTGCTTTACGCTTTTCCGACTTGGCCAGTTTAGCTTTGTGCTCGTTGGTTAGCCCGGCTTTAAGAAGCTGATCTTGTAATGACCCCATATCTATCACTTGTAAAATACAAACCGAATAGGGTTATTTTACTCATCCTTCACGGAAATGACAGTAACAGAAGTGATTGCGAGAAACTTTGACTAAGCGCAAGCCAAGGTTTGCCCCTGAACTTATGATACACTGATGCTGCAGCTACTCATTTTATGTACTTGGGTTTATGTCTTATTGGTTGTTACTGACCTGCTCGGTCTTTACTTTTTTTATTCTTTACGCCGTACAACCCCTTTTGGCGCTGTTCGCACAGTATTATCAAGTATCCCCAGCCACTGCTGGCTCGCTCATGACCCTGACCATGGCCCCTTTGGCCATTGCTCCTTTACTTTATGGTGTCATTCTCAACCGCCGCAACCTATACCGGGTGCTCCAAGTAGTGATGGTCACGCTCGCCTTAACCAACGCCTTGGTACCACTCACCGAGCAATTTTGGCAGTTGCAAGCGCTGCGATTAATTCAAGGTTTGGCACTGCCCGCCGCACTCACCGCGATGACGGCCAGTATTGCGATACGCTACCAAGGCGCTGAAGTGAGCAAAAAAATGAGTGGTTATATTGGCAGTACCATTGCTGGTGGCTTTTTAGGTCGCGCCTTAGCAGCTGGATTCGCTGAGTATCTCAGCTGGCAAAGCTTTTTTTGGCTTAATTCACTGTTGTTGTTGGCACTCGCTGCATGCATTCGCGCCCATCGGGCGCCCATACGCCAAGCCCATACACCACTGCGGGGTAACCTTAGCGCACTGTTAAATACGCGCATACTTACGCTTTACGCCAGTGTTTTTTGTATGTTTTTCTGTTTTGCAGCGCTGTTGAATTATTTGCCCTTTATTTTGCGCAGTACCTACGCCATGACCAATACCAAAAATATTGGTTTAGTTTATAGCGGTTACCTATTAGGAGCGTTAACGACCTTTGTTACTCCCTATTTGCAAAAACGCTGTGCGAATATTTTCAGTTTATTGGCCACGGTATTTTTAGGCTACAGCGCCACCATTGCGCTGATGTTTTGGCATAGTTTGCCGGTTTTCCTCGTTGCCTTTACCTGTTTTTGTGCATCGATGTTTATTATTCATGCCACCGCGGCTCCGCTAGTAAACCGCCTCAGCAGCGCCAGCGCCAGCCTCACCAATGGAGTGTATGTGTCTTTTTACTACAGCGGCGGCGCACTGGGCTCGTTTGTTCCTGGGTTGTTGTATCAAACCTACGGTGAGCGTGCTTTTTTAGGGTGTTTACTACTTGTGTGTCTATGTGGCTACTTACTCATCGCCGTGCCACAACGTTTGGGGACCGACAAAACCTGCACTTGATGCTGCCAATGCCTGAACAGACGCAGTAAGTCCTGCTTGGCCACCAGCCAAGTATAACGATTGTCAAAAGGATGGCAGTGATAAAGCGTACCAGGTGGAGTGTTCTGCCAAATGGCCTCATCTAGCCATAATTCGACCTGATTTTCAGGGTCATTCATCAATGCCAACATTGATACACACCCGGGGTGTACGCCTAAGTAACGCTGTAACCGCTCATTCGATGCAAAGCCAAGACGCGATACTTGCTGCGCTTTAGAAAGCGCTTTGAGATCCACCTGCGCGTCATGGGCGGTGATCAGTAAAAAATGCCGGCGGCCATAGTTGTCTCGTAAAAATAGATTTTTTAGCCTCACTCCAGGGCGCTCTAAGGCAATGTTGTCGGCCGCTTGTGCCGTGGCTAAGGGCGGGTGAGAGAGCTTCTCACAAGTAATATCCAAAGCCGTAAAAAGCGCCTCCAGCGCTGCAATAGCTCGACTCATTACAGGCACTCACCGCGCAACTGCACACTTAAATCACGCCATAGCACTTGTGTTATTTCATAGTCACCGGGGCAATACTGGCGCTCATCGAGCTCTTTTTTTAGGGCTGCGGCACCTTGATCTTCAAGTTGCAGTTTCAGCACCCGCGATTCTTCGAAGTACTCCTTTTCAGCATAACGTTCAAACTCACGGCGAGTAATGGGTTCATCCGGGTCGAGCATTTCTCTGCGGCTGGCTTTGACGGTAATAACATAGGCGAATATTTTCTGCCCTTGCTCTGTGGTTTTGCCGTAAAACTGCTGTGACTGCACCTCATATTCGGGTTCATCATAAGATGATGAGCAGGCCGTTAAAGCACAATAAAACAAGGCCACCGTGATTAATTTATACATGATAAAGACATTCTTATTATTAACTTTCCCTACTGTATCAAAGCCCCCGTGCTTTGGGGAGCGTATTGTCGCAAAGTGACAGCCCGCACCTTAGTGCGTGCATCTGATAAAGATAATGTTTAGGTTTGCGTGATTTTTTTGATGCGGTACTTGACCTTGAAAGTAAAATTAATAAAATACCAAACGTCTTAACGGACAAGCCACTTTTTAGTGGGGCTATAGCTCAGCTGGGAGAGCGCCTGCCTTGCACGCAGGAGGTCAGCAGTTCGATCCTGCTTAGCTCCACCATTTCCTTTCTTTTTTATTACTTTTATAGTCTGGCATCCAAGCCTATCCCCCGGCTCGGTATCCTTACCTCGCGTTCAAAACTAAAAAAGCAGTACTTTTTTCGAGCGTTTTTCACCCTGCTTAGCTCCACCATTTCCTTTCTTTTTTATTACTTTTATAGTCTGGCATCCAAGCCCATCCCCCGGCTCGGTATCCTTACCTCGCGTTCAAAACTAAAAAAGCAGTACTTTTTTCGAGCGTTTTTCACCCTGCTTAGCTCCACCATTTCCTTTCTTTTTTATTACTCTTATAGTCTGGCATCCAAGCCCATCCCCCGGCTCGGTATCCTTACCTCACGTTCAAAAAAAAGCCACCCAATAAAGATGGATGGCTTGGAAAGCGATTCATTTCTCAATGCATATAAATATCAGTAAAACCCCAGACAAAAACCTAGCGTTTTTGATCGAAAAGCCCTCTAAAGTACGCCATCAGCTAGGAATTTTCCGTAGGCTGCATACGCTCTAGATGTAAGATGGGCATTATCCCAAATAAGAGGCTCTCGCTTTTCATCAAACAAGTGACAAGTTTCCTTCTGATAATCACAGAAGAAGTGCTTCTTATCTATCCACTTGATAGTTCCTTGCTGCTTCACTGCACTTTTAAGCTTGTCACTAATACGCACACGATCCCATCGTTGATACTTATATGTGATTTCTGGCAGTTTCTGAAGATCCATATCAGAGCGCCAAGCTTTTATAGATAAAGATGCTAAGTCAGTAAAAAGAATTGAACCCACCAAAGTAACTTCCTTTTGATAAGAACTCTCAATATATCGCGCCAAATCAAACCCTGCTTGGTATGTACTTTCCTGCCACTTAGCTGTGATAACTACATTTGTAGCTTGTTTTAACAGTTCACCTGCAATTACGTCCTTATTCTTACATTTTATGCCAAGTTCACCTTCCATATCTGCCGCAATGAAGTCAGCCATACACTCGTCGTCTAAATAGATGTAGCGAACTTGCCAGTGACTAGCGATGGTTGACATCGACATATACGCATCATTTCCAAAAGAATCTCCTAGCAGTAGAATTTTAGAACACCCGTCCTCACAGTCGAATGGCTGATCGCTAGGAAAATAACGCTCTCTAAGCTTCAAGATACGAGTACGCTCTAATTCGACATCAACGAGCATTTCCATACCAGCGCTTTCTAGCTTATTTACATAGAAACTTCTGAAGCCATTTGTTTTATGAATCAGCAGACCCACGGAGCTAAACAATAATAAGCATACCGACGAAGTGGCGATCAGCCTAAAAGGCTTAATATTGCGATACTTTCTTATTGGCTTTTCCACATACAAATATGAAGCAATTGATAGCAAAAAAACAGGAAGGATAAGCATCAGCTTATAGTAAATTTTCTCATCAACCAGATTGTCGAAATATATATCAATTGAGGAGAAAAGAGGGTTATGAAATAAGTATAACCCGTAACTTATTAACCCTATTTTAACAAGAACAGTATTACTAAGAATTTTTTTACAGAAATATGTATGACCACTAATAGTAATGAGAATTGCTGACGCGAGCACTGGAACTAGCGTAAAAAGGCTAGGATGTAGAGTTTTTTTATCAAAGAAAAAGAAACTGGCAATTATTATTACTAGACAAGCAATCGCTATAATCTCTAAGTTCTTGCTATTGCGTTTACTATCAAGGTATTTAGAAAACGCATTACAAGACATAAAAAACGCGCAAATTGAACCGGCGATCAACTCCCAGGCTCTCGTATGTATTGAGTAAAATGTTAGGTTAGGTGATGTGACCGCGCCTGAGTGTGCGAAATAAAGACTGAATGAAGCAATTAGAAAAAAGGAAGTAATAATCATACGTCTTGACTTGGATAGCATGATCATCAGTAAGGGGAAAATTAGATAAAACTGCTCTTCAACTGCTAAGCTCCAAGTATGCAATAGCGGAGCGTTATTGTTAAATTGGTTGAAGTAGTCTGTTTCTAAATAAAAGAAATAGTTAGATAGGAAAAAGCTAACTGCAACAATACTTTGCCCCACATCCTTTATCTGCGATGGTATTAAAAAGAAAAAAGCTAGGGGAAGGGTAATTAATATCGTAATAAAAAGAGGAGGAAGAATTCTCTTCGCGCGTCTTTCATAAAAGCTATATAAGGAGAAGCTGCCATTATCCAACTCTCTCATTATTATTGAAGTAATTAAGAAACCACTAATAACAAAAAAAACATCAACACCAATGAAGCCCCCACTAATAGCAGAAACCCCAGCATGATATATAATTACCGACATGACGGAAATAGCCCTCAGGCCATCTATTTCAGGTCTATACTTCAAAACTTCACTTCTATTCAAGAAAATACCAACTGGGAAAGGTAACGTTTTAGAAGTTAATTTTCAACCTATTTAAAAACCGTAAATATTTAAAAAACAACAATTATAAAAGAAAATAAATAACAATTTATAAACATAAAAATAATATCAAGAAGCATCACTCTGAAAGACCACATGATGATTATCGACTATAAAAAAGTACTTTGAAGAAAATGGGGAAAACAATTGGTGTGTACAATTTTTATCACAACCATCCTTTTTGTCTGGCGATACGCGCTGCATCACTGCGATTGGAGGCATTTAACTTACTAATCGCTTCACTGAGATAATTGCGTACCGTGCCTTCGCTTAAATAGAGCTGCGCGGCAATATCACTGGTTTTTAGCCCCTCTTCGGTGAGCTTAAGTGCGGCACTCTCTTTACGACTTAGGGGGTTATTATCCTCCAGCGCTAACAATGCCAACTCTGGGTCGATAACCTTTTGCCCTTGATGGACTTTCTTTAATGCATCGATTAGATAATCACTGGACGCTTCTTTGAGAATAAATCCGCGTACACCCGCATCCAGTGCGCGGCGAATATAACCAGATTTAGAAAATGTTGTCATAATCACGATTTGGATACCTTCATGGGTGACTTGCTCGGCCAGCTCCAAGCCACTCATATTGGGCATTTCGATATCGCTGAGTAGTAAATCAGCCCGTACTTCAGTCAATAATGTGAGCGCTGATTGGCCGTCACTGGCTTCACCAACCACTTTAATAAAAGGGTCTAAATTTAGTAAAGCAACAATGGCATTACGCACTAGCGCCTGATCTTCTATAACAACAACGCGTATCATCGCCGCCCCCTTATTTTAAAAATGTGCATGTTAAACGCACGCCTTGCTCAGTGTTGATATCGAGTTCACCACCTAACTGCTCACAGCGTGTTTGAATGCCCTTAAGTCCGTTGCCAAAAGAGACGTTCGTTTCTTTGCCATTATCGAACATACTCGCTTGCCAATAGCTATCAGTCTCTTTGAACTCAACCCCAAAGTGAGTCGCCTTGCTATGGCGTATAACATTAGTTGCCGCTTCTTTGCAGATAAAGCACAGTGCACTCTCAATCGTACTCGGCAAACGTGGCACCGGCCCAACATGGCATTGAATGTTCTGGCTTTGCAAATTTTTAGTAATGGTTTCTAACACTCCACCTAGGCCCATTTGCTTCATCCCCGCCACCGCCTGGCGCACTTCGCTGAGTAAGTCCCGAGCCAACTGACTTACCTCGTTGATCTCGACGCTGGCTCGCTCACTTTCTTTGGCATCAAGCATTTTTTGCGCGAGCTCTGATTTTAAGGCAATACTTGATAGCGAATGCCCTAGTAAGTCATGGAGATCGCGAGCGATGCGCTCACGCTCAGCCACCGCGCCAATATGCTCAATTTGTTGCTCGCTACGTGCTTTAGCTCGTGCATGCTGACGCTCGCGGCGCTCAAAGACACCAAAAAAGAAAATACCAATACTGACTACCACCGCCGGAAGCAAGTAATAACCGAGCTGCGCCGGGGCAAAGACCACGCCACTTAGGGTCGCGCCCAGTAAAATAATCACTAACGCAGCTTTCCCTTGCCAGCCAATAAAGTGAAAACCACATAAAAACGCGATAAAACCAAATAATGCCTGGCTTCCAGGGGTGATAGCCGTTGCTGCAATACACAGCACCAGCATGGCAATCACACAGGCAACCAGCTTGCTCCCTTTAACCCGAAGAGCGAAGCCATACAGCCCGACAAAAACAATGTAAGCGACGATGGCTAACGCGATCTGTGCCGACGAAAAATAATCGCTCGCCATGATTAAAGGTAAAAAGTAAAAACTTGAGAAAATCAGTGGCATCCAGTTCCAAAAAGGCTTCTGGTTTTGTGCGATAGTGTAGGAGTAAAGCATATAACGGTTTTCCTGTGGCCTTTAACTCATAGAGCGACCATGACGCTGTTGAGCTAGTAAATAACAAGCGGCGGTGGTTATCAATACCACCGCGCTGATGGGCTTGTGCTCATAATTTACTGATTTTTAGCGATGAGCATTTTCGCCCAGCCATAATCAGGGTTCACTTGCAGCGCCTGCTGCCAGTCGGCTAAGGCTTGCTCGCCATGGCCAAGCTCCTTTTGTGTTAGCCCACGCCATGTGTAGGTCTCTGCCTCTCCCCACCCATAGCGAGTGTCCTGTTGCTGAGAGAACAATAACACTGCTTTATTAAAATCACGCAAGGCCTGTTGTTTTGAACCGCCAAACATGGACGGGGTGTTATAAGCACTAACACCTTTTATAAGGTGTACACGCGGACTATTAGGTGCAAGACGTTCTGCTTGGGACAATAACTTACCAGCTTTAGGCCCGTAGTACGCCCCTTTGAGAGGGTTAAAGGTGATTTTGAAGCCATACACTTGGGCTAGCAAAGCTTTGGCCTCGCCTAATTCGGTATCTGACAAAGGCTCAGCGAGAAGTTGCTCTAAGCTCTGCTGCGCCATCTCCAGGCTTTGCTGCGCCGCCTGCTGTTGTGCTTGCAAGTACTGACTCATACTCAAGCGGTAATAGGCCAAGCCTTGCTCGTAACCCTGGGCTGATTGACTATGTAAGCGTAGCTCTTGTATATCTAGAGTGGCTGCTGCTTGCTCAATGTGTTGCACATCGGTTGAGCTGGCAAAGGTCGAGGTGGTCACGGCGCTGGTAAGTGCCAAAGCGATAATGGTTATTTTCATGATGTCTCTCCTGTTGTTTGGACATCTTTATCATTGCTTATTTACCATCCGCTGCGCAGTCACCTTTGTCATCAATAGCAGATGACATTTGTCAGCACCTGCTTTGTTATATAGCTCATGGTATGCTGGCAAAAAAAACAGCCTTTGACGCGCTATGAGCTCTCACAAACAAAGCTTATTCTTTTTGCATACAGCGGTTCTACTGTTTGGTGGCACCGCCTTATTCGCCAAGTTAATTCACCTGCCAGCGTTAGATATCACTGTATATCGCACCGCAATCGCAGCCTTTGCCTTAGTTATCATGCTCGGTGCAATGCGCCAGCCCATCGCTCTAAGAAGCACCAAAGACTATCTAATAGCACTGGCACTCGGTGCCATCGTTGGCGTGCACTGGGTAACCTATTTTGCAGGAATGCAGCTAGCCGGGATCACCATCGGCATTATCGCGTTTTTTAGTTATCCGGTTCTAACCGTTATGATTGAACCGCTTTTTCATCGCGCTTTGCCCAAGCTTAAGGATATGATCAGTGCCATTGCCGTCAGTGTCGGAATTTACTTACTCATACCAGAAGCAACACTGGGAAATGATGTCACTTTGGGCATAGCGACCGGGGTGTTTTCTGCATTATGCTTTGCCCTTCGTAATATTTTGCAGCGCCAGTACTTCAACCACTATGGCGGCCCGCAAACCATGTTTTATCAAACCTTGGTCGCCAGTCTAATGCTATGTGCCTTTGTTGAGGTTCCCCCCATGGCCGTTACGCAGCGTGATATTGCTCTGCTGTTTTTGGTCGCCATTGTATTTACAGCCACTCCCCATGCATTGTTTGCCGCCTCGTTGCGCCAACTCAGTGCAACAACGGCTGGACTCATCTCTTGCTTACAGCCCCTCTATGCCACCATTTTGGCCTTTATTTTATTGCAAGAGCGCCCAGACATCGCCACGCTGATAGGCGGTATGCTGGTTGTCAGTGCTGCATTTTTTGAGACTTGGTCAGTATCTCGACAATCGCGATAAATGCCCTTGATAAATTGATTGCCATCAACAAAGATAGCAATGACCCTGCTAGACGGACTGATAAGAAATGAAAGTATTTGCTCATCGCGGTGCCAGCGGTAACTACCCGGAAAATACGCAAATCGCCATAGAAAGTGCCCTTTCTGTGGGCGTCGATGGTATAGAAGTCGACCTACAAAGCTGCCTTGATGACTATGTCATCATTCATGATACCTGGCTTGATAGAACCACCTCAGGTCAAGGCAAGGTCAATAAAACCCCTTTAGCAGAAATTCAACGTTATGATGCCGGCCAAGGACAGCGCGTGCCGGGGCTGCAAGACATGATCGACTGGATAGGGAATAAGACCTTACTAAACCTAGAACTTAAACACACATTCTCACTCGATAAGCTCGTTGCTACTCTAGAGCACAATGTACAACAGGGTTTATTACAGCGAGAGCAGCTTATTGTCTCTTCTTTTGATCACCATCAACTCGTATGGTTGAAGCAACATCTACCTTGGGTGAAAATTGGGGCGCTGACTTCCTCTATCCCGCTCAACTATGCTGAGTTTGCTCAACGCTTGCATGCGTATAGCTTGCACTTAGACAAAAACTTCGTAAACCACGAGTTTGTCGCCGATGCGAAACAGCGCGGGCTCGAGGTCTATGCTTATACTGTAGATAAGAAAGAAGATATTCTTGATATGCGAGCACTGGGAGTTGATGGCATTTTCACCAATTACCCATGCAATACTAAGATGATTTTAGCGAATGATGCCTAGCTAGGCGCTTACTTCATCGCTAAACACTTGAAAATCTTTTGCTTTATACAATACTGAGCATGTATACATTGACGTCTACTCAGGCAAACGGAGCCCTCATCAATGAGTTGGTTTATGCGCATGTACAATTATATTGAAGAAACATTTTTTTATACGCTAACTCGTAAGATTGTTGGCAACCTTAGCTTTTTGTTTGCTTTACAGTTACTTACTTTAGTTTGGCTGTACCGCGAACTGAGCGCTCAAGAACAAGGTTTGGCGCTGTTTGCGGTGATCTCGCTATTAGTCGTCGGTGGTTTTATTTTTACGGTGTTCTATATGCGCCATTTAATTGTGCGCCCTGTGCAAGCGATGCGCGATACGTTAGAGCAAATCAATCAACAGGATGCCAACTTAAATGCGCGATTACCCCAATTCACGTATGATGAATTTCGTGACTTATCAGAGCAATATAATAAGTTTGTACACCATCTAAGCGCCCTTTTAAATACCACCTATGAAGGTGCAGCCCAAGCTGCTGATAGCAATCAGCAGGTCAATTTATCCATGCAAAACACAGCTGAATTGGGAGCTCGACAATTACAATTTAGTAGTGAGATTGCAGCGAGCACCACGCAAGTCACGCATAGCCTAGAGCAAATCGTCGCCAATACGGATGCAGTGTTCAGCGACAACAGTGAGAACCTCACCTTTGTACGCACTTCATCTGAAGAGCTTAGCCAATTAGTATCGCAAATTCATAAGATCACGCAGCTATTAGGGCGATTTGCCGACACCGTTGCAGGCTTGAAAGAAAACTCAGAGAACATTCGCAGTATTTTGCAAATGGTCGAAGGGTTTGCCGATCAAACTAACCTGCTCGCCCTTAATGCAGCCATTGAAGCTGCTCGCGCCGGTGAAGCAGGCAGAGGCTTTGCTGTCGTTGCTGATGAGGTACGCTCACTGTCACTTAAAGTCAGTGATGCGACCCAGCAAATTAGCGACTTTATTAATAAAATGGGCACCTTGGTAAGCGATACTAACCAAGAGTCAGAGCAACTTATTGAGCACTCTTCAAGTGCTGAACAAGCAATCGGTAACACGGCTTCAGGCTTTAGTGAACTAGTGCAAGACTTTGAGAAAAACCAACAACAATTGCAGGATATTGTCGCAGCAGTGCATGAACTGGAGCAAACCCAGGCCAATACTCAGCAATCGGTGGAGCAAATTAAAACCTTAGGTGAAGACGCAAAAGCGCAAATAGACCAAGCCGCAGAGCAATGCGCGCGCTCAGAGCACCTAACTCGCACCACTCAAAGCGAGCTAGAGCGCTTCGTAAAATAACCTTCAAAGCATAAAAAAGCCCAGCACTAAGCTGGGCTTTTTAAATCTTAGTCGTGATTAGCTACGAATTTGTCCTTCACCATTCACTAAGTATTTTTCTGTGGTCAATGACTCTAGGCCCATAGGCCCGTAAGCGTGCAACTTAGTGGTTGCGATACCGATTTCAGCGCCTAGACCTAGCTGCGAACCATCAGAGAAACGTGAGGAGGCATTTACCATCACGACTGACGCATCAACACTGCGCTGGAACAAGTTGGCAGTTTGCTCGTCTTTGGTACAAATAACTTCGGTGTGGAAGCTACCAAAGCGATCAATATGCGCCACTGCAGCATCAAAGTCAGCAACGATACGTACCGCGATTTCAAGATCAAGGTACTCTTCACCAAATTCATCATCGCCAATGACATTCGCATTGCTGAAGAATTTCGCTGCTTGAGCATCAGCATTAACACGTACACCTTTTGCTTCAAGCTCTTTTGCCGCACGAGCTAAAAACGCCTCTGCCACCTCTTGGTGCACAACTAAGCCCTCTAGCGCGTTACACACACCGGTACGCTGAGTCTTACCGTTTAGCAACAGGTTCATCGCCACATCAAGGTCTGCATCTTTATCAACATACAGGTGACACACCCCTTTAAAGTGCTGAATAACCGGTACGGTACTGTTTTCAGTCACAAAATTAATCAGCCCTTCGCCACCGCGAGGAATAATCAAGTCAATGGTGTCACGCTGCTGCATAAGATCCATCAACAGGCCACGGTCTGGATCAGGGATCACTGAGATAAGCGCCGTCG
Source organism: Pseudoalteromonas sp. CNC9-20 (assembly GCF_022347875.1). Classification (NCBI taxonomy): domain Bacteria; kingdom Pseudomonadati; phylum Pseudomonadota; class Gammaproteobacteria; order Alteromonadales; family Pseudoalteromonadaceae; genus Pseudoalteromonas; species Pseudoalteromonas sp. CNC9-20. The sequence goes on along the minus strand of NZ_JAKRFS010000003.1, from coordinate 218,097 downwards.
GCAAGTTGTGTTTCTCAAGCACACTGTGCAGTACACTGGCAATGGCTTTACTTGACGCTAAAGCCTCTTTACCGCCACGCAAAATAACCGCATTACCTGATTTGAAGCACAGTGCGCCAGCATCCGCTGTTACGTTTGGACGGGCTTCATAAATCATGCAAATCACCCCAAGAGGCACTCGCATTTTATTGATTTTGATACCATTGGGGCGCTCACCCAATGAACGCAACTGACCTACTGGGTCATCGAGATCGGCAATGGTTTCAATGCCCACGGCCATATCTTCAATACGCTCATCGGTCAGCGTCAAACGGTCGACCATGGCTGCAGCTAAGTTGTTGTCTCGCGCATTAGCAAGATCTGATTCGTTTTCCGCCTTAATATGCTCTTTATTGGCACGCAGTGCCTCAGCCATTTCTTTAAGTACGTTGTTTTTACTCTCTGTATCAAGCAGAGCAAGCACCTTAGCGGCTTTTGCTGCTTGAGCTGAAATATCCTTAACTAAACTCATGATTTCTCCAATACTGCAATGTCTTCGTCTGAAATAATCGGGCCGATGGAATCTTGTGCTTCATCGCTAAACTCACTGGTTTCATTCTCGGCAATAAAGTTCAGCAAACAGCTACTGTAGTTTGCTCGTGCCTTAGCCAGCTTAGTGCCGTCGTCGCTGCGCACCAAAATAGTGTCGCCAACGGAGAACTCGCCCCGAACCTCGATAATGCCTTGCGGGTTAATCTGCTCGGCGTTTTCATCTAATGGCTCGCTGAAGTCACCTTCAACAATCACCTCACCCTGCTCACTGGCGGTATGTGTACGCCAATGGACTGCCTCTTGCATTGGTTTTTCATACGGCAAGAAGATAGTGCCCGGGTTTTTACCTTCTAACAACAAGTTAAAGGTCTGCTCTTTAAAGCCATTTAGAATAAATGTGGTAATACCATGGGAAGTGGCTTTTTCTGCCGCCTCGATTTTGGTTTTCATGCCGCCGGTGCCTACGGCACTGGTAGCACACCCAGCCATGGCGTAAATAGATTCATCAATTTCACTGATCTCAGGTAACAGTACAGCGTCGGTATGCAAGTTAGGATTCTTGTCATAAAGGCCATCCACATCTGAGAAAATCATTAATGCGTCGGCATCAGCAGCCGCTGCTACCATAGCTGATAAGTTGTCGTTATCACCTACTTTCAAATCATCAGTAGTCACCGTGTCATTTTCGTTGATGACAGGTAGAACACCGTGATCAAGCAAGGTAAAAATGGTGTCGCGTACACTGGTGTAACGCTCACGGTCACGTAAATCACCGTGCGTTAGCAGAATCTGTGCTGATGGGAAATCAAAAAAGCGATCCCATGTTGCCATCATCTCCATTTGCCCAGCGGCTGCCATTGCTTTTTTAAGTGCTACAGAGCGCGGCTTATCCTCTGGGAATAAGTGTGAGCCCGCAGCCACAGAGCCTGATGACACCAAAATAACTTCAATACCTTGGGCGCGGCAACGAACAATAAACTGAGCTATGGTGAGTAAATAGCGTGAACTACAGCCATTTTGCTCGGGTGCAATTAAGGCACTGCCTACTTTGAGTACGATGCGTTGCCATTTAAAATTTTGCATTGCGATTACTTTCCTTACTAGCTTTAGCTAAGTTGCTCAAGTTTTTGCTCAGTTGCATGAAAAGTTTCTTTCACCTCGGCTGAAGGTGCCTGAGAAAGCTTACTCACCACAACGATTGCAAGTGAACTTGCGATAAATCCGGGAACAATTTCGTAAATAACACTGCTTAGCGTGCCCCCGTCACTAAGCACTGGTGCAAATATCCAGAATAAAACAGTTGCTGCGCCGACAACGATTCCGGCGAGCGCGCCTTGATGGGTTATTTTCGACCAACACAGGCTAAATAATACTAATGGGCCAAATGCGGCACCGAAACCAGCCCAGGCATTACTGACCAATGACAAAATGCTATTAGATTTGTCCAGTGCCAGTAAGGTAGCAACGAGTGCCACGGCGAAAACCCCTATCCGGCCGATTTTTACTAAGGTTTTTTGCTCTACCTCAGTTTTTGAAAAAGCACGGTATACGTCCTCGGTCAGCGAGCTTGATGACACCAACAACTGTGATGAGATGGTGCTCATGATCGCCGCCAAAATCGCGGCAAGTAAAAAGCCGCTAATCAGAGGGTGGAACAAAATTTCCGAAAAAATAACGAAAATTGTCTCTGGGTCAGCCACTTGCAAACCAAATTTGTTGGCATAAGCAACCCCAACTAAGCCTGTTCCTAGCGAACCTAAAATGGTGACTGTCATCCAGCTCATACCAATATTACGCGCCGTTTTAATATCTTTTACCGAGCGAATCGCCATAAAGCGCACAATGATATGAGGCTGGCCAAAATAACCTAATCCCCAAGCCAAGCTTGATACTATGCCCAGCAAGGTGATGCTCTGCCAAGATTCGCTAAAACTTGGAATTGATTGCTGCGCAAAATTAAGCATATCGGCACTGCCATTAAACTGCATGTAAGCCACAATCGGCACGAGTATTAATGCCACAAACATAATGCAGCCTTGGACAAAGTCGGTCATGCTCACGGCTAAAAAGCCACCTAATAAAGTGTAGGCCACAACCACCGAAACGGTAATGATTAAGCCAAGGTGGTAGCTTAAACCGAATGCCGATTCAAACAGCTTCCCGCCTGCAACTAACCCTGCCGAGGTATAGAGCGTAAAGAACAAGATGATCACTGCCGCTGAAATCACGCGAATCGGCCCTTTGCTCATATTAAAACGCTTATCGAAGAAGTCCGGTAGCGTCAGTGCATCATCGGCCATTTCTGTGTACACCCGCAGGCGCGGTGCAACTAATAAATAATTGGCCAGTGCACCTAAAACCAAGCCCAGTGCAATCCACACGGTGTCGAAACCAGTTAAGAACATGGCTCCTGGCAAGCCCATTAGCATCCAACCACTCATATCCGATGCTCCTGCAGACAAGGCAGTCACATGAGGGCTCACTTGACGGCCACCTAGAATGTAACCAGAAATATCACTTGTGGAATTGCGATAAGCGAACAAGCCAATGCCAAGCATGGCTAAAAAATACAATGCGAGAGAGAGATATGTATAAAAATGCATTCCTTATCCTGTTTGGCCACCCTAGGTGGACTTTGTTTTGGGCAATAAAAAGCGTCGCGATATAACAACTGGGGCGACGCTAAATTTTGCTTACGGCTTTACCTACCCAACGCTAACAAGCACAGGCATCAAGCTGTTCCAAAACCAATTAAAAGGAAAGCACTAACAGTTGTGGTTTACACTGTGATAACAGCGGTTGCATACGACGAGGCAGGCTAAAAACCACAATTAATTAGCACTCTAATAATTTGTCTACGAACGTTATTATGCGGATTTAGATATAAAAATCAAGGTCAAAACTTAGCCATAGCCAGTATTCATGCTATTTATAGCGCATTGAAATAGTCCCTAAGCGCGTAAAAATGCACTCTAGCGATGAATACATAAAATTTTGACCTATTATGAATTTTTAGTGATCTAAGGCTCTTCTTTACTTAAAAAGTAATCAGCTTCGCTATATCACACGTTAAAAGGTGGGTAGTTATGCGTGTTTGACTGATGCAGCAAAACGTTGTCATCACGCTCTGCTTATCTCATACTGAGTTTTCATGGACAGATAATAAGGGTCTTTATGTCAGCAATTTATATTGCAGGAATTGCTTTATGTAGTGTTATTGCGCAATGGCTCGCCTGGGCCTTCCGTGTTCCCGCTATTTTATTTCTTTTACTCACTGGCTTATTACTTGGGCCAACCACCTCGTTACTCGAGCCCGACGAACTCCTTGGCGACTTACTGTTTCCAGTGGTGTCCTTATCGGTGGCGATTATTCTTTTTGAGGGCGCGCTCACGCTCCACTTTAGGGAGCTAAAGGGCATTGGTAAGGTGGTGCGCAACCTGTGCTCCATAGGCATGCTCATAACCTGTCTGGTAGTCAGCTTAAGTGCTTATTGGTTGCTTGAGCTCGATTGGCGTGTCGCAGCAGTGCTAGGCGCAGTATTGGTCGTTACCGGGCCCACGGTTATCGCGCCCCTACTTAACGCCATGCGCCCCACTCAAGACATTGACCGAGTACTACGCTGGGAAGGCATTGTGATTGACCCCATCGGTGCGCTCTTCGCTGTGTTAGTGTTCGAGGCGGTGATGTTAGTGGGGCAAAGCGATGTGTTTAGTCACACCTTAGGGGCATTGGTCACCACGCTGAGTGTGGGCTTTTCGCTCGGTGCTGCCGCAGGATGGTTAACAACGCAATTGATTCGTCGCGAATGGCTCCCTTATGAGCTGCATAAGTTTGGTATTCTTGCGCTAGTGCTTATCAGCTTTACCGTCTCGAATCATCTCAGTCATGAGTCTGGGCTGCTAGCGGTGACGGTATTCGGTATTTGGCTTGCGAACCAAGACGATTTGGAAATTGACTCGGTGCTTGAATTTAAAGAAGACCTGTCGATGATTCTTATCTCCAGCTTGTTTATTTTGCTGGCAGCACGCCTCAAGCTTGAAGATTTACTGGCTCTGGATGCACAAGTCTTTATCTTTTTAGCCATTGTGCTGTTTGTCGCTCGACCACTGAATATTTTAATTTCTACTTATGGCAGTGACTTGCCCGTCAAATCACGGCTGATACTGGCATGGATTGCGCCTCGCGGTATTGTTGCCGCCGCTGTCGGCTCGGTGTTTGCGCTCAGTATGGCCGATGCCGGTATTGTGGATGCCAATAAAATGGTGCCCTTAATCTTCACGGTGATAATTGTCACTGTGGTTTTAAATAGCCTCACCGCCATCCCATTAGCAAAAATGCTCGGGGTCCGCCAACCTGCTCCCTCGACCTTACTCATCATTGGTGCGAACCACGTTGCCAGAGCTATAGCCTGTGGTCTAAAAGAGCAAGATATCGATGTGCACCTCTCCGATCCGGCATGGGAAAACTGTAAAATGGCCCGTATGGATGGTTTGCCCTGCTATTATGGTAATCCGCAATCGGAACATGCGGAGCGGTATCTGCCACTAACAAGCATCAGTAAGGTGTTGGCACTGTCACCTAACCGCCATCACAACGCATTAGGGGTGCAATACTTTAGCCACTTATTTAGCGAAAACCGAGTATTCTCACTCAAATCATCACAAAACCACGCGAAAGCCAATAAAGACAGTGCTACTTTCCTCTCTCGACAAATTCTATTTGGCGAGAATGGTTCTTATGCCAAGCTCAGTAGCCTGATAGCCAAAGGCGGTAAGGTCAGTGCGACTCGATTAAGTGATGAATTTGACTGGCAACAATATCAAGAAGTAAATAGCGAAGCGATTCCGCTGTTTATTATTGGTAACGAAAAAGTGGTTCGCATTATTACCGCGCAAATGGAGAATCCACCAGCCAGTGGTGAGAAGGTTGTTGCTCTGCAGCCACCAAAAATGTCGATGGTGAAAGATGCACAGCAAAACCCACCGACCAAGAACCCGCAATTACAGCCAACAAAAAACCCGACATAAAGTCGGGTTTTCAAATTTGGAAGCGTACGCTTAAAATCAGATTACTTGATTTTTGCTTCTTTGAAAATCACGTGCTTACGAGCTTTAGGGTCGTATTTTTTGATTTCCATTTTTTCAGGCATGTTACGCTTGTTTTTGTCGGTAGTGTAGAAAAAACCAGTACCGGCAGTTGAAACTAGACGAATCTTATCGCGCATGACTCAGGCTCCTTAAACTTTTTCGCCGCGAGCACGGATATCAGTCAGTACCGCGTCGATGCCTTTTTTGTCGATGATACGCATACCTTTAGTAGTAGTGCGTAGTGATACAAAGCGTTTTTCGCTTTCAACCCAAAAACGGTGAGTTTGTAGGTTAGGTAGGAAACGACGCTTAGTCGCGTTGCGCGCGTGTGAGCGGTGGTTACCTACCACTGGGCGCTTACCTGTAACTTGACAGACTTTAGACATGTCTATTTATCTCCAATAACTTCGCTCGAGCTTAATTTTCCCTTACGGCCTTTTTGTATACTGCCCCGGGATAAATCGAAGGGCGCTCTTTATACAGCATAGACAGGCAAAGATCAAGAAACCTGATCTCAGAATCAGCTCATATGTAAATTTGATAGCGGCTAATTATAAAGATCAACGCAGCAAAGGGAAAGCAAAAACTGCATTTAAATTGCACAAATAGCTACAGTAGGCCACGCTCGGCAAAAGAGACCGCGTGGCAACCGCCTATCACTAAATGATCGAGCACACGAATATCCACCAAACCAAGAGCTTGTATTAGCTTGCGGGTAATGACTTCATCGGCCTGGCTCGGCTCGGCGATACCGCTGGGATGATTATGCGCAAAAATAACGGCAGCGGCATTATGCTTGAGTGCTGCTTTGACCACTTCTCTGGGGTATACCGACGCTGCATCTATGGTGCCTTGAAACAACGTTTCTGTGCTTATTAAACGGTGTTGGGCATCAACAAACAACACTAAAAAGACTTCCCGTTGCAGCCCTTTTAATTCTAACTTGAGATAATCTTGCACCGCTTGTGGTGAGTCAAAGCTGAGCGCTCGTTCCAAACTTGTTTGTAAATATCGCCGCGCCAACTCAATTGCCGCCTGCAATTGCGTATACTTAGCGGTGCCCATACCTTTAAAACGGCAGAAATGGTCATGTTCAGCAGCCAACAAAGTATGCAGCCCTTGGCTTTGGCTGAGTATCTGTTGGGCTAGGTCAATAGCATTGCAACCGGCAATGCCCGTTCTAAAAAAGATAGCGAGTAATTCGGCATCACTCAGTGCCCCGGCACCCTGAGTAAGTAATTTCTCCCTAGGCCGTTGCTGGGCTGGCAAGTCAGTGAGTCGCATGGGCATTCCTTGGCTTTTGCGCTTATGAACCTTCCTCAACTATAGTGCAATAGCGGCACATCTGGTATCTTCTAAGCTGTCACACAAGCGATATTGTCTATTGTTATGCAAAATAAAAAGGTGGTCCTTGGGATCAGTGGCGGCATCGCCGCATACAAATGTGCAGAGCTAACCCGACGGCTGAAAGAACGCGGTTGTGAGGTCAAAGTGGTTATGACCGACAGCGCTAAGCATTTTATCACCCCGCTCACGATGCAAGCGGTATCAGGAGAAATTGTTTCTGATTCACTGCTCGATCCTCAGGCCGAAGCAGCGATGGGCCATATTGAGTTTGCCAAATGGGCCGACTTGATTCTCGTTGCCCCAGCTACTGCCAATATCATTGCCAAAATGGCGGCTGGTATTGCCGATGACCTACTCACTACTTTATTGCTGGCCACCCCAGCTAAAGTTGCTATCGCTCCCGCCATGAACCAGCAAATGTATGCTCATGCGGCAACGCAAGCGAACTTAGCCACCTTAGCACAGCGAGACATTGCCATTTGGGGCCCAGGTGCGGGCGAGCAAGCCTGTGGTGACGTAGGAGCCGGGCGTATGCTCGAGCCCAACGAGCTTGTTGAGTTAGTGTGTGCCCCTACAGTACAGCCATTATTAGCGGGGAAAACCCTCACCATCACCGCTGGCCCCACCCGTGAAGCGCTCGACCCAGTGCGTTACATTTCTAACCACAGCTCAGGTAAAATGGGCTATGCCTTAGCCGCTGCAGGGGTGGCAATGGGAGCAACAGTGAATCTGATTTCCGGCCCGGTTAATTTACCAACGCCTGTCGGAGTCACGCGCATTGATGTACAAAGCGCACAACAAATGCACCAACAAGCACTCGCTTTGGCACCAAGCTCCGATATTTTTATTGGCTGCGCTGCCGTGGCCGATTATCGTGCTGCTGATATCGCCAAGCAGAAAATGAAAAAGCAAGGCGATGAACTCACCCTCACACTAGTGAAAAACCCGGATATTATTGCTGATGTTGCTGCGCTGCCTGAGAATAGGCCGTTTACTGTTGGTTTTGCTGCGGAAACACAAGATGTCGCCGCCTATGCACAGGGTAAATTAAAGAATAAAAAGCTAGATATGATTTGCGCTAATGATGTTTCGGTACAAGGGCAAGGGTTTAACAGCGATAATAATGCCCTGACCTTATTTAGTCATGACAGCACACAAAGCATTGCGCTTATGAAAAAAGATAAGTTAGCACTTACTGTCATCGAAGCAATTGCCACAAAGTTAGTGTAAAGGTCGCAAAAGACTGGAAAGGGACCTCACAAAGCATTAATATGGCGTTCATAATAAAGGTCAGTGACCACCAAAGTTGTTAAAAAGGAACGCCATGGCTGCCTCACGTCGCACTAACCGTAAAGAGCAGATTTTACAATCACTCGCGCAAATGCTGGAAACTAGTCCCGGTCAGCGTATCACTACCGCCAAATTGGCCGCCGAAGTAGGCGTTTCAGAAGCAGCTCTCTATCGCCACTTTCCTAGCAAAGCGCGTATGTTCGAGGGATTAATTGAGTTTATTGAAGACACCTTGCTGTCTCGCATTAACTTAATCTTAGAGAACGAGAAAGAAACGCAAAGCCGTGTCTACAACATTTTGATGCTACTGCTAGCGTTTGCAGAAAAGAACCCTGGGATTACTCGAATTCTCACTGGTGATGCACTGCAAGGCGAAAACGAACGATTACGTGAACGCATTCAGAGTCTATTTGAAAAGCTAGAAACCCAGTTCAAACAGGTTTTACGTGAACGTAAATTGCGTGAGGGTAAGGCCTTTGCAAGTGACGAGGGAACCTTAGCAAACCTTTTCCTAGCGTTTGTTGAAGGGAAAATGAACCAGTTTGTACGCTCTAATTTCACGATTAAACCCAGTGGCCAATTTGATAAGCAGTGGCAAGAGCTACAGAAAATTTGGTTGTAGATCAGGCTTTAGCCTGACAACCGAAATCAATCTAACACCCGCGCAAGGCGAAAAGCCTTGCCTACAACAACCAATTACACACCCGTTGTAGGTCGGGCTTTAGCCTGACACTCAAAATCAACCTAACACCCGCGCAAGGCTAAAAGCCTTGCCTACAACAACCAATTACACACCCGTTGTAGGTCGGGCTTTAGCCTGACACTCAAAATCAACCTAACACCCGCGCAAGGCTAAAAGCCTTGCCTACAACAACCAACTACACACCCGTTGTGGGTCGGGCTTTAGCCTGACAATCGACATCAATCTAACAGCTGAGCAAGGCTAAAAGCCTTGCCTACAACAAACTACACACCCGTTGTAGGTCAGGCTTTAGCCTGACAATGGAAATCGACCTAATACCTGAGCAAGGCTAAAAGCCTTGCCTACAACAAACTACACACCCGTTGTAGGTCAGGCTTTAGCCTGACAATGGAAACCGGCCTCACACCTGCGCAAGGCAAAAAGCCTTGCCTACACCAACCAACTACACACCCGTTGTAGGTCAGGCTTTAGCCTGACAATCGACATCAACCTAATACCTGTGCAAGGCAAGAAGCCTTGCCTACAAAAACTAAACTACACACTGGTTGTAGGTAGGGCTTTAGCCTGACAATCGACATCAGCCTAACGCCTGCGCAAGGCTAAAAGCCTTGCCTACAACAAACTACACACCCGTTGTGGGTCAGGCTTTAGCCTGACAATGTAAACCGGGCTCACACCCGCGCAAGGCTAAAAGCCTTGCCTACATCATTAATGGCTTGGTCAAGACCAACGTTGCATTTCAATTAAGCGCGACTGGGTACGCGCAAACTCAAAAGCTAAACGCTCTCCTTGATAAAGTGACTCCAGCTCCACCTCTGCAGTGATAACTAGCAACTTATGGTTGTCATAAAATTCATCAACCAAAGCAATAAAGCGCCGCGCTTCATCGTCATACTGAGCCTGGCGCTGTGGGACCTGATCGCGGATGTAACCATCTTCTGTGCCTTGGGCTACATGTGCGCTGTGCATCGCGACTCCCATAGCTGGGACTTTGTCCACATAAAGCACCTGCAGTTGCTGGGCCAGCTCCATATAATCTGCACTGGCACGGCCATCACCACACAAGGCAAAGAAATCAATCATGGCCGCATCGCTGGCATAGGCCATAAAATGCATGCTTCGTCGGTTTATCTCTCGTATGCAAGGCTCAACAGATCGGCGTTGTTGCTGCTTAAACAGCCCATTCAACACGTCTGGGCCATAAGCGAGATAGTAACGAAAGCCAGCAAACCCTTGCAGCCGGTAATCTTGCTCACCGCTGACATCACAGACATGGCAATGCGCCTCGAGTAAGGCGATGGTAGGTTCAAAGCGCGCTCGCTGTAACCCATTGCGATACAACTGTTGCGGATGGCAATTACTGGTTGCTACCAAGACCATACCTTGGGCAAACAAAGCCTCGAATAGCCTAGCCATAATCATGGCGTCACCGATATCGCTTACGAAAAACTCATCAAAACACAGCACATCGGTACTTCTGGCATACTCCTTTGCCAACTGACGCATAGGATTCTTCACCCCCTGCAACTGCCCCAAACGTTGATGTACAAAAGCCATAAAGTGATGAAAGTGTAAACGTTGCTTTTTATCACTATTGAGATGCTGGAAGAATAAGTCCATCAGCATTGATTTGCCCCGCCCTACCGGGCCATATAAATATACCCCGGTCGTGACTTTAGGGCGACGCCAAAAGCACTGAGACGATGAACGCTGCTCAAGTTCCTGCGCTAAACGCGCAAGCTCCTCGACCGCCCGTTGTTGCGCATCATCAACTGCAAGTATTTGCGCATCAATTTGCTGTTGGTACTGTGAGAGGATTTTATTCACGGTGGCTGTTTTCGCTGAGACGCATAAGCTATACTCGCGCCATTGTAGCGAAATTAAAGCCTCGACCCAATGAAGTTTCCTTGCCGTTTAGATAAGTTCATTAGCCACGTTACCCAGTTACCACGTACCAAAACCAAGGCCGTGATCAAAGCCAAGCGGGTATGTGTAGGTGGTGAGATGACCACACAGCAAAACACCGCTATTGATGAAAACACCGTGGTTACTCTAGACGGTGAACAGTTACATTATTTGGGCAAGCGCTACTTTATGCTTAATAAGCCCGAAGGCTATGTATGTGCTAATAGTGACGATTTACATGCTACGGTGCTCGATTTAATGGATGAGCCCAACTTGCAGGAATTGCATGTTGCTGGGCGTTTGGATATCGATACCACTGGCCTTGTGCTGCTGAGTAATGATGGTCAGTGGACACATCAAATAACTAGCCCAAAAAAGCAAAAATACAAAACTTATGTGGTGGAGTTAGGGCAACCTATTAGCGAACACGCGGCGCATGAACTTGAACAAGGGGTGCAGCTACATGGCGAACGTGAACTCACTCGCCCAGCCAAAGTTGAGGTATTAGCCCCCTATCAAATTCGGTTGCATATTGTTGAGGGTAAATACCATCAGGTGAAGCGCATGCTAGCCGCCGTTGGCAACGAAGTGGTCGCACTGCACCGAGAGGCCATAGCCGGTGTTACTCTTGATGACGCGCTTGCCCCAGGGGAGTACCGAGCATTAAGCGAAGATGAAGTAAACCTTTGTTGAGCGTACCTACCAAACATACACTCAAAAAAAATTCAACAGAAAAAAGTCTGTTTTTGCGGCTTTTGCCTTAAAAAGCCGCTGAAAAAGTGATAAGTGTAACAAACCGCTTATCGACTTGGAGCTTGCTGTGTTCGCAACGTTCTCTTTACGTAGCAAAATTATTGCTTTTGCTGTCACCCTATTTATTGCCCTTATTGCCGTCGCTTTGCTAGGTTTGCAAGCCTTGCGTCATGCCAGTGAAAACGACAATATTGCCCGTATTAATCAACTGATGAAAAGCACCGTCAATGTGGTTGAGGAGCTCGAAACCTTAGCGGCTCAGGGTGAGCTTAGTGACGCGCAAGCACAAGCTTACGCCAGCACCATATTACAAAATAATACTTACCATGATTCTGAGTATGTGTATGTAGTCAGCAGCGGTCTCAACTTTGTTGCCGCACCGCATGATCCGCAATTGCACGGTACCAGCTTTAATGACTTCAAAGATGCCCAAGGCAACAGCATTGGTGCCATGGTGGAGCGCTTAGTTGGTAGCAAAACGGGTAAGATCATCACCTACCACTGGACTTCTGAGCGCGATGGTGAAGTCGTTGATTTAACCTCAGTTGTACAAAAAACGCCTCGTTGGGGTTGGTATATTGGTACCGGCATCAGTTACAAAGAAGTCGATCAGCGTTACTGGAGCACCGCCAGCTGGTTACTCGGTTTATCGCTTATCATCGCGGTATTACTCACCCTCGCCTTAGCTAAGTTTGGTTTAGCACTGACCAATGCCTTAGGCGCTGAATTAAGCTCAGTAAAAGATATCGTAACGCAAGTATCACGCGGGCGTTTGAACAATACTATCGCCCATCAAGAGCACAACAAAGATAGCATTATTGGTAGCATGGCCTACATGCAACAAGGATTGCAGGGAGTGGTAACAGGCATAAAAGAAGTCGCAGACACCTTGCAGCAGCAAAGCGTGGACTCAGACAAACGCTCGGTTGAGCTGGAGCGCTTAACGCAATCATTACAGCAAGACACTGCCATTGTGGCCTCAGCGATTACCCAGCTCACCGCCTCAGCGCAAAGTGTGGTCGACCTGGCCGAGCAATCAGCTTATGCCGTTGGCGAAGCAGAGCAGCAAGGCCAAGCTGCTAACGCGTTAACAGAGGAGGCTGTTGACACCATTTCCCTTTTAGAGAAACAAATTGACAGCGCTGGTAATAATATTCAGCTACTCGATGACGAAGTCAATAATATCGCCAATGTGCTCGGGGTTATTCAAGGTATTGCCGAACAAACAAACCTACTGGCGCTGAATGCGGCCATTGAAGCTGCTCGCGCGGGCGAGCAAGGCCGAGGTTTTGCAGTGGTCGCGGATGAAGTTAGGCAACTCGCGCAGCGCACCCAAAGTAGCACCGAAGAAATCCACAGCATGATCACTAATCTACAAAGTGCTACCAGCGAGGCTAAACAGTCGGTACAAATGAGCATTGAGACCAGTGAACAAACCGTGAGTAAATCGCAACGAGTGCGCACCGAGTTAGTGCATATCGCCCAGTCGTTGAGTACCCTAGCCGGTATGAGCCAAGAAATAGCCAGTGCCGCGAGAGAGCAGCTCGGGGCAGGTGAAGATACTGCAAATCGCGTGGTGGTGATCTCTGATACCGCCACGAACACAGCGCAGGTATCAAAACAGGCGCATGTGGCCAGCGAAAGCATGCGTGCACTCACTGAGCAATTAGAGCAACAAACGCAAAAATTTGAAACCTAAAACCTTGCACCTCGAAGGGCTGATGTTCTCGGCACTTAAGTGCTACAGTGAAGGCATAAGCAGCGAATAAAAGCGATATGATCAGCAATGGATGAGGTGCAAATACGCCATCATGGCGCGGTAAACGGTGTTACTGGCTCTTGCCATGAACTTCAGGTGAGTAAGGCACAGTCGGTGCTTGTAGATTGTGGGTTGTTTCAGGGTGCCGAGGCCAAGCCAAGTTTGGCCATCGACTTTGATATAAGTGCCGTGACTGCGGTTATCATCACGCACTGTCATATTGATCATGTCGGCCGCCTCCCTTATTTACTTGCAGCGGGATTCACTGGCCCTATTTATGCTTCACAGGCGACATCGGCATTACTGCCTTTGGTCATTGAAGATGCGCTCAAACTTGGTGTCACTCAAGAGCAAGAGTTAGTGGCCACCTGTATTCGTTTGCTTAAACGCCAATTGGTAGGCGTTGATTTTAAGCACTGGTATGATTTACCCAACACCGATTGTCGCTTTCGACTGCAACGCGCGGGCCATATTCTTGGTTCAGCCTATGTGGAAATTGATTTGCCGCATAACGAGACCCGCCACCGCGTGGTGTTCTCGGGCGATCTTGGAGCCCCTTACACTCCGTTACTACCAGCGCCGAAAGCGCCCTATAAGGCCGATACTTTGGTTATTGAGTCCACCTATGGCGATAGCCTCCATCATGGCCGTAAACAACGTACACAGCAACTTAAAGCCGTGATTGAACGCGCGGTGTCAGATAACGGCGTGGTGCTTATTCCAGCCTTTAGCATTGGCCGCACACAGGAATTACTATACGAGCTTGAACAGATTATACACAGCGCTAAAAAGCACTCTTTCTGGCAAGATATCGAAGTGATTATTGACTCTCCCATGGCAGCAAATTTCACCCGAGAGTATCGGCGCTTTAAGTCATTATGGGATAAAGAAGCCAAAGCAAGAGTTGCTAAAGGTCGCCACCCTCTCGATTTCGATAACATAGTGACAATAGATACTCACCAACAGCATGTGCAGCTACTACAATATCTTAAGCAAAGACAAAAGCCCGCAATTGTCATTGCTGCTAGCGGCATGTGCAGTGGCGGGCGTATAGTTAACTACCTCGTTGAGTTTTTACCAGAGCCCACGACCGATGTCATTTTTGTTGGCTACCAAGGTGCAGGCACGCCAGGGCGAGCTATTCAAAAATATGGCCCGCAAGGAGGCTATGTTGAACTAAATGAGCAACGCATTGATATCAATGCACATATCCATACCATCAGTGGTTACAGTGCTCACGCCGATCAGGCTGGGCTGATACGCTTTGTTACCGGCATGCGTAAAAAACCTCAGCATATTAAGATTGTTCATGGCGATAATGAGGCCAAACAAGCGTTGGCAGAACAGCTCAGAAGTAAGCTTGCGCAGCAAACCAAGGTAGAAATAGCCACCTAATACCTGTGCAAGGCTGAAGCCTTGCCTACAACAACCAAATCACACACCGGTTGTGGGTCAGGCTTGAGCCTGACTATCTAAATAAACCTGACAATCAAGGTCGATAAAAAAAGGAGCTAAACGCTCCTTCTTTATTAATCTTGATACCCATCCGGGTTTTTGCTTTGCCAACGCCACGTATCTTGCATCATCTGCTCAATACCTCGCTGTGCATGCCAGCCAAGCTCATCAGCGGCTTTTTGAGCGCTGGCGTAACAGGCAGCAATATCACCGTCGCGCCGTGGTGCAATTTCGTATGGCACGGCTTTATCGGCGGCTTGCTCAAAGGCTTTCACCATTTCCAAAACCGAGTAGCCATTACCTGTGCCCAAGTTATAGATGTGCACACCGCTATGCAGTCGCAGCCAATCCAAAGCTTTTAGGTGACCAATAGCAAGATCAACAACATGGATATAATCACGCACTCCGGTGCCATCTTTGGTGTTGTAGTCATCACCAAAAACTGCCAATTGCTTGAGCTTACCTACCGCCACTTGAGAAATATAAGGCAATAAATTGTTTGGGATACCATTGGGGTCTTCGCCTATTTGCCCACTATGGTGCGCACCCACCGGATTAAAATAACGTAAAATAGCGAACCGCCAACGCTCATCCGATTGCGCCACATCCTGCATGATTTGTTCAACCATTAACTTTGACGTGCCGTATGGGTTGGTCGTCCCTCCCACAGGTGCCGATTCCTTAATGGGCAGAGTCTCAGGGTCACCATAAACGGTCGCCGATGAGCTGAATACTAAGGAAAACACACCGGCATCGCGCATGGCCGCAATTAACGTCAATGAACCTTGTACGTTATTTTGGTAATACAGCGTAGGCTTAGCAACAGATTCACCCACGGCTTTCAAACCCGCGAAGTGCACAACGCTATCAATATCATGGTTCTTAAATACGCTATCAAGTGCGCCTTTATCACACACATCACCTTTCACAAAGGTGACAGGCTTGTCGGCGAGCGCTTCAACGCGACGTAGCGACTCTCTGGAGGCGTTACTCAGGTTATCAAAAACCACCACCTCACTTCCTTGATTTAGCAGTTCCAACACGGTGTGAGAACCAATATAGCCGGCACCACCTGTCACTAAAATTGCCATTTTAACTCCTTCGCTTTAAATACTCTTGAGGTGTTCCGAGAAGTCCGCACCTAACTCAGGGTGTTGCTGGGCATAGCGTACAAACGCCTTCAAATATCCCAACTTGTCGCCGCAGTCATGTGAAATGCCACTCATGCGAAATGCCTCGACCGCCTCTTGAGCTATCAGCATATCAATGGCATCGGTCAATTGTATTTCACCACCGGCACCAATAGGTGTCTTTCTTAGCAGTGGCCAAATATTGTGAGACAGTACATAGCGACCTACAACCGCGAGATTAGACGGTGCGTCTTCGACTTTAGGCTTTTCTACCATAGACTTGATGACTGCACTCTGACCAGGTTCAATTTGCTCGCCATTAATATCAGCAATACCGTACTTACTAACGTCTTGTTGCGCTACGGCCTCAAGCATAATTTGACTGGTTTGCGTATCCTTAAAACGGGCAATCATTGCCGCTAAGTTTTCACTGGTTTGGTCGGCACTGTATTCGTCTAAGATGACATCCGGAAGAATAACCGCAAAAGGCGCATCACCCACCACTGGCTCAGCACACATAATGGCATGCCCCAAGCCTTTGGCCTCGCCCTGGCGTACGTGCATAACAGTTACATCTTCGGGGCAAATTGAGCGCACTTCATCCAAGAGTTGGCGCTTAACACGCTTTTCGAGTGTCGCTTCTAACTCAAAGCTGGTGTCAAAATGGTTTTCGATGGCGTTTTTTGACGAATGCGTAACCAAGACTATTTCTTTAATTCCTGCACGCACACATTCATTGACGATATATTGAATAAGCGGCTTGTCTACCAACGGCAACATTTCTTTTGGAATGGCTTTCGTTGCCGGTAACATACGGGTGCCCAAACCTGCTACGGGGATGACGGCTTTCATATGAATCCTTCTTTATACTTTGTAGTAATCTTTAAACCACGCCACCAACTCTGCGACGCCCTCAGCTACAGAAACTTTTGGCTTATAACCTGTGGCAGTAAACAAGTCGGCTGTATCTGCATAAGTTCGATATACATCACCAGGTTGCATACCTCGGAAGTTTTTCTTTGCTTCCAAGCCAAGCTCTGACTCAATCGCTTTAACAAAGTCCATTAAGTTTATCGGTTGCCCATGGCCAATGTTATATACCGCATAAGGAGCTGAACTAGAAGCCGGAGAGCCACTTTCGACGGTCCAACTATCATTACTTTGAGGGATAACATCGGCAATACGTACGACTCCCTCTACGATATCATCTATATGAGTAAAATCACGCCACATATCGCCATGGTTATTAATATCTATGGTATCCCCGGCAAGTATTTTCTTAGTGAAAATGTGAGGAGCCATATCTGGGCGCCCCCAAGAGCCATACACTGTAAAGAAACGCAGACCTGTCGTTGGTATTTGATATAAATGAGAATAGCTATGCGCCATTAATTCATTCGATTTCTTGGTCGCTGCGTATAAGGATACAGGGTGATCAACAGAGTCCGAAGTACTAAACGGTACTTTTTGATTCAAGCCATATACCGAGCTCGAGGAAGCATAGATAAGGTGTCCTACTTTAGTCTCTCTACACCCTTCTAAAATATTTAGATGGCCCACTAAGTTAGAGTCAGCATAAGCATGGGGATTTTCAATAGAGTAGCGCACACCCGCTTGGGCGGCTAAGTGAATCACTCGATCAAAACGGTGCTGTTGAAACAGCGCGAGTGTTGTATCCCGCTCACTTATATCCAGCTCTATAAACTCAAAAGCAGCATGGTTAATACGTTCTAAGCGGGCTTTTTTCAAGGAAACATCATAATAATCGTTAAGGTTGTCGATACCGACGACATTGTGTCCTTGAGCTGTAAGGCTCTCTACCACTGCACTACCTATAAAACCAGCAGCGCCAGTCACTAAATACTTCATTACTCTTTCCTCTTAATCAGAACCAAACAGGTCCCGAGTGTAAATTTTTTCCTCTACGTCCCTGATTTCGTCAACTACTCTATTGGCAACAATAACGTCACTTTGAGCCTTAAATGCTGCTAGACTTTCATAGACCTTTGAACCGAAAAACTCTTGCTCAGTTAATACCGGTTCATAAACAATCACCTCGACTCCTTTAGCTTTTAAACGCTTCATGATTCCTTGGATAGATGACGCCCTAAAGTTGTCAGACCCCGACTTCATTATTAATCGATAAATGCCTATAACACTAGGCTTACGGCTTAGTATTGCATCAGCTATAAAGTCTTTTCTGGTCGTGTTAGCGTCAACAATCGCACGAATGAGGTTGTTTGGCACATCTTTATAGTTGGCCAATAATTGCTTAGTATCTTTAGGTAAACAGTAACCACCATAGCCAAAAGAAGGGTTATTATAGTGATCCCCAATTCTTGGGTCCAAGCCCACCCCTTCTATTATTTGTCGGCTATCCAAGCCGTGCGCTTCTGCGTATGAATCTAGCTCATTGAAATAAGCGACTCGCATAGCTAAATAAGTATTTGAGAATAACTTAACCGCTTCTGCTTCTGTTGCATCAGTAAATAAAGTTGGAATATCTTTCTTTTCGGCACCTTGCGCCAGTAAGTCAGCAAACTCTTTGGCTCTTTGGCTGCGTTCACCAACAATAATTCTCGAAGGGTGCAAATTATCGTAAAGGGCCTTACCCTCACGAAGAAACTCTGGCGAGAACATTAAATTAGGACAGTTAAACTGCTCAATAATTCTACCAGTATAACCAACAGGTACAGTTGACTTAATCACCATCACAGCACTTGGATTAATCAATTGAACTTCGCGGATAACAGTCTCAACTGTTTCTGTATTAAAGTAATTTGTCTGCGGATCATAGTCTGTAGGCGTTGCGATAATGACATACTGCGCATCAGCAAAAGCTTGGTTTTTATCGCTCGTTGCGGTCAGCTTAAGTTCACGCTGCTGCAGAAACTCGCTGACATGCGCATCCTCAATAGGTGATTTTCTTTCATTAAGCATCGCGACTTTATGCTCATCCACATCAAAAGCAATAACGTCGTTGTGCTGAGCGAGTAAAACGGCATTTGAGATACCTACGTACCCTGCCCCTACTACTGTAATTTTCATTTTCTATATCTCTACTTTTTGATATGGAAGATTCTGTTTTTGGGTTCGACCAGTGGACTTAATATGATTTTGGAAACAACCAAATACCAGTCCTGTTAACGTCCAAAAGAAATAGGCATCTTTGTGTCCATCTAATGGCGAACTGGCTAAAGAATAAATTGAACCACCAATAGCCATCGCTAGATAACCAAATAGAACTGTTCTATCACTGCTGGAGAACTGGCTCAAATGCTGGTGTGCACGAACGACAAATCTGACAGCACAAAACACTAAAGAGGTGAGCAACGTTAAATAAAGTAATAACCCCACCACCCCATAATTGTATAAGTAGTAACCGTAACCATTTTCAATGACTATTGGCTGGATGGGGTACCCTAAAAGCAAATTTTGCTCAAGCGTGTGTGATATGAAAGCCAATTGGTTTAGCCTCGCCTGAGTAGATGCATCACTTCCTTGACCTGTGATTCCATTGATGAAGCGATAAATATTACCAAACTCTTCGAGGTTATAAATTACGTAAGTCACCAAGACCGCGAAAAGTATAGTCAAAAAGAACACTACACCATTTACTTTGTTTCTGATGCCGTACTTGTAAGCAAATGGGACTGCTACCAGAAAATTAATCGCGTATGCGAGATACGATGCTTTCGATTGGCCAGCTAATACCACGAGAGAGGTTAAGCAAAGCAAAAGATACGCTTTAAAGCCACCTACTCCATTAAATATAGATGCCAGGATAATGAAAAAGATTGGTAATATACAAAACCCTAGCGAGTAGGACCAAATAAATGGGCCGCCAATAGTTAGCCCCACATTCCCTTGAGTCGTTCTGTTGGTGATACCTATACTAAGAATAAGATCAGGTACTACAAACTGCGCGACAATAAAAACAAATACCAATAACAACACATAGAGTAACGCTTTTCGCAGCTCTGCTAAGCGAAGTGCATAACGCTTAGCTATATTGAAGGTAAATAGGAACACCATAAAATAAGCCATGTAGCGAAAGTGTGATGCTGCTATTTGCACATTGATAAAACCTAGCTTACTAACGACAGTGAGGTAGAAAATAAAAAATAAGCTAAATAAAAAAGCACAGAAGTAGGGAAACTCTATTTTCCGATACCCGAGAATAAAGAAACCTAGTAAAAATGGGTAAAGAACATACAGTATTTTTTGCCCTGCACCCAAAGACATCCCACCTAAAAAGGTCGGAAAAAAAGCGATCAGCGAGAAAATAAAAGCAATAAAGAATACATTCTGCTTTTTCATTTTCTCAACCACGTTTCAAGTCCTTAAAGAATAAAACCAAAAAAGCTAGATAGTACTTCACTACCCGCTTAATTACGTGTGACTCTTTAAAAAAACGATAAAGCCAACGTAAATTGTACTTATTAATCCAGTCTGGATAGTACTTCAGGTCTTTTGCTGAAGCGGTCTGCGATACAAACGCGCCACAAGTAAAGTAAACGGCTTGGTGTTGTTGATGAAGTGAAACAGCCACGCGCTCCTGTTTTATGTTTCCAAGTCCAAGCAAAACAATATCAGCCTGCGAGTTGGTTACAGCATGTATAATTTCTTCGTCGTCCTTGAAACCATCTACTTGTCCGGCCCACTGAACATGAGGGTAATGAGCCGTCATCTTCCTTCTAAAAACTTCCGGTTCACCGGGCTTGCCCCCAGCGACAAAAACACTCAACCCTTTTTCTTGCGCATGCTCAAAGACCAGCGGCGCCAAAGAGGTCATATCGAAAGACTGTCGGCGGAACTTAAAATCTGTTGGCAGAAAAGCATTGAGAATGGACACTAGATAGAACCCATCTGAGCTATATTTACAGTCTTTTATGGTTTCTAGTTGCTCACGCAGATAGAAATAGTTAAAAGGGTTTAAATAAATATACGCCCCAGATTCAAGCTTATCATTGGCGATAAGCTCAGGTATATCTACATAGTTTTTCTTAAGAAAATCAATAATACTCACAGCTTGGCATCTTTAAATAGTTTAATGTACTTATTGGCTGCATTATTAACGCTAAACTCCCATCCTCTCGCTTGCAAAGCCTGCTTGTCCCTACTTTGTTGCAACTCAGAGATGATGCCATCAGCGAAAGCTTGCGGGTCTTGCATAGGAACCAATGTCCCTAATGAGCCATCAAGGAGAATTTCCCGTGGTCCAGCAACACACTCTGTTGAGACTACCGGTTTGCCGATAGCTAAAGACTCGATCATGGCGTTGGGAAGCCCCTCCCACAATGAGGACATAACAAATAAGTCAGCCCTGCTAATGTATTTATAAGGATTATCAGTAAAGCCGACCAAATCCACGTTGTCATCGATACCTAGACGCTGAATTTGCGAACTCACCTGTTCTCTCAACTCACCATCACCTAAGATTAGCAATTTGAACGACCGCTCTGGATGCTTGGCTGTCAGCAACGCAAAGGCATCAAGCATAGTACCGTAGTCCTTTTGCACATTTAAGCGTCCAGCGGCAACTAACACTATGTTACCAGAGTCGAAAAAAGGGTGCTCTACGGGTTCTTGAGACAGTGTTAGTAAATTCTCTGAAACAACGGGATTATAAATAGTATGAGCTAGTTCGTCTAAACTTGAACTTAACTGAGCCACCGTCGCCCGCACATCATCAGACACACATAAAACCTTATCGGCTTTAGGGTAAAACTTTCTAATCCCTATCTCGCGAATTTTATTTCTTAGCCAGCTATAGGCGATAAGTTTCACAGGAACAGCTTGAATAACATACCAACGACAGGCTTTAGGTAGGGATGCTTTATGCTTGAGGGCTTGAATAAACTGTTGCCCCATACAGCATACCACTATATCTGGGCGCAATGCGGTTAACATTTCACCCAAAGCTTTAGTATGTTGACTTCCCGTAACACCATTTAGCGTATGATAAGAGACCCGTGTAGGGACCATGGCTTTATTTTCACCGCCAGGTTGGTTCACAATCAGGTGCACATTTAGTTCATCATTATGGTCGTTATCTTTGATACCCTGTAAGAGTCGCATTGTACGTCGTTGAACGCCACCGCCAAACAAGTCATCAAGATAGAATACTACGTTCATTATTTCGTTCCTAAAATCATATCGCGCAATTGAGCTACTGCGGCATTGGAGCTGAAGCATGTCTGCGCTTTCGCACTGATTGTCGCTCTCGTAACATTGTGGTCACGGCGAAAATTAAATACAGCATCTGCAAGCTCACTTGGCGCGTTTATCAACTGCCCTGTTTCGCCAGGCAAGATAGCTTCTTTCGCACCATATCGGTTATAACCAATCGACCAACAACCACAGCTACTGGCTTCCATAAACACCAAGCCAAGTGATTCTTGTAGGTTTGAGAGTAAAACAAATACGTCCGCCTGATTAAATGCATCAGCTAACTGAGCTTGACTAAGCCGGCCAAGAAATTGCACCTGTGACGTTAACCCCAAAGCTCGCACCTGCTCTTTAAGCTCTTGGAGATACGGGCCATCACCGGCAATATGCCATTGAAACTGCTCACCTTGCTGTTTTAGTTTTGCAAGCTCATGAGCAACTTCGCTAAAACCTTTTTCTTTAACTACTCGGCTGGCGGTAATAAAAGTAAAAGGGCGACTCATGTCTTTAGCTGATTGCGGAGCAAAGCAGTTTGTATCAATGCCGTTGCGGATAACCTGAATGTTATTGGCGAGCGCCGCTTTGTCATTCTCGTCTGTAATGCAGTCCAAGAGTTTGTGTTGCATATAATCAGACACAGCAACAACCTTTTTGGCGCTCACACACATTCGTATAAATGCGCGATGGTAACGACTATCATTGAGTAAAAACTCAGGTTCAGAGCCATGGAGATAGATAATGCAGCGCTTACAGCATCGGCCCTTAAACAGAGTGAGCCAGACTTTCTTGTAATACAAATCATTTAAAATGATCACATCAGAGCAAAGCGCATAAATTGCATAGAAAAAACCAATAACGCGGGCAATGAAAGGACTAAAGCTTACGGCTGCTGCGCTTTTTTTTATGTTCACTCCCCGAGCCTGAAGACCCGTGTACACTGTGTGCGCAACAACACCGGCTCCTCCCAGCATAGGAGGTTGCTCATGACTCAACATAAACACCTGGGCTGACTTACTCACTCTCAGCCCCAAGCAACTTAGTTACTTCACGTAATTGCAGCTTTAAGTCAGCTGCATTTTGCTGTGTGTACAAGCCAAGAAAGTTTTCTATTTTTTTAGAAATAATCCAAGGTTCAATAGTCGCCCCTTCTATTTTCCCCAAAATAAGCGAGTGCATTCGTGCGGAATAGACCGTTTTCGCACGAGACAATTCGATGCGATAGTCAGCCAAAGGCAATACCCCATCAATTAAACGTATATTATCTTTTAGCGTACTATTGTTCAGTAGTTGATATAAATCACGGTTGCATTGCGCATCACTCAACGTAGTTGATGCTAAAACGATAGTCATACCTGGTTGGTACATCGATAAGACTTGGTTGTACCACGTATCTAAATAGTTTTTGTAATTTGCTATCTTTGGCGTATCAACCTCATGGCAATAGCGCGTGTAAACAGCGAAGTCAGTCATCCCAACTAGGATATTTTTTCGCTCACTATCACTGGCCAATGGCTGCAACCCAAAAGCTAAATCGGGGCAAAAGCTCGCTTCGACATCAAAGTGTTGCTTTAACTTAGTAACCGACTGGTACTCGCGCACGTAAATTTTTTCTGCGCACTTTAACGCTTGCTTTATAAGCCATGTCTCACTTGCGTAGAAGTGTTCGCCGCAACCTACCCCTAATAAATATAAAGGGATTTTTCTCTTGCGCGCATACCTTGCCCAAGCATACAAAGCAGGTGGGAATGAGGCACCTGAGAGAATCAATTGACCACCGCCAATAATAATTCCGTCATAATCCTTGCTACAGGCCTGTTTTATCCTGCCTTTATGCTTTAATAACCACATAAGCAGGTAGAAAGGCTTAAAGCTAAACAGCAACTTACGCAGCTTCTGCGATAATGACAGAGATGTCGTCGTGGTATTCACTGGCACCTGATGCACATGCGTCGTAGAAAAAGGCTCGCTATTAAACTGACAATCAGACTCAGTTAATAACTCTTTTAACCCTTCATTTATCGCGTGGTCACCAATATTATCGGACCCATTTTCGTTAACGAGTAAAAACTTTTTCAACTTATAACCTCTATTACGTGCGCTTTGCTTTATTGAGCATTTCTAACGTCTGTACGCCAGCTTTTAACCTAAACACCATAGCTAGCACTACATAAATAGCGACAGCCGCACAACCCAATACAATGAGCTCTAACAACGCATTCAAAGACAAATAATATTGCGCTGCCCACACACTCACCCCGGTGATCGTGGCAATGATTAAGTTGGGTAGGAAATCAGACAATTGCTCCAACAGCGGATAATTCACCAAACGATTAGCAAACAGGACACTGGGAAAATAAACCACATACTGGCTAGCAAGTTGACCAAACAGAATAGCAATTACACCATGCTCATAAGTCACATATAAAGCCACCAAGCCAAGTACAACCTTGCTCAGTTCCAAATATAAAAACCAGTCACTACGACCTTTCACCTTCATAATGTTAACGTTGATTGAAATCAACGGAATCATCATGCTAGTAATACACATTATTTGTAGATAGGGTACCGCAGGCAGCCATTTAGCGGGGAGTAACACCTCGAATACTAGACTTGCTAAAGCACATAAAGTCACTAACACAGGGAACACAATAAAAGTCATGATCGACATGATCCGTTGATACCCTCTTTTCAACCGCTCATTATCACCTTGGATCGAGGAAAGTGCTGGGAAGGTAACGGTCTGAATCGACGTAATAAGCTGTGATATCAGCAACTCTCTAACCCTATCGGCAAAGAAGTATAACCCTGCCACAGCGGCACTAAGCACTTTCGCAACGACCATAATAGTGAAGTTCTTATAAAAAGTGTCTAGCAAACTTGAGAGTAGAATTTTATAACCGTAGTTATAAATTTCCTGTAGGGATTGCCAAGAAAAATCAGCGCTTGGACGCCACTCACTTTGCCACCATAAAAATGCAGCAATCAAAATTGCACTCAGTAACATTTGTGCAATCAACGCCCATACGCCAAACCCCAGATAAGCAAGAGCGACCGCACTTGCTCCAGAGATCACTAGCGCTGGAAAATTGGCTTTCAAAATACGGTTAAACTGCATATTCCGAGACAACATAGCCATCTGGACAACATGCAACGAATTGAAGATTAAAAGTAGCGAACTGACTCTAATCATCAACACCAATTCAGGCCGTTCATAAAAATCCGCAACCCATGGCGCGCACAGGTACAGCACCACGACCACCACCAACGCAAAGCACAAGTTGGCAAAGAAGGCCGTGTTTGTGTCTGCTTGGGTAAGGTGTTCTTTTCGAATGAGAGCCGAGCGAAACCCAGATTCCATAAGCGTCTGTCCGAGCGTCAGAAATAGCGCCATCATAGCCACTAGCCCATATTCATCTGGCGTAAGAAAGTAAGCCAGTACCAGTGTAACCAGTACTGAGATACCACGCCGGGCGAGCTGCTCAATAAAACTATATACCACGCTAAATAGCGTTTTCTTTTCTAACATCTAATCCGTATCACCGCTTATTCAAGGCAAAAAGTCCCATATCAGCTAGCCCTTAAAACAGTAAAAGCTGAGATTGACTCAGCTTCAACTAAAACAGCACCAAGGGGGACGCTACTTTTTCTCGGTTATTGACTCATGCTTGTTGCTCGCCCGCTTTGTCAAATACTTGGAAAGCGAACAGGTAACCAATGAATACTGTTAAAAACACACCAAATAACGCTAAATCACTAACAAAGTTAGACAATAAAAAGCCGCTGACCAAAAGTAATGAATAAAAGGTAACCAACAAGGCTAGCACTTGCTTATTCGAGAACCCACAGTGCATTAGAATGTGATGGGCATGATCTCGCCCTGGCTTCATCGGTGACTTTTTATTTTTTAAACGACGAATAATAACAGCCACCATGTCCATTAGCGGAAAGCCAACTATATACAAAGCGAGTACCGGCTTAAACGAGGCGGTAACCCCTTCATTATGTGGCTGAGTCCCTAAAACCAAGAACCAAACGACAGCGAGACCAATAAACATAGAGCCAGCATCGCCCATGAATATTTTCTTTTTCTGGAATGGATAAATACCAAAGTTAGCCAGCAAGAAAGGCGCTATCGCCGCTATGACGCCAACACAGATATAAAAGTAAGTCACATCACCCGACTGATAAAAGCTGTAACTTAGCCCAGCAAAGGCTACGATAGCGCAGCTCCCCAGCAGGCCGTCTATACCGTCTACCATGTTAAAGGCATTAATCGCAGCGATAATCGCTACGAAAGTAATAGGGATACCAGCCAATCCTAGGTAAACCTCTCCTAAACCGAACAGATCCCCAAGGCTTGATATATACCGATCAACACCAAAAATAAGAATCGAAGAGATTAAGAATTGCCCAATCAGTCGCGAGCGCACTGACAAGTCATACTTATCATCAAGCACGCCAATAAACACCATCAGCGATGAGGCTATCAAAAATAAATTGATACTTTGGCTGTTGCTGACAAACATTGTCACCGACACACAAATAGCCAAAAAGATACTCATTCCGCCAACGAGAGGAACATGACCATCATGGCGTTTTCTCGTGCAAGGTCTATCAAGCAGACCTAAAGTCGCAGCCAAACGCTTAAATGTCATCAATGATAAAAATGACACAAGCGTGCTGCTTAGCAGCAAAGTACTAATCCCAACCATACTATTAATCCTTGAAGTACCGTACGAGCGAAATGACAACACCAATTAAGCCGCCTAAAATCGCAAGCAAGACCACAATGAGTGGCCGCTTCGGTTCATATTTTTTCTCTTCGACAACGGCGGGATCTATCACTTTAAATACATACTCAGCGCGAACGCTCGCCAACATTTTTGTTTGCTGCTGCTTTTCAATCAATTGATAGAACACTGTGCGCATATCCGCGATCTTAGTGTCCTCTAACGCTCCATTGAGATAATCGATACTGTTTTGGGCTTCAGTGATATCCTTGGTTCGCATCGTCTTATTTAAAGAATTCACAAGTTTTTCAACTAAATCCTTCGCAACCGAGGGAGAGTAATGTTTAACCAACACTCTCACCAACCCGGATATTTTATCTTGCTCTACCACCAAATTATTTTTAATAAAATGGTCATGTACTTCGAGTAAGCTTGGCTCAGGTGTAAGCGGTGCAGAGACCTCTCTTAACCATGTTTTTGAGTCAGGATCGTACATTTTCTCATTATAAATAAGTGTGTCGGTACCTCGGTCCCAACCTTTTGTCGCCATTAAAATGGCTTTTAAATTATTTTTTTCGACAAAATCACCAATAAAACTTTTGCTCTGTAACACTTCAAGAGCAATGGTCGTTTTATCGGTACCGCCACTGTCTAAATTCATGCCAGCGAGAGTTGCTAACCCACCGAACTGGCCAGCTAATGCACTCATTCCGCCACCGGTATTTTCTTCTGCCGGAGCCAAGAGCACATCACTCTTATAAATATTGGGCAAACTGATAGCGTAAACTACGGCGAGAACTGCGGCGATAAAAGTGGTAACAATAATGATCCATTTACCTCGCCAGATAGCCTTGAACAAACCATCTAAACCTGCGCTATCTGCAGATTGATGGTACTCCCCTGCTTCCTGAACGGTCATGTTAAAAAGATACTCCTTACCCAAGACCAAGTGTCGATATTCAAAACCGCGATATTGTACAGCATTACAGTAGTATTACTCCAGCTATAAACAGCGTTGTTGTTGACGGATGCAACAATTTACCGTCATTTCGCACTACTTTTGTATCAAAACTAAGATTAACTTTGGCTGTCTCATTTTTATTCACAGCACCATGGATGCTAATTATGACATAGCTTTTTGCTAATTTTTGTTATCTTGTTGTTATCAAAAGAAACTATTGTTTAAAACACAATGTAAATCAGTGTATTACTGTATATAGAGTATCAGAATGCCGACAACTGCACTTATCAGACATGAACAAGCATAGAAGGCGTTTGCTAAAGAGGAAAGGTTGTACCGAACAATAGATGCAATCGCAATAACGCCTGAAGCACGGCTTCAGGCGTTATTGCGGTGATTACTTAATAATAATAGGTGTGCTGTAGAGTTCAGAAATAGCTTCGCTAAATTCGTCAACTTCAGAGGAGCTCTTGACTACTTTCGTTGTGATCAGCATCACTAATTCTGTGCGTGATAGGCTATCCACCTTACTGCGAAATAAGTTACCGAAAACAGGTATATCACCTAGAACGGGTACGCCGTTTTCCTTATCGCTTTTACGTTCTTGAATAAGTCCACCTAAGGCAATAGTTTGCCCATCTGCTGAAAGCACTTCAGTACTGATCGAACGGTTGGTAATCGTCGGTGAAGACGTACCGCCTAATTCGTTCGGTTTACCATCACTTACAGACATCGAAACAGATAATGTAACGACTCCTTGAGAGTTGATAATAGGCGTTATGGAAACATTCACACCCGTCGAACGATACTGAACTGAGTTCGACACAGAGCTATTGTCTCCAATATTCTCAACTGTTTGCGTAATAATAGGTATTTGGTCACCAGAACTAATCGTTGCCGATTCACCGTCACGAACGATGAAGTAAGGGCGAGAGATCACCCTGGCATCGTCTTGAGAGTCTTTCCATTGCAAATTAGCTTGCCAGTTCCCAGAGATCACACTCCCCACTAGCGAGCCGGTGCTTGACGTTAAGTTCAGTGATGCGACTTCATCGCCCATCCCTGTATTTTTATAAAGCCAATCAATACCAGAGGACATTTCATCGGTCAAAGTGACTTCTAAAATAGTTACATCTAAAATCACCTGCCCTGGCAATACGTCCATTTTCTCTAGTAAATTCTCAACCAAACGGTACTCATCTTTAGTGGTGTAGAATATCAGCGCGTTTTGCTGTTTATCTAAGCTAAAGCGTAGCGATTGCTCCGCCGAGGTGCCATTGGTCGAGCGCCCTGAGGCGCTGTCACTTTGCTGCTCATTTGCTCGTGAACGAGGGGCACCTGTGGTGTTATTTTGTAGTAGGTGCTGCATTGACTCGAGCATATCCTCTGCTTTGGCATACTTTGGCTTATAAACAAAGTACTGGCGTTCGTCACCTGCCAATGGAGCATCGATTTTCTTAGCCCAATAAGCGATACGTTCAATGGTTTGCTCATTTGATGCATAAGCGACAAAGGAGTTAATACGCGCTAACGATACAAAAGACACATCACCATCACTGCTGCCAACCCGTAAACCATCTTGTTCAAGAAGTTCTTTAATCTGCTCAACGCCTTCTTCAGGGGCAATATGGGCAAATTCGAAGAGCCGTATTTCACGACCATAGGCTCTTGGCACATCAAGCATGTTGATAATTTTCAGAGCGCGTACCACTTCCGTGCGTTCACCCTCTAAAATAATCAGCTTTTGCAGTGAATTGACTGTCACTTTTGCAGTCGACAACTTGCTAAGAATATTACTTACATTACGGCTGCTACTAAATACGTAAGGAACAATATGGGTAATGGCACCGGCTACTTGTGGGATATCTTCTTCACTGTTACCAATACCAAGTGCAATGGCGTTTTTCTTATCGCTGCCTTTGGCGGGAGAGAAGTACAAGATGTTGTCTTTGCGATAACTAGAAATGCCGCTCTCCTGCAGTGTTTTTATCACCACATTGTAAAATTCTGGGCGTTCAAGTTTATCTGAGATATTCAGAGTAATGGTATCTTGGGAAGCCGCCAGTTCAGGCGCTAGAACATAATTAATTCCCAATAGCTCGCCGAAAGTCTTAGCAATAAACTCTTTCGCTATCATTTCATCCGTGCTGAATGAAATAGGTTCGCCACTAAGCTCTGGCGCCTCTTGAGCCGTTTCCTCGAGCTTGGTTATACCACCCCAATCATCGACACTTTCAGAGCGAAACAGTGCCTCTTCCTGGGTTTGTTGCTGTTCACTGCGAGTCTTTTCTTTGCTATCGCGCTCACCGTTAATTATCGACTTTTCAACACGTAACTTTTTTGAGCGAAGGTCTGGTCCTTGATGACTTGCACAACCATATAGCAGTGCTATCAACATAAGAAAACTAGCATTTCTGATGGGCTTAAACGCCATTATTTACTTCTCCACCTTCTTTTGAATTCTGCACACGAATAGAGGCTGACTTATACATTTTCACAACAAATGACTCTTGGTCATGTTCAAATAACACCTGTGTCGGTTTGATCTCGACAACGGTAAAATGCTCGAGCTGCTCACCTGCGCTGAGGTTAAACATAGTTTGCGTATCACCATCGGAGACCCTCACGCGAGCTTGTTGCTGCTCACCACTTTTATAGATGGCCACTAAGCTAACACGTAAGTCCTTAAACTCTGGTTCACTAGTTTGTTCTGCAACAATAGGCTCGTATTCAACCCCGAGCGTATTCGCTAATCGTTCCACATCGAGCTCTTCACTTTGCAGTAACTCTGGATTGAGCTCCAGCATCGATAGCTCTTTGTCGTTAGCTTGAGCGCCAAAATTTATCAGATATTGTGACGCCCACCAAACTAAGCCGATAATAACAGCGGCAAAAATTAATAAATTTCTCATGGCGTTTTGTACACTCTAATAAATTCGATATTGGCGGTCACTTTACCAAGTGTGGCTTTACGCTGAAAAAATGACACTTGGCGAACCCGATTACCCGCCTCGATATTTTCCAGTTCATCCAGCAAACTTAATACATGTGAGTAATCGCCATTGACATTAATGCGCCCTGTGTAGGCAGCAAAGTCGTCATTGATAGGTACACTGCGCGAGGGTGACTTATTATTCACTTTGACACCTGTTTTCTCTACCGCTGCATCCACTACTTTTAGCCATAATAACGCCGGGTCATCCTTCTCACCCACTTGTGGTAGGTTCCCGATCAGTTTTTCAAGCTGTTCTAGTTGCTGTTCTTTTTCTGCAACCTGAGATGCACTGGCAAGCGTTTGTTCTTGCTTAGCAACAAATTCGCTCGCTGATTGGCGCTGGCGGTGAACATCATCAAGCCAATCTAGCCAAGGAAACACGGCAAACTCCAAAGCCAGTAGCACCGCTATAGCTGCAATACCCCACTTTTTAATCGCGCTGTTTGAATCGCTCATAACCAATACACCTCAATCGTGAACGACTCTACGCCAGAGTTCTGCTTTACCACTGGGCGTGAAAACTTAGCCTCTTTCACTTGTTCCGAGGCGATGACTTGCTGCAACAAATTTGTCGCTGAGCTTTTCGTGCTACCTGACACTTGAACTCCATTGGTGCTAACTACAACGCGTTCCAAGATTACATCCTCACCTTCAAGATTGAGGTGGCTAAGTTTAGCCAGTACGTTAGGGCTCTTCTTAAGAAACTCGCCAAGCTCAGAATAAGAGGTCACCTTACGCTCAAAGTCATTTCGCTTGCTAAGTACTTCATCGATTTTCACCTGATTGGCTGCTTGCTGCTGCTCAAGCGATTGTAACGACCATTGTAGATACCCCGTCACCGACGCCAGCGTTAATGCGATAGCCGCAGCGCAACCGATAATCAAAGACTTTGTTGATAAGCGTTGAGTTGCTTTGCCTTTTTCTCCCGCAGCATCATATGTCAAACCAATCACGTCATGCAGTTTATATTCGCTAAAAGCCGCTGCAATTTGTTCTTGTGTATCACTGTGGGTCAAATCCAGCAAAGCAGTCGCGCCCTGCTCACTCGGGTAGTGTGGAATCAAAAACTTAACGTCTTGTGGGATCAATTCGAGCGTTTGTGTCGGCACCACAAAGTAATCAATAGTGAACTCTTTACTTGTCCACTGACTGAATCGCCATAAAAAAGCGCCTTCCATGGGCGGCAAGGTCGCTTTCTCTGCTTTTAGAATATTGACCAGCTCATTAACAGCAGAACGCGGATAGTTTTTTGATGTCGCCCAAAATAAATCTCTACTTAGTGCGCACGCCTGACCGATGCACAGCAGTGGCTTGTTAGTATTACTTTCAACAAGATTACGGTCTGCATCTAAGATATACCGATTATCGATAAAAGTACGGGCAGACCATAGCTGCTTCAAAGACGACTTCATACCTTAGCGCACCATTCCTTCATTAGTAGTGAAATAGGGTTTAAACGTTCCTTGCCCGCGATAAAGCACGAGGCGCTGTTTTAAAGCTGTATCGCCAGACGCGGAAATATCAATAATGTATCGACCACTGGGATAAATACTCGCACCTTCAGCCGTTTCTGAATTGCGCTGTTCGGGGTCAAAACCAAGGGAGGAGTATAAAGAGTCTGGGGTAAATTGTCGAACAATCGTGGCCGTTGAATACAGCCTTAACTTCCCTTGTAAGCGCGTAAATAATTGCTCATCATCGAGTACATAAGCCAATTCTTGCATGCTTTGAATTAGACCATTCTTAGGTAAGTAAGGGTAGTCATAGTCACCATTTTCGGCCCCGGCTAAACGCCTTAAACCATCTCTATCTTGCCAGTCATCAAGCCTATCCATGACCTCATCGATGGCCTCTCTTTCAAGCCCTTGGTTATAAAGAAGCTGTTTAAAGCCTTTTTCGTTAAAAGGCACTAAAGAAACAAGGCCGCTTATATCCTGTATTGATACTTCAAGCTCTTTATAAGCATAGGGTTTGCCATCAAAAGACTTAACTAGGTCAGTGCCGCCGACAATTTCACCATAACGATTACCTGGACCAAGAACACCTAAAGGGCTCGTCATTAAGCGAAAAACAACATCGGCTTGCGTCGATTGAATTTCCATACTGACCAGGGTGTTTTTGCGCACTAAACTAGCCATGCGCGCATCGTTTCGCCCTTTCCCTGACATAAATAACATCACTGCCGCCATGCTTGCCGATAGCATTAGCACCAATAACAAAGCAGCACCACGTTGCGACTGTTTATCCTTGAGACGCATTACTCACCCCTCGTTGAAATGGATTCACTTCTGGTAGTTGCAACATCCAACTAATTGGCTCTTGCGCTGCATCTGGCGTCAATGTTAAACGTATAAATAAGGGCAGCACTCCTCGCGAGCTACTGAGGTAACGCGAACTCCAGGCAGGCTCTGGACGCACAGAAACATTAAGGTATTCGGAGTAATAATTATCAAGTTGCAGCGCGTCGCGCCAGCCAAAGTACTCAAGCTCTGCATTATCGCCTTGGTATAATATTACCTGCTGCTGACAAAGACGCTCACGCAGCACATAGTTTTGTAATGATTGCGAGCCATAAGGTAATTCACAATATATAAACCCTTGTTCGCTTGCCAAAATTTGCGCAATCACCATATGCTCATCGAGTAACTTAGGCGTGGGAGATATAAAAGCGAAGCCATCCTTTTGACCCACAAAAAAGGGCACCCCTTCGCCTTTGTTATTAATAAAGAATAAGGGTTCGAGTGCACGTACCTGCTGATTGAGCATTTTGATCTTGCTGAGCTGACTTACATCACTGCGGTTTTGGTTGTCGTCTATTTGACCAAGTACAAAGCGATAACTGGTTACCGATAAAGCGATCACCATGGTAAAAATCACCATCGCAACCAGCACTTCAACTAAGGTAAAGCCGAGCAGGCTTTTTTTAAAAGCGCCAATAGACATCTCGGTACTCCAACAATGGGGTTTCTTGTGTTTCGATATACACCCTCACCTGATACAGCACGATATGGCCACTTTCTGGCGTATCACTTTGCCCTTCTGAGGAGATAAACCTTTGCGCAGGCTTCTGCTCCAGTTCGCTAACCTGCCACTGATAGTTACGCGCTTTGAAACGCCATTGACCTTGGGTTTGCTGCTGCTGAGTATACTCATAGGTGATTTGATCTTTGAGCAGCTCAGCGACTAACCCTAGCTCCACCGCCCGGTTTAGCCGGCCCTCATGTAACAAACTAGAGCGCATTACAAAGGTCATCGCACTGATAGCAATAAAAAGGATCAGCGAGGCAATCAATACCTCTATCAACGTCATGCCTTGCGCTTTGTTATAGCTCGAGTACTTCATATTCCAAACCTGAGCGAGTCAGTACTTCAACCTGTTGCGTAATAAAGTAGTTGTTGGTACTCAATGTAAAGGCGGTGGGCTTTAGCTCTAATATATTGAATTCAACACGCTTGAGCGCATCGGGAGATTGTTCAGCCGCCTTATCACTTTCACTTACATAAACAACAATACTGTTCTCGTTAACTTCAACATCCAGCGGCTGGCCACTGTATACCACATATTCTTTGGCAAAGGCTAACAACGAAGTTACTTGATTGCGCTCACTGTGGTAGCGCACTTGTTCCAGTTGGCGCCACATATCAGGCAGCACCACCGAACTCGCTGCGGCGATGAGCGCAAGTACAATCAATAATTCAATTAAAGTAAAACCACGGGGGCTAGAACGATACATCATTCATCGACACTATACTAAGCAGCATAATAATCACTACTGAGCCTACGATACCACCCATAATCAGAATC
Organism: Pseudoalteromonas sp. CNC9-20; assembly: GCF_022347875.1. NCBI lineage: Bacteria > Pseudomonadati > Pseudomonadota > Gammaproteobacteria > Alteromonadales > Pseudoalteromonadaceae > Pseudoalteromonas > Pseudoalteromonas sp. CNC9-20. The sequence goes on along the minus strand of NZ_JAKRFS010000003.1, from coordinate 183,474 downwards.
AATAATGGCTCTAGTAATGCCGTGAACTTGGTTAGCCACTGCTCAAAGTTACTACGCGAACGCCGTGCTATTTCTGCAAAAGAGCCAGCTAAAGTACCACTTTCTTCCCCGACAGAGATCAGGGAAATAGCAACATCATCATACATCTCCAAGCGCTCTAGCTCGTCGCTTAAGACTCCACCGGCACTCACTTTACTAACAACTGCGAGCAGTCGCTCTTTCAATACCGGATGGCTAACCGTATGCGCCGCCAGCGATAAGCTATCGGATAAACTCACACCACTTTCCAGCGTCAACTGTAATGCTGTAGAGAACTTTATCCGGTCAGAGTGTTTAACTATATGCTTTAGCAAGGGCAAAGAGGTTAAGGTTTTAAATAACCGCAAACGAATGGCCGGCTTTTGCATACCTAAGCTAATACCGCCACCAACTAATACTAGCCCTATGAGCATATGCCATTGGTATTGTTGCACCCAGGCAGAAACCGCTAGCAGTGTTTGCGTGTAGCTTGGTATATCACCGGTTCCCTCAAACATCGATGACATACTTGGGACAACAAAGTTAAAAATAGCCCAAATGGCCACCACACACACAATGAGGATAAACAGCGGATACGTTGAAGCCTGAATCACCTTCTTACGCAGTTCACTTTGGAACTGTAGGTTCTGGCTCAACCGTGAAAATACCCGTGGTAGATTACCGGTACTTTCACCTATTTTGACCATTTCCGCATACAGTGTTGAGAACACATGGGGGCGCTGCGCGATAGCATCGCTTAATACAAAGCCTTGCTTAATATCATTTAATACCGAAGCCCACACCGCCCCGATAGCTGAGCTTCGGTTTGAGCGGGCAAGCACACTGAGCGCTTTATCCACTTTTAGGCCATTGGCCAGCAAAGTTGAAAGTTGGCTAGTAGATTGCTCCAACTCGTTTAGGGTGACGCGCTTAGACGAGCTGGCCTGTTTTGCTTCGGAGATTTTTAGCACCAGCTTTTGTTGCTTTTTAAGCTCCTGCACAGCCGCTTGCTCGTTCACAGCGCTGATTTCACCTTGCTCTACTTGCCCATCTGCGCTGTATGCCTTGTATTTAAACAATACACTCACCCGGCAACCCTCATCACTTCATCTACCGTGGTAATCCCTTTAATTGCTTTAAGTAAGCCATCTTCTTTCAGCGAACGTAACTTGCGCTCTTTCATCATGGCATACAAGTTATCAAGTAAGTTCTCATCTTTAGCTAAGCGTTTAACTTCGGCATCACAGGGTAAATACTCAAGAAACGCTACTCGCCCTGCATAGCCGGTATGCTCACATTGTTCGCACCCCACCGCCTCGTAAAGCGGCACACGCTGTCCGTCGGTCATCGTTGTTAGGTTGTACTTTTCATACAGAATATCAGTTTCCTGCTCACTCATAGGTCGTTTACAGTGCGTGCATAAGGTTCTCGCCAAACGCTGCGCCATAATTGATACTAAGCCGGCATTAAGAAGATACTCTTGAATACCTAAATCCATTAAACGCGTATACGCCGAGGGCGCATCATTGGTGTGCACAGTACTAAATACTAAGTGCCCGGTGAGCGCCGACTGCAATGCGATTTTAGCGGTTTCGTTATCACGAATTTCACCGACCATGATCACATCCGGGTCTTGACGAACAATACTTCTTAATCCCGCTGAAAAATCAAAGCCGATATCGGCATTAACCTGAACTTGGTTAATCCCTGGGAGCTGATATTCAATCGGGTCTTCAAGGGTGATTATTTTTATCTTGGGATTATTAATTTGATTCAAGAAAGAATACAAAGACGTGGTCTTACCGGAACCGGTTGGGCCGGTCATTAACACCACACCCGAGGTACGTTTAAGGTCCTCGTCGATCATCGCTACTAAATCATCAGCATAACCTAAACGCTCTAAGTCAAACTTAACGGCGTTTTTGATTAGAAAACGCATAACCACACTTTCACCACTTCCTAAGGGCAAGGTTGAGCAACGAATGTCTAAATCTGTGGTGCCCGCCTTCATCTCAATTTTGCCATCTTGAGGGCGGCGTTTTTCTGCTATATCCATTGCTGAGAGGATTTTAATACGTGAGATAACGGCTAGCTGCAAATTAGCGGGAATAGGGTCTGCTTCTTTTAAAAGCCCGTCAATACGATATCGGGCACGGTAACGACCGTTAATGGGTTCAATATGTAAGTCCGATGCACCTAGTTTTACGCCTTTATTAATCAAGCTATTAACCAAGTTAACGGTGGGCGCGCCCAAGGCCAGCTCTTTTAACGCAGCGACATTGTCACCTGCGACACTAATTTCACTTTGATCATGTAAAAGCGCACGGCATTGCTCAGCGAGCAGTTCAAATTCTTTATAGCTGACAACTTCAAAGCGAACCTGATAATCACTTAGGCGCAGGTAATCTCGGGCTTCCTGGCTATGTGGGTTAGATAAGGCCACAACGAGCTGTTGGCCTTCTAAAGCAACCGGGGCAAAGCCCTGCTCTAGCAAAAATTCCACATTTAACTTGCGATAAGCACCCAGCTCCGACTCAGCCACACTGACCGAACCTTGAAACAGTGGGCATTGCAGCACACTGCAATAAAGCGTACTGAGTTGCTCATCATCAATCCAGCCAGAGTTTAATAAGATAGTCTCCAGGTGCTGGCTTGAGTCTTGTTGATAATCTAGCGCCTGCTCTAGGCGGGCAATATCAAGCAGTTCACTGTGCCTGATGTACTCTTCTACTTTAGAGTTCCACGTCTGCATCTTCGCCTTCACCGCCAGGTTTTCCATCTCGTCCAAGGCTTTTTAAAGTAAAAGACTCACGGCCATTTTCACTTGTTACTTCGTAGCTGTACTCATTACCCCAAGGGTCTGCCGGGATCGCTTTGGGAAAGTAAGGGCCATCCCACATTTTATGTGAGCTATTAACTAGGTCGTCCAGCGTTTTCGGGTAATAACCAATATCTAAACGGTACGAGTCTAACGCGGTGGCCATTACTTGCATCTGCGCCTTTGCGGTACCTTCACGAGCGGAATCCACTTTGCTGAACATACGCGGGGCAATAATTGACGCTAGCAGACCTAAAATAACCATTACAATAAGAAGCTCTACGAGCGTAAAGCCTCGTGAACGATGAACTGTTTTCATAGGAATTCTCAACGGTTTACTTACAAAAATAAGACAGGGTGCCGAAGCACCCTGCTGAATCTACCACAATAGGGGGCATTATCAAACTATGACATTAACGCAGAGCCTTAATGGCTGCGCTAAATTGCTCAACACTGCCTGCACCAACAATAATTTTATAGTCAGTGAGGGTGTTGCCGTCACGGCGACCCACAATAAATGAAGGTGTTGATTCTAGGCCCAGTGTTTTCGCCTCTAAAATAGAGTCACTCACTTTTTGATGAACACTCTTATCAGCACGACAACTATCGTAAGCCTCTTTGTCTAACTCAAATTCACTAATAATGGTGTCGATATCATCAGGAACAATGTTTGCGCCTAATTCGAATAGTTTTTCGCGCACCGGCTCATACTGGTCTTGTTGTGCTGCACAGCGCAGTAACACAGCTGCATAAGGGGCTTTAGGATGAACTTTGGATAGCGGTAACTCACGGGCTAAAAACGCCACCTCACCGCTGTCAATAAACGCTGCTTTTAACTCAGGAAACACATCTTGTTGGAATTTCTTACAAAATGGGCAATGTAAATCGGTGTACTCTAAAATAACAATCTCTGCTTCTTTATTGCCCAGCCACTGGCCATCTTTGGACAACGGCAGTACATCGGGGCGCACAAGCTCAGCCAAGCCAACGCGCACGGCCACTTCGCGTTGTACGCTTTTAAGCTCGTTGATTTCTTGTTTCAAGGCTTGTATTTCGTCATTTTGGTTCGACTGACAACCACTGAGCACCGCCGCCCCAAGTAATAATGACACAAGTCGTTTCATAGCTTCTTCCTTCTTAAAAAATAAAAAACCCCCGCCTAAGCGAGGGTTTTTTTAAACGTTAAAGCGAGTAATTAAATTACTGGCTCCACTCGTTTTGGTCAAGTACTGGCATTACACGGTCAACACCGCCAACGATGCGCTGTACAGATACACCGTGTACGCTGTCGCGTGGTGCAGTTACAGTGAACGTTAGAGTGTGACGGTTGGTGCTTGCACCAGCGTTAGAACCTAGGTCACCCGCGCCGAAACCGCCGTCAGCTGAAGTGTAGCCTTGCTGCGCTTCTGCTTCTGATACTAGCTCAGGTACGAAGTAAACTACTGAAGATTTAGCAGGTACAGTACCTAGCTGAACAGCAGTTACTTTACGGTTGTTTAGGTTACCGTTGTCTGATTCGCTGAATAGGTCAACAGTTACTTCTGCTGCTTCGTCGTGCTCGTTAGTTACACGTACGAAGTTACCTTCTGCGCTTACAGCGTAAGGTACTTTAAGTACTGCGCCGTTTACACCGATCTGGTGAGAAGTAACTTCTTCTTTACAGTGGTCAAGCTCAGTCGCTGTACCGAAGTCTAGCGTGTAAGTAGGCTTAACGTTGTAGTTGAAGTTCATTACACCGTACTCAGTTGCACCAGCAGGGATAGTGTTGGTAACTGTGTAGAATAGCTCGTTGTAGTCAGCGCCTACTAGGTTAGCAGGGATACCCGCTGGAGCAGCTTCTGCATCACCAGCTGTAGCTGGAGTGAATACGTCTACGGCTTCAGTGTCATATACTGTAGCAGTTGCTTCAGTAAGACCGAACTCACCTAGTAGAGTACCAGTTTCAACTTCTTCTTGAGTATCAAGAACACCAGTTGCAGCAGTGCGACCGTTCCAGATTGCCATTTTTACAGTTGCGCCTGGATCAGCAGATGCAATGAAAGCAGTCTCTAGGTGGTCATCAGCGTCAAGCGTGATAGCTTGGTCTAGGTCACCGCCAGCGCCGCCACGGTTATAGAATGCAGTTTTGTAAACAACTTCGTGTTGCTTAGCAACTAGCTGGTCAGCAGGAGTGGTTGCATTGTAAACAAATTCAGTACGCGCGATGATAGCGTTACCAGCTGAGTCTGAGCTTTCAGCGTTAACTTCTGCTTCTGCAGTAGTGCTGCCGTAGAAAGTGTAGAACTGTGGAGAGATATCAACAACTTTTTGAGCTGCAGATACACCACCGATGATGCTGTAACCAGTACCACCGTCAGTTACCGCTTCAGTAGCGCGGATGTTTACAACTTTGCTAGCGTTAGCAGTTGTACAAGTGTTGTTCTCAATCTTGATACCTACTGGGTCAAGGTCAGCTGCTGCTGCACCAGTTGATACGCGAGAGAATGCTAGACGAGTACCAGCACCGATAGTGATACCAGCTTTAGTGATGAAAGTGATAGTGTTAGTACCATCAACTGTACCATCTGAAGAAGCAACTGCGTCGAATGAACCATCAGCAGCTACGTCGTCATATTTAACTAGGTGGATTTGGTTTGCGTTGCCATCGAAGTTTGCACCTGATAGTTCCATAGTGATTTTAGTACCACCTGGGATATCAGTAGTAGGGATGTAAACGATGTGAAGGTCTGTATCTACACCGTCTAGTGCATCGAAGTCTACACCAAGCTCACCAGTAAGTTCGTAAGCGATCTTACCTTCAGCAGTTGGCTCAAGGTCAGCAGCAGTAGCTGCACCACGGTCAGCTTCAGCAACACAAGCAGCGCCGCCGTAGATATCAGCAAAACCTGCAACAGCTAGGCCGTCAGCACCCTTGTAAACTTCAAAACACGCTTCTGTACCAGCATACGCGTTGCCAGCTAGTACAGCTGCAACTGCAGCTGGAAGTAAAGCGACTTTATTAAAACGCTTCATTATATTTCTCCATGTATCCGGTGGACACTTTATGATTTCAGATTTTATTCACATGCTCTGTGCGCAGAGCGTAGCAAAAGTTAGATAATTTAAAGAGCCCGACCGACACTCCAGTTACTGCAGTATCAAATCCAGGCTCGAACATTATGATAAGAACTCAAGCGTAATTCAAGTCCCAATCACAAAATAAAGTTACGGATTTATTAACACACCCATAACTTTAGTTGTTGCCTATGCAAAACTGAACATATTATAGACAATCATGAACTTATAGCGAACTCAATGCAGCAACAGCAACACCCATTTGATACACAATTTGGGTTGCTTTGCTCCACAATGTTAAATTGTCCATATGTTCGTAATCCAGTGGTACCACGATTGTGTCGCCAGGCTTAATGCCAGTATCGCGATTAGACGCAAACCATGAGCCAGTATCGGGTTTTTGCACCGAACCGTTGGCGCGAATAATGTAAATACCGTCTTCGTCTGCCTTTTGTTTTAGACCACCGCTATTACGAATATAGTCATCGATAGAAAAGCCTGCGTTAAACATGGTTGATGTTGATACATGCACTTCCCCGATCACTGTTACAGTTTCCATACGCTTTGGAATAAACAGCGTATCTGCATTGCGCAACTCGATATTTTCACCACCTGCAACCACCTGGTCCATATCAATGACCATTCGCCCAAGGGCATCAGTCATGGATAGATCTTTAAGCAGATTATCCATATCGTCATAGGTGAGTTTGGCGCTACTTATCGAATTTTGGAAGCTACTTGAAGCCAAATCCCTACGTAGGTCTTCAGCTAACTTCTGTAGCATATCCTGTTCTTGCTCACGGAGGTACTCGCGGGTGAATATTGCACCTTGGGCAAAGGCGTACTGTGTTAAGCCGCCCGCTCGCTCAAGTACTTCTGCAAGCGTTTCGCCGGGGCGAATCGCATAAGCCCCTGGAAACTTAACCTCTCCCAACAAACGAACGGTTACGTTCTCTTGCCAGTTCGGTTTCGAGAATACCGTAACGGTATCCTTGCTCTGTAACGCTATACTATTCTTATCATCGGCAAGGCTTAATGACAAGTGTTTAATATTGCCTGAATTATCATTATCGGCACGTGTTACCTCAACTTTACCGACAAATGCCGACTCTTTTAGCCCGCCAGCAGCGGCTATCGCCTTCTCTACACTGGCTTGTTCCGGCATAGGATACACACCGGGGTAACGAACCTCACCATTGACATTGATCAAAGGTGCACCATTACGAGGTGAGCCTTGACGGTTTAGCTGTGACAGTAATGGCCCCAACATACGCTTACGACTAAAGACTGAATATTCACCATCTTCTAGCTCATGCGCTTTGCCTTTAAGAAGGTCGCGTACCGATAATGTTTCCTTTTCTTCTTTTTCAAATGACAAGTAGTCACTTTTTTCATCGATAAACTCGAAGAACTGCCGCGACTGATACTTATCCCACAGCGCTAAGCGCTCATTTTCAATGATTTGTTCTTTGGTGTAGGCCAACTGCTCCAGCGCGTCGATTTCATCTTCTCGGGATTCATAGCGGCTGAAGAATAATACTTTGTCTCTTGGTTGCAGAGCCACATCTTGCTGCTCGCCAGCAAGCAAGGCCAGCGGCGAAAACTGCAAAATACTGATACGCCCTGAAAGCTGGCTTTCACGAACAATAAGGGCATATTCACGGTCGGCAATTGGCAGTAAGTCATTATTAAGAGAGTGAATAAAGTCGCCGACATGCGCGCCTTTTTGCCATTGGTAATGGCCGGGGTGTGTCACCGCACCAATTAAGGTGATGGAGTTGGACAGCGACTGTGACGCTTGTGGCACACGCACTTCGTCACCATTTTGCAATTCGGTTTGCGCCCGTTGCTGAGCGTTAACAACAGAAATAACGCGACGTTCACCATTATTGCCATAACGTTTAATGGTGAGTTTGTTTTTCGCTGCATCGGCCTTCAAACCGCCACTCATACGCATAAGATCTTGAAAAGACTCTCCTTCAGAGAGCTCATAAATTGCCGGGCGATGAACTTCACCGCGTAAGGTCACACGCTTACTCGATGCAGGAACGAAAATAACGTCACCGGATTTAAGGGTATAGTCATCAGAGCTGTCACCACTGAGCAGTAAGTCATATAAGTCTAGTTCTGTGACTGTTTTACCCTTACGCTTGAGGGAGATGTGACGCAACGAGCCGATTTCAGTGATCCCTTCTGCAGCGATAAGGCCATTGAAAATGGTAGACATAGCAGGTAAAGAAAACGCCCCCGGCTTTTTCACTTCCCCAAGCACCATGACACGAATATCTTCAAGCTCGCCAATAGAGACAAATGCCTCACCACCGATCACTTCTCGCTCTATTTTATTCTTAAGTAGCTTTTTTGCCTCGTTGAAAGTAAGACCAACAACTTGAACAGGCGATAACCCTGGTAAAGCAAGACGACCATCGCGGTCAATTACCACTTCTTGAGAAAAGTTTTCTTTCCCGTAAAAAGTGACAACCAGTGAATCCCCGATATTAAGCGAGTAATCGTCTGGCACCGGCACATTTTGGTTTGCCATAAGCAGTGGCTGGCGGGTATCAAATTGGTCTTCTGGCGGGGCAAACAGCTCGTAACCAAAGGGCTTGAGCTCTTCAATCTCTGGCTTATATTTATCTTCTTCGTCTTCCTCTTCTTTGGGCTTCATAGGCAAGCTCTCGAAGGGGTTTTGTTCGTTTTTGCTCTGTTTTTGTTGTGTGCCTTGGCTAGTGAGCTCATCAATACTAATACCATATTGTTGTGCTATAGCTTCTTGTTGGGCACGAGGTAGCTTTTTAAATTGTTCGATTTGCTCTGGTGTTGGTGTTGGCATTTGCGAATTTGCCGACACTGACTGAACTGTTACCAACAGTAGCGTTACTAGTAAAAGTTTTAAGAACTTCACAACATCCCTTCCCGAGAATAGAAAAATAGAAGACAACCGCGGCATATTACCGGAATTTTGAGCGAAAAAAAACGGAAGATGGTGGTCTTCCGTTGTTATCTCGCGTTACTTGATTTGTTAAAAGTTATACACCAAGGTTAACGCGGTTTCGGTGTCAGTGTTTTCTTTGTCATCCGCAACATCGGAGTTATGAGTGACGTTAAAGCCCACTTTCATTTGCAAAGAGCCATTAATTTTAGTTAATAGCGCTGTTTCTGAACGGGTTTTAGTGTTGGTACTACCGTACTCCATCGCAACTAGCTGAGTAAATTTGGCACCCTCTGAGATTTGCCAAGTGTAATCAGCCTTTGCTAGAGCGATAACTTCACCTTCCCACTCGTCAGCCAGTAACTCACCGTCATCGCCTACTTCGGTGCTATCGTCTGGGTATTGGAAATACTTGTAACCCGGACCAATTTCCGCATTGAGCACCATGGTGTCAGTATCGAGCAAACGCAAACCGTAACCGCCAGAGACCACCGCTTCTTGGCGGTAAGCGCCAAAGTAGTCACTTAAATAGGAGCCGTACACGAATAAGTGCGCGTTTTCCTCGTTGAGCTTGTAGTTACCTTGCGCCGATGCAAAATACTTTTCGTTAGTGCGCTCAGTTACTTTAGTACCGTTGTCTTTCTCGACTTCGTCTTCTTTATAGATGCCGTCGAGCTTGTACTCGTTATTCCAGTTTTCAAGGTTGTGCTTTACGTTTAAAGCGCCCTTGAATGTAGTTGTTTCGGTATTACCACTGGTGATAATGGCACCTAGCTCAGCGTTGGCTTCCCAAGTCTTTTTTTCGCTAGCCACAGCGCTCGTTGCTACGCCTGCAGCAACGAGAACAGATAAATACTTCAATTTCATGTCAGCGCGGTTCCCCTAGTTTATTCGCTGGTTTTATGTAAATGCACATCCATTTGTGGATATGGAATACCGATGTCGTTGTCATCTAATGCAATTTTGATGTTTTCCATCAAATCAAAATACGTTGGCCAATAGTCAACGGTGTTTACCCAAGGGCGAACCACAAAGTTCACACTTGAATCAGCCAGTTCGTTCACGGCCACCGTGTATGCTGGCTCTTTTAACAGCCTTGATTCAGCATCAAGCACTGATTTTAAAACTTCTTTGGTCTTTTTAAGGTCGGCATCGTAGCTCACACCAATAACTAAGTCGATACGACGCGTTTTCTCACGTGAGTAGTTTACTATGGCGCCAGACATAATCGATGAATTAGGCATCACGATAATTTTATTATCTGGTGTATTGAGCTCGGTAGAGAAGATTTCAATTTTACGGACGCTTCCTGCTTTACCGCCTGCTTCGATGTAGTCACCTGATTTAAATGGACGCAAAATAATGATCAGCACACCCGAGGCAAAATTAGAAAGCGACCCTTGCAATGCCAGACCTACGGCCAAGCCCGCTGCACCTAGAATAGCGATAAAGGAAGTGGTCTCAACACCGACTTGTGATAGCGCCATTAAAATAGTGGCGATGAACACCAAAGCATAAATAATGTTGCCACAGAATGAGCCAACCGCTTTGTCTACCTTACGCTTGGCAAAACCTTTTTCAGTCAGCTTGCTACACCACTTAGCAAGGCGCATACCGACCAAAAAGACAATCAGTGCCAAAACAAATTGAATGGCGTAGTGAGTGAGCAGTCCGGAGTTTTCCGACAGCCAGTTTGTTATTGCTTCCATTAGCGCTCCTAATTATATGCTGATAGCCCATGACACCTTACAACTTTATGCTTTGTACCTATGCGCCGTAAAGTACCTAATCTATTATTTTCTCAAGCTGAACCTAAACGCCAACTGAACATTAGTGCAACTCAAGCAATAATAAGCCTAGCATATGCTTTTTGTGCTGTAATACTCCGTGGTTAAGCGGCTTTCATTGTGTTCACTGAACAAATTTGCAGCGAATGAATAATTATCTTAAATTTACACTTCACAAGGTGGCGGAAACTATGTATTATGCGCGCCACACATCACGAGGTGATGTATCCCCTTTGTGGCGGCTGTAGCTCAGTTGGTAGAGCCCTGGATTGTGATTCCGGTTGTCGTGGGTTCAAGTCCCATCAGTCGCCCCATTCTTTTCTTTCTTATTTTTATTCCTTATTTAAATCAAACAGCTATCAGCCCGTTTTTATTCCGTATTACGCCAATATTGTGCCTAATAGCTTGCTTTGCAAGGCTGAAGCCTTGCCTACTACACATCTTTCTGAACCTGTGGGTTGGGCTTTAGCCCAATCACGAGCTTTGCAAGGCTGAAGCCTTGCCGACAACACACCGACCGGCATCTGTAGGTTGGGCTTTAGCCCAATAACACCTTCACCCCAACACAGGCAACCTTGTAACTCTCGAGCTATAATTAAATGTCCACCATATTCAAAGGAGCTGAATATGCCTTATAGTGATTTATTAAAAGGACGTTATTCGCAAATTCACCGCGAGTATTTTATTACTTTTTGTTGTTACAAACGCACACCATTTTTTGCCTCTGCGAAACTAGCACAGCTATTTTGCACCACGATTACAACGAATGAGCAGGCTTGCGGCTGCCAATGGTTAACCTGGGTCTTAATGCCAGACCACTTCCATGGGCTTGTGTTGCTGCACCATAGCGATCTTAGCGCTTGTATACGGCACCTAAAAGGTTGCACCGCAGCCATGGTTAATCGTCAATTACAGCGTCGCGGTAAAGTTTGGCAAAGCGGGTTTTATGATCACGCTTTGCGTGAGGATGAGCAGCGCATTCACATAGCCAGGTACATCGTTGCCAACCCATTGCGAAAAGGGATTGTCTCTAGTGTGCGATTATACCCGTACTGGAATTCGATTTATTTATAGGTTGCAAGGCTGAAGCCTTGCCTACAACAAACCTACCTGCACCTGTAGGTTGGGCTTTAGCCCAATCTCGATCTTTGCAAGGCTGAAGCCTTGCCTACAACACATCTGCCTGAAATTGTGGGTTAGGCTTTAGCCCAATCTCGTGCTTTGCAAGGCTGAAGCCTTGTCTACAACACATCTGGCGGAACCTGTAGGTTGGGCTTTAGCCCAATCCCGTGCTTTGCAAGGCTTCAGCCTTGCCTACAGTAATTTGAGGTTAGGCGCGTTCGATGTCGAAACTAAGCACTTCGCGAATATGCTTTTTGCCGCAGGCAATCATCACGAGACGATCCACTCCGAGAGCGACTCCGGCACATTGTGGTAGGCCGGCATCCAATGCTGCTAACAAGCTTTCATCCAAGGCTACGGGCTCAAGACCTTTGGCAATACGTTTGTTGTTATCATTGGCAAAGCGCTGGCGCTGTTCATTGGCGTCGGTCAGCTCATTAAAGCCATTAGCGAGCTCTTGCCCTTGGTAATACAGCTCAAAACGCCCGGCAACGCGTGGGTCTTGCTCATGAAGACGCGCTAGTGCCGCTTGCGAGGCCGGAAAGTGATACACAAAACACGGCTGTTGCTGGCCAATCGTCGGCTCTATCACCATGCAAAATAGCAGCTGTAATAGGGTATCAGCATCTTCTTCATTCGCGGCGATATCGGCAAAGCCATGAATGCTTGCAAGCTGCTTCAATTCACGCAAACTTGCCGTTAACGGATCCACACCCAGCACCTGTATAAACACCTGCTGATAGCTTATATATTGGGCTTTTTCACAATCCAGTAGCTGTTGCATCAATTCGTCGATTTCAGCCATAAGGTCAAACTCATCAAAGCCTGGACGATACCACTCAAGCATAGTGAACTCAGGGTTATGATGACGGCCATTTTCCTCGTTACGAAAGGCTTTACAGATTTGGAAAATAGCCCCACTGCCTGCTGCAAGAAGGCGCTTCATCGCATATTCGGGAGAGGTTTGTAAATACAGTGGCAAGCCCTCGGCATAGCCTTGGCCCACAAACCGTGTGACAAAGCTATGTAAGTGTTCATCAGTCACTGACGCCTTACTTAGCGACGGGGTATCCACCTCCATCACATCACGTTGATAAAAGAACTGCCTAATCTGCTGAATGAGCTTAGCGCGCTGCTGCAAAGTATGAATATCGGCACTGGGCTGCCACATCACAAAAATCTCCCATAAAAAATCCCAGCGCGGCTGCCCGGGCTGGGATATACACGTATAAGGTGCTTATTTTACGCGACCCACGTACTCAGCTGAGCGGGTATCAACCTTGATCACTTCACCAATTTGGATGAACAAAGGAACACGTACCACGGCACCGGTACTTAAAGTAGCAGGCTTGCCACCGGTACCAGCCGTGTCGCCTTTTAGGCCTGGATCGGTTTCAGTTACTTCAAGTTCAACGAAGTTGGGTGGCGTTACTGCAATCGGGTTGCCGTCCCATAAAGTAATGGTGCACACATCGTTTTCTACAAGCCATTTTACGTTGTCGCCTACAGCTTTTTCATCAGCAGCGATTTGCTCAAAGGTTTCGTTGTTCATGAAGTGCCAGAATTCGCCATCTGTGTATAGATAAGCTAGGTCGGTATCCATTACATCAGCCGCTTCCACACTTTCGCCTGACTTAAAGGTTTTCTCTAATACCTTACCTGAGATCAGTTTGCGGATACGAACGCGGTTAAATGCCTGGCCTTTACCCGGCTTAACCACTTCGTTTTCTAGGATGCTGCAAGGCTCACCATCCAACATAAATTTTAGGCCACCCTTGAATTCGTTGGTGCTATAATTCGCCATCTTGTCCTCTAATAACCGTTTTTCGAGTAATTAATCCGTCAATGATACAAAGAATCGAAGTAAATTTGCATAAAAACTGGCAAAAAGAATTAGCCGATGTAGTCACTCGCCCCGAAGAACTGCTGAGTATGTTGGATTTACCCCCCGATGCGTATCAACCAGATAGTGAGGCCAAAAGCTTATTTAATCTACGAGTACCGCGCCCCTTTATCGCCAAAATGGCCAAGGGTGACGCCCGCGACCCCTTGTTATTACAAGTGCTGCCACGACGACAAGAGTTTCAGCAACACTCGCAGTACAGTGTCGACCCGTTGCAAGAACAAGATAACAACGAGCCGGGTTTATTGCACAAATACCGCTCCCGTGTCTTGTTGATGTTTAAAACCGCGTGCGCAATCAACTGCCGATATTGTTTTCGTCGCCATTTCCCGTACCAAGATAACCAACTCAATAAAGCCGCTTTGGCAGATAAACTAACCTACATTGGTAATCATTCAGAGATCAATGAAGTGATCCTCAGCGGTGGCGACCCGCTCATGGCAAAAGACGAAGCACTGGCATGGTTTTTAGATAAGCTAGAGCAACTCCCCAACATTAAGCGTTTACGCATTCACTCGCGCTTGCCGGTGACCATCCCGGCACGCATTACCGAGCAGTTATGTCAGCGTTTTGCCCAATCGCCCTTACAAATAGTCTTTGTGCACCATATTAATCATGCCAACGAGGTCGATGAGGTTTTTAGCCACGCCTGTAAAAAGCTGACCCAAGCGGGAGTAACGCAGTTGAATCAAGCGGTGTTATTGAAAGAGGTCAATGCCAATGCGGCTGCGCAAATCGCCTTAAGTGAGAGCTTATTTGCCGCCGGGATACTCCCCTACTACCTGCACCAATTAGACAAAGTGCAAGGCGCCGCACATTTTGAGGTAAGCGATGATGAAGCCCGCACTATCATGACAGAGGTACTTAGCGAACTGCCTGGCTTTTTAGTGCCAAAGTTGGTGCGTGAGGTCGGTGGCGAACGCAGTAAAACCCCCATTGATCTGCATTTAGAGCCATAAAAAAACCCGCTTAACGCGGGTTGCTTGGGGTTCATTTACGACGCGCTGCCTTGCTATTACACGTGGATATTAATGTTATTACCCAAGGTTGCCGTAGTCGAGGCGGCTGGGCTCTGCGCTGCTTTGGTCACATTACCTGCTGACTCAATCAACGCCAATGCAGCCTGGCCATCGGCTTGCTGTCGTTTCTTAGCAAGGGCCGCGCTATAAACCTCGGCGCCTTGATCGGCTCCACTCATGGCGGGAAGTGAACTTCCTGATATATTCATAACGCTACCTGACATTTTAAATGAATCCACGTACCATATCGGCCATCTGCTCTAAAGCTTTAGAAAAAAATGCACGCAATTATCGAAAAGTTAAACGAAAACCTTAAACTCGCCTATCGTCAGGCCTTAGACGCCGATCAAAAACTGGATCAGCTACAAAAAGAAGGCCATGGTAAGTTTCAAGCCTTGTTCAATCGCGACGCGGGATTCGACTTTGAAGCAAAGCGCTTTAAACCCTATGTATTAGACGTGGCCGCCGATGTCGAGGCACTTTCCCAAGCCGAGCAACTTGATGAACAAAAGTTGAAACAAACCGTGGTTAAACTGCAACATATACTCACTTTGCTGGCGACTTTTAAAGACCAGTAAAGTCCTGTTTAAAACAAGGATGTTAAAATGCAATTACCTCACTCGCTGACTTGGGTTGGCTTTGATTTAGACGGCACTTTAGTCAATACCGCTGCCGATATCTGCGCCGCCATTAATACCACGCTGGAGCATTACCAAGTCGGTCAAGTCACCGTGGACGACGTGCAAACTTGGATAGGCAACGGTATTGATAAAGCCACCGAGCGCGCCTTAGCAAAAGTGGGCGCCACGCATATTGATGTTAGCGCGGCGGCGGCGAAAGTCAGTGCTGCTTACAACCAATGTGTGACCGATTCCTCGACTTTATATGTTGATGCCAAAGCGACCCTACAAGCACTGCAGCAGCAAGGGTTAAAGTTATTACTTGTCACTAATAAAAATGAAAGCCACACTCATGCTCTGGTAAATGCACTGGGCGTTGCCGATTACTTTGATGCCATTGTCTGTGGTGACACTCTGCCCCAGCGCAAGCCAGACCCAGCCATGCTGTTTAGTGCCTTAAATAATCTCAGTCTTGATATTAGCGAAGGCGTGTATGTGGGAGATTCAAAAAATGATGTGGCAACCGCCAGAAGCGCCGGCTGCCCGGTGATCTGCGTTAATTATGGCTACAACCACGGGTTAGATATTGCCGATGCTAATCCGGATAAAATCATCACCCGCCTTGGAGAGGTCGAAACATTGCTCGCGGCGCGTTAAGCGCCTTTTGCCTTCACCCACCGCTCAGGGAGTATGCCCCCGCGTTGGCGCAATGCAAGTACAACCACCGCGAGCGTTGCCGCCACCAATAGCACCTTCAATGCCAGCGAAAATTGTAATATCACCACCGTTGAGCACACCTCAACGAATATCAACGCATAAATAAAGCGTAATACGTACTTTTCGTTGATTTTACTCATTACATACCCTCCTAGCGGTGCGCCTATGGCGACCACGGGAGCGGCGAAAAACCACGGTTCAAAGGCCACATGAGCGCCGCTTAGCTGCCCTTGTAAAATGAGCAGTACACTGCCAGTCACAGAAAGTATCGCCATAAAACACACTGTGGTTGGGATCAGTGCTTTGGCATCGAACTTTTGCCGCAATACCAGGTAGAAAAACAGCAAGGTATCGGCTCCGGCGCCAATATATGCCGAGAGTAACCCGCCCAGTGTGGCGATAAGATACAGCGACCAGCTGTTTCGCCACTGCAGCAACCGCGTATCACAGCGCTGCATCAATAAGTAACTACAAGCCAATAGCAAGAAACTAAAGGTGATCTTAAGTGGTTCACCGTCAACCGATAATGAAAACCCACACGCTAAACCAAATAAAGCAAAGGGCATTAATCGCGCCAGCAGTGACCAATATATGCGGACCCCGCGAGAAACAAAAAAAATGGTGGCAAAGGTCATTCCCACAGACTGAATCGCCAATGAGAAGACCTTTGCGCTGTGTGCTTCAAACCCGAATAACTTAGTGAAGACCGGAAAAGCAACAGCTCCGCCACCTAAGGGCGTCGCACCTGCGACAAAGGATCCTAATACCATAGTCAACGATGTTCCCCAGTTATGCACAGCATCAGTGACACTGAACTGCGTCGCAAATGCTGAACTCCACGCTATAAAAAATAGCGTCAGTAAAGTGGGGTAAAGATAAGCTCTTTTCATCGTTATTGGTTGCTCGTTACAAAATATGAACACGCTTAAGGTGTCGCGTTAACCCTTCACCTTGAAAGCGGTGGCGACCATGCAACATGGCATGGTTATCCACCAGCAAGTAATCGCCTTGTGTCCACTGATGGGCGTAGAAGCTATCGCTGCCATATAGGTGAGCTATCAGCTCACGCAAAAAAGCGTCACCTTGCGACGAGGACATGCCCTGCACCTGGGTCTCCACTGGATTAACGGCCATATTATCCTCATTGAAGGGTTCAATAAAGCGCATTCGCTGACGTTTAGTCGCTGGATGCGGGCTAATCAGTGGCTCCTCAATAGCCCCACCATAATGCGCTTTTTTCTCAGCAAAATAGCGGATCACCTTGTCTTGATACTGCTGCAACTGCTGGGGTGAACAGCTCTCAAGCAACCTACAGGTATTCACAAAGGTGGTTTCACCGCCACCACTCATGGCACTACTTTGTAGACACTGAAAGAAGTTAAATCGCGGCGTTGCCCCTGCAAAGGCACCATCCCAATGCAGCTCAACCTTTCCTTGACTAAAAATATGATTTTGCGGCTGTTGGTTTATTTTTAAATCCAGCACATAGCCAAAATCCCACGCCAGCAGCGGCCCCAGCTTTTTCGCAAAGGCCACCATTTGCTCATCGCTGCTGGGGTCAAAGCCACGCAGCAGCACCATACCTTGGTTCAAGATCACTTGCTCAAGTTCGGCAATGTTTAAATGTGCTAGTTTCTTAGCACCGCTTTCTCGTGCGTCAATCGTGAAGCACGCCGGTGAGACCTGTTCGCTGATCATAACTGTGGCTCTCTGTGCATACGCTCATAGTGGCTGGCTTGGCCATTAATGAACACTAAGACACAACCCAGCTGCTCGGCTTGCTCCCGAGGCATCAAACTGTGCTCGTCGCCATCTTTAACGAGTACCGAGTGCCAAGGCGTGGTCCACACGTCGTTTTGCGATACCAGTGAAATGCCGATTTTCTCAGAAACCAGATACTGCGGGTGAATCGATAATCGCAGCGCCTGAGGCAACTCCTGTTTCAACAATCGCCCCCACGCATTACTGCGCTGAATAACACGGTAAGCGGCGGTTTTAGCAACCTTTTGCAGCGCTGTGCGGCTATGTTGAGAAAACTTTTCGATACCCGAGAAATCTTCTAACATGAAACGGGTAATGCCCTTGTACATGGTGCTGGCTTCTTTCTCTGTTTTAATGCGCTGACGCAGAGATTTTAGCGTTTCACCGTATTCAATCATCAGCTCCTCACGCAATACCGCGAAGTCATTGACCTTGTCATATACATCTTCGAGGTTAAAGAAGTCGAAATAATCTGGATAATGTTGATTGGCAAAACGACGCAAGCCGTTTACATACTCACTGACATGGGCGTCGCTGACATGGATAATATCGGCGAAAACGCGCCCATCCGAGCAAATTGTTACTTTTGCACCTGGCTCATAAACCTCTTCAATTTGCTGACATAATTGCACCAGCCGCTCAAATGCAAAAAACTCTCCTTTATCTGGCAGATAGCCCAAGGTTTTGTTGCGATTGGGTGATTTTGCAGGAAAGGCTGGCAGCACCATATTGATGGGCTGCTGGCGGTGAACAAAATCCAACACCTTTTCATAATGACCGGCTATTTGCTCGTCAAACGCCACATCTTGCTCAATCGGTAGCAGCCGCCGCTGGGCAAAAATGAGTTCTAAAATAGCCCGCGCAGTGGCATCCGCCGTGTGTGCATTAACCCTGTTGTTGTTTGCTAAATTTTCCATTTTTGTGCTCTTTGTTCTGTCAGTATCAGTGTTTAAATAATTCCATCGCGTGGGTAAGCGATAGCTTGTCATTAATTGCTGCTTCGACCACTAGCGGCATTTTTTCTTCATCAAAGTCCATACGCTGAATTTCACACAGACTGCGTAAGAACCCTAAATAAGTGACTTCCAATAAGGCCTTATCGAGTTCGGCTATGGCCATCTCGTCTAACATGACGCCTCGGCTATGGGCGTGTTTCATGCGGCACTTGGTGAGCTCTATATCAAAGAAGTGACCGCGATTAAGGCGATACTCTTGGCCTTGGATCAGCTGGATAAACTCATCTTTAAGTTCATGAATGCGGGAAATCGCCGCCCCTTGCACCATGGCCAGCGCTTTTTCATTCAGCTGCTCTTGGCTCATTTCACTCATGCTCGGGCAATAACCAAAATGGCGCGCCATGGACGAAGGTAAAATAAAGCCGAACCAATGCATTAATAAGGCTTCAAAATGCGTGCGGTGCACCTCGTAGCTGCCGTGGTAGTTCCCGGTAATATGCAGCATAAAGCTCTCAAACCAGCCTAAGAGGTAGGCATTGAAGGCCTTGGTTTTGCCTGCAAACATGGCCTCGTTACCGGCTAAATCCGCCTCTATAAGTTCACCGATCATACGATTAGCATCGGTCAAATAGGCCGAGCCCGGCGATAACAAGGGGTCTAAAAAGGCCGATGACATGCCGGTGAGGAACCAACGATCAGTTGAGAACGACTGCTTGGCCCGCCGTGATAGCCGCTTCATGGCTTTGTAATCCTGCAATTCGAAGTGGCTGCCCAGAATTTCCTGCATACATTTATGCGAGCGTAAAAATTCCACGAAGTCGTCACTGGTTCTCACATTTAAGCTGACATCGGTATTTTTAGCGGTTACACCGATACTGACTGTGTGCTCATCCAATGGAATGAGCCATAACCAATACCCTTTATACATAAAGTGGTTGGTCGCTAATGCGCGGGTGGTAAAGTTGGTACGTGCACGCCACTGCTCACTGCCCAGGCTATCGAGTGGCGTGGTAAACTTAAACCGCGCCCAAGCTGAGCTCACAGAATGGCGATGATCTTGCGACTCGATTAAATCCAGCTTTTTACCCAGCGGCGCAGCAAACCCGGCGGCATCGACTAAATAACGACAGCGAAAGGATTTGTCTGCGGTTTTCACGCTGTGACCATGCTCGCCATCGAGTTCGATATCGCTGACCGTCTCACCCAGTAAAACGTCCACACCAATATCTCGGTTAAAGCGCACTAGGTCGTTATCAAACTTAGCGCGATCAATTTGGTGCGCCGGAATACCGTGATACCAGGTGCGCCCGAGCTCACTCATTTCCTCGACATTGAGATCACGGTCGACGCTGTCGAAGAAAAATCGCAAACCATGTTTGTACAAATGGTTGGTGTCTAGGTAAAAGCCCAGTTGCAGATCACTGGCGGCATAATCCCAAAACGATTCTAAGGTTGATTCCCCGACCCAAGAATTAAATGACTTTTTGCGCTCTAACACGGTGACCGATAGCTCGGGGTGTTTTAGTTTTAATTGTCGTGCTAAGCAACCACCAGCCATTGAACCACCGATGATCACAACATCACTATACTGACTTACCATACATGCTCCTTACAGGTAATAGGTCAATCTTACTTCTATAAAGTCATCATCTCGGTAGAGGTAAAGCGGCTGCTGTGGCTGTTGTTCAACAAACATCCGGGCCTCAATATCAAGACTCAACTGACTATGAATACGGGTTTCGAACTCACCCTTAATGGCGATGGAATCGCCGCCATTATCGATAAGGGCTCCCAATAACAAGGTGGTGGCATCGGTGTCGTTCCAAGCGAGGCGAGAGCCTACAAAGCTGCTATTACGATATATTTGATTTTCCCGAGCCTCGGCGTCGGTGTCGCGGTGCAGCTCCAGCAACAGACTGAGATCTTTACTGCTGCCCGCCACCCCATAAAAGTAATATTCTCCCCCTAGGGTATAAGCCCAGCTATTCCCACCGTAATCATGGTTGCGGTGCACCGCTTCGAGCTTACCGAGCCAACGCTCACTGGTGTATTGCGCATCAAGGCCCCATTGCTGCAAGGCGCTGTAAATGGCTTGTCCTTGGCCTTGCCCGGTGATTTCAAAGGCTGGGGTTTTATCTAAACCGTGGAAGAAATAAGCACCGACATCCCAATCATCGAGCACCGTGGCATAGCGCAGCGCCAGTGATTCCCGAGTGTGCTCAGATAAACCGACGAAGCGCTCTTGGCTAATGGCCACTGGCAATGAAAAGCGCTCATCGGGTTGGCTGTAATCGCGGGAGCGAAACCAAGGCATAGATAGCAGCGATAAGGTGCTGTTTTCGGTGAAGTAATCAACCTGCACCAGTAGTTCGCCAAGTTTCTCTTCGCCTTCAAAGTTACGTGCAGGAATACGTTGATTGACAATATCCACCAAATGACGAGACTCGGCGACGCCCCAAAATACCGTGTTCATACCGGCGCTTAGCTGCCAGTTATAGAAGGTTTTCTGTAAGTAAGCCTCTTGTAAATCCCATTCAGGCAGGGCGCTATTGGTCGCGGCCACAGTCACCACCGGCTTTATATGTGCTTGTATACCCGAGGCGCGGGAGCGGTAATCAAGCTCAAGCCATAGCCTTGGGTCCCAAGCAAAGTTATGCGTTTGCTGGACCCGAGCACTATCGCCGTTGTACTGCCGGGCGCCGAGCTCTACCGCAGGCGTTATTTGCCATTGACCATACACGCAAGGCGCAAACACACAGAGCAATAGCCACCACTTCCTGAACATCACTACATCCTTACTTCAATGACGATTTAACAAAATCGCGATTACTTAAGCGCACAGAGAAATCGTAATCAGAGAACACCAAGGTGGTTTTTTTACCGCTTTGATGGTTTTCCATATGCATGGTTTGTGGTCGCCAGAATTTGTCTTGATAGTGCTGATAATCAGACAAGGTCAGGGTTTTAAGATGGGCTTCTTTACGGTCGTAAAAGTCGATTTTGCGCACTTGGTAATGGCTTAAGTCAATTAAGGCGCGCTGGCGGGTATAGCCAGAATTTTCATACTTGGGAATACGATCGACCACCGCACAGGTGAACTCACCGCATTGCTGCTCATTAATATAGCGATATTCGTACTTATTGAGCTCTTGGGCGGTAAAATCTTCAAAAGCAAACTCACTGCCCACAAAGGGGCCCGATTTATTCGCCGAGGAAATGCGCTTTACGCGTTTTAGCGCAGGAAGATAAAGCCATTGATCGTCTGGCTCTAGTATTTGCGCATGCGATAACAGCTTGGTGTCTTGTACATCGGCCGGGGAGTTAAAGACAATAAGGCTTTTATCGCCTTTATTTTCGTCGGCCACTTCTTTGGTGAGCATGCTTAAGCTGCGGCTCGATTTACGCCCGCTGGCATCTTCAAGGTGCATCATGACATCGACACGACTCACGCCAAAGCCGCGATCGGAGCGGTCACTTTGTGCCGCAATTTCATAGCCTCGTTGTTGCGCATCACTGGAAGCTGCGGCAGCCCAAACTGGGGTGATAAATGTGACTGCCGATAGCACGGCAAAAGCACTAGGAATTAATGGCTTCATGCGGGTTCTCCTTAATAGCTGAAAGACTCGGTTGAGATGAGGTAGACGGGCGTGCCACAAGCATGAGCAGCGCCGGGAGTAATAAGAAATCAATGATCAGTGCCATCACAATGGCCAGCGCCGTTAACATGCCCATTTGCGCGTTGATCATAAAGGTGGAGTAAGCCAGCACCATAAAGCCGCCCGCTAAAATTAAGGTGGTTACGAAGATGGCCTCTCCGACAGTGGTAAACGCATATTCAATGGCCGCTTGCGGCGTAAGGCCGCGCTCTCGCCGAGCTCTTAGGTACTTGCTGAGGAAGTGCACGGTGTTATCGACAATGATCCCTAACGAAGTTGAGGTCACTGTGGCTGCCGCAACCCCCACTTGCCCCACTAACAGTGCCCATACGCCAAAGGTGAACAACATCGGAATGGTATTGGGGATCAAGCTTAAGAAGCCATACTTAAGGCTACGTAAGGTAAGGATCATAATCAGGCAAATCGCGATGATGGCAATGGCATTACCACTGAGCATGCTTTGTGCGTTACGTTGGAAAATATGTGAAAACATTACCGTAGCGCCAGTGGCTTTGGCATGCATCGCCGCTGGCGTGTTGCTTTGCAGCCAGCCTTCAGCGCGCTCAATAAAGGCCTGAATTTCTGCAGTAGACAAGTTATCCAGCGTCAGGCTTAACCGTGAAGCCGATTTATCCATACTGACGCGGTCAGTTAAATCGAGGCCAAAGGGCAGTGACATCTCGTACAGCAACAGATACTGCGCCGCCAACTGGCGATTATCAGGCAAGCGATATAGCGCCTCGTTATCCTGATGCATATTCTTATTTAAGCGTTTAATAATGTCGGTGTAGCTATACACATGGACTACTTCTGGCTGTTGACGTAACCATGTGGTGAAATCTGCCAGTCCCTGCTGGTACTCGGGTTTACTGACGCCGCCACTTTCACCACTTTGAATGTCAAACTCCACTACATAAATGCCTGTTAAGTGCTCCATGGTGAAGTCGGTATCGCGACGAAACTCAACACGCTGATCAAAGTAGTTTACGAACTCGTCATTGAGCTCAATTTGCGGAATAGCCAAGCCACAGCCAATGCTCAGTAGCACTGTCGCAGCAATAATCATTCGATACTTTTTCGCGACCTGATTACCAAAACGCCCTAACCACACATTCAGCCCGTTGCGCTTTTTCTTATAGGTTTTCTTATCCGGCAAAATAGCCAGTAAACAAGGCAGGAATACCAGTGAGAGCAACCAAGCAGCGGCGATGCCCATAGCAGTGATATTCCCTAAATCAGCAAATGGCGGCGCATCAGACATATTTAAGGTTAAAAAACCAACGATGGTGGTGATACTGGTAATGGACACGGCAACAAAATTGACCCGTAAGCTCTCTTTAATTGCAGCGAGCTTGTCCATGCCCTCTCTTCGCGCGCTAGCGTAAGACAACAGCACATGGATGCTATCGGCAATGGCCAAAGTGAGAATAATGGTCGGTGCGGTGATGGATATAGGCGTAAGCTCTATGCCGATATAGCCAGTTAGGCCCATGGCCGCAGCGCTGGCAAGGATCACTACGCCCACCGCAGCAATGGTACCGGGAATACTGCGCAGGCTCATATACATCACCACGATGAGCACTAGGTACATAATCGGCGTGAGGGTTTGCGCATCGGTTTGCCCAGCCTCACTAAAGGCGTTGTTGAGCATAGAAATGCCACTAATAGCAAAGGTAAGCTCAGGGTGCTGCTGCTTCATTTGCGCCACTAAATCACGCACATAATTCACCGCTTTTGGCACTTCCGCCAAAGACTCCCCTGGATATTGCACGGTAATATTAATACCCGAGGTGCGGCCATTGTTGGCAATCAACCGATTGGCCAGTAGCGGTTCATCAAGGGCTATGCGTGCTTTTTCTTGCAACGCTGGCCAAGATAATTGCTCGGCATTTTTGATCAGATCGGCGACGATAAGGTCGTCTTGCTCAGCATAGGTATGTTGGAAATTAGTGATAGAGTCGACACGACTCGCAAAAGGGGTTTTCCACGCCTGTTCGGTGAGCTGCTCCACCACCTTCGCATGATTAGGCGTTAACCCTTGACTTTGCTCGTCGTGCACGACGATCAGAATGTTGTCATTTTTACTGTATTTGTCTTGGAAGTTCTCAAAGGCAACGAGCTCTGGGTTCTCAGGGCTGAAAAACGCCCGGTAGTCGTTCGAGAAAGTGAGCCCTTTAGCTCCTATTGCCAGTGCGATGCAAATCAGCACACTGACAATAAGCAATAGCCAAGGGTAGCGTGTCACGCACTGCCCCCACCGCAGGGCTAAGTTGCTAATAAAGTGGTTCATTATCACTCCTTATAACAGAACACACATTCTGATAATAGTAAAAAATAACGCCTCAAGTGAGGCTCTTTATTTTCATAATAGCACAGTACCTTATTCGGGTTCAGCCATCATGTCGAATATAGTCGTCAAATATTGCCGTAATGTGTCACGATGAAAATCACTGCGAGCCATCACTGCTACGCCTTGCAACACACCGAGTAAGCACACGCTTAAATCAAATGCACTGAGCTCCTGGCGTACTTCGCTACGTGCTTGAGCTCGCTCAATAAAATGCTGAAACTGTGCGGTCAGCTTGGCATAAATATCACGCACAATGCTGTTCACATCCATATCTGTTTCACCAATCTCGGTAGCTGTATTGCAAATAAGACAGCCATTAGCGCCATGCTCAGCAATGTTCTCGCTGTACATGGAGAAAAAACAGCGTAGGTCTTCAAGCTCACCATCACTTTGCGCAATGCGCTTTAACCCTGGGCTAATTTTGCTGAGGGAATACTCTTGCAAACACCGTTTGAACAGTTCTTTCTTATTACCAAATTCTTGGTAAAAACCATACCTACTCACACCTGTTGCTTTAACCAACTGCTCCATTGATGTATCGCGGTAACCTTGGCGCCAAAACATAATAGTTGCCTTGCGCAGGGCTTCACTTACATCAAATTCTCTGGTTCGTGCCATAGGTTGTTCTCTGCTTAGCGTTTTTAAGAATGTACATTCTGAAATAGAAAAGATCAAGTTAAGATCAAAAAGAAAAAGCGCCCATTGGGCGCCTAACTTTGCCTTAATTAAATAGTGCTAGTCGCTAGCGATAGGCTTTCTTCGGCTCGATACCCAGCTCAGGCAACAAGGTTTTCTCAAACCACGAGCTTATCAAGCGAAAATCATAATAGTTGGCTTCGTTGGCTCGAGGTGAGCGAATGCGATCCATAAACTGCATGTCTTTTAAATCCGCTTCCCCTTCACTGACCACGTTACCCTCGGCATCGGTGACCGAGTAAGTAAAGTTAATCTTAGGCATGTAAATAGGTTTAATCACGCGGATCTCATTCATCCCAAAGCGCACATCGCCGGCCAAATCGAGGTTGGTGATCTCAGCGTTAAACACATACCCTTCAGGCAGATTTTCTGCTTCTCTACTAAAGTGCTTATTAAAGTTTTTAACCAGTCGCTTGTGAAACGGTCCTTTTACTTCATTAGCTGGACGCGCATCGGTGTAATCGTCTAAGTCATGCCATTTGATTTTTGCTTCGCCAGCATAGCTACTAAGGGATGTAACTAATGCCGCGATTGCCAAACTGTAGCTCAGTGATTTCATCATACTCTCCAATTGCGTACGTCTATCTACTATAGACCGCTTGTTGTGTTGTTTGATTACTAAAACACCGCCAAGTTCGTAACAATTAGTAATCATTAATAACTATTTGTAGCCTGTGTACCCAATCGAGTCAACGCCCAGCAACTAACCCCTCTGAGTTTAACAGTTTGCCTCGTCGAATCTCTCATTTAGCAGCAGCGACTTTTTATTGCTTGAGTCTAACGTTCGCTACTTTTTGAGCGCCCAACCAATAGGGGTTTCTAAGCCAATACTCGTTGCCGCTTTCAGCTTTCTCTCAGTACGCCAGAAGAACGAATGTTGCTGTCAGGGCCTAGTTTGGGATGAAATTCAGCAACCACGAAAAAACCCAGCCGAAGCTGGGTTTTTATTAAGCGAGATAGCTTGAGGGATGATTACATCATGCCGCCCATGCCACCCATTCCGCCCATGCCACCCATATCAGGTGCAGCTGGTGCGTCGTCTTTAGGTAGTTCAGCAACCATCGCTTCTGTGGTGATCATTAAACCGGCTACCGAAGCTGCGAACTGCAATGCAGAGCGTGTTACTTTCGTTGGGTCAAGGATACCCATCTCTAGCATGTCGCTGTACTCGCCTGTTGCCGCGTTGTAACCGTAGTTACCTTCACCACCTTTGACTGCGTTAACAACCACTGATGCTTCATCACCAGCGTTAGAAACGATTTGGCGAAGTGGCGCTTCCATAGCGCGTAGGGCTACATTGATACCATGATTTTGGTCTTCGTTGTCAGCGGTAAGTGAAGCAATCTTAGTTGCCACACGAACCAGCGCTACACCACCACCAGGTACAACACCCTCTTCAACCGCAGCACGCGTTGCGTGTAACGCATCTTCTACGCGGTCTTTCTTCTCTTTCATTTCAACTTCGGTCGCAGCGCCGACTTTGATTACCGCAACACCGCCAGCTAGTTTCGCCATGCGCTCTTGTAGTTTCTCTTTATCGTAATCAGACGTCGCTTCTTCGATTTGCGCTTTGATTTGACCAACACGGCCATCAATCGCTTCTTGCTCACCAGCACCATCAATAATGGTGGTGTCATCTTTGGTGATTACTACGCGCTTCGCTGTACCTAAGTCTTCTAGTGTCGCTTTTTCAAGCTCAAGACCGATTTCTTCAGAAATCACCGTACCACCGGTTAGGATGGCGATGTCTTGTAGCATCGCTTTACGACGGTCACCAAAACCAGGCGCTTTAACCGCAGCTACTTTAACGATGCCACGCATGTTGTTAACAACCAGTGTTGCCAGTGCCTCACCTTCTAGATCTTCAGCAACAATCAGCAATGGCTTGCTAGTTTTCGCTACCGCTTCTAGGGTAGGTAGAAGCTCACGGATGTTTGATACTTTTTTGTCGACCAATAGGATGTGTGGGTTATCTAGTTCAACAACACCTTTTTCTGAGTTATTGATGAAGTAAGGAGAAAGATAACCACGGTCGAACTGCATACCTTCAACAACATCCAGTTCATTCTGTAGTGATTGACCTTCTTCAACAGTGATAACACCAGACTCACGGCCTACTTTTTCCATTGCTTCAGCAATGATTTCACCAATTTCTTTGTCAGAGTTGGCTGAGATAGTACCCACCTGAGCAATGGCTTTGTTATCTGCACAAGGCACAGAAAGGGTTTTCAATTCCTCTACTGCAGCGGTAACGGCTTTGTCGATACCGCGCTTAAGGTCCATTGGATTCATACCCGCAGCAACAGCTTTAAGGCCTTCGTTAACAATTGACTGTGCTAGTACGGTTGCAGTCGTGGTACCGTCACCGGCAGCGTCATTCGCTTTTGAGGCTACTTCTTTAACCATCTGCGCGCCCATGTTCTCGAACTTGTCTTCAAGCTCAATTTCTTTCGCTACAGAAACACCATCTTTAGTGATTGTGGGTGAGCCAAAAGACTTATCTAGAACAACGTTACGGCCTTTAGGACCTAAAGTTACTTTTACTGCATCTGCTAATACATTTACGCCTTTAAGCATTTTAGTGCGGGCGTCATTTGCAAAACGTACTTCTTTTGCTGCCATTGTTTCTTTCCTCTAAATTCTGTTTAAACCAAGTGTGTCAACATCAAGGGGTGAGTTAGCTCACGATACCTAGGATGTTGTCTTCACGCATAATTAGGTACTCTTGACCGTCGATTTTTTCAGTCTTCTCAACGTAAGAGCCGAACAACACAGTGTCGCCCGCTTTTACTTCCAATGCGCGTACTTCGCCGCTATCCAATACTCGGCCGTTACCTACTGCCACTACTTCACCTCGCGATGATTTTTCAGCCGCAGAACCAGTCAGCACGATACCGCCAGCAGACTTGGTTTCTTCTTCTAGACGCTTAACGATCACGCGATCATGTAAAGGACGAATGTTCATTTGTTTGTTTCTCCTAACAGTTTCTGAACAACTACAGAAAAGTCATTAAAATTTAGTTGCCATATCTAATGGGGGTCGAGGTTTTAAAACCCAAGAGTAAAAATTAAAATTTTTTACTCTTTTCGTTCATATTCACCTTCGATGGTGGTGTGCTCTTCGCGACGCTCACTGTGTTGATGCTGTTGGTGGCTGTGAAATTCAGCACTGAAGGTGCTTTGCCCCATACCTTGGCTCATGCGCACTTGCGCCTGAGAAGCAAAGGTTGCGGCCATTTTATTGCGCACTGCTGGCGTCAGTAATAAGAAGCCGAATACGTCGGTCACTATACCGGGCGTCAACAACAGAACGCCAGCAATGATGACACAGATACCAGTAAACATTTGTTTTGCCGGCATTTGCCCTTGTGCCATTTGCACCTGCGCCTCACGCATTGCACCAACGCCTTGTTGCTTCACCAGCTTAGCGCCCAAAATCGCGGTAACGATAATTAAGGCAATGGTGGCAACGCCGCCAATCACCTCGCTTAATTGAATCAATAGCGCGATTTCAATGATTGGAACAATGATAAATAGTAAAAAAAGTGCTCTGAACATAACGGCTCTCATAAAAGTCGATGAAATAGAATTGAGGTTGATAAGGTCAGATTTCAAGTCATCTGTTGTCGCTCTATGGGCTTTGCCCTTGCTATCAGCTAGTATGGGGGTTAGAAACGGGACTCACAAAAAGGTTCAGTATGACTACTCACTACCGGCTTATCTTTACAACTTGTGCAAATAAACAAGAAGCACGCGCGATGGCAGAACAATTGGTGCAGTTAAAACTCGCCGCCTGTGTCAACATTCTTCCCGAAGTAGAGTCAATCTACATGTGGCAAGGAGAAGTGACCAGCGAAAACGAGACCAAACTGCTAATTAAAACCAAGTCTGAGAAAATGAACCAGGTGATCCAAACCATTAAACAGCTACATAGTTATGAAGTGCCTGAAATTCAGGTTGTTGATGTGGCCACCGGAAACCTGGCGTATTTTAATTGGATGGATGAGGTATTAAATTAATGCGTTATGTGCTGTTTTTGCTCACCTTAGCGTTTAGCTCGCTAAGTTGGGCGAACAACTCCGTTTTAAATAGCTTATTAGAGCCCTCTAAAAGCACTTTTCTCCCCGTTGAGCAGGCATTTAAGCTCGACTTTGACCAA
Organism: Pseudoalteromonas sp. CNC9-20; assembly: GCF_022347875.1. Taxonomy (NCBI): domain Bacteria; kingdom Pseudomonadati; phylum Pseudomonadota; class Gammaproteobacteria; order Alteromonadales; family Pseudoalteromonadaceae; genus Pseudoalteromonas; species Pseudoalteromonas sp. CNC9-20. The sequence goes on along the minus strand of NZ_JAKRFS010000003.1, from coordinate 153,906 downwards.
CAAGGCGACACCTTATTTGTAGGCTGGGATATTGAGCCAGGTTATTACCTCTACAAACACAAGTTAGAGTTCGTCGGTAAGGGCGCCACCATCACTCCACCCAGTGACCTTCCCCAAGGGGACATGATTGAAGACGAGTTTTTCGGTCGCACTGAGGTCTATTTTGATAGTGTGAGTATTATTTCCAAACTCAGTGATGTGGGTGATAATGCCAGTGTCAAAGTACGCTATCAGGGCTGCGCCGAAGCAGGCCTTTGCTACCCCCCTGAAGTGGTGGAAATTCCGCTTACGGCCCTTGCTACCAGCACGGCGACTACCGCTGCGCCAACCAGCGAGGTCCCGGTTAACAAAGCCACCAGTGATGAGGGTGAACAATCACTCACTGAGCGTTTAGCCAGCCAAAGCTTGGTCACGAATTTAGTATTCTTTTTTGTTGTCGGTATCGGCCTGGCGTTTACACCTTGTGTGTTCCCCATGTTCCCGATTCTTTCTAGCTTAATCGCTGGGCAGAAAAACCTCTCTACGAAAAAAGCCTTTAGCCTGTCGTTTGTTTATGTACAGGGCATGGCCGTTACCTACGCGCTACTAGGTTTAGTGGTTGCCTATTTCGGCGGGCATATTCAAGGCTATTTACAGCACCCCTATGTATTAATCAGCTTTAGTTTGCTGTTTGTATTGCTGGCGCTATCGATGTTTGGGCTTTACGAAATTCGTTTACCCCAAAGTTTGATGAGCCGCCTAACAGAAGTCAGTAATAAGCAAAAAGGCGGAAACTACACCGGCGTATTCTTGATGGGCGTGCTCAGCGGCCTGATTGCCTCGCCGTGCACCACTGCACCACTTTCTGCAGCGCTACTTTATGTGGCTCAAAGCGGCGATTTTGTGGTTGGTGGCTTGACCTTATATGCCTTAAGCCTAGGTATGGGCCTACCACTGCTGCTATTAGGCACCTCGGGCGGGAAATTACTCCCCAAGGCCGGTGGCTGGATGGAGCAAGTAAAAACCTTGTTTGGCTTTTTAATGTTGTTTGTGCCACTTATCTTGTTAGAGCGTATTTTACCTTTCGAGGTGATCTTGCTAATGGCCGGCTTGTTGGCAATTGCTACCGCTATCTACTTACATTATTGGCAAAGCGGTCAAAACCAAGGGAAAGGAAAAACGACTCTATGGAGTTTTGCCATGCTGCTGTTTGTTGGTGGCTTAATGCTGGTACAAAACTACATTTGGCCTAAGCCACAGAGTAACAGCACGGCTGCGACAGTTTCCTCTAACGAAAAGCATGGTGAATTTGTACATGTAGCTAATTTAGCAGAGCTGGAAACCTTGATTGCTCAAACCGATGGCTTGGTGATGGTTGATCTCTATGCCGAGTGGTGTGTGGCATGTAAAGAGTTTGAGAAGTACACATTCCCGAAAGACAACGTGCAACAGCAGTTTGAGCATTTCACTTTGGTACAGGTCGACCTCACCGAAAGTAATGACACCACCATTGAATTAATGGAGCACTACACCGTTTTTGGTCTACCAAGTATTTTGTTTTTTGATAACAGCAACGAAGAATTACCTGAGCTGAGAGTCACCGGTTTTATGGGGGCAGATGAGTTTGCTTCCCACCTACAAGCAGTACGTGACGCAGCACAGTAATCCTTTTTACTGATTAATGCAGGGTGAGCCTCACCACCCTGCTCACTTTCCCCGCACTAGTAAACCCCACCTAGCCAGACCTGGTTAACAAGGTCATTAGACCAGTATTTTGCTGCTATTTACGTCGAACTCTCTATAATAGTCGGCAAACGTGAGAAAAGTTTGCTATTTGCTACTTTTGCCCTTAAGTTAAATACTATTATTTGTACAATCACTTAAAACTCACACGATAAAGGATTTTAGTCGCATTATGGCTGCAAAGTTTAAGATTTTAGTTATTAACGGTCCTAACCTAAACATGTTAGGTAAGCGTGAGCCGGATAAATATGGCGTAAAAACACTGGCGCAGATCACCGGTGAACTAAATGATGCAGCAGCGGCCTTAAATGTTGAGCTGGCGCACTTTCAAAGTAACAGCGAAGCAGCATTAATAGAGCACATTCACGACGCGTGGCAGCAATTTGATAGCATTATTATAAACCCTGCCGCATTCACCCACACCAGTGTGGCCCTGCGTGATGCTCTACTCAGTGTTGATATTCCTTTCTTTGAAGTTCACCTCAGCAACATTCATCAACGCGAACCCTTCCGTCACCACTCTTACTTTTCTGACGTGGCACAAGGGGTTATCTGCGGTTTTGGTGCAATGGGTTACCACTTCGCGCTTCAAGCAGCGGTCAATCGGTTGCAGAATTCGAATTAAAAACTAACTAACAGGCGGGTTTTTCATGGACATTCGCAAAATAAAGAAATTAATTGAACTAGTTGAAGAGTCTGGCATTGCTGAGCTTGAGATCACCGAAGGTGAAGAGTCGGTACGTATTAACCGTCATAGCCAAGCTCCTGCGATGCCACAGCATTACGCCTTGGCGCCACAAGCGGCTCCTGCTCCTGCAGCCCCGGCGGCTGCTCCAGCAAGTGATGCACCAGCAGCGAGCGATGCACCTGCTCGCCCTAGCGGCCATGAAGTAACCTCACCTATGGTTGGTACATTCTACGCGGCCTCTTCACCAGAAGCCGCTGCTTATGTTGAGGTAGGTAGTAAAGTTAACGTAGGCGACACTTTGTGCATCGTTGAAGCGATGAAGATGATGAACCAGATTGAAGCTGACAAAGCCGGTACGGTTAAAGCAATCTTGGTTGAGAATGGCGAGCCTGTTGAGTTCGACCAACCTCTTTTCATCATCGAATAATCGCGCAACTCAAACAAGGCACTAACTATGTTAGATAAAGTTGTTATCGCAAACCGAGGTGAAATTGCACTTCGTGTTCTGCGCGCCTGTAAAGAGCTAGGTATAAAAACGGTTGCCGTGCATTCTACCGCCGACCGTGACCTGAAACACGTGCTCCTTGCAGATGAAACTATTTGTATTGGTAAGCCACCTGCTACCGAAAGCTACTTAGATATCCCCCGTATTATTGCTGCGGCGGAAGTCACCGATGCAGTCGCTATTCACCCAGGTTATGGTTTCCTATCGGAAAACGCTGATTTTGCCGACCAAGTTGAGCAAAGTGGCTTCGTATTTATTGGTCCTAAAGGCGACACCATTCGTCTTATGGGTGACAAAGTATCGGCCATTGAAGCGATGCGTAAAGCCGGCGTTCCTTGTGTACCCGGTTCTGATGGTCCGCTCACTAACGACACCGAACGTAATATGCAAATTGCTAAGCGCATCGGTTACCCAGTGATCATCAAAGCCGCTGGCGGCGGTGGTGGCCGTGGTATGCGCGTAGTACGCAGCGAGAAAGAGCTGGTCGACTCCATCGCCCTTACTCAGCAAGAAGCCAAGCAGTTCTTTGGTAACGGCATGGTTTATATGGAGAAGTTCCTAGAAAACCCACGCCATATCGAAGTGCAAGTATTGGCAGACGGGCAAGGCAACGCAATTCACCTAGGTGAGCGTGATTGCTCGATGCAACGCCGCCACCAAAAAGTAGTTGAAGAAGCACCTGCACCGGGTATCACCGCAGAAATGCGTAAGTACATTGGCGATCGCTGTACTCGCGCGTGTATCGAAATTGGTTATCGCGGCGCGGGCACCTTCGAATTCCTATATGAAAACGGTGAGTTCTACTTTATCGAGATGAATACCCGTATTCAGGTAGAGCACCCTGTAACAGAAATGGTAACAGGCATTGACCTAATCAAAGAGCAGTTAAAAATTGCTGCTGGTCAGCCATTATCAATCACTCAGGAAGATGTGCAAATCCGTGGTCACGCTATTGAGTGCCGTATTAATGCGGAAGACCCAAAAACCTTTATCCCATCACCAGGTAAGATCACCCGCTTCCACCCAGCCGGTGGTTTGGGAATTCGCTGGGATAGCCACATTTATGCGGACTACACTGTACCGCCACATTATGACTCAATGATTGGTAAGCTTATTTGTTACGGTGAAAACCGTGACGTTGCCATTGCTCGCTCGCGCAACGCGCTCAACGAGTTGGTTATCGACGGCATTAAAACCAATACCGAGCTTCATAAACTGATTTTATCGGACGAGAACTTCAAAAATGGTGGCACTAATATCCACTATTTAGAGAAGAAACTTGGCCTATAGAGCTAAATGTTAAGCAAAGCCAAAGCCGACCTACGTCGGCTTTTTTTGTGCCTACAAACCCTAAATCTACTTTTTGTAAGTAGCGCGCACTCACCCACCGTCTTAAAAGTTCAGAGCGAGTCGTTTACGAGGTTACAGCTCAAGCTACGCTCTTAGGTTAATTAGTAAGCGATTGATTTCGAGCGGCAAAATAATCACCCCACAGCTAGTGACAAGGCCCACAAAAGTTTTTATACTGCTCGGCGCTTGTCAGGATACTGATACCTTTATCAGTGGCACGCAAATGGCCCTATAGCTCAGTTGGTTAGAGCGCACGACTCATAATCGTTAGGTCCCTGGTTCGAGTCCAGGTGGGGCCACCATTCTTTCTACTCTTCCTTGTTATTAACTACTAACCGAATCCCTTCGGTGCTACCTCTGTGCTACTTTGATTCTACACCATTATGTACTGGAACTATATTTCCAAATCTAAAACTCCGAATAGCAACAAGTTACTATTTAAGGCGGTCTAATCCATCGAGGTTGAGTAAGCTCTTAAAGTCCAAACGAAAAAACTGCCTAGAATTCGTAAAACCGAATTGACTCAAGGCGCTCATAAATCTGTCTTTTAGTTCGGTGGCACTCTCTACTCCCGCAACTTTTGCCAGCTTTTCAAAGTGTTTATGCTGTGCAGCTCTCACAAAGACAGGTAATCGCTCATGATGGGAAATGTAGTGCAATGTTCCTGGGTACCAATATACTTCACTCAACATAGCGACAAGAAATGTCACAGCTTCCGCCTGTACAATGTCATGAAACTTTAAATCATCCCTATCGGCTTGGATTTTGAAGAGCTCTCCGCTAGGGGAGCAGAGATTTTCACCGGGCCTCAAAACATCTTGCAATAATTCAGAGCTACCGTGAAAGCAACTAAAATCATCAAAATCTAGATTTGAGTAACCGGGAGATTGAGGTAGTAAATAATGTGATGAGTACAACTCCCTCAATAAGTCATAGCGCCCAAGTTGAATCAATGCAGCTACGACATATAGAAACATTTCATAGACGAACACCGAGTGGGCTTCAAACCACTTTTCATTCCATGATGTAAGGCTATTTGGTTTACTTTTCATTTCCAATAACCCTTCCAACATTTCTAGCAAGGATTCACTAAGTTCTAAGTCTGAAGTTATTCCCCCTTCTAAGAGAAGCCAATCACATATGTAATCTCTTATGACCTTTAACTTTATACAATCATTCAATACCTTTTGACCTAAGTCTTCCTCATCCGGCCTTTCCCTCACTCGTAGCTCATCCACATAAGTAAGACAAGAGCGAAGGAAATCAGCTCTATAAATTTTAATTCCTTTCTTTTCTTGAAGTACGGCTTGTCTAAGCGATTCAAATTTCGCTCGGGGTTCATTTGCAGGTAACGCAGTATCATGCTTTATGTATGACGGTATAGAACCCTTTTTTGGTTTAACATGAAGAGGTTTGTTATACAGTAAGCGAATTAACTGTTCCCAGTTTTCGTTAACGGACTCTGGTGTCGAAAAGTCTAGGCCAATCCTAGCGTTCATAAAAGCTGGAGTTATCGGTTCGCCACTTCCATCAAATTCACATAATATTGGTATGAACTTACTCTGCTTTACTCGCTTATAAACTTCACTAGAAATAATAGTGGACTCAGTTCCCACCCCTTTCTCTCTAGCATTGGCTCTTTCTGTATATTTTGAGTCGCAAACAACCAGAACATGAGTGATACTAGGGTCTGTGACCATGCTTTCCATAAAAGCGTATTTTTCATCTCCCTCGTTCAAGTCGTAAATATCTAAAATCACGTCTATCCCGTCATGCAGTAGCCTGTCAGCCCAATACTTAACCATCTCCTGATGATGTGTACTAGACCAACTATACGAAATAAAAACTTTTGGTAATCCGTTTTCTTGCTCAGCCATTTGTATGTCCCTTTCTTTTATTTTTGAGCTTATCAAATACTCTCTCACAACTTTGCTACATAGTCAGTAATCGGCGCTCTAAACTTATTTCTCACCTATGATTAATGTAATAATTATTGGAACTAAGTTTAATGCAACTATTGTTGTCCCTACTCGAAGAGGTAGGGACGACTAACAGAGTCGCTCCGCTCAAAGCCGCTGCTCATGATGCCTTGAGCCCAATTACCCGACCTAAAAGTCAAAAGGCCAGTCGAGGGAAATGCATCCACCAGGTAAATTAGCTACTTGCAATCAGTGATCGATGTGTTAATTTAAATATGAAACTGCTCTCAATGAGCAAACAAGAAAATGGGCGTCTCCCAACTGCCCTCAACACGTCAAGAGGGGCTACAACCGTAGCTGTCAGGCTCAACAGAGCCACATTAATAATCACCAAAACCACTATAGTCTGCGCCTTGAATCGACAGACTCAGAGCCGCTTTGCTTGTTTGCTTTAGATCAGTCAGCCCATGTGTCTTATGACAACTTGTCTAGTTACGTACTAGCCAAGTGGCTTTAAAACTTACCTATATTGGCTTGTGCCCCCTGATCTTCGGTTTTGGTTTTCTATCTTCCACTTTTATTCTTGAGGAATTGATATGAGCCAGTTGGGATATTCACTGAACCAGTTAAACATTACGCATAAAGAGAGCAGCCATAGCACTCGGCAAAATAGAAAGAACATTTTTAACCTTATTGCAAAGCAGCTTCACGGTTTCGGCTTTAAACTCAAAGACCCTAAAGGCCTAAAGCCAAAACACGTCACTGCCCTGGTAAAGCATTGGCAAGAACAAAAACTTGCAAATAAAACCATTAAGAACCGTATGTCTGCAATACGGTGGTAGGCGGATAAAATCGGCAAGCGTAATGTGGTAGCCAGAACCAACGATGAGTACGGCATCGACAAAGTGCGAAATAGCCCCCTGGGCAAGTCCAAAGAATTAGACATGGAGAAGCATGCTCAGATTGGCTGCCCTTATGTGAAGCTTTCCTTACGCCTTCAGCAAGAGTTCGGGCTACGCCGAGAAGAAGCGATCAAGTTCAACGTCAGCTACGCGGACCAAGGCAATCATATCCGCTTAAAAGGCTCATGGACTAAGGGCGGTAAACCCCGCACCTTGCCAATTCTTAAAGAATCACAGCGATCTCTTTTAGATGAAATCCGGTCTTTTACACGCTCATCATTAATTCACGCTACAGACCGCTATGTTGACCAAATGCGCCGCTATGAGCGCGAAACTAATAAGGTAGGCCTTAGCAAAAATCACGGCCTTCGCCATCACTATGCTCGCCAACGATACTTAGAGCTAACCGGCTGGCAATGCCCAGCGAACGGCGGTCCACGCCGTATGCATTTGGTAGGTAAAGAACGAGACATTGATTACAACGCACGCATGCAAATTAGCCAAGAGCTAGGGCATGAAAGGTTTAGTATTACGTATACGTACCTAGGGAGCTAAGCTAAACTTCTCGTTCATTTACTTACCGCAACCTTATTTAGACACAATGCGCTTCTCAAAAAGCGCACTTACAAAAAGTTAATCAAATTAAAAAGTAAACTTGATTAACTTTATGATTACCTATATAGTTAAAACTATCTGTTGAATTGGACATCAGATAACACCTAGCTATCGATGTGACTGCCTTCTGACCTACTCCTAAAGAGGAAAGTTATAATGACAGACTTGGCAGTCCAAAATGCTGTGGAAAATTTACGAAAGGCGCTGGAAGTAAGCAAGTTTCATAACGATCAAATACTTGAACAATTAATCCAAAAAGCTATCAGCGAACTTGAATCAATTGAAAACGAAAGTTCCAATCTCACTGGCGATGGCGTTGGAGTACAACTTGTTTTGAGTATCCTAAAGCTCATTGAGCTACTGGGCACCGGGGACTAACACAGCAGCTTCCTTAAAATGGCTAACCACTATTTTAAACTCGCTCTTTCGCAACAAAGGAGGTGAACTATTAGAATTTTGCGCTATCAGTCGCCACTAATTTACTGTAAGTCTTTAGCACAGAACTAAAGTTAGCCGTACCACCATGTTTAAATTTGAGGAAAAATAACGAGTAAGTTAATCATAATTCGGTTTTTAATGTTAATTAAGTTGTTGTTTTTATTTTACGAGTCTACTTCTAATGAAAATTAATAAAGAATTGCTCTCTGTATAATCAACATCGATTTCATGTCAGGAGAGTGGTCACTGTCCTGTCAAAATTCGTAGAAAACTGACTTATCTCGGATTTAAGGTGTTTACTATGACGCATATGACTAGAAGCAAATTTTTGGGCTTAACAATGTCGTTAGACAGTTATCACGTTTGTTTATCATTCGACTGTATCTTGCATCGAATTTTAACTAATGAGGACTGCAACTGCTTTGTTTCTAAAGTTTCTTTTACCTCTTGGGTTTCAGCAACCGCGAGCAAGCTGAGTCATTTCGTCACGTCCAATATCAATAATAATGAACTAACTCTTTTAAATATGTCAGTAGTATTTATAAGTGCAGCTCGCCTATGGTCGACACATGTCAGCCATATATCCCGCTTTCGGCTTACCTATAGATAAATTTTTTAATATTACTTTTAGGAATAGGAAATGAACAACACAGATCAATTATTAATAGGTTTTAAATTCAAAGGCTTGAGGTTGGCAAATGACTTAACGCCTAGTGAAGTAGCCGCTGAGCTTGATATCTCAAAAACATATTTATCATTAATAGAAAATGGCAAGAAAGTCCCTTCACAAAAGGTTATTAATAAAGCCGCTTTGCTTTTTAATATTTCAGTCGAATCCTTTCAAACAAGTTCAAGTGCAATAGACGACCTGACAAAGCTGGCTGATGAAGCTTCGTTGGCTGATGTAATAACAGCTTTTGAATTAATACTTAGCAAAAAAAGCAAGTAAGTCACATAACAATCTGAGCATTTTTGGGTTAAATAATATCCACCCTCGTTTACTCATCGAAATGTACTGAATATTTTGTAGCTAGTAACCTCCAATATCTACGAGCTTCGCCCTATAAAAATCCACTGTTTCCCATAGATTACTAAGACCTGCATTAGAGGCACCGCTTGCGAGCACACAAAGATTCAGGCTTACTTTGCAGCTATCTTCGCCGCGACAAGAGAAGCAAGGTTGGCAATCTCCGGCGCATCCAAAGAAACGATTATGGATGAACTAGACTTAAGTTATGAAGACAGCAGCATCAAAGAGTTCAATTCAGGCCTCATCTGGGCTTAACTGCAAACGTTAAAGCTAAAGAGATACAAAGAGGAACAAGGCTATAAGTAAGCCCCAAAATTAGGCATGCCTAATTCTACCCGATAACACACCAACCGAAGGATACAGCAACATGCTACCGTTAATCGTCAGCAATATCATGATCTTGTCGCTTATTTTGTTTTTCTGGTTGCTGTTTCGAAGAACGAAATTGCGTAATAATTAGAAAGGCAGTCTAAGCTATTACCCGATTTGACATGTAAAATTGAGCTCTATCCCTGCCCTTCAATTGCTCAAAAAAAGCTCCGGAAAAGTCAGGGGGGTTTTTCTGAGACAACGGTAAATTCATTCCCATAATAGTAAGGCATTCCATGTATTAGTAAACGGAGTGCTTTATGCCGAAAATCAAACCTCAATTTTATACAGCAGATGAAATTGCAGAAGCTCTATGCTGCTCTAAGCAAACCTTATACAACAAGCTAAGTGAGAATAGACAAGCGAAAGCGTGTCATGCACTGCCTCTTTATTAAGCAAGGGGGTAAAACACTGTTCCCTATCTCAGAGTTCCACCATTGGATTGAAACGCAACCTTTAATTCGTAGCGGGGAGGTTCATAACTAATGGCCCTATCCCATAACAGCATAGAAATAATTACAAAGTGCCCTATTGAAGAGCGCACCATTGGTTCATATCCTGCCTTTTTGATCGACCCATGTATCTTGCCTCTTAAAAAGCTTGAGGTATGTACTGTCGAAGGCTTTGGTAAATACAAAACAGTGACGTTGAGCAGTCCTCAAATCTTGCCCCATGGGCACTATGCAAGGTTGATTATTGCTCACCTAACAACACAGATCAGTAGGAGACCTGAGCTCCCCTCTTACGTCATAGCCAAATCTGTAAGTGACCTATTTCAGCAGATAACAGGACAAGACAGTATATCCGGTGGCACATACGCTAATTTTTTACTCTCTCTCGAAAGAGTCTTTGATACAACATTTGCAGTTGTTCCTACAAACAAATCAAAAGATAAAATGCGAAGAAGGGGCTTCTTCGTTGAAGCAGATAGCTTGCTCAACAGTGAGTATGGCATTGGTCACTTCAAAGCAAAGTACAAACAGGTTCTCTATACCCCATCGAGCAGCTTTAAAGCGCTGATAGCCGATGATAAAAGCATTATTCCCATTGATTTGAGATTTCTTCAACTTGCTCGAGCGAAAGACATTGTTCTGGCCCACGATCTATACCTGTACCTGATACGACGAGGTTATGGACGTGAAAGAGTTGGTTTTGTCCCTTGGGTGACTCTTCACAAAGACGTCTTTCCCTATCTTGAAGGGCTAGCTCTGAGTAGGTTCAAACGGCGCTTTTTGCACGCTTTAGACTTCATTCTCGACAGCCATCCTCGCTCAGGCATTAGTGTAGATAAAAAGGGCAAAGGTATCGTCATTCCACCCAATAACTACCTACTTCGCGGCCGAGGAGGCTAGCGTATAGCTGCTTACAAATTATGTATAAGTAGTTGCTAGTAATGTCACTGGGGGACAAAAGTTTGTCACTGGCGAACAAATTTATGTCACTGAAAACCAAATGTTTGTCACTGGCGTGCAAAAGTTTGTCACTGAAGGACAGCACCTCCAATGCAGCCCTTTGGTATCAAGGCCTCTAGCTCCCTGCTTAATATCTTAAATTCTCAATATCCAAAATTCTTATTATTAGGGGCACCTAACTGTGAATAACAAAGCTTATAAGTATAAAAAATACATGAAGAAATTCGATCATTTAAAAGGCACCCAACTCCACGAGGCTGTAGGAATGGCTTTGTATCTAATTATTGATATTAAGAGACCTTTAAGATTTGCTCTATCATGCGCAAGTAAGAAGCATGATGTAAAGCCTATTAAGCGAATAGAAGACCTCGTTCGAATCGCCCTTCCCGATGACTTCTTCGAACAAAGGCAAAGAGCAAATGCACCAAAACAAAAAACTTGAAGAGGCTGCGGTGAGGCATAAAGCGTTAAGAGAAATGGAAGCACTTGCCGAGTCTCATCTCAAAGATTTCTTTGGTGAAGAGTTATGAACACAAAGAGTATGTAATTGCGTCTAAACCGAACCCACCGCCATATAAATGCACCAACAAGCTTGTATTGATAGCTTTCAACTGCTAATTTTTAGTCATCGGTGGAAAATTTAAGTTTCCCTCGATTTGTCGATGCATAAAAAAACTCACGGCAGATATTGATGGTGATTTCTTTATCTGTATAATATTCGACCCAATTGAATCACAGAATAGGTTCTTAATATGACTTTTGAGAAGTTGGCAAAACTTGCAGGATGCAAAGAGGCTGATAAAAGAGTGGCTCTAGGTTTCAATAACCGTCAAAACGAACGCGACAAGGCCTACTCAGAAAAAGCTCGCAACCAGGCCCCTACCGACAAATTTTTTTCTCGTAGTTATAACCTTTAATCATCTCTGTGGATGAGAAGGCAGCTGCCAAGCTGCCTTTTTTGATGGAACAAAAATGCAGTCAGACTTCCTCCTTTGTGAATTTGCCAAAGAAACTTTGAGTAATTTGGTAAAAGAACGCTTCGGTTCAGAATTTCCCGACATTAATTCAAAATACCAGATTAAATACCTCTATCGATATCTTTCAGACTTTGGTGCTAAGACGATATTGCTTGAACCTGACTATGTAGATCGAGACTTTTTGGAAGATTATTCAAGGTACTATGTAAAATGCTTTAATCAGTATGGTGACCGTTGCGCAAGGCTACACTTCTTTTCTAAAGATATAAATCACCCTGATTTTCAGTCTTACCTCAGCCACTATTCTGACGAAAAACACCGAGCACTTCAGGATGCATATATTGGCTTTATCGTCGTAAAACCATTACCCAAAACCTTTATTGGTAAATCCTGCTTGAGGTTATATCCTAGCTTTAATGATAACGACCACAAAAAAGCTCTTAGTCACAGGTACAAAGTCAATTTATTCGGTCTTAACTTGCATGTAGATACTGTCGCATTCCAAGAGCAAGATAAGGTTGTCTCAGCATGCGCAACAACTTCGATTTGGACTGCACTCCAGGCACTAGATAAAAATGATTTACGAACCGTGCCTTCGTCCAGCGAAATCACACTGTCAGCGATAAACCATGTCGTAGATTCTCACAATAGCTTTCCCAATAAGGGGCTGACCAATAAACAAATTCTTCGTTCTTTAGATATACAAAAGCTGAGAAACCATAAATTTAATATTGATACTAGGTCCAGTACTGAATCTGATAACTTTTTCAATATTGTAAAAAGTTATTTAAATAGCGACCTCCCTATAATTCTTGGAGCTGATGTGTATTGGAAAGAAGAGCACGCTCAGCTAATAAGTGAAGGGCGAGGTCACGCTGTCACAATTCTTGGGTACAAGGAACTTAAAAGTAATAATTACCTATATATTCATGATGATAGGATTGGTCCTTTCGCCAGAATGCGAATAGTTACTAACCATAAAGAAGTTACCTCACTCATTGAAGGAAAAACCGAAGCACCTATTGAGTGGGGTCTCATGTTAGAAGAAAAAGATGAACAAGGTAATTGGCAAGATGCCGAACAGATCCTTATCCCTGATAGTCTAATTGTCCCGAATTATAGAAAGATCAGAATTCCCTCTGAGTATATTGCTAATACATGCAACTCTATCATTCATGAATATACCCATTACTACAAAGAGCTTGGGGAAGACTGCCCTTCGGTGACATTCGATATACAGCTAATTAGCTCTGCTATTTATAAAAGCGGTCTAATTGAAACGCCTAATGTCGCTAATAAAGAAGCAATATTGTGCAAGCCTTTGGCTAAATACATTTGGAGAGCGAAATTTCAAAGTGAAGGGCTACCTTTATTTGATATTCTATTCGACTCCACTGAAATTCCACAGGGAGATGCAATCGCAGGAATTTCAATATACGATCAAAGCGGCTTTGACGCTATTACTCGACCCCTCAAGAACATTCTTGAGTATGAACCCCTACATGAAGATTATTCGGGCAAAGACTTTCTTGTTCCCCTAATACGTTCATTTCAACCGGCAAAGGACAATTACTTTGCTTATCTGGACAAGCAATTCGGTAAACCAAGGGCACCAAAACGCATTAATAAACAAGAAATTTCAGATGGCCAACTACATAGCCAAGTTGGGATTAGTTATTATGGGAAACAAGAGAAATGTCTATCAGATGACTTTCCTGAATTACTTAATGGCGTACAGGATGAATTCAGGATTTGGGTAATATCTCTAGATGGTGCTCTATTGATTGGAGAGGAAATTGACAGACGGGGACACCCAACCCTAACAGGGTTTAAGTCAGCTCGTATCGGTGGGGAACTTCATTACAAAAACGAAAAATGGATTATTAACTCTAAATCAGGTCGATATAGCGCGGACTACGAAAATGGAAATGAGTTATTAGCCAATGCCAGAAATAAGTTCTTAGAGATCTACTCTGGCCTTTGCCCTTCTAAGATTGTGATTGACGAATTCCATCCGAAATAACATTCCGGAACCGTAACGTAAGGCACTATATCCAGTGCCTTACAAATTAAATAATCTCAGCCAATAACGCCAATTTATTTTCCTTAGAAAGCCCCGTAAGTAAGTGTTTAAGCCTTTCTATTTCTGTTAACTCCCCTATGCCTTTAGCCACTGAATAGGAAAAAATTCGATCTGTCACATGCTGTGCTGGCTCTCTAAGCTCCTCAGCTGTTAATATCGTATACCCAGCGGTTACATCACTTTGATCAGTTAAGTGGTTTAGCAAGCGCTTAAGGCGGTATCCTGACACACCATTGCTCTCGGCAATAGACGTAAACGTGCGGCGCAGATCGTGAAGCGTAATTTGAACATCGGCCAGTTCGCATATCTTAGCGAGTGTCTTCTTAGGTTCAGTAAGCCACCCTTTGCCAGTTGCTTTACCAAAGACGTAAGGAGAGACTTTATATTCCTTACGGCGTTCAAAGATTTCAATCAGCTTGGTCGTCATAGGGAATTCAACGTCTTCACCATTCTTGGTGTCTTTCAGAAGGTATAGCTTGTCCTCCATAAAAACCTGCGACCAAGGTAGTTGTAAAAGCTCCATCTTCCTTAAGCCGGTAAACGTTACAAACTCGATGTAATCGCAAAACACGACTCGGTCGTTTTGGCGATACATTTTGGCTTCGTCCCGAACCTTGTTGAGTGCTTCCAAAAATGGCTTGAGTTGAGAGCGGCGTAAACGGGTTGTCTTGCGTTTCACCTTGTTCCACATGCGCTTTTCTGAAAGCACATCTACAGGGTTATCAGGGAATAATGAACGCCCTTCTGATGACTTGTATTCTGCCTTGGCAAAGTTGTACAGCGCGCGCATAACGCGCATGGTGAGGTCGGCCTGAGCGCGGCTTTGCTCGGTGATTTTGCGGTGGCGCTTTAAAATCATAGTCTGGTTAATATCTGCCAAACGCTTTGAGTGCCAATCTGATAGATAACAATTCATCGTCTGCTCATAACCACGCACCGTAATGGGCTTTAGGCTACGAGCTCTGAGAAATGCATTAAAAGCCTCGATTAGAGTGACTGACGCAGCCCTAAACTGGCGCTTGGTGTCATTAGGGTTAATACCATCGGCAATATCGGCCATCACTTTACACGCCATACGGCGAGCTGCATCTAGACTAAGTGATGGAAAGTATCCGAGTGTTACTGAAACAGGATTCACTCGCCCAGGTATCTTTTTATAAACGCGAAATGATTTCCTGCCCGCTTTGGTGATATCCAAAACAAGACCTGGTAAGAAGCTATCGAAATATCGAATGCGCTTATTGGTTGAAGTCAGCTTTTCGAGCTGCTGTTCTGTGAAGCGAAATTTAGTGTCTGCCATGCGGTGCTACCTCTGTGCTACTTTGAGCGCAAAAATTAACGCTCTGAATTACATAAAGATTTATGCACCAGAGGCAGCCTTTATATCAATAACCCCATGAATTATTTAGTAATTAACAAGTTAAAAAAGTAAGTCATGGTAATTGTCCATATTGGGACTCATAATCGTTAGGTCCCTGGTTCGAGTCCAGGTGGGGCCACCATTTTTACTACTCTTTCTTATAGAAAACACCCTTAGCTACTTAAAGTCTATTCTTACTCCAAAGCGACTGGAGACTGAATTTACACTTCCCTTTCTACGCCTTTTAGCCGGAAGTTTTGACCTAGTGCTCTAGAAAGTTTACATTTCCTAAATACGGAAATACCGCTGAGTTATGGATGGCTCATGTCCCCTGACACTCTTTCGCTTGCGCTGCCACTCTCAGTGATAGATAGAAAAGGAATCCCCTATGTTTGGCATATTCAAAAAACAACAAGTCGATCTATGCTCCAAAGTACAGGGACAATTATTTATCAGCGGTCACCCCGCGAAGGGGATTCATGTTCACCGCATCCTCACTTATTCAGGTGAACAAGAGTTTTCAGATAGCACGGTCACTGATTCCGAAGGTTGTTTCTCGCTTCCAAAATACAGCATTCTATCTCGCAAGCCCAACAAGCTGTTTTTTGAGAGCTTTGTTCACCAATATATTTATGCTGAATATAAAGGAGAAGAACTTTTAATTTGGTTTGCAGAGCAAGGCGGTAGAATTGAACAGGCATCTTTCGCTAAAAAGTTATCGACTATTAATTGCGATTTAAATGACGATGAAGTGCAGTTTCAATTTAATAGTGGAATGCCGAAGACTCTTTTCTGTGCCAATAGCCGTGGCCGTTGGAATAAAGATTTTAAGATCATAAAAGTAGTAGGGTCTTAGCTAAGTTTAAAAAGAACATGGGTGGCTATAAAACCTGCTCTAAGGCAATCAAATTCTTATACTAACCTTCGAACCTCATAGTGGATATGATTAGCATCTTTAGAAAACATAAAATAGTTCTTTGCTCTAGGGTCTCTGGGCAACTACTTATTAATGGCCTGCCTGCAAATAAGGTTCGCGTGCGCCGCATTCTCACTTATTCAGGTGAACAAGAGTTTTCAGATAGCACGGTCACTGATTCCGAAGGTTGTTTCTCGCTTGCAAAGTACAGCATTCTATCTCGCAAGCCCAACAAGCCGTTTTTCGATAGTTTTACCCACCAGTATATTTATGCTGAGTTTGATGGAAATAAACCGCTAATATGGTTTGCCAAACACCGGGGCAAAGACGAACTAGATTCTTTTGCTAAAAAGCTGGGTAATATTATCGGCGATCTAACGGATCCAGAAGTACAATTTGAGTTTGATAGTGGTGTATCTCAGGTGAAGTACTTCGCTAATAGTAGGTGTCGCTGGGACGCTGACTTCAAAGTACTTGAGGTATTTCAGGATTAACTAAGGCATCAAGTAGCCACCTATCAGCAATAGCTTAAAGATATTGTGCGCCGACCCCTAGGGTGTGCTCATTCACTTCTTCCATACATTTGCCTGCCAGCTTAGATAACTAATCAGAATGACCTTGGCGAGGGTCCCTGTTAAGAAACAGATAACTTCACTTTATACCTATCCACGTTCCTGTAGCCACTGCATAAAATGCTGTGCCGCCGCTGTTTTATCTGTACTTCCCTGATAAAAATAGACTCCCTGCTCGCTGGGCACTGGCTGCCACCGACTTTGTACTAACAGCCCCTGCTGCACTGCGTCTTGGGCAAAGGTCTGCGGTAAAAACGCGTAACCACGCCCGGCTATCGCCTGCTGCAAAATAAGAAACTCGAGATCGTAGTATTGGCGGTCAAAGTCCTGCTCATTCAGATTATTATTGGCAATAAATTGTTGCCAAGGTGGCTCGGTTAAGCCTTTTTGTTTCCATGTGGGAATAAACACCTGAGACTCATCCGCTTTATGCGGCGCTTGGTAGAGCCCATAACTCGCTTGGCTCACACGTTGCGATGCCGGCACAGTGCTGGTGTCACCAAAGCGCAGGCTTATCTCATTACTTAGCTCCTGCCCGGTAACGGCTATCTGCTCTGAAGTGATGAGCTGATAGGCCAACTCGCCCTGCTGTGCGCGGTAGTGCTCTATGCGCGGCATCAACCACGTGGCTATGGCGCTGGTTGTATGAATAAGCAGGCGACTTTGCTGACGTTTAAGCTGCATGAGGCCTTGTTCAATATCATCCATAGCGCCGTGAATATGGCTGTATAACTGCTCACCGGCGGCGCTTAACTGAACTTGCTGCGCAGTGCGAATGAATAGCTTACTGCCTAGCCACTGCTCTAAATTACGTACTTGGTGTGAGACAGCGGTGGCACTGACATTGAGCTCTGCGGCGGCGAGCTTAAAGCTTTTCTTACGCGCCGCGACGGCAAAGGTTTTAACCGCATTTAAAGAAGGCAGCATCACGCTATCTCCAAGAGTAAATAAGCATTGAGTATACGTGAATAGAGCACCACAAGTAGATGAGTTTATCTCATCCATAGCTGAGTTTTATCCGTTTGCGCCACAGTGCTTCAAAAGCCCATAGTAATCACTCCCCCAACAACCGGAGTTAATTATGAAGCTACTACGTATTGATGCCAGCGCTCGCGCCGCCGATCAGAAAAACCCGAGTTACCGCTCGATATCTCGACAAATGGCCGACCATTTCATTAGTCAATTACCACAGCAGGCGGTGCATATTATCCGCAGAGACGTGGGCAAACACCCTCCCAGTGCCATTAGCGAATTTTGGATTGAGGCCTGTTTCACCGCTGACGAGCAAAGAAGTTATTCTCATCAACAGGCACTGCTTGAATCGGACACCTTAATCACCGAATTAGCGGCAAGCTCGGTTATTGTCTTAGCTACCCCGATGTATAACTATGGGATGCCCAGTGCATTAAAAGCCTGGGTTGATCAGGTGATCAGAATTAATAAAACCTTCGATTTTGATGCCACGCGGGGTGATTCGCCCCTGCGTCCACTGTTACGAGGGAAAACGCTTATTTTGTGTTGGTCATGTGGCGAGTATGGCCTTGCGCCTGGTGAGCATAAAGCCGCCATGAACCACTTAGTGCCGCATCTGAAAACGGTGGCGCATTATCTAGGTGTAGAGCGCTTTATTGATGTGCAAATACAAGGGCAAGAATTTGCTGATGAGCGTCACCAGCAATCTCGAGAGCAGGCATTTTCGCGCCTTAGTGAGCTTGCTCAGCAGCTCACTGCGCAATGACTTAAAAACGCGTAAGGTCGGCTGCTAGCGATTTTTTGGGCTTTTCAACCACACGGTGAATTTCTTGCCCCTCATCTAGAACAATAAACGTGGGTGTGTACTTAAGATTAAAACGTTGAGCCACACCCGCCTTATCCTGCTTTTGGTAGTCCACGGCAACGAACGACACCTGGGCGAGCTCAACTTCGCTGTGCTTTAGCAATTTAAGCAGTTTAGGGACTTCCCGCTCACTGTCGTGACACCAGGTGCCTAGTAACACCACTAACTCCTTACCAGCTAACTTAGCCATTGCTTGCAAGTCTTGCTCTGTGGGTTGGTAGTCTTGGTAATGCTGTTGAAAAGCGGGATAGTCAATTAGCAACTGCTCGCCACTCATCGCCCCTTGCTGTATTTGCTGGGCTTGCAGGGGCGTTACCATCAACAAAGCACACAGCAGGGCGCAACTAACTCTTAGAAATACTTTCATTTATCCTCCGGCGTCATAGCAAAACATTAAATGATAATGATTTACATTTATTCACCTTTCTTTATAATGGCTCGCGTATCTAATTCAGTTCCAAAGCGTCTAGCAGTTTCACAATCCTGTAAGCGCTTCTTTATTCATCAAAATAACGGATTTATTTTATGTGCTCTTTTAGATTTTCCCTACCTTTTTTAAGTCTTTTACTTTCGTTCAGCTCCATCAATTGCGCCTTAGCCAGCGCTAAAGACGATACCCGTCATATCGAGGTCCTCACGGTAACCGGACAAAAACTCAATAACAGAGACTATCGCGTTGAGTCTTTAAATTCCGCCACCGGGCTGGATTTGAACCACCTTGATACCCCACAATCTGCCATTGCTATTAACCAGCAGCGTATGCAAGACCAACAGTTAACCAGTCCAGTTGAGGCGATTGGTGCTGTCACCGGGATCAGTATTCGCGAGGCGGATAATGGCAAGTTTTCCATTCGAGCGCGCGGTATTGGCGTCAACAGTATTTTATACGATGGTATTGCAACCACCTACGACACCCGTTTCAACTATGGAGATAACTTAACCGATACAGCAATTTATGAACGCGTTGACGTGGTACGCGGTGCCACTGGATTAATGTTAGGAGCCGGTAACCCTTCTGCGGCTATCAACCTTATCCGCAAACGCCCAACCGAGGTCGCTCAGGTTAATGTCTCTGCTTCACTGGGCTCATGGGACTACCAAAGAGCAACCGTTGATGCCTCTGGGGCACTGAGCCAACAAGGGGGAGTTCGTGGTCGAGTTGTTGCTGCCTACAGCGATCGTGAATCTTTCCAATCGCGCTTTGCACAAAGCCAAACCACTTTATACGGCGCAGTTGAAACCGATATTGGTCGCGCTAGCTTATTACGAGTAAGTGCTGACTATCAATATACCGACCCAGAAGGAACCATGTCTGGAGGGATGCCGATATTTTATAGCGATGGTAGTCGCACGCAATACGACCGTGGCACTTCAACGGCACAACCTTGGTCATCATCAAAAACCCAAGCGCTTAATTCGGTGGTGACGTTTGAGCATCACTTCAATTCACATTGGCAACTCTCAGCCAGCTATATATATGGCGATAACGACTTAGAGTACGATGTCTGGTGGGTACGCGGAAACCCCGATCGGGAAAGCAATGAGGGCATGGTCCCCGGCTCAGTTAACTTTATTGACGCCGAACGAACGCAGCACACAGGCGACATCGAGCTACTGGGCCAGTTTGACTGGCTAGGCCAATCGCATCAGCTGCTTGTGGGTTGGAATCAGCAAAAGCAAGAATTTGCCACGCCTTACTACCCAGCAATCAACGCCCCAACCCAGGTCGGTGATTTTCGCCAAGATGATTATGCATTCCCTGCGCCGCAGTGGGCTGACACCGCCGCTTACGGCTCGTATGGTGAGACCGAGCAACAGTCAGCCTATGTGGCTGCACAGTTGAAACCAACGGCATCATTGTCGGTAATTAGCGGTGTGCGCTTAAACCAATGGCAAACCGATACCGATAATTTCGGCCGGGCGCATGATTACTCACTAAACGACGAACTCACTTACTATTTAGGGCTGTCTTACGCGCTCACCGATAACTGGGTTATTTATGCCAACAGCGCTGATATTTTCTCACCACAAAGCTTAATTGGCGAGCAAGGCCAATATCTCGACCCGGTGCAAGGAGAAAACCTCGAGTTGGGTATTAAAGCCACCTTGTTCAACGACAAGCTCGATGTTGCTTTTTCAGCCTTTCAAATCGACCAAGATAATGTTGGTGAATACACTGGCGAGACCATTCCAGGCACCACGCAGCGTATTTATAAAGGCATTGACGGCACCCGCACTAAAGGCGTAGAGCTCGAACTTAACGGTGCTATCACCGAAAATTGGCAAGTGTATCTGGGGTATACTCATGCAGAGGGCGAAACACCAGAAGGCGAGATATTAAACTCAACCAACCCAGAAGATCAGATTAAAGTCTTTTCTACCTATGATTTTTCCGGCGCCCTAGCTGGCTTAACCCTCGGTGGTGGCATTAACTGGCAAAGCGAAACCTTTGATGAAGTTTCCAACCCAGTGACCGGCCCAGTAGAAGTAGGTCAAGGTGGCTACGGTATCGCCAATATCATGGCTCGTTATGCTGTTTCTGAGCAACTTACGCTCAGCATTAACCTCGATAATCTCTTTGATAAACGCTACTACAATCAAATAGGTTTCTACGATCAATACCGCTACGGCGCGCCACGCAACTTTAAAGCCTCAGTGCGCTATCAGTTCTAAACCCTTATCGAATGTTCTTGGTGCGCTGCCTTGCAGTGCACCACTTTGCCCTACTCCCTACACCACTGTGGTGATAACACGTTGCAAGTGCACGACTTTTCGGGTCACGACCGTGAATTTACGCTAAACTTAGGCGTGATAGTGACTGTACTTGGTGTATAACAACTAAACCCTAGAGGCTCAGCACGGGTGCATCCTTTTTTTGATGCGCGCCAACTAACTTTGGGAGAGGCAATGCAAGGTATTGACGAAACATTACTGTCACAGCTAGAAGCTGGATTTAAGCTGCCTGTTAAGCCCGCCGCATTAGAGCAGCTGCAAGCGGAGTTAAACCGCAACGATCCCAGTATTGATGTTGTTAGTGAGCTTATTGCCACCGACGTGGCGATGTCAGCTACCGTGCTTCGCGTGGTAAATTCACCCAATTTTGGTAAAGAAAAGGAAATCACCGATATTAACTACGCGGTGATTCTCTTAGGCCTCAATACTATTAGCCATATTGTCTCCCGCTATTTGCTCAAACAAGTATTTCGGCAACAAGGGTGCTGTATTTCCCTGGCGCGGTTTTGGGATACCTCAACCGAGATCTCACGCTTATGCGTTTACATCGGCCAAAGCTTAACGCGAAGCTTGCCTGCTGATAATTTACAAACATTGGGGTTATTTCATGATATCGGCATTCCCGTGATGGCGATGAATTATCCTGATTACGTGAACGTACTAAACGAAGCCAACGACAACGTCCATGCATCGTTGACTCAGCTTGAAGATAAACGCTATCCCTGTAATCACGCCATCCTTGGTTTTTACATGGCCCATTCTTGGCATTTACCGAAAGTGCTGTGCAATACCGTGCTTCGCCATCATGATTTAGACTTTTTAGATGAACACCAAAGCAGTGAAGAAGAGCGCTTGTACTACGCCATTTTAAAGGTGGCAGAAAACATTGCTCATACCCACAAACGCTTTCGTAGCATTAATAATTGGTCCAGTATTGAAAGCCAAGTATTAGCCACTCTGGGGTGGCAACAAAATGAATATCAAGCCCGTTTGGAAGCTGGAGAGTCACTACTGATATTTAATGCCAATTGAGCATGCTACACTTTGGGCAAACAGCACAATAAGGACGACACATGCTTGAATGCCACAGCGACAAACCCATTACGCTGATTGTGGGCTCTAAAAACCCAGTAAAGATCAATGCCGCCAAAGCCGCCCTTGCCACCTACTTCCCGGATAGAGACATTATTTGCCAAGGTGTGGACGCTCCCTCAGGAGTTGCCGATCAACCTTTAGGTGAGGCGCAAACCCTGCTTGGTGCGCACAACCGCATTCGTTATTGCCAAGCGCATTATCAAGGTGATTATTACATGGCTATGGAAGGCGGCGCCGCGCAGTTCGACTACGGGGCGGCCACTTTTGCCTTTGTGGTTATCGCTCATGGCGACGAGCACAGTGTCGGACGTAGCTGCAATTTGCCGCTGCCAAAGCACTTATACCAAAAACTAGAGCAAGGCCAAGAGCTTGGCAATGTGATGGATGAGGCTTTTGCAACCAAGAATATTAAACAGCAAGGCGGTGCTATTGGCTTGTTAACCCAAGGCCACGCCACCCGTCAAAGCAGTTACCAACAGGCCTTGTTACTGGCAATGGCGCCTTTTAATCACAGTGAGTTATTTGCGAGTACACGTTAATTATGCGCTACCCTTGGATTCTTTTTGATGCCGATGAAACCCTGTTCCACTTTGATGCTAAAGCGGGCTTAACACACATGTTTGCCCGCTATGAAGTGGACTTTGCTGATGCTGATTATCGCACCTTCGAAGCCGTAAATCGGCCATTATGGGTGGCATATCAGGACAACACCATCACTGCGCAGCAGTTACAGGAACGCCGCTTCGAGCAATGGTCAGAGCGCCTAGGCGTGAGTGCTCGAGAGCTAAACTTACGATTTATGGAAGCGATGGCAGAAATTTGCCAACCCCTGCCCGGTGCAATCGAGCTGCTTAACGCGCTACAAGGTAAAGCGAAGCTGGGCATTATCACCAACGGTTTTACTGAACTACAAAGCGCCCGATTAGAAAAAACCGGCTTAAAAGGCGCTTTTGAGTGGTTGGTTATTTCTGAGCAAGTCGGCTATGCCAAACCTCATATGGCGGTATTTGACCATGCCTTCGCGCTAATGGGTCACCCACCAAAAGAGCAGATACTGATGGTTGGCGATACGCTGGAATCGGACATTGTTGGCGGCATCAATGCGGGCATCGATACTTGCTGGCTAAATCGCCATGAGAAACAGGCTCCTGAGCATATGACCCCAACCTATGAAGTAAAGTCGCTGTGCCAGCTAAGAACGTTGCTACTGTAACGCCGAGCCTACCAATATAAAAAATGCCAGCACATGGCTGGCATTCACACACGGGAATATTTCTAATGGAATAGAAATTAGTTACTTCCAAGAGGTCATCTTGTGACCTTTGAGGGCATAGAACAGGAAGAATACATAGCTAGGTAACATCACCCAATACGCATTTTGCTGTCCTTCTGCGGAAATTGTTGAACCGGTTGCTAAACTCAAAAACACTGGGCCGAACGCCCCACCAGCAATCCCCATTACTAATAGGCCTGAGCCAACGCTAGTCAGTTTGCCTAAGCCCGATAATGCCAGTGGCCAAATTGCTGGCCATACCACAGCATTAGCTAGACCACACAAAGCGAGCATCAGTACCGTGTCTGGTAGTGCAGGCCCACCAAAAGGCACTAACAATGCTTGCGCTAACACTGTAGAGTCGCGACTCACTGAGGTAATACCAATCACCAAGGCAAAGCCGAGAATTGCTGAGCCACTGAGTGCGGCTTGCTGGGAAATAACGCGCGGAATAAGAATAATCCCGAGAATATAACCCGCCACCATGCACACCATAGTGTAAGAGGTCATCACCCCGTAGTTTTCCACGCCGAGAGCGAGTGCATAAGAGCCAATAGTATCACCGGCGATCACCTCAACTGCGACGTACAAGAACAGGGCCATCACGCCCAGAGCCAAGTTCGGGTGCGCTAATGCGGCTTTAACCTGACCTTTACCACCTGCTTGCTCTTCATCATCGACCAACTCAGGCAGCGGAGAATATTTAACAGCTAACGCCAACGCACCGATAAACAGTGCCATGCCAACGTAAGGCCATACTAAGCTGTTAGCCATGGCATCAATATCATCTTGGCTGAGCTCTTTGCCCACTAAACCGGTAAAGTTGCTAATAATCAGTGCGGTAAACACCATAGGCGCAAACACCCCTGCACCTTTATTTAAAATGCCCATAATACTTACACGTGCTGCCGCTGACTCTTCAGGGCCAATGCGCACGACATAAGGGTTAACGGCTGTTTGCAGCAAGGTTTGCCCTATCCCCATCACCAATTGGGCAAATAAGAACAATGCAAACACTTGGGTTTTGGCGGCCGGAATGTATAAGAACCCCGCGACCATCATGGTTGCCATACCCAGTGCCATGCCATTTTTATAGCCGATTTTCTTGATCACCAGTGCTGAGGGCACAGCCGTAAAAGTAACCGCGATATAGAAAGAAAATAGAATAAGCGAGGCCTGAAACGGCGTCAGCTTCAAAATTTGTTGGAGGTAAGGCATCAATGAGCCATTGAGCCATGTTGCGAACCCTAGAATAAAAAACAGGGTCGCGACAATGGCCATAGGCACAAAGTTGCTTTGCTTTTTAGTTGTTGACACTGTTGCTTCCATAAACTCTTCTCGTTGTCGATATAGATAACATCAAAACTAAGCAGATCATATAGTTATCTCTACCGTTTCGATGGAAGCTGACTTCAAAGCCAGCATATAAGTAAGCGCACAAGCTCACCGAATATAAATATTATTGTTATAGCCGCGCTTTTTTCACAGCACGTTAGGATAAAACTAACGCCTAGTTCACAAAAATGACAGCGCTGCCATAAACTGTACGTCAAAAGCGTTTATTTTACCAGCAAGAATTTTGTAAGCCTGATAAAGGGCTATATAACAAAGAGTTGGCTTAATTATGCCGGGTTACAAAGGTTATGAACCGGCGCTTTGCGCTATCTATATGCAATGAGTGGAGGGATACAAAAAAGGCATCGCCTCGCAGCCATGCCTTTTTATGTATGCGGTGATTAACGCACGCTAGTGGTGCGACTGATTTGATTATTCACCCGTGAGCGCAGTAACACCTCAGCGTTCGCACTGACAGTGACCGACTGCTTATAAGGCTGCCAAGTGCTGCCGTTATCTAGGCTGTATTCGATGCTTAGCCCAGGGTAGGCGCTGTTAGCCACCAACTTACCCTGCTCAATCACACCGCCAGGCACCGGTAAGTGCAAGGTAATGCCATCACGATCGAGCTTGTACAGCTCCTTTATTGCTAAGGCACTGGCAAAGCGCTGCCAATCCTGCTGGCGTGCGCGAGAATCGGGTTGCTCTCCTTCCCACTTCGCTTTGTGCCATGCACGTTCAGCGACCGCAAGCATACGGGGGAAAACCATGGCTAAGACTTGTTCTTCGGTACGGATCGTTTCAGACCATACCTGCCCTTGCATTCCCAACACATTTTCAGGCTTTTCCAAGGCTGGCATCGGTCGCCCCACCAAGGCTTCGAGATTATCTATTTTATCGCGGGCGCGGGTATAATCAGCATTGGCATAAAGGTCGTCAGGCATATAACCAAACACTTTCTCGGTATCGGTGTAGCGCGTTGCCCAGTAATATCCGCGCTCTTGTGGGTGCGCTTCATAAGGGTGGTCAAAATATAAGTGTGTGCCATGGGAGAGGATCACTTGATAACCGGCGTTAGCCAAGCGATAGGCACGATCGGCGACGCCCCATTCCCAAATATTGTCCCAGGCGTTGGTAAAGAATACCTCGTTGGGGTATTCATCGCGGTTAAACGGGTTGACCTTGTCGTACATAATGCCGTCTTCCCACACCCCAGGGGCAATGCCGCGCTTATGCAGCAACTGCGCCACCCGCTGAGTAAAGTAGGGTTTTAAATCAGCCACTCCGGCCACCCCATTGTTGGCTTCGGCAAATAGCGCTTGGCATGCGGGAGAGCCGATCCAAGAGCCAGCTCCAACTTCATCACCGCCGATGTGCAAGTAGCGAAGTTTAGTCCCCGCTTCACGGTACATTTGCTGTAACTCATAAGTGACTTTATCCATAAATGCATAGGTTGAGTCCAAGCACACATTCATTGAGTTATCGGTGTAATTTTGCACCGTGATATAGCTGGAGGTGTCTTTTGGGTCACTGAGCAGATAGCGGGTGGCGGCACTTAAATCAACCTGACTAAATTCTTGAGTATCGGGTTGTGGGTTAGTTAGAGAGCCTTGAGCGTATTGCTCTGCCTGCTGCTTAAGGCGACGATAACGCGCTTCCATCGCTTTAATAGAGGCACGAGCATGGCCGGGCCCCTCAATTTCTGGGATGATCTCAATATGGCGGGCTTTGGCAAACTGCAATAGCTCGATAAAGTCGGCGCGACTTAAGTAGCCATTGCCAGAGCCTGACTTAAATGGCCCCGTGCCCAACTGCGTAAGCAAACAGCGATTTTCTTGTAGGTCAAAACAACGATACGCGCCAATTTCAGTAAGCTCGGGTAAACCAGGAATTTCTAAGCGCCATCCCTCATCTTCGGAAAAATGCCAATGTAAGCGGTTCATTTTATAGCGCGCCATTTGCTCTACGAGCTTGAACATCGCTGCCTTACCATGATAATTACGGCCATTGTCGTAGTGCATGCCACGCCAGCCATAACGGGGATTATCGCGCACTTCAAGGTTCGGTAATGTTGCCTCTCCAGTCGCTGGTAACAGCGCCAACAAACTCTGCATACCATAAAAAGCACCGGCATTATCGTGGCCCACGATGCGGATAATGTCGTCATCAATTTCCAGGTAATACCCTTCGGGCTCACCTACTTGAGCATCCACGCTGAGCTTAATAACTTTATCTTCGCCAGCATTAAGGTGGTCGGCCTGAGCGCTGAGGTTCAAGCCATATTTGGCTTTAAGATCCGCAGTGAAGAGCGCAACTTCCGAGCTTAACTGTCCGGCAAAGCTGATACTCCAGCTCTCGTCTAACACCGCACTGCCACGATGGTAATCCACCTCTTGTGGCCTAGGAATAATCCGTTTAACTGCTTGTTCAGCATCGACCTTGGTTAAACCTTGGTTACGCTCAAAACGCACCTTTGCATCAACCAAGATGGTTTTATCTTCGGGGTTGTTGTAACGGCGGAGCTGCTTGGGCTCACTAAAAGGGGTAACGAAGTCACTAAAGTCCTCGCTGTCGGTATTAGCAAAAATGGCAGGCTTAGTATCCTTAGCAACAACAAAGGCACGGGGCATAAAGTCACTGTAAGCGACTATCCATACACTGGCTTCAAATGGGATCACTAGGGTTTCACCACTGGCTAAACCGGCAAAGTCACTGGTGGGGATTAATCGATGTAAGTCGCCATTAACATGCTCAATACGCAGCCCTTTAACGCTTTGCTCCTTCATTTTGCGCACGTTATGCAAGTAGATTTGCCAATCTCCCTGGCCTGCCGGCAGCGCCACATCGGAGCGGTTAGTCAGGGTAATGCTGCCAAGAAAGCTGCTGTCTTTGTTGTGGAAGTTGTCTTCTACCGCGAACATAAACTCGGTATTCGCAGCAAACTGGTTAACTTGCTCTTGGCTCAGCTGAGCCTGAGCCGCAATGGGGAGCATTAAGGCGGCGATAAGGCGTTTTCTAAACATGGTGACTCATTCCTTCCCTTGTTGGTGTTATTGTTTTTTTGGCTGATTATCGACCATCATATAAAATTCACAATGACAGCGCTATCATTTATCGACTATTTACATCCGCTGATAAAACACAAAGGCGGCCGAAGCCGCCTTTATCAATTAATACAATCTGCCTGCTAGGGTATCAATATCCCGCCGCATGACCGTCTTTTCTGGTTTCAGAGGCGCCGTAATAAACTCCGTTTTCCGGGTCACGCATAATCGCTTGATAGCCTCCGAATGGCCCCACTGCGCCTTGCAGGGTATGACCTTTTTTCATTAGCTGACGCTGCGTTTCCATACTAAAGCCAGTTTCGAGTGATACATAGCCGCCGTCGGTCATCACTTCATCGGTGGGCTGGCTGGAGCCCGTATGTAAGATCCGAGGCGCATCGCCCGCTTCTTGCAAGTTCATACCAAAATCAATCATATTGATGAGGATTTGCGCGTGCATTTGTGGCTGTGTTGCCCCTCCCATCACCCCATAACTCATGTACGGTTCGCCATCTTTGGTCACAAAGGCAGGAATAATGGTATGGAACGGACGCTTGCCGGGTTGGTACTGATTAAAATGCCCGGGCTGCAACGAGAATAACTCTCCTCGGTTTTGCAGTACAAAACCCAGCTTTTCGGGGGTCATGCCTGAGCCCATACCGCGATAATTACTTTGAATGAGCGACACCATGTTACCGTCTTTGTCTGCGGTCGTGAGGTAAATAGTATCCCCCTCTACCGGCCCAGCTTGATCGCGCTTCGCCGCTTTATTGGGGTCAATCAACTTGCGTCGCTCGTCGGCATAGTCTTTAGAGATCAGCCGTTGCACAGGAATGTCATTAAACGCAGGGTCAGCATAATATTTAGCGCGATCAGCAAAGGCTAACTTCTTCGCCTCGACAAAAGTATGAATATACTGCGCACTATCAAAGCCCATGGCGGCAATATCATAGTCTTCAAGAATATTAAGGATTTGCTGTGCCGCGATCCCCTGACCATTCGGCGGCAACTCCCATAGCGTATGACCACGATAGGTGCTGGCCACCGGCTCGACCCATTCGCTAGTATGGTTCGCTAAATCTTCATAGCGCAAATAGCCACCGTGGGCTTGCATATAACGGTCTATTTCTTTGGCGATTTTGCCCTTATAAAACGCATCACGCCCGCCCATGGCTAGCTGTTTATAGGTATTAGCCAATGCCGGGTTTTTAAATATCTCGCCTTTTTTTGGCATTTCACCATCAGCCATAAAGACTTCTTGGAAACCCGGGTATTGAGCCCGCGCTGACACACTGCGCTGCATGTAATAGGCAATCAATTCACTGACCGGAAAGCCGTTTTCTGCATACTCAATGCTCGGCTTTAGAATTTTTGCCATGCTCAGCGAGCCAAACTTTTTATGTAGCTCAAACCAGCCATCGACAGCACCGGGCACAGAAACCGGTAAAGGCCCATAGCTGGGGATTTTACCTTCCTCAGCGGTGAGTTTCTTTAGTTCCTCGAAACTCAAGCCTTGAGGCGAGCGCCCTGAGGCATTCAAACCATAAAGTTTGTCATCCTCAGCTGAATACACAATGGCAAATAAGTCGCCGCCGACTCCGCACCCTGTGGGCTCGACTAGGCCAAGCGTGGCATTGGCAGCAATCGCAGCATCAATAGCATTACCGCCTTGTTTGAGAATATCTAAGGCCACCTGTGTGGCCAGCGGTTGGGAAGTTGCTGCCATTCCTTGCGTTGCAATCACTTCCGAACGGCTGGCAAAGCTATGGCCGGTAATACGATCATAAGCCTGGGCCACCCCAGATAATACACTGAGCGAAATCCCTGCTGCGCATAGTCCTAATGTTATTCGCTTCATACTCTACTCTGTTGTTTTTTTAGTCGCATAATTAACTTAGTGATAAATCGACAGTGAAGCAATGTCTTTGCGGTCGCCAACATAAAAAAGCCCAGCAATTGCTGGGCCTTGTAGCGATTAATGGAAATTACCAAATCTTAACGCGATCTTCGGGTTTGATGTACATCTGATCCCCTTCTTTGACGTCAAAGGCCTCGTAGAATTCAGGCATGTTTGGCAATACACCAATCACACGGTAGTGACTTGGGGCGTGAGGGTCAGTCATCAAACGGTTGCGTAGCTCTTCATCACGATACTTACGACGCCAAATTTGTGCCCAGCCCATGAAGAAACGCTGCTCACCCGTGAAACCATCCAACTCTGGCGCTGGTTGGCCATTTAATGACAGCTGATAAGCCTTGTAGGCCACGGTTAGGCCGCCTAGGTCACCAATGTTTTCGCCCAGTGTTAGCTCGCCGTTGACGCTGGCATCTTCAAACGGAGCGAAACCGTTAAACTGCTCCACTAATTTCTTACCGCGCTGTTCAAACTGCGCTAAATCCTGCTCACTCCACCAGTTACGTAGGTTTCCATCACCATCATACTTAGCACCTTGGTCATCAAAGCCATGGCCTAGTTCGTGGCCGATCACCGCACCAATCGCACCGTAGTTGACGGCGTCATCCGCTTCTAGGTTGAAAAATGGCGGTTGTAAAATAGCTGCTGGGAAGACAATTTCGTTATTCACCGGGTTGTAATAGGCATTAACGGTCTGTGGCGTCATGTGCCACTCAGAACGATCAACCGGCTTACCTAGTTTCTCGCGCATTTCGTTATACGCCCACTCGCTGTAGCGAATAAAGTTACCCGCTAGGTCATCTGCTTTAATTTCCAGTGCCGAGTAATCTTTCCACTTATCTGGGTAACCGATTTTCGGAGTGAATTTATTTAGTTTTTCTTTGGCGGCCACTTTGGTTTCAGCGCTCATCCACTCTAAGCCGTCAATCGCTTGGTCAAAGCCTTTGATCAGGTTCTCTACCAGCTCCTCCATACGCGCTTTCGCTTCTGGCGGGAAGTTGTCTTTGACATAGACCTTACCGAGCATTTCGCCTAATACGGCATTGGCAGAGTCCACCGCCTTTTTCCAGCGCGGTTTTTGCTCTTCTACGCCACGTAATGTGGTGCTGTAGAATGCGAATTTACGATCGACAAAGTCTTTACTTAACTCATCGGCATAGTTGCTCACAAAGTGGAAAGTCAGGTAATCCTGCCAAGTACCCAGCTCAGTTTCTGCGAAGATGCTGCCAAAGTCCTCAAAGTAAGACGGTTGGCGAATGATCACTTCTTTGCTGTCGATGTCCGATTGCGCTAAGAACTGCGCAAAATCGAATTCACCCGTTAACTCACTGGCCTCGGCTACAGTCATCTTATTATATGATTTGGTCGCATCACGGCTTTGCACTCGGCTCCACTGGGCTTTGGCAAGCTTACTCTCTAATGCAACGATGTCCTGCGCCGCTTGCTGAGCATCTTCAACACCCGCTTTAGTCAGCATATCTGTGATGTAAGTAATATATTCATCACGAATAGTGGCGAACTTTTCTTCATCTTTTAGGTAATAATCACGATCTGGTAGACCTAGGCCTGATTGCGATACATAAAGCGCATATTGGCTAGAGTTCTTGGCATCATTGTTAACATACCAAGCGAATGGCGTGGTACCACCTTGAATGCGAATGTCGGCCATCAGCGATACTAACTCTGACTTATCGCTCACGGCGGCAATGTTCTCTAAGTACGGCTTTAATGGCGTAATACCTTTTTCTTCAAGCGCATCAGTATTCATGTAGCTGGTATAAAATGCGCCTAGCTTTTGCTCATCACTGCCCGCTTTAGCGTCGCTATTTTTAGCTGCTGCTTCAATCACTTCTTTAAGCGCTGCTTGCGACTGATCATATAAAGCGGTGAATGAGCCGTAGTTAGATTTATCACCGGGAATCTCGGTGCGCTCAAGCCACTTGCCGTTAACGTGATAGTAGAAGTCATCTTGTGCACGCACGTTACTATCGATATTTTCAATCTCAATACCTGAACCCAGCTGCTGCGATTTTTTTGTTTCTTGTTTTGCAACTGTTTCTGCTTGTTGATTGTTACTGCTTGACTGTGTTGGCTGCTCACTGCAACCAGTCAAACCTAATGCTAAGGCCGTAGCCGCAGCAACTAAGGTTACTTTATACATGTTGTTGTCCCGATTAGATTAATAGAGTTATTATTCCGACTACGCCATATTAACCTGAACATTTGCTAAACACAGGCGCAGTTTGTAACAATTTATGACTGTTCCAGTAGCTTGTTGATGATCGCTACATTCGCCTCAGGAAAGGCGTAGTCGTTTAAGGCTGCGATATCCACCCAAGCCCCTTGCTGCCCTTCGGCACCATGTGGTTCGCCACTGAAATCGGCGACGATATGAATATGCAGACACACATGCTTATCGCCGTAGTCATGCTCGATGCGCATAAACTCTTCGGTGCTGTGCACACGGATTGCCACTTCCTCGTGTAGTTCCCGGCTCAGTGCTTGGGCAACTGATTCACCCGCTTCAATTTTGCCCCCGGGGAATTCCCACAGCCCGCCCTGGTGCTTATCTTCTGGGCGCTTACAAATATAGGTTTGCGATTCGCGTTTAATAATACCTACGGCAACGTCAACCTGCTTCATAGTACAACTCCATAAACAAAAAGCGGCAATATGCCGCTTTTTAAAACCATTATTTTAACTGTGCTATTAGCTTAATTTGCCACAGCACTGCTTATACTTTTTACCTGAACCACAAGGACAGGGAGAGTTACGGCCCACCTTTGGCTCACTACGAGAAGCCACAGCTGCCTGCGGCGCATCGCCACCGACTTGCTCAGCATCAGCATGTTGATACTGACGAGGAACTTCTTCCGATTTACGGTGCTGCTCTTCGACTTTCTCTACGTCTTCTTCGGCACGCACTTGTACCTTGCTTAGAATATTAACTACGTCAATCTTGAGGTTCTCTAACATAGCAGAGAACAACTCAAACGATTCACGCTTGTATTCTTGCTTCGGATTCTTCTGCGCGTAGCCACGTAAATGAATGCCTTGGCGTAAGTGGTCCATCGCGGCAAGGTGATCTTTCCAGTGCTGATCCAGGCTTTGCAGCATGACCGCTTTTTCAAATTGGCGAAGCACTTGTGCGCCGACCATTTCTTCTTTCGCTTTATAAG
This sequence comes from Pseudoalteromonas sp. CNC9-20, assembly GCF_022347875.1. Taxonomy (NCBI): domain Bacteria; kingdom Pseudomonadati; phylum Pseudomonadota; class Gammaproteobacteria; order Alteromonadales; family Pseudoalteromonadaceae; genus Pseudoalteromonas; species Pseudoalteromonas sp. CNC9-20. Next base: position 120,637 of record NZ_JAKRFS010000003.1, on the reverse strand, counting down.
CGTTGGCCGCCTCATCAACAATACGATCACGCAGTTTTTCTTCAAACAGCTTGTTATCGTCGGCCAGCCACTGCTGAATAGGTAACTCGAGCAGGAAGTCAGCTTTTAGACGCTCTTCCAGACCGGGTACATCCCACATTTCTGACAATGATTGCGGCGGAATGTATTGATCAATCACGCCATTAACCACGTCATGGCGGATAGCGGTAATAGTCTCAGAGATATCCCCTTCTTCAAGCAACTCGTTACGCTGAGCGTAAACGACGCGACGTTGGTCATTAGCCACATCATCGTACTCAAGTAGTTGCTTACGAATATCAAAGTTACGGGCCTCAACTTTACGCTGCGCATTTTCAATAGCACGGTTAACCCATGGATGCTCGATAGCTTCGCCACGCTGCATACCCAGCTTGCGCATCATGTTAGTCATGCGTTCGCCGGCAAAGATACGCATCAGTGCATCTTCCATTGATAGGTAGAAACGGCTTGAACCCGCATCCCCCTGACGACCAGAACGACCACGTAGCTGGTTATCGATACGGCGAGACTCATGGCGTTCAGTACCAATAATATGCAAGCCACCGGCAGCGATAACGGCATCATGGCGCTCTTGCCACTTAGCCTTGATGTCGGCGATTTGCTCTTCACTTGGGTTATCAAGCTTATCGATATCACTTTGCCAGTTACCACCGAGCACGATATCGGTACCACGACCGGCCATGTTAGTCGCAATTGTTACTGTGCCAGGCAGACCTGCATCAGCGACGATGTCGGCTTCTTGAGCGTGGAATTTGGCATTCAATACGTTGTGCTGAATTTTCTCTTTACGCAAATATTGCGACAGATACTCAGAACTCTCAATTGAAATTGTCCCCACGAGTACCGGTTGGCCACGCTCTTGGCAGTCTTTAATATCTGCTAAGATGGCTTCGTACTTTTCGTCTTGAGTCAGGTAAACCAAATCAGCACGATCGTCGCGGATCATCGGTTTGTTGGTAGGGATAACAACCGTATCTAGGCCATAAATTTGTTGGAATTCGAACGCTTCGGTATCAGCGGTACCCGTCATACCGGCCAAGGTTTCATAAATGCGGAAGTAGTTCTGGAAGGTGATCGATGCCAGCGTCTGGTTCTCGTTTTGGATTTTCACCCCTTCTTTGGCTTCAACCGCTTGGTGTAAGCCCTCAGACCAGCGACGCCCTTCCATAGTACGACCGGTGTGCTCATCAACAATAATAACCTCATTGTCTTTGACCACGTAATCAACATCTTTCTGATACAGCTTATGAGCTCTAAGAGCCGCATAAACATGGCTCAGTAGGGTGATGCTACCAGCTGAGTACAACGAGTCACCTTCTTCGATTAGACCCCGTTGCGTCAATAGTTCTTCAACTTTAACTTGGCCGCGCTCGGTCAGGTGAACTTGCTTGCCTTTTTCGTCGATAGTGAAATCACCATCGCCTTCAACACCCTCTTCGTCTTCTTTTTCTTGCAGTTCGAGCTCAGGCACAATCTTATTGATTTGCGTATATAGCTCTGAGCTATCCTCTGCCGGGCCAGAAATAATCAGCGGGGTACGCGCTTCGTCAATAAGGATTGAATCCACTTCATCGACAACAGCGAAGTTGAGTGGTCGTTGCACACGCTCATCAATGCTGAAAGCCATGTTGTCGCGCAAATAGTCGAAACCAAACTCATTGTTAGTACCGTAGGTAATATCTGCACTGTAGGCTTCTTTTTTCTGCATCGGCATCATGCCAGGCACGTTACAGCCAACCGATAAACCTAAGAACTCGAACAGCGGGCGGTTGGTTTCCGCGTCTCGCTTAGCAAGGTAATCATTCACGGTAATAACGTGCACACCTTTACCGGTCAAGCCATTTAAGTAGGCTGGCAACGTTGCCGTCAGGGTTTTACCTTCACCGGTACGCATTTCTGCGATACGGCCCTGGTGTAATACCATGCCGCCAATTAGCTGCACGTCGAAGTGGCGCATGCCATAAACACGCTTAGAAGCCTCGCGCACAACAGCAAAGGCTTCTGGAAGAAGGTCATCTAGACTGGTGCCATTATCGTAACGTTCGCGAAACTCGGCGGTTTTCGCCTTTAACTCGTCATCACTGAGCGACTCTAGTTGGCTCTCTAACGCATTTATTAAAGCGACCGTTTTGCGTAGGTTTTTTATTGTGCGGTCATTGCGGCTACCAAAAACCTTGGTAAATAATTTAGTGATCATGATTTAACCGTTACATTCTCATCTGCATTAAGCGCTCTGGGTCAAACCCGAGTCACTTGCTTACTTAATATCATCCATTTATACAGCACCAGCGTGACATTAGAAGCACTTGGCGTGGACAAACTAAAATGTGACTGCTTGAGCGGTGTACTTTTGAGCGACATCATAACAAACTCAATGAATTGCAGCACCTAATAATACCAATTCCATTTATCCTGTTGGCCGCAGTAGTTTACAGCATTAGAAATTAATGGCATTGGTATTATCGCTGGCCTATCATAGCGTTCATAGAGATCTTTGCAATCATCCGAATGACTGGCTGCCCACCGCTTGCAATAAAGAAGTGATTCTCAGGGCTCAAGCATTCTCTAGAGGTGGTGACGATTTAGGCGAATTCAAGAGGCACCTTAGATTTATGGCGAAAGATAGGTATGCACCCAAACAACTTGACGAAGTTTTGGGCCAGTTGAGCCCGCGTATGGGGTCACGTATTGCCGGCTATAGCGCTAAAAGCCAACAGCTCAGCCAGCAACAGACCGTGCTGCGTGAAGTGATCGGTGAAAATCTAGCGAAGAAATGTCGTGTTGCTAATATTCGTGATGATGCGCTCATCATTGAAGCACAAAGTGCCACCATTGCGTTAAAACTCAATTACGTAAAGATGGATATCCTTTCCGCCTTTCGCCAACAAGGCTTAGCGCAACTTTGCCAAGTAAAAATTCAAACCTCTCCCGATGCCGCGAGACGTTTAACTCCTCAGTCGCAGACCGGCAGCAACAAAGCAACCGCGCCGAAGAAGCGGGCCATGAGCGAGCAAAGCGCTGAGTATTTGGAACATGTGGCCGAGAATGCTCCTCCCTCGTTACAGGAGAAATTACGGCGCTTGGCGCTACACGGCAGACAAAAAAAATGACGCTCAACGGCGTCATTTTTTTATCAGTATTTTTTAAGCTGTTTGCAGCTCGAGTGCCGGAGCAGGCATCGATACGGTGTCTTCGAATGTTGCCCATTCCCACGCTGACTCGGTAGCCATAATCTTACGCAGTAGCTTATTATTCAGGTCATGCCCTGATTTATAAGCTGTCAGCTTACCGAGGATGTTGTGGCCGGTCATAAACATATCACCCACACAATCGAGGATCTTATGTTTTACGAACTCATCGTCATAACGCAAGCCATTCGGATTCAATACTTTAAAATCATCCAATACCACTGCATTATCCATACTACCGCCAAGGGCTAGGTTGTTGGCATGCATGTATTCAATGTCTTTCATAAATCCGAAAGTACGCGCGCGGCTGATTTGTTCAATGAAGTTTTGCGCCGTAATATCAAGACCGATACGCTGACGGCTTTCATTGATAGCTGGGTGGTCGAAAGCAATTTCAAAGTCGATATGGAAACCATCATAAGGCTCAATCTCGGCCCATTTGTCGCCCTCTTCAACGCGTACCTTTTCTTTCACGCGAATAAAGCGCTTAGCAACATTTTGCTCGGCTAAACCACCTTTTTGTAGTAGATAGATGAACGGCAACGCACTGCCGTCCATAATAGGTACTTCTGCACTATCTAACTCAACTATTAAGTTGTCGATACCTAACGCCGCAACCGCAGCGATAAGGTGTTCAGTAGTCGATAAACGAACGCCGTCTTTGTTTGTTAAACAGGTACACAATTGCGTATCACCCACCGCTTCCGGGGTTGTCTCGAAATCCACAACCGGATCAAGGTCCACGCGACGAAATACTATCCCAGTATTTGCGCTCGCAGGTCGGAGAGTTAAGGAAACCTTCTCACCTTTGTGAAGCCCAACACCCGTGGCTTTGACTACTTCTGCAATCGTACGCTGTTTAATCATAGGCTTTCGCTCACTCTTTAAACTAAAGTCAGACGGCGGATTCTACCACACATCGCTGCTGTTAACAAATCAGTTTATTTTCTGTACTAATCAGCCTGCTTACGCAAGAACGCTGGGATGTCGAAGTAATCGCCACCGTCTTCTTGTTTCTTGCTGCCAGCGCTATTGCCGCTGCCTTTGTGGCTTTCTTGGCTCGGCGTTGCCGCCGGGCTAGCACTGCTATTATCGACTTTAGGCTGCTCTTCTACCGGCTTGGACTCTTCGCTAGCGCTTTGAGTTCCCTGCGAAGCAAAACTTGGCACAAACATAGACGTGCTCTGGTTGTTGCTCGTGCTAGAAGTTACATCTGAGCCTGAAGCTCGCTTGAAGCCATTGTCGACAACACCGAACTGTGGACGACGATCACCACCGAGACCCGTTGCAACAACGGTTACGCGCAGTTCATCGCTCATTTCCATATCAATTGCGGTACCGACAACCACGGTGGCATTTTCAGATGCCAAGGCTTTAACGTGATTACCAACGATTTCGAATTCTTCGATTGATAAGTCCATACCGGCAGTAATATTGACCAAGATGCCTTTTGCACCCGTTAGATCCACGTCTTCAAGGAGCGGGCTTGAAATCGCCGCTTCGGCAGCTTCTTGTGCTCGATCAGGACCTGACGCTGAGGCTGAGCCCATCATCGCCGTGCCCATGGCTGACATCACCGTACGTACGTCAGCAAAGTCGACGTTGATCAATCCTGCGCGGGTGATCAGCTCGGCAATACCTTGTACCGCACCATAAAGTACGTCATTCGCCTTAGCGAAAGCGTCTAATAAGGTTGTGCCTTTACCGAGCACTTTAAGCAATTTGTTATTTGGAATAGTAATCAATGAATCAACAATTTCCGCCAATTCACCGATGCCATGTTCCGCTGCTGCTGCACGCTTCTTGCCTTCAAAATCAAACGGGCGGGTAACCACAGCTACAGTTAGAATACCGAGCTCTTTAGCTAAACGCGCCACCACTGGGGCTGCACCCGTGCCCGTACCGCCGCCCATACCGGCTGCGATAAATACCATATCAGCGCCTTCTAGTGCGCTTTTAATGGTTTCTGCATCTTCTTCGGCGCTTTTCTTACCAATATCTGGATTGGCACCAGCACCTAAACCTGAGGTGATCTGCGTACCTAGCTGAACCGTAACGTCAGCTGATGATTTACGCAGTGCTTGCGCATCGGTGTTCGCGGTAATAAATTTTACCCCTTCGATGTGCTGTTGCACCATGTGTTCAACGGCGTTACCACCGCCGCCACCGACACCTATTACTTTGATAACAGCTTCTTCGCTGTGTTCTTCCATCATATCAAACATGTTAACTCTCCGACTTGAGCACTAAAACTCGCCTTGGAACCACTTCGTGATTCGGTTCCACCAGTTACCCTCGTCTGCTTTCGCTTTTGTTGCGTTGATCGACTGCATGGTCCGACCATATTGTAACAAACCTACAGCGGTTGCAAATGAGGGATCGTTTACATAGTCGGTCAATCCGCTTATCCCTATCGGACTGCCGATACGTACCGGCATCTGGAAAATGTCTTCAGCCACTTCCAGGGCACCGGCCATCTTCGAACTACCGCCGGTAATAACCAATCCTGCGGCAATTTGATCTTCTAAGCCTGAGCGCCGAATTTCTTCAAGCGCCAGTTCAAATAATTCTCTAAAACGCGGCTCCACTACCTCTGATAAGGTGTGGCGCGACATAATGCGTGCTGGGCGACCGCCTACGCTAGGTACCTCGATTTGCTCTTCGTTGCTGGCCATTTGGCTGCTCGCGCAGGCGTGTTGCACTTTAATCGCTTCCGCATGTGAAATTGGCGTACGGAAAATTTTCGCGATATCACCAGTCACCTGATTTCCAGCGACTGGGATCACTGCGGAGTGGCGTAGCGCGCCATTAATGTAGATAGTGATATCCATGGTGCCACCACCGATATCTAACACCGCAACACCCAGTTCTTTCTCATCATCAGTGAGTACTGAGTAGCATGATGCAAGGGCATTAAAGATAAGCTGATCGACTTGTAAGCCACAACGCTCAACACATTTCTCAATGTTTTTGGCCATGTCATTTGAGCAAGTAATAATATGCGCCTTAGCTTCCATGCGCACACCACTCATACCCAACGGGTTTTTAATGCCTTCTTGCATATCAATGCTGTATTCCTGCGGCAATGCATGCAACATTTTGCGCTCAGCAGAAATAGGCACTGAACGGGCGATATGAATGACGTTATCGATGTCCTCGTCGGTGACCTCGGTGTTATTAATCGCCACAACACCGGTTTCATTCTGACATTGAATATGCTTACCAGAAATACCTAAATACACTGAGCTGATACGGCAATCAGCCATGAGCTCAGCTTCATCGATGGCACGACGAATAGACTCGGAAACAAGGTTGAGATCGTTCACCCCCCCTTTATCCATGCCATGCGAAACCTGGCGGCCGACGCCGACTATGCTGAGCTTATTGTCATCGGTGATCTCACCGACGGTGGCAACTACTTTTGCAGTGCCCACATCTAAACCGATCACAAGGTTACGTTCTACTGACTTGGTCATGCCTTACTCTTTTGTTCTTCTTCCGTTACATCCAGCGGCTTAAACTGCACCGCAAGGCCGGTATCATATCGTAAATCGACAACATCTACTCGCACATCTTGACGTTTTTTCAAGTGTGGATAGACATCAATAAATCGCTGCACCCGCTTAGCTTTCTCTTCACGCCCTAAGTTCAAGCGAATGCCGTTATCTAGCCATAATTGCCAGGCAAAGCGCTCCGAAAGCGCCAAGCTCGTAAGGTTAAGGCCGTTAACAGCAAACAACTCTTTAAAGCGCACAAACGTTTGCCACGCCTCTCCTTCGCTGCCCTCGGGGCCAAATAGGCTAGGCAGTTGGGTATTCACCTTGTTGGTGGGGGCAGAAAAAACCTGCCCTTTAGTATTGAGCAGCATGTCATCGTTCCAATAAGCAACGGGATGATGTTCAACCACATACACCTGCAAAGTGTCTGGCCATTGCTTGCGCACCGAGGCGCTGGCTACCCAAGGCAGTTCAGTCACTAATTGCTGAACATGCTTTACATCAAGCTCAAAAAAGCTATCCAGATCGGCTTGCTTAATGGCGGTAATAATATCTCGCTCTTCGGTGTAATGTGGCTCGCCCAGTACCTGCAGTTGCTTAAGTCGCGCGTCTTTATCTTGGACCAACCAATCGGAGAAATTAAAGGTCAGTTTAATCACCACAAATAGCACCAACAGAAAGAAACTCACACCAAAGAGTAGCGACCAGTTGGTACGCTCTTTTAAGTTGGTAAGCTTCTCTCTCAATTCACTCATTTACAGGGTCTGCTCCAAAATGCGTTGTACTAACTCTGAAAATTCAATACCTTGCGCTTTGGCGGCCATGGGTACTAGGGATTTCTCTGTCATCCCTGGCACGGTATTCACTTCTAGCAAATAAAACTCGCCGTCATCACCTTGCATTGCATCAACCCGTCCCCATCCTTTGGCACCAACAAGATTAAATGCATGAAGCGCCATCTCTTGTAACTGTGCTGTTTGCTCAGCACTGATATCAGCAGGGCAAAAGTATTCAGTGGTGCTGGATTGATATTTGGCTTGGTAGTCGTAAAAGCCACTGGGAGTGCGCATTTCAATCACAGGTAAGGCCTTATCAGCCAAAATCGACACAGTAAATTCGCGGCCACTTAACCATTGCTCCACCAGCACTTGATCATCAAACTGAAAAGCGTCTTGCAATGCTTGCTTTAGCTGCTGTGCGGTATGCGCTTCAGCCATACCAATACTGGACCCTTCATGAGAGGGCTTAACCATCACGTGACCCAGTTGTGCCATTATCGCCTGGCTGTCGTAGGCACTGTTTTTATCGACCACAACATAAGGAGAGGTACGCAGTCCCGCTACCTGGAATAAGTGTTTGCAGCGCACTTTATCCATAGCCAACGCGGAGCCCAATACTCCCGACCCGGTGTAAGGCAAGCCCATAAATTCCAGAGCGCCTTGTAAGGTGCCATCTTCTCCGCCGCGACCATGGAGGGCAATAAAAACCCGTGCGAATTGGCCTTGCATGAGTTCGTGTAGAGGTTGATGTGCGGGGTCAAACTGGTGAGCATCAACACCCGCTTGGACAAGCGCGTTGTGTACTGCATTACCTGATTTTAGCGATACTTCGCGCTCAGCCGACGAGCCCCCAAGTAGAACGGCTACCTTACCGAAATCTCGACTCATGACGACACCTGCTCAAGTTGGTTTATTTGTAGCTCAGTGGCCGCCAGCTTCTTCACTAGCTGACCAATATTGCCTGCTCCTTGAGTGATCACTAAGTCATCATCAGCCAAGGTGGTCGCCAGAACACGGGCCAACTCGTTGTGATCAGCCACATGCAATGGCTCTTTACCACGCTGGCGCAAACTGCGACACAAACTCTTAGAATCAGCACCCACAATAGGCTCTTCACCGGCAGCATAAACATCGAGCAAAATCAGCTGATCGACATCACTCAATACCTTAACAAAATCTTCGTATAAATCGCGGGTACGGCTATAACGGTGTGGTTGGTAAATCATCACCAAGCGTTTTTGCGACCAGCCGTCACGCGCCGCTTTAATAGTGGCTGCGACTTCACTCGGGTGATGGCCATAATCGTCAATAAGCATGACTTTGCCACGCTCGTTAGTGAACTCACCATAATGCTGGAAACGACGACCGATGCCCTCAAACTTCTGCAGCGCACTGAGAATAGCGCTATCACTAATGCCTTCATCCTTTGCTACAGCAATCGCGGCGGTGGCGTTTAAGGCATTGTGTTTGCCGGGCATATTTAAGGTCACGTCGAGACGCTCACCCTGTTTTGACAGTACCGTGAACGAGCAGGTGCTGGCATTTTGGCTAAAGTCAGTGAGCCGATAGTCAGCATCACAGTGTTCGCCATAGGTTGTCACCTGACGAGAAAAGCGGGGAATCAGCTCTTTAGCGACTTCAGAATCAATACACACCACGGCAAGACCATAAAATGGCAAGTTGTGTATGAAATCCACATAGGTGTCTTTCATTTTTTCGAGGCTGCCATCATAGGTATCCATGTGATCTTCTTCCACATTGGTGATCACCGATACCATCGGCTGCAAGTGTAAAAATGAAGCGTCACTTTCATCGGCTTCGGCAATTAAATAACGACTGTCACCGACCTTTGCGTTACTGCCGGCACTATTGAGTAATCCGCCGATTATAAAGGTGGGATCGAGCTTGGCCTCAGCAAAAATACTGGCTACTAAGCTCGTCGTGGTAGTTTTGCCATGAGTACCAGCAATGGCAATACCATGGCGAAAACGCATCAACTCAGCGAGCATCTCAGCGCGACGCACAATAGGAATACGGGCACTTCGAGCAGCGATAATTTCAGGGTTTTGCTCATCAATAGCACTGGAAACCACCACTACCGACGCATCTTTAACATTGTTTTGGTCGTGCCCAATAAACACTTCTGCGCCGACTTTAATCAGCCGCTCAGTCATTGCACTTTGGGCTATATCCGAACCGGTAATACGATATCCTTCGTAAGCCAGCACTTCGGCGATGCCGCCCATACCAGCACCGCCTATGCCAATAAAGTGAATTGTCTCAACGCGGCGCATCGCTGGTCGTTGGCCGTTATCTTGTTGCTTGCCCAATTTCGGGGCTGTGCTCATTGCCTGTGTCATTAACTATACTGCTCACATTGTTTGGCAACCTGTGCGGTTGCATCGAGCTTGGCGAGCGCTTTCGCGCGTTTGCCCATCTCGGTCATTAATTCTGGTTGCTGCAAAAATGGCATCAACAGCTGTTGCACAGAGCTGTGATTAAAGTCGCTCTGTTGCATACATAATGCTGCTTCACCTTGCACCAAATACTCTGCATTGGCGGTTTGATGGTCATCCACAGCATGTGGAAACGGCACAAACAGCGCCATCCGCCCAGCGGCTGCAACTTCACTGACTGTCAGCGCTCCAGCGCGACAAACAATCACATCAGCCCATACCAATGCTGCGTCCATATCATCAATAAATTCAGTTACTTTCGCTTCAAGTCCTAGCTCATCATACTGCTGCTGTACATGCGCTGAGCGCGCCTTACCGGTTTGGTGCCACACGGCAAGAGGATGACTCTGGTTAAGCTCAGCAAAAGCACCAGGCAACACGTCATTCAACACTTTCGCTCCCAAAGAGCCGCCCACGACTAACATGTTAACTGGTGAGTCAACCTGCTTAGGTTCAATATGCATCAATGACTGGCGCACCGGATTACCCAGCACTTTGAAATCATCATTGGCTAAAGCCCCGGGGAAGGCCCCAAGCGTTTGTGTGGCAATTTTAGCGAGCAGTTTATTGCTCATGCCAGCGACCGCATTTTGCTCATGGATAATTAAAGGGATGCCTAAACTTTTTGCCGCCAAACCAACGGGGCCAGTTACATAGCCGCCCATAGTCAGCACCACATTAGGGCGACGCTGCTTGAGAATATGACGCGCTTTAAAAAACGCTTTCAAAATCATCAGTGGCGCTTTGAACAGTCGCATTAAGCCGTTCCCGCGCACGCCTTGAACATCGATAAAATCAATCTCGATGCCGTTTTTAGGGACTACTTCGGCTTCCATGCGGTCGTCGGTTCCGACCCAAGATACCTGCCAATCGCGCGCTATTAAGTATTGGGCTACGGCAATGCCCGGAAAGATATGTCCACCAGTTCCACCTGCAGCCACTACCATACGTTTACTCATGCTGCCCCCTGAACTGCTGAAGTTGAGCCACTGACACTTCGGCGATTACCACGCGGTGTTGCTTGCTTAGTAGCCATTTTCGTTTCAAAATCCACTCGCAGTAACACGCCCGCCGCAATGGCCATCACTAAAAAACTAGACCCCCCGTACGAGATAAAGGGTAAGGTAAGGCCTTTGGTTGGCAAAATTCCGGCGCTGGCACCAACGTTCACCATGCTTTGAAAAGCAAACCAAATACCAATTCCTAAAGCTAAATAACCCTCATATTCCTTATTCGCTTTGAGGGCGCGCTGGCCGATAAGCAGAGCGCGAAATACCAAGGTTCCCAACAGTACGAGAATGGTTAATACACCTATAAAGCCTAATTCTTCCGCTACCACGGCGAATATAAAGTCATTGTGAGCGTGTGGCATGTATTGCAGTTTTTGCACGCTGTTGCCTAGCCCTTGGCCTAGCCATCCACCCTGCCCATAAGCCATCAACGACTGAACCAATTGATAACCTTTGCCAAAGGGATCTTCCCACGGCTCCAAGAAACCCACCACACGAGCCCAGCGGTATGGCTCAAAAACAATAAGAGCGATGACTAAACCTATGCCAGAGAGCATAAGCGCGAAAAACTGCCATAGTTTCGCGCCGGCAAGAAAAAGTAGCCCGACCGTGGTGACAAACATCACCACCACGGTGCCTAAATCCGGCTGCAACAAAATCAATCCGGCGTAGACAATGAACACACTAATGGGTTTAACAAAGCCTTTTAAGTTCTCCTGTACTTCGTCGCGTTTACGCACGAGGTAGCCAGCTAAGTAGCTAAAAAAGAATAGCTTCGCTACTTCAGAAGCTTGGATATTAATCGGCCCCATGGGGATCCACCGCTTCGATCCATTGATTTCATTGCCGACAATTAATACCAGCACTAATAAACCTAAACCTAACAGCAGCAAATAAGGGTTGGCCACTTTCCACCATTGCATTTTTACGCTGATGGCAACAATGAATAGCACAAAGCCTAAGGCCACAAACACAGCTTGGCGGATCATGATATGGTAAGGGTTATCGTACAGGCGCTCCGCTTCCGGCATCGAGGCGCTGGTCACCATTACAAAGCCTACGCCAATGAGACATAGCAACGCGTAGATAAGTGGCACATCATAAAGTTGCCCTGAAGGTTTTAGATGGAATAAGTCTTTAATCTTTTCCCAACTCATGATGACCCCTCCAACACCTGTTGAATAAAGTCATTACCCCGGGCCATGTAATTGCTGTACATATCTAAACTGGCGCAAGCCGGTGCAAGCAACACAATATCGCCAGCCTGCGCGCAGGCTTTTGCCTTTTGCACCGCTTCACCCATGCCACTAACGCGATGACTGCCTGGTTTGAGCGCGGCAATGGCATCACCGTCTTTACCGAAGCAGATGAGTTCAGCGACTTGTTCGGCCAAAGTTTCTCTCAGTGGTGTCAGATCCGCGCCTTTGGCATCACCACCAGCAAGTAAAATCAATCGCCCGGGCTCAGCGGCTAACCCTTTAATTGCAGCCAATGTAGCTCCGACATTGGTAGCTTTTGAGTCGTTGAAATAGCGCACATCATTTAAGGTAGTAACATACTGACAGCGGTGGTCTAAGCCTTTAAATTCTGACAATGCACGCTCAAACACACCGATATCAAAGTGAAAATCATGACACAACGCCATCACTGCAAGCACATTGAGTTGGTTATGGCTGCCCGGTAACACCGTTTTACGGCAAGGCAATAAAGGCGAGTTACGGTATGCGAAATAGCTCTCGCCCTGATGTTGCATGATATGGTAGTCAGCATCATGCAACGCAAAGCTCAGCGGTTGTGATGCATGCTCTGGGTAGGTATCTGTGTCACCACGATTGTAAACAGCTAACTGACAATCTTGATAAATACGCTGCTTGGCGCGGATGTAATCAGCCATGCCTGCGTAGCGGTCAAGATGATCTTCACACAAATTCAAGATGCATGCTGACTTCGCGGCTAAGCTGGTTGTTGTCTCTAACTGAAAGCTCGACAGCTCTAACACATACGCATCCATATCTTGCGCTAGCAAATCAAGTACTGCGGTGCCAATGTTGCCACCTAAGCCCACCTGTAAGCCGCCGCACTCGAGCACTTTAGCTAACAGCGAAACCACCGTGGACTTACCATTTGAACCTGTCACTGCAAGCACAGGTTTGTTATTAAGACGAGCAAAAAGCTCGACATCGCCGATCACTTCAACACCTTCGGCAATTGCTTGGCGCACTTGTGGTGTACTGAGAGCGATGCCTGGGGCGATAATAATGACATCAAACTGCGTCAGTTCGGCTTTGTCAAAATCGCCAAAACGACGTTCTAAGTGCGGCACGTGAGAGTCGAGCCACAATTGTGTTGGTACCTGTTGACGAGAATCAATAAGCACAGGGTGAAGATTATGAGCATGCAGAAAACGCACCGTGCCCAGACCAGATATACCCAGTCCGAGCACCGCGATACGTTTATTTTTAAGCGTGTCTAAATAGCTCATTACCTAATCTTCAATGTCGCCAAACCGGCCAAAACTAATACAATGGAAATTATCCAAAAGCGCACGATGACGCGCGGTTCTGGCCAACCTTTTAATTCGTAATGGTGATGAATGGGGGCCATCCGGAAAATACGCTCACCGCGCAGCTTGTAAGAGCCTACCTGTAAGATCACTGACAACGCCTCCATCACAAAGACCCCGCCCATAATTACCAATACCAACTCTTGGCGTACCAACACGGCAATAATGCCCAGTGCTCCGCCTAGCGCCAAGGAACCAACATCGCCCATAAAGACTTGAGCTGGATAGGTGTTGAACCATAAAAAGCCTAACCCAGCGCCAACAATGGCGGTGCACACCACCACCAGCTCACTGGTCAGCGGTAAATGAGGGATATGCAGGTAGCTGGAAAAGTTCGCATGACCGGTAACATAAGCGATGATTGCCAACGCTGAGGCGACCAAAATAGTCGGCACGATAGCTAACCCATCAAGGCCGTCGGTGAGGTTGACCGCATTAGATGTACCGACTAAAACGAAGTAGGTCATTACAATGTAGAACAGCCCTAGCTGAGGCATCACTTCTTTGAAAAACGGCACTATCAGCGCGGTTTCCGCTGCTTGCTGAGAGCTGGCATAAAGCGCAAACGCGACGACTAAGGCAATGACTGATTGCCAAAAATACTTCCACTTAGCGATTAACCCTTTAGGGTCTTTGCGAATCACTTTACGGTAATCATCAATAAACCCAACGATCCCCAACGAGCCAATGACAAACAACGTTGCCCACACGTATTTATTGCTTAAATCGGCCCACAGCAAAGTGCTGGTAAAAATAGCACCCAGAATGAGTAGTCCACCCATGGTGGGTGTGCCGGATTTACTTAGATGAGATTGTGGACCGTCATCACGCACGGTTTGACCGATTTGCATACGCTGGAGCGCCACGATCAATTTCGGCCCAAAGTACAACGACATCAACAATGCCGTTAAAATTCCTAAAATGGCTCGCAACGTCAAATATGAAAAGACATTAAATCCACTATAAAATTGGGTCAGGTATTCAGCCAGCCACACTAACATTACTTCTCTCCCTCGCTGGCTAACTGCTTGCCATGCGCCACTAAATCTTCCACTAAAAGCTCCATGCGTGAACTGCGCGATCCTTTCACGACTACCGTTGTTTTTTGTTGTGTCTGTCGTAAGTCTTTGAGCATTTGCTCAAGGAGTTGATCACGCCCAGAAAAGTGGCGTTCGGCTTGTTCATAGACATCACTGGCGTAACGGCTCAATACGCCCAGAGAATAAACGGCTTCAATACCGCGTTGTTTTGCATACTCACCCACTTGTTGATGATAATCACGGGCATCTTCACCGAGCTCATTCATATCACCCAAAGCCAGTACACGGTGGCCTTGAACGTCAGCGAGTAGGTCAATAGCGGCTTGCACCGATTTGACGTTGGCATTGTAACTATCATCAATGACTGTGAGCTGACTTGATACCTCAATCAGATTAACGCGGCCATGGGCTTGATGCATGGTCTTAAGACCGCTGGCAACCTCTTGTAAGGAGCAGCCGACACTGGTCGTTAATGCTGCAGCAATCAAGACATTGGTGACATTATGTTTACCGGGAATAGCAAGCTCAACAGCGACTTTTTCTTTGCTGTTACACAGCGTAAACGACGCCCGGGCCAAAGCATCAAGATGAATATCTTCTGCCCATACATCCAGTTGCTGACTCATGGAAAACTGCTTCACTTTGCGTGAGCCCAAATCGTCTAGCCACTGCTGTTTAAATTCGCTATCAGCATTAATGACTGCTACGCCTTGCTCGCCGAGACCAGAAAAAATTTCGCCTTTCGCGGTGGCCACTCCTTGTAACGAGCCAAAGCCCTCAAGGTGTGCCTCAGCAACATTACACACTACAGCCACATCGGGTTTAGTTAATGATGTGGTGTAGGCAATTTCGCCGAGATGATTCGCGCCCAACTCAATAACGGCGTACTGATGTTTTGGCGCTAGACGCATTAAGGTTAATGGCACACCAATATCGTTGTTAAAATTGCCTTTTGTCGCCAGCACTTCACCTTTTTGTGCCAATATTGCCGCACACATTTCTTTCACTGTGGTTTTACCCACGCTCCCTGTGATAGCGATAGTTTTAGGGGCGACTTGAGCTTTTACCGCAGCACCGATTTGCCCTAAAGCTAATCGTGTATCAGCCACAATCAGTTGCGGCAAAGTACTATCTACTGGGTGTTCAACAATGAGCGCAACGGCCCCTTGTTGCTCGGCCACATCAATAAACTGATGGCCGTCAAAATTCGGCCCTTTAAGTGCTAAAAACACTTCCCCTGCACATAAGCTACGCGTATCGGTATTAATATTTTCGACAGCGCAATTCTCGCCCTGGTAGGCACACCCTAAGGTGTCGCTAAGCCAGTTTAAATCCATGGCAATCATTATTTACCTCCTTGTTGATGCAATAACTGCTGCACCACAGTGCGGTCGCAAAACGCGAGTGTCTGCTCGCCAATGATTTGATAGTCTTCATGGCCTTTGCCGGCGATGAGCACAATGTCCTCACTGCCCGCTTGTGTAATCGCCAAGGCGATTGCCTTCGCTCTGTCCACTTCATAATGAGCTTCAATATTGGCACTGAAACCGCTTTTAATATCATCGAGTATGGTGTGTGGGTCTTCGCTGCGTGGATTATCGCTGGTCACCACCACGCGGTCAGCGTACTTTTGTGCCGCCTTGGCCATTAATGGCCGCTTACCTTTATCGCGGTCACCGCCACAACCAAACACACAGGTCACTTTACCAGGTGCGTGTTGACGCAAGGCTTGTAATGCGAGCTCTAAAGCATCTGGGGTATGGGCATAATCCACCACACAGGTTGGCTGCTGTGGTGCACTATATGCTTGCATACGCCCAGCGATAGGCATCAAAGTTTTACAGCCAGCCAATAACGCAGGCAGCGGATAACCTAGGCCAAGCAATGTTGCCAGTGCAGCGCACACATTATAAAGGTTAAACTCACCGAACAGTGGCAGCTCTATTTGCCCTTCTCCCCAACTACTGCTGATCTGCGCGCGTAAACCGCTAGGTAAAAACTGAACATTGCTAAAATACACATAGCGACCGAGCTCAGGGGGCAAGGTTTTACGGCCGTATACAACCAAGTCATCAAATGGATATTTTTCTAGCCACCCCTGGGCAACCGCATCGTCTTGGTTAAGCACCACCATTTTCGCATTACAATCACGCATGAGGATCAGCTTGGCATCAGCGTAACTTTGCATATCGCCATGGTAATCTAAGTGATCGCGAGACAAGTTGGTAAACACAGCAGCGCGAAAATGGCTATTAGCAACACGGCCCTGAATAAGGCCATGTGAGGAGACTTCCATTGCCACTAACTGTTTTTGTTGTTGTTTTAACTTGGCGAAAATCTGTTGTAGCTCAACACTGCTCGGCGTGGTGTTGCTCAACGCATTCATCTGCTGGGCATCGCCCCAGCCCAACGTGCCGATTATGGCACTGCTGCGCTCACAGTACTGCGCTAAAGTAGCAATAAATGAGGTGGTAGACGATTTCCCATTGGTGCCAGTTACGCCAACCAGATCAAAGGCATTACTTGGCTCGCCGTAAAATTGCGCCGCCAACTGCGAAAGACGCAGGCTCAGCTCATCCACGACAATAATGCGCTCATCATCACTGTTAAGTTGACAACGGCTATCGGCAATAACCGCATTCGCTCCTGCGGCAATGGCTTGTTTAGCAAATTGTCCGCCATCCAGTTGATGGCCTTTAATAGCTACAAAGACATCGCCGCGATTGACGCGGCGGCTATCGAGCTGCAACTCATTGACCAACTCAATGTCGGTATCTATGCCCCAAGGTGCGAGTACTTCGCGAAGATTACGCATCTCCACCTCCTTCTTCTGCAAGGTTAGCGACGGGCTCTAAATCAGGTGCTACATTCAAAATACGCAGCGCATTGGACATGATCTCAGCAAATACAGGGCCGGCTGTAGCACCGCCATAGTAAACATCGCCGCCGGGTTCGTTAACCATTACCACAACCGCTAATCGCGGATCGCTGACCGGACCAAGGCCGGCAAAATACCCCACGTATTCATCGCCATAGCCACCCGCAACCGCTTTTTTAGAAGTTCCTGTTTTAGCCGCTACACGATAACCATCCACTTTCACTTTCGAGGCCGTGCCGCCTTTTTCAAAGACGCTTTCCATCATCTCAACTACCGCATTCACGTCTTTTTCTTTAAAGACGCGTTCACCTTGCAAAGGTTGTGGTTGTTTTAAAATCGTCAGTGGCCGAGAAATACCGCCCGAACCCAAGGTGGCATAGAAGCGCGCGAGCTGCGCGGTACTAACAGAAATGGCATAACCAAAGGATAAGGTCGCGATTTCGAAATCTGACCAGCGGCGATTTGGGTAGAATAAGCCGCTGCTTTCGCCCACCATGCCAGTGCCGGTATCACTGCCAAAACCAACACGCTCAAATAAACCGACAAAATAGTCTTTAGGGAGATCTTGGGTGATCTTCGCCACCCCCATATTGCTTGATACTTTGAGTATTTCTCGCAGTGACATCTCACCCCGGTTATGGGTATCTTGCACTAGACTGCCACCCACACGCATCCACCCTGGATAAGTATCTATAGTGTCGTTCGCTTGGATGTTTCCATAGTCTAAACCAGCTAACACTGACAAAGGTTTAATGGTTGAACCCGGCTCAAATAAATCGGTAATAGCGCGGTTACGGCGCTTATGTGGTGCTGCATCTTCTAAATTATTGGGATTGAACGAGGGACTGTTAACCATGGCTAAAATTTCGCCGGTTTTTACATCCACCACCATGGCCGAACCTGATGTTGCTTTGTAGGTGAGCACGGCTGATTTCAGCGCCTTATATGCGATAACTTGAATACGTTGATCAATCGATAACTCGATATTTTCTGGCTCCACGCGCTGGCGCTCGTCAAGCACCGCTACTTCGCGGCCACGCGCATCCTTACGAATAGTGCGTCGTCCTTCAGTGCCCGTGAGTGCTTCATCATAGAGTTTCTCAATGCCCTCGATGCCATGCCCATCAATATTGGTAAAGCCCAATACATGAGCGGTGATCTCTCCCGCTGGGTAATAACGTTTAGACTCATCTAGCAGATGTACGCCTGGCAGGTTGAGTTCATCAATATAATTGGCAACCGCAGGGGTTACTTGGCGTTTTAAATAGACGAAGCGGCGGTCTTTATCGCCGGTAAGGCGCTTATCGACATGGGCACGTCCTAAACGCAATACATCAGCCAGTTCACGCCAACGCATATCTTGTTTGTAGAAGGCTTGTTTTAAATCTTTTAAGTGGGCGGGTCTGTCCAAGACATCTTGCGGGTCTTGGCCCTGCTTTTTGGTATGACTCACTACCTTCTTGCGCAGGTACTTATCAATCGCCTTAGGGTCAGCGTAAACACTCACAACAGGTACGCTGACCGCCAACTCTTTGCCTTGACGGTCAAAAATCATACCGCGTTGCACTTGAAGCTTCTCTACTCGCACGGTGCGTTTGGCGTTCTCGCTACGCGCTTTATCCGGCTCTATCACTTGCAAATAAGCGGCACGTGCAACTAAGGTGACAAACACCATAAGCACAGCACCGCAGACCAGCATAAACCGCCAGGTGATAAGGTTGTTACCATTGTTTTTACGCTTTGCAGCTCTCATGGGACTATTACCACTTCCTCGTCTTCACTGGTGGGGCGCTTCATATCCAACTGCTCTTTCGCTATTTGCTCGATGCGGGCATGTTGAGAATAAAACTCTTCTTCAACTAATAAGTAACGCCAGTTCAAATCTAATTCGTCCCGCTCTTGTAATAAGCGGTCTTGAGCGATCAATTTTGCTCGCGACAAATGAGTGACTTGTACTATAGCCAAGGCACTGATAAGAATAAGAAAAAGCAGCCCCAATGTGATCTTATTGTCAAATAGTCCCCGCAAGATCTCTAACAAGAGATTTGGATGGCGATTTAGTTGTTGTTGGCTCATCCCAATCTCTCAGCTACACGAAGGACGGAGCTGCGCGCACGGCTGTTGCGAGCGATTTCTTCCTCGCTCGGCTTAATGGCTTTGCCTACTGCCTTGAGCGTTAACTGTTGTTTTAATTGCTCATCGGTTAACGGCAGACCTCTAGGCATTGCCTCTCCCTTGCTCTGCTTTTTAATAAACTGTTTTACAATGCGATCCTCTAAGGAGTGGAAAGAAATCACCACTAATCGCCCACCCGGTTTCAGTACTTTCAGAGCAGCTTGTAATGCCGTCTGAATTTCCTCTAACTCACTATTGATATAAATGCGAATAGCTTGGAATGTACGCGTTGCTGGGTGCTTATGTTTGTCTTTAACAGGCACCGCCTCATCAATCAGCTTGGCTAATTGCGCGGTTGAATTAATGTCAGTGTGGGCGCGAGTCTCGATTATTTTGGTTGCGATACGCCGAGCAAACTTTTCCTCACCGTACTTTTTAAACACGAAGACCATGTCCTCTAACTCTGCTTCTGCCAGCCACTGCGCAGCACTTCGCCCTTGAGAGGGGTCCATACGCATATCTAAGGGGCCGTCTTTCATAAAGCTAAAGCCACGTCCGGCATCATCTAGCTGAGGTGACGACACGCCAATATCGAGCAAAATACCATCGACCTTGCCGGTAAGTCCCTGTGCTTCGGCGACTTCATCAAGACGAGAGAAACGACTGTGGGCAATATTAAAACGCGGGTCATCAGCAAAGCGTTGTGCCGCAGCGATAGCACTCGGGTCTTGATCGATGGCTTGCAAGCGCCCCTGCTCACCAAGACGAGCGAGTATTTCGCCAGAGTGCCCACCACGGCCAAAAGTCCCGTCGATATAAATACCATCAGGTTTAATGGCCAGGGCCTCTATTGTCTCCGTCATTAACACGGATATATGTTGAAAGTCTTCGCTCATGCGTGTGTTCGCGCCTTTTAGAGTTAGAATGAAAAATCAGCGAGATCTTCATCCTGTTCAAATTCTTGTCCTAGTTCGATAGCAATGTCATCTTGCATTTGCTGCTGCCAACGCGCCTCATCCCAAATTTCAAACTTATTCAGTTGCCCCACGAGTACGATTTTCTTACCTAGTTGCGCATAGTCGCGTAGATGAGGAGCTAATAGCACACGGCCATTTTTATCAACTTGGTAATCCATCGCGTTCCCTAGTAGCAAGCGCTGCATGCGTTTCGCTCTGGGCTTAATGTTCGACAAACTCGCTAAGCGTTGTTCGATGACTTGCCATTCACTCAGGGGATACAGCAATAAACAGGGATCACTTAAATTGATAGTGCAGATAATTTCGCCGCCATTATCCGCAAGCAGCTGATTCCGATACTTTGTTGGTATCGCAAATCGGCCCTTGTCATCAAGGCTGAGTGTGCTGGCGCCGCGAAACATAAATAAAATGCCGTCCAAGTGTTGCTGTTTTGGTTTTCGGTAATAGTGCAGATCCACATTGATCCACTAAAACCCACATTTTCCCACTGAACTACAGTCTAGGGCTTGACAAGCCTTTTTGTCAAGCAATGAAAAATCCAATAACCTCTTGCAAAGCTAGATAATATGCGGGTTTTAAGGAAGTCTATGAATTCGGTGGGAAAATGTGGATCATACTTTTACCTAGGGAATAAATGTTCATTTTTTATTCATTCCACGTGGTACCGTGATCTTCACTGTGTAAATTTTACTGCCTGAGTGCGTAAGTATTTAGTCTTACCCTCTCAATTTTATCTGCGTATGTTTTTAAGCTACTGATTTTGTTGACTTCTAATACTTGGAATGAGAGTTGCGTTAAAAACTGTGAACTGTCAGATAAAGGAGATACACCATGGCAAATGCTAATACTAAGACTGCTGAACAAACGCAAAGCAATTCAGCTCACACACCCACAGCTCCAACTACTGAAAGCGCCTCTAAAGCCGCCCACGCTGCGGTAGACCAAGTGGCTCAGAAAGCGGCCACGGCGGAAGACTATGTGCGCAAACATGCTAGTGAGTCTGCCGAGACTCTACACGAGAAACGCGAAGCGTTAGAAGCGAGTTTGAAAAGCTCTGTGAGTCGCAGTCGCCGCTTTGCGCAAGAAAATCCATTGCTATGTGCGGGATTGGCATTCGCGGCAGGCATGGCCGTTACCGCTCTTATTCGCCGTAAATAATCATGGCTGAAGAGCATCATGACTCGGCTGCTGAGAACGAGCAGCATGATGAGCAATCTGCGTCTTTGACGCGGGTTGCTCAATTATTTCAAGATTACGCGCAGCGCTGGGGTGAACAAATACAGTGCATCTTTGAGCTCGCTGCCACTGAAGCTAAAATAAGTGCCAAAGCGCTATTATTAACTTTGGGTTTGATTGTCGCCATTGCTATGACCGCATTGGTAATTT
The DNA here is from genome assembly GCF_022347875.1 of Pseudoalteromonas sp. CNC9-20. Classification (NCBI taxonomy): domain Bacteria; kingdom Pseudomonadati; phylum Pseudomonadota; class Gammaproteobacteria; order Alteromonadales; family Pseudoalteromonadaceae; genus Pseudoalteromonas; species Pseudoalteromonas sp. CNC9-20. Next base: position 98,709 of record NZ_JAKRFS010000003.1, on the reverse strand, counting down.
GGTTAACTGTTGTTGGCGCCGCCGCCACGGTGCTGTACTGGTTAACACAATCGATGGCTCTGAGTATCTGTGGCTCATTAGCGGCGCAACTACTTCTGCTGTGGTGGCTAATTCGGCAAATGAAGCTTGCCTTGGCGCAAGTGAGCTTTGAACGCACCATTGCAGTAAGCAAGAAACCTTCATCTTCACAGGAGCAAACCGATGCTGACCCGTCTGATCCTGAAAAAACAGACTGAATATGCTGATTTACTGGCCGAGCAAGGGCAGATTCGTAAGCAGCTTATCGCTTTGGACAAACAGCAGCTACATTATCAAGGTGGTAAGTTGATGAGCCACCCCAAAGGTGTGGCTACGGCATTTTCTGCTGGCAGTCTTACAGAGCTGCTAACCAGCCGCCCTTCTTTAAAATGGCTGCGACTGGCTCAGCTTTTAATTTAGCCCATAAAGCGACGGTTGTGCGGACGACTAAAATCTAAATCAGGCCCCTTAGGCACTACTTGAGTCGGATTAATCATGGTGTGACTAAAGTAATAATGACGTTTAATGTGCGCCATGTTGAGTGTTTCAGCCACGCCCTTAACTTGGTATAAGTCACGCAAATAATTCGCTAAATTATCATAGCTCTCTATGGTGCGCTTATTACACTTAAAGTGGCCAAAGTAAACGGCATCGAACCGTATCAAGGTCGTAAATAACCGCCAATCTGCTTCAGTGAGCTCGCTGCCCACCAGATAACGCTGACCTGCCAGTCTTCTTTCTACTTTTTCCAGAGCGCTAAATAGCGTATCAAAGGCCTGTTCGTAGGCTTGCTGTGTAGTGGCAAACCCCGTTCGATATACGCCGTTGTTGATACCGTGGTAAACCAGCTCGTTAATCGCGTCGATATCCTTGCGTAAGTGCTCAGGATAAAAGTTCAGCGTGTTGCCAGTCAGATGGTTGAAGGCCTCATTAAACATCCGGATAATTTCCGCTGATTCATTACTCACGATACAGTTTTGTTGCTTATCCCACAGCACAGGAACAGTGACACGACCGCTGTATGTAGGATTATTGCGCGTGTACAACTGATGCATATAGTGGTAGCCAAATAATGAATCACCCGAGCTACCCTTAGCTTGATCGAAAGTCCATCCTTGCGACAGCATATCTGGGCTCACTACCGACACATCAATATAGTCTTCAAGGCCTTTTAAGGTGCGGAAAATAAGCGTTCGATGCGCCCATGGACAGGCTAAACTCACATATAAATGATAACGCCCCTTCTGCGCTTTAAACCCTTCCCGGCCACTTGGTCCAGCACTGCCATCAGCGGTGACCCAGTTACGTAACTGCGCACTTTCTCGCTGAAATTCACCTTTGCTACTATCAGTGTCGTACCACTTGTCTTGCCACTTTCCATTCACGAGTAAACCCATAAAGGTAGCCTCCTATTGTGATAATTGTCCGAATTGCCCGTTTTGATAATCGCGGATAGCATCCTGTAACTGGGCTTGTGTATTCATAACGAATGGACCCATGTGTGCGATCGGTTGGTGCAACGGTTCGCCCCGCAGCAGTAGTAACCCACTGGGTTGATCCGTGGTTGCAATGATGGCACAGTCGCCATCAAGCACCAGCAACTGTCCCGCCTGATACCTTTGCCCTGCAGCAGTAATTGAACCAGTGTGTATATAGGCTAGCACCCGCTCACAGCCCATCGCCGGCATCTCTAGTTGCGCCTTTGATTCGATGTTGATATCAGCAATGGCGCCGTTGCAAGCTAGGTTGCTCAGAGGTGACTGCACTTGTTCAGCGTTAAGAGTCCAAGCTCCTGCCAAGGCTTTTAAATGCACTCCTTGGCTACTTATTTGCGGCAAGCCACTTTGCGCTGAGTCCTGATATTGTGGCGCATTCATTTTGTCTTTGGCATCCATATTGAGCCAAATCTGAAAACCGTGCAGGCCTTCACTATCAGCCAGAGGCATTTCACTATGGATGACTCCTTTACCTGTACTCATCCATTGCACATCACCGGCGCGAACAGCTTTACGGTTGCCAAGATGATCGCGATGTTCAAAACCACCTTTAATAAGATAAGTAAACGTTTCAATGCCGCGATGGGGATGCGCGGGAAACCCTGCCATATAATCGTCACTATGGTCTGATTTAAGCTCATCAAGCATTAAAAAGGGATCTAGATAACGACCGTCGAAACCTGGTACGCGGCGGATCTTAACGCCCGCCCCATCTTCAGCAGGCTGGGCATTGAGTACTTTAATAACATTCATGGTGCACCTTTAGACTTACGCTGATAACTCGCGTTATGAAACGACATAGGTTCAGTGTAGTGTGCGTTTATGGATAGAGTAACCGGAAATATTAGCGTGCTAGATGCTAATTTTTAGCATACTGATTGAATGACCTCGCTCAAGTGTTGCAACGGCGATTGACCAATCATCGCTAGCTTAAAGCGAGGTTTGAATAAATTCTTACCCTCGTCAGTTTTACTCACTACACTGATAGTACAGTAATAACGGTTGTCGCTAGCATGGGTGTGAGGGGGGATACGCATGGCTGAAATTACCTTTTACGGTGCGGCACAAGAAGTGACCGGCTCATGTCACTTGGTTTCGTCTCCAGCGCTTGGCGCGGTACTACTAGACTGTGGCCTACACCAAGGAATGAAAGCAAAAACGGAGGCGGTACGTGAGCAATTTCCTTTCAATCCCTATTCCCTGGATGCAGTTATTTTATCTCATGCCCACTTAGATCATTGTGGACGTTTGCCGTTATTGGTTCATGATGGTTTTAACGGTGATATCTATTGCACTGAGGCAACGGCCCAGTTGCTGCCAATTATGTTGTTTGATGCACTTAGCCTGTATGAGAACGACTTAATGCGCGAGAATCGTAAGCTCAAACGAAAAGGTCAGTGTGAATTGACGCCACAGTACACTAAAGCTGATGTCCTGCATGTGCTCGCTCTATTAAAACCCACTGCCTATCAACAGCAGAGAAAATTAGCCGACAACGCCTCTGTGTGTTTCTACGACGCAGGCCACATACTCGGCTCAGCGATTGTAGAATTGAAATTTGATGAGCATAGCCGTCAAAAAACTTTAATTTTTTCTGGAGATCTAGGCAATAAAGATACCTTGTTGATGAAGGATCCCACATGCTTGACGCGGGCCGACTTAGTGGTCATGGAAGGCACCTATGGCGACCGTGAACACCGCACTCAAGGCGATACCTTAGCTCAGTTTAAAGATATTTTGCACCGCGCATACACTAAAGGCGGTAATGTCATGATCCCAGCCTTTGCCGTAGGACGAACACAAGAGCTATTACTTTATTTGGGTAAGTTACAGCTCGCTGGGGAGCTTGACGATTGGCACATATTTTTAGACAGCCCAATGGCCATAGAGGTCACTCAGATTTATGACCAATGGTTGCCAACCTTGGATTGTGAGGGCGTAAAAGCGCTATGTACCGGCGAACAAACCCTACTCAAGCACTTTCTCAGCACGCTGCACCTTATGGTGTCGCCAGAAGAGTCGATGTCAATCAACAAGATCACCAATGGCGCACTGATCATCGCTGGCAGCGGTATGTGCACGGGTGGGCGCATCACTCACCACTTTAAGCACCGTATCTGGGAGAGTCGCAACACCCTTATTTTTGTCGGCTATCAGGCCCAAGGCACCTTGGGGCGTAGGCTGGTTGAAGAGGCAGAACATATCAGGATGTTTGGTGAACAATTCGCTGTCAAAGCCAATGTTGAAACCTTAGGTGGGTTTTCCGCGCATGCAGGGCAACAGGAATTGAGTGATTGGATTGGACATTTTCAGCTGCCACTACAACTCGCATTAGTGCATGGTGAGCCCGGTGCCTTAGCCACACTTAAAGAAAAATTGCGCTGCGATCATGGGATAGAGGCAGAGATACCTGTGTATGGGCAAACCATCAAGTTCTGATGCAATTGGCAGCTTCAGGTAAAGCACTATCAGTTAGTCGCTAATAAAGAACCCTGCGCGCCACAAGGTGTACCTCTGTCCGCCAACATGGCTGAAAGAGTTAAATATTACTAAGGAAAGGTTCCAAAAACCGCTTGATGATTCAAGCGGGCATGGAATTATTTGAGTCAGCCTATAAGCCGGGTTCTGTTCACTCCCGAAGGAGATCGATAATCATTCGTCTAGGCCATAAATTGCTCTATGGCTCAAGCAACCTACCCGGTTCCGATGTGGGCCACACCATGAGGAACCCTATTTGGTCTTGCTCCGGGTGGAGTTTACCTTGCAACCAACTGTTACCAGTGGCCCGGTGCGCTCTTACCGCACCCTTTCACCCTTACCGGTCCCGAAGGACTTAGGCGGTTTTCTCTCTGCTGCACTTGTCGTAGGCTCACGCCCCCCAGCCGTTAGCTGGCACCCTGCCCTGTGGAGCCCGGACTTTCCTCCCCCTGATCATTTTCGTCACAGGCAGCGATTATCCGGCTGACTCAGGGGCGCCATTATACGCATGCCAAGTAATTTGCCCAGCACTTTATTGCTTTTGCGCTATCACGGCCTTATACAGTGCATTTTTCTTTTGTCCGAGATAGTCAGCAGCCACACCGCAAGCTTGCTTCAGTGGCATGTGCTCTTCCAGTAAGGCAATCAAACGCAGTGCTTCTTCACTTACGGCACTGGCCTTATTCGGTTTCCCTGGCAACATCAACACGATTTCACCCTTTTGTCGCGCGGGGTCCTGCTGTAAAAACTGTTGTAACTCAGTGACCGTACCACTGAAGAAGGTCTCGAAGCTTTTCGTTAACTCTTTAGCAAGCACGACTTGAGCTTGCTCTCCTAGCGCGGCACTTAAATCCTCTAAGCTCGCCATAATACGGTGCGTACTTTCGTAAATAATGCTAGTCATGCCTGAGTTATACGCGTCACTGAAAAAGCTTTGTCTGGCTTTGGATTTTGCTGGAGCAAAACCAATAAATTGGAATTGGTCGGTGGGTAATCCGGAGCAACTCAGCGCCGCAATAGCTGCGCATGCGCCGGGAATTGGGGTTACTTGAGCCCCTTGTTCACGGCATAAACTCACTAAGGCATAACCAGGATCGCTTATCAGTGGTGTTCCGGCGTCGCTCACCAGCGCTACGTTTTGCCCTTGTTGTAGCCAAGTGAGTACCTGCTGTGCCTTTTGTTTTTCGTTATGATCATGCAAGGCAAAGGTACGCTTACTGAGTCCCAGGTGCGACAGCAGCTTGGCAGTGTGGCGCGTGTCTTCAGCAGCGATTAAGTCGACGTCACTTAGGGTTTTGATAGCACGCTGGCTGATGTCATCCAAGTTACCAATGGGTGTGGCAACAATAAACAAGGTACCTTGGTCTTGGGGGTCGGTTGAAATATCCGCATTGGACATTGAGCTCTCCTGCATCAGTCAGTAAGATAAGCGAATCACACTAAGGCCAATTGGAATACAAAGACTGTGCGACTCAAATCGATTGCTTTTATGCTGTTATTGTCAGGCTTATCGGCCTGCAGCACAACACAAAAGCCACAAGAAAGTGAAAATCTTACAACTAACGTGAGTGAGCCTGAGCCGATTCAGACACTCAGTGCACAGCAGTTATACCAACAAGCTCAAAATAGCGAAGGCGCCACTCGCGTACAGTTACTTAACCGCACTCAAAATCAGGCTATTAATGAGCAAAATTGGTCGCTACTATTGCAAGCCAGCGACACCCTGTTACGCAGCCACCCTGAGCAACAAATTCAAGCGGTGTTATTAAAGTCTTACGCGCAAGCGCAAATGGGCGAACCACAACGTGCTTTGCAAACCTCACGCTCAGTGCAATCGCAATTGCAAACGCCAGAGCATTTCTACTGGCATCAGTTAGTGCAAGGCACCGCCTACGTGCGAATGCAAATGCCACAACAAAGCGCACCATTTTTATTACGTGCTTCAGAAACCGCAAACCGCTATCAAATAGAAGCATCACAGTTAAACCCCATTTTGTGGCGGTCTTTACAATCTTTGAGCCCGCAACAGCTAACAAAGTATGACTCCGGCTCAGCTATCGCTAAAGGCTGGGTACAACTTGCTAAAATAAAACAACTTTATTTGGGCTCTCCAGTTGAGTTACATCAAGCTTCCAATAACTGGCAACGCCGCTATCCAGGACACCCCGCGAGCTTTGCCCTAGACGAAAAAGTGGCTGAGCTGATGAAAGTTGAGCCCTATAACGCCACTAAATTAGCTGTTATTTTACCTTTAAGTGGCGCTAATAAGGGCCTGGGTGAAGCCGTGAAGTCAGGTGTATTGGCGGCCCTAGATAACTATCAATTCGAAGACATTTATTTCATTGATGCAAATTTAGAAAATCAGCAACTAACGCAGCAGCTCAATGACAAGCAAATCGATTTCGCCTTAGGGCCATTACTGAAAAGCAACATTAACCGCTTTGAACAGCACAACCTGCTAGAGGGAATACCCAGCATATACCTGAACCGCAGCGACATCGAACGCCAGTCTTTACAGCATTATTATTTTGCTCTGGCCCCGGAGCACGAATTAGATCAGGCCTTAGCACACTTTATGGCTAAAGGCTTTGAAAAGCCGCTGATCTTGGCCCCAAATGAGCGCTCAGGACAAAGATTGAGTGAGCACTTTAGCAGTCAGTGGCAACGTTATAATGAGCAGCCACCACTTGTGGGGTTATTCGATGACAATAAAGAGATGGAAAAAGTCATCACTGAGTTACTTGAAGTCGACGATAGCGAAGCACGCATAGACGCCATCGAGGGCATTTTTAAGCGCAACGTAAAGAGTGAAACCCGTTCTCGTCGCGACATAGATGTGGTTTATCTACTCGCTAATGCCACGCAAACTCGGCTATTAAAACCCTATCTTGATGTTAACGTGAGCACCTTCGTTGAGCGCATTCCCCTGTATGCAAGCTCCAAAAGCCACAGCACGCGCATTGATAGCACCGATAAACGTGACTTAAATGGCTTATACTTCACTGAGTTACCGTGGATGCTACCGACAAAGGGGTTAGCTAACCTGAATACTCGGCAGCTCAGAGAACGCTTTGATAGCCTCTGGCCTGACGTTGCCGACATTGAGCAGCGTCTATTTGCCATGGGCTATGATGCGATTTCACTGATCCCGCAATTGCGACAGCTCAGTATGCTGCCAGGAAAAAGCCAAACCGGTCTTACTGGAGAGCTAAGTGTAATAAGTAACGGCGAGATTGTTCGCCATTTAGCGTGGGCACGCTATCAGTCAAGAAGCATTAACAAAGTGAGTCTTGAGCACCTCGATCCCACACCGCTTTTCATGAAGAAGCAATTTGAGGAATCGAGTAATGTCATGGCTCCCGAAAGCGTGGCGCAATAGCCGAGAAAAAGGCCAGCACTTTGAGTTGCTGGCACAGAAATACCTAACTCAGCAAGGGCTGACGCCGGTGGCGCGCAATTACCATTGTCGCTATGGCGAACTGGACCTGATAATGAAAGAAGGTCAGGTGTGGGTATTTGTTGAAGTAAAGTTTCGTCGCCACAGTAGTTATGGCGGGGCTCTGCATGCGCTTAGCCACACCAAGCAACAGCGACTACAAAGAACCATTGCACACTATGTGCAACAAAAGGGCTTAGCAGGCTGCGTATTGCGTGCTGATTTTGTCGCAATACAAGGTGAGAAAGAGCCAGAGTTTCACTGGATAAAGAACGTATTATAAATGCAGGAACAAGTTAAAGCACTTTTTACCGAAAGCATTCAGGCGCAAATTGCCGCAGGGGAAGTTTTACCTAGCGTGCTTGAAACCGCTTCGTTGAGTATTGCACAGACATTGATTAACGGCCGCAAATTATTATGTTGTGGCGCTGCAAGTTGCCATATGCTCAGCGACCATTTTGCCGCTCTGTTGGTGAACCATTTTGAGACCGAGCGCCCGTGTTTACCTGCGGTATCACTTTCATCGCATGCACTGAATTTAAGCCCGGCTGGCTCATCACAACCCAGCCGCGATATCTTTGCTAGGCAGATTAAAGCGCTCGGCGAGCAAGGGGATTTATTACTTGCCATTGCTATTAATGGCAATGAAAAGAATGTCGTCAGCGCCGTAGAAGCCGCTTTGACTAAAGACATGACCGTTATCGTGTTAGTCGGCGATGATGGCGGCGAGCTGGCGGGACTGCTCAGTGCAAGTGACGTCGAGATTCGCGTACCAGCTAAGCGTCCAAGCCGTATTTTGGAATCTCATTTAGTCAACATACACTGTTTGACAGAACTTGTTGATATGACCCTATTCCCACAGGAAGAAAGCTAATGAATAAGAACCTTATAGCTATTTTAGTTGGTACTGTGCTTTTGCAAGGCTGCGCCGCAGCCGTAGTCGCCGGCACCGCTGGCGCAGTCACAGCAGCCAACGATCGCCGCACTATAGGCAGTCAGATAGATGACAATAATATTGAAATAAAAACCACCATGGCGATTAAAGAGGCGTTAGGCGAAAATGCCAACGCCAACGTGTCTGTCGTCAGCTATAACGGTATTGTATTACTGCTAGGGCAAGTGCCGAGTGAACAGTATAAAACCACTGTACAACGCGCAGCAGAGCGCATCGATGGCACGCGAAAGCTTCATAACCAATTACGTATTGGCTCCCCTACCAGCATCACCACACAAAGCCACGATACCTGGCTAACATCAAAGGTAAAAACCCAGTTGCTGGCAGCTGAGGATGTCAGTGGCAACAATATTAAAGTAGTCACGGAAAATGGTGAGGTCTTTTTAATGGGGCTGGTAGCAGACGTGGAAGCAAACAAAGCGGTCAATATCGCTCGCAATATTTCAGGCGTGGAGCGCGTCATTAAAGTATTCGAATACATGTAAAAACGTGAGCGTCTATTATCGGGTTACTTAACTCGCATTTTCGTTATCAACGCACACAAAAAAGCCACTTCGTTTGAAGTGGCTTTTTGCTATCTAACTCGTGCTTAAATCGAGTCTTCTACCATGATCTTCGGAGTAACAAAGATCAGTAGCTCTCGTTTCTCATTACGCTCACTGGTTGAGCGGAATAAGTAACCTAGGTAAGGAATGTCACCCAACAAAGGTACTTTACTGGCAGAGTTAATAATTTGCTGCTGGTAAATACCACCAAGCACCACTGTTTGACCATTTTCTACTAACACCTGCGTCTCAATACGTTGTGTATCGATTGCTGTCGCAGGGCCAGTTGGCGTGTCTACGGTGTCGCCTCGTGTATCCTGGGTAATAGCAAGATCGAGAATCACTTTGTTATCTGGCGTGATATGAGGCGTAACTTCTAAGCTCAACACCGCTTTTTTGAAGGTTACGGTAGTGGCACCACTTGAGGCGGCCTGAACATAAGGAATTTCCGTACCTTGTTCAATTCGTGCCTTTTTCTGGTTAGCCGTTGTGATTCGCGGGCTAGCAATGATTTCACCTTTGTTCTCTTGCTCTAGCGCTGTAAGCTCGAGGTCAATTAAAGTACCATCAGCTAATTTCGCTACATGCATACCAATGCTTCCCGCAGGGTTAGCGATAGGCAAGTTAACATTTAAACGATCGCCAATACTTGGACGCTGACCGTTAGCAATAGCATTGGCACCATCAAGATTACCAGAAATACCGTCACTGTCTTGCTGGTCACTGAAACCCCAACGAATACCTAAGTCTTCTTGAACATTGTCACGAACGGTGACCATGCGCGACTCAATGACAACCTGCTTAACTGGCACATCGAGGTTTTCAATCATACGACGCACGTTTTCAATACTTTTCGCCGTATCTTTGATAAGCAACGTATTGGTACGTTCATCAACAGACACACTACCACGCTGAGAAATAATGCTGTTTACATCCGTTTTCAGTAGGTCTGCAAAGGTTTGCGCCTTAGCATAGTTAAGCTGAATATACTCACTGTAAAGCGGCTCCAAGTCTTCAACTTGCTGTTTGGCCTTAAGCTCTTTTGCTTCTCGCGCTGCAAGTTCTTCGGTCGGTGCAACCATTAAAATGGAACCATCCATACGCTTATCTAAGCCTTTAACTCGCAGCACAATGTCTAACGCTTGGTCCCAAGGTACACCATCTAAACGAAGAGTAATGTTACCTGCGACGGAGTCACTAACAACGAGGTTAAAGCCGTTATAGTCAGCGATGATTTGCAATACTGCTCGAATTGAGATGTCCTGGAAGTTCAAAGACATTGGGCGGCCTTGGTATTCCTTACCATTGCCCAAGAAGCTACGCTTCGACTCATCTTTTTCAACAGTGATAGTAAAGATGTTGTCTAGCTGCTGATAGTTGTAATCAAAGGCATCTGTGGTATCGATAACGATACGACTGTTGGAACCATCTTTGAAGGTTTCAATCATGCTCACGACAGTACCAAAGTCCATAACATCGAGTTGATACAACAGATCATCGATAATGTCCGTATTATGGAATTCAACAACAATCTTACCCGCTTGCTCTCTTACGTCGATAGCCGCCATATTCTCTTGCAAGAATACCAGCACCCGAGCTTCGCCTTTCTCGCCACGACGAAAATCTAACGCTTGAATACGGTTGATGTAGCTTGTGCCTTCATCTTCTTCTGCAATTGTTTGTGCAGCATCTTGCGTAGGGTTGTCAGAAACGTGCAAGTAGAACAGGTTTTTATCGATACGGGTTTGATAAATCTTTAAGTGATCAAGATAAACCGTCACTTTAAAGCCGTCGTTTACGAACTCACTGGTGACTTTTTCAACACCCGCCTTATTGATTAAGACCTCTTCAAGGCTCTGTTCATAATCGGCTTCGTCAAAAAACAGTTCAATTCGCGCTGGCTCACTGAATACCTGAATCTGCGGTTCGATGTAGATCTCTTCGTCAAAAACGAACTCGATCTCAGTTTCACCTTCCAGCAAAGGGTTATAGCGAACGTCGTACAACAGCGGCACTGCGGTCGCAAAACTCGACATAAATAGGGTCGCAAAAGCGAGTACCAAAGAGTAAATACGATTCATATTGAATCCGTGTTTTTGCATTGTGCTTTTACCTTGATTTTTATGAACTGGAATCATCGCCTGCCTCCAACATCTCTAGCTTGGTCAGGCGTTCTTTCCAACATCCTGCTCCATCAGGGATTAACTCTAATAATTCTATATAGTTACTGCGTACTTGTGTCACTTTACCGTGATACAAGCCAACATAGTTGCCGCGTGATACACGGTGCAATGTTGCATCCGACGCTTTCACTAACGCCCACGTTTGCTCACCTGAGCCTAAAGTTCCCTTCATTGATAAGTTATCCAATGGATAACGCTCCAGCGGTTCCTTTTTACGCTGTGGATCGGGGTGCAAACAGTTTTGCACTTGTATCAATTTATCTTGAATAACTTCCGGGCGCGGTGCCACAAATGGGCTACGCAAGCTCGAAGCATCATAAGCAAAGTGTTCAAACTGCGCGACTTCGGGGATAGGCTCAACATTAGGTTGAGTGCTGGCTTTTACCCGGTTAATAAATTCACGCTGTTCGGTTGTATCATCAAAACAACCGCTCAATAACACCGCCACGGTGGTAATTGTGAGGAGTTTTTTCATTATTCTGCCCCCTCATAGCGATAAGTTTTAGCAACCACACTGAATACCAGCTGGTCATCACCCGTCGCTTCAATTTCAAAGTCGTGCAAGCTGATAATACGAGGTAGCTGAGCTACTTTGCCAACAAACTCGCCAAACTCGTGATAACTTCCCTCTACTTCGATTTTGATCGGAAGCTCGGTGTAGAACTCTTTCTTAATCTCGGGAAGCCAACCTATTTTTACGAAGGTCAGGCCACTTGTTGTCCCTACATAAGAAAGGTCATCAAGTAATCCTGGGGTTTCGTTCGACGTTGGTAGCTTCTTCAACAACTGCGAGAACTTTTCTTCCATTTCCTGCATTTGTTGCTTGTAGATTTCTAATCTACTTGCCACGGCGTACTTGGTACGGTAAGTGCTGCGTAACTCAGACTCTTTTTGCTGAGCTTGCTCGTAAGAGGTTATTTCGTCAGCAACCAATAGTTTATAGCTGAAAAACAACACCAATGCTGCAGCAATCACACAAACAATTGCTTTTACGGCTACCGGCCAATCCCCGATATTATCGAGTTCCAGCTCATTCCAATCGATATCGTTGAGGGATTTAAGATCTATACTCATTCTTGTGCCTCGCCAATTTCATCGAAAGACTTCACATTGAATTGCATATTGAAATCGCTAAGTAATCGTGACTGCTCTTCACCGGCAACAATGCCTTGCAATGAGGCATTTTCAAGCAGGTATGAACTCTCCACCTGACGGATCATAGTCGATAAACGGTTGTTTGACTCACTTTTACCCGTTACTTGAATCGCATCACCGCGACGCTCTAAGGTGGTGAAGTAAACACCTGAAGGTACAATTTTCGCCACTTCATCCATTATTTGGGTACCGAGGTTTCGGTTACTTTGCAGCTCTTCAATTAGACGCATGCGCTGTTGCAAGCTTTCTTTCTTCTTATCTAGCTCACGAATTTCTGCGATGCGCCTATCTAAAATCTGAATTTCCCGGCTCAGGAAGTTGTTACGAACGTTCTGCCCATCTTTGAGTGCGCTGTAGAATGAACTTAAAGCAAACATTGACGCAAAAGCGGCGACTAAGACAACAACTAGAATAGTTACAAAACGTTGTTGTGCTTCTTTACGCGCGGCCTCACGCCAGGGCAATAAATTTATATGTGGCATGCTGAGAAACTCCTCAATGCAAGACCCGCAGCAACAGCGAACTGTGCCTTATGCTTTTGCATTAGCTCTTGGTCCACTTTGGAACCAATCTCCATGCTCGCAAATGGGTCAACGACAACAGTGTGGATCCCTAACTCGTCGATTAATAGTCTATCTAATCCTTCGATCATTGCCGTTCCACCAGAGAGAACAATGTAATCCACTTGGTCTTTCCCGCTGGTCGTAAGGAACATTTGCACGGCTCGACGCACTTGCTGTAGCAATGAGGTCTGGAACGGCGCAAGTACCTCAAACGTGTAGTTTGGCGGCAAATCGCTGGTGCACTTGGCGCGCTCAGCTTCGTCAAAGTTTTTATTGTAGTAGGAGACAATAGTGTTAGTGTACTGCTCGCCACCGAAGACTTGGTCCCGGGTGTAGATGGTTTCACCCTTTTGCACCACACTCACTAGCGTCATCACCGCGCCGATATCCACAAGCGCCACAACTTTATCTTTCGCATCTTCTGGTAGTGCAGCATAGCTCACATCCAAGCTACGTGATAACGCGTACGTTTCAACATCAACCACCTTAGTATCAAAGCCACCGGCCTCAACGGCGCCGGAACGAGCTTCAACACTCTCGGTGCGCGCAGCAGAGAGTAAAACATTAACCTTGGATGGATCAGCTTCATTTATTTCCAACTTTTCAAAGTCGATACTGACTTCATCAAGTGGATAAGGAATTAAGCTGTCAGCCTCAATTTCGATTTGTGACTCTAGTTCAGAGTCACTCAGAGACACATCCATGTAGATCATCTTAGTGATCACTGTTTGACCAGAAACTGCAACAATGGCATGGCTAACAGACTTTGGAATGCGCCGTCTAAGTTTTGCAATAACTCGTCCAATCGCCTCAATGTCTTGAATGTTACGCTCGGCCATAGCCCCTTTAGGCATGGGCTCTATAGCAACAGCATCAAGGCGATAACCCTGCTCATGCTGTGTTAATAACACCGCTTTTACAGAGTGCGAGCCAATATCTATACCGACCATAGCAGGCACAGACTTTTTAAGAAGTCGATTTAACATAAGAGCAACGTGAAACCTTTTTTTATAATTATAATAGACTTATAAATTATCGATGAAAAAATTTTATTCACTATTCAATCAAGATATACTACCAATCTCTTCGCTCAATTGGGAGTCCAAACAGGGAAATATCCGTGAAAATATTCAAAAAATTTTTACAAATCCTTTGCATATGTGTCCTCTTGGGCTGCATCGTACTAGCTGGGCTGTACCTTTACGTCAGATCTGACATCCCCAGTGTGGCGGTGCTCAAGGACGTAAAATTGCAGACTCCAATGCAAGTATTTACCCGAGATGGAAAACTTATCAACCAGTTTGGTGAAAAACGGCGAATTCCCGTAAAAATCAGCGAAGTACCTCAGCCTATGCTGAATGCATTCCTGGCCACTGAAGATAATCGTTTCTACGATCACTACGGTATCGACCCTATCGGTATTGTCCGAAGTGCAATCGTTCTTATCTCGACTGGTGAAAAGCGCCAAGGCGCAAGTACCATCACCATGCAGCTGGCACGAAACTTCTTTCTTACTCGGGAAAAAGCATACATCCGAAAAGTGAAAGAAATATTTATCGCATTGCATATTGAGCAATTATTAACCAAAGACGAAATCTTCGAGCTCTATCTCAACAAAATTGAGCTTGGTAATCGTGCCTTTGGCATCGGTGCTGCAGCACAAGTGTACTATGGAAAGCCTCTACAAGAGCTTGATTTAGCCCAAATGGCTATGATTGCGGGCCTACCTAAGGCGCCTTCTGCACTTAACCCCATCCGCAACCCTGAGCGTGCTAAAAATCGCCGTAACGTGGTGTTAGGCCGGATGTTAGATGAGGGCTATATCACTCAGGCTGAGTTTGATGAGGCAACTAACAAACCGATTACCGCCCGTTTCCACGGCGCCGAGATAGAGCTTTATGCGCCTTATATTTCTGAGATGGTGCGCGCTGAGTTAGTTGCTCAGTATGGCGAGGAGCAAGCCTATAATTCAGGTATGCGGGTTTACACCTCGGTAGAGTCAAAAGTGCAGCAAGCAGCTCAGCAAGCATTGCGTGATAATCTATATGCTTATGATATGCGCCATGGTTATCGCGGCCCCGAGGCCGTGCTATGGGATAGCGAAACCGAAGCTCCTCTTGACGAACCACAGTTAATTGCCCACTTACAGGGCCTTAACCCACTCGCCGACTTACATGGTGCAGTGGTGATGAGCGTGGACGAACAATCCGTTGAAGTACTTAATGAATTAGGTGAACGGTTCACCATAGAGTGGGACGGATTAAAATGGGCGCGCAAATTTATTACCCAGTCTCGTCAAAGTTACGCTCCGAAGAGTGCGGCCGATATTCTCTCTGCAGGTGCACAGATTTGGTATCGTTTCGACAATGATGGCCGCCCGCTGTTAGCGCAAGTTCCCGAAGCATCCAGTGCACTGGTCTCTATTGACCCTAAAGACGGCCGCATAAAGGCGATTGTCGGTGGCTACAGCTTTGAACAAAGCCAGTACAACCGAGCGGTTCAGGCAAAGCGCCAAGTTGGCTCTAACATCAAGCCCTTCATTTACTCAGCGGCGTTAGAGCATGGTTACTCCTTAGCAACCATTATTAACGATGCGCCGATAAACCACTGGGATAAAAGCCAAGGTGTTGCTTGGCGACCCAAGAATAGCCCAGCTAAATATGTCGGCCCGATCCGTGTTAGACGTGCCTTAGCGCAGTCAAAAAACGTGGTTTCAGTCAGGTTGCTGCGCGGCGTAGGTGTAGACCCTGCCGCTGAACACTTACTCAAGTTTGGTTTTCATGATGAAGATATTCCGCGCAATGAAACCCTGGCGCTGGGGAGTGCTTCATTAACACCTTTAGAATTAGCTCGCGGTATGAGCGCTTTCGCAAATGGTGGGCATTTAGTTGAGCCTTACTTTATTACCGAAATACAAAGCGCCGAAGGCGAAGTGCTAATGCAAGCTCGCCCCCATAAGGCCTGCTCTGAAGAGCAAAAGCGCAGTAATGAAATGTTTGCAGAGTTGGCAATGCTTGAGCCCAGCGGCGCCAGTGAGGGTACCCCCGACAACACTGACAGCACAGAGACTACTGATACCCAGTTACCGCAATGCGCACCTCGGGTTATTTCTAAACAGAATGCCTTCTTAATTGCCGATGCGATGACCAGTGCAATTTGGGGCGGTGGCAGCTGGAAGCATGGCACCGGCTGGAATGGCACTGGCTGGCGCGCGACGCGGTTAAAGCGCCGTGATTTATCAGGTAAAACCGGCACCACCAACAACTCGGTCGATACCTGGTTTAGTGGCTTTAACGCCAATGTTATGACCACAGTATGGGTTGGCTTCGATAACCCAGGTAATCCGCTAGGACGTACCAGTTACAACAACAACTTAGGGAAAGGACAAACCTTTGGTGCCGAATCTGGTGCAAAAACAGCGCAACCGGCTTGGATTGATTACATGCGTGTGGCCCTTGAAGATGAGCCTGCGGCCCCTATCGAGCCACCCGAAGGACTGGAATCAGTACGCATTGATCTAAAATCAGGATTATTAAGTCATCAAAACGACCACACCAGCCGCTTTGAATACTTTATAAAAGGGACTGCCCCCACTAAGTATGTGGAAAAAGCGCCGCCGGTGATCTTCGAAACTCAAGGGCAGGATGAACCTGAGCTGCCCACTGAAGACGAACTCTTCTAAATAAAAAAGCCAAGCAATAATGCTTGGCTTTTTTATTACCCTGTTACCGCATTAACTAAGACTCTCAATAAGCCAGTAGAGATCTGAGTGGACACCCGCTGCGGTGACCTCTTTCCCTGCACCTGGGCCTTGAATAACCAAGGCATTCTGCGCATACCAGCGACTGTTGATGACAAAGATATTGTCGCCCGGACTTAATCCCGCTAACGGGTTGGATTGTGCCACTGCAACAAGACCCACTTGGGCTTTTACCTTGCCATCAACAATGCGTAAGTCAGCGTTGTACCTCAGTACCTTTTGCTCTTTTTGCGCCTGCTGTGCGTGGGTGCCAACAAAGTCATCAAGTAAGGCAATGTTATCCAGAAAATCTTGCCAGCTCCCTTGTGCTAAAGACTCTGGCATCAGCGGGCTTAGCTCAATATCGTCAATGTCCAACTGCAAACCCAACTCGCGTGCGAGGATCAACAGCTTACGTTGTACATCTCGGCCGGATAAATCTTCACGCGGATCGGGCTCGGTAAAGCCTAACTTTTGCGCCGCAAAAAGCAGCTCAGAAAAAGCTTGGCTGCCATCATAGTGACTGCATAGCCATGATAGCGTCCCAGAAAACACACCTTGAATACGGGTGATCTCATCGCCACTGCGCTGCAAATCGGCTAATGCAAAGTTAATGGGTAGCCCAGCGCCAACACTGGTGTTATAACGCCATTTGAGATTGCGCTCTGCCAGCTCGTTACGTAACGACTGATACCAACTATGTGGCGCTGTTCCGGCATACTTGTTGGCACTGATCAAATGACAGTTAGCACGCACAAAATCAGGGTATAGACCACTGAATGACTCACTGGCGGTTATATCAATGACCACCTTGTGTTCGTAATCAAGCTCATTGAGGCGTTCGCACAACTGCTCGCTTTGATAGGGAACCGCTTGTTCTAACCATTGACCTTGCCAGTTCTGCGGGTCTAACCCACAGGGGTCAAATAACATGCTGCGACTTCGCAGTAGACCAACCAGTTTTACCTCAAAGTGCTGCTCTAAACGCGCTAACTGCTGCGTAAACTGTTGTAAAAACACACTGCCCACATTTCCAAGGCCGGCGACAATCACGGCAATTTGCTGGTGTGCACCAATTAAAGTGCGGTGTACCTTGCCTAAACTATCGGCATCAATGATTTGATCGGTCAGTACCAAGGCGTAGTCTTGATCGCAGTGGCTAAAGCGGATAGTTAAGTTAAGTTGCTCTAAGCATGCCAGCATTTCTTGGTAGCCTTGCTGAGTATACTGGTTTGGGCTGACTAAGGCGCACCCATTGAGGTTTGACTCAACGAGTTGTCCACGCTCTCCCAGCTCACGGGAGATAAGAGTGCTATGGGCGCTGGGTACAATCAAAAAGTCTACCCCCTGCTGCTGAAAGTGGCCTATGGTGTGCTGTATAAGCTGGCTTAAGGTTGCCAGTTCATCCACTTTAAGGCTCGACACACGATATAGGTCAACGCCCTCTATGGTGGTCAAAAAACGTTTATGCTTACAGTAACCTTCGCGGACAATCTCAGTGCCACTGGCACCGCTGTCATAGGAGCTGCGCACCGATAGCTTGATGGCGCTACCTTGCAAAGGCGACAGCGTTTTTGCATGCAATACCGGATTACCTAACTGGGCCAGGCGGTTGGCTTGGCCACGACAAATTTTTTGATACTTTAAGGCATCGGCTACTTTACGTGGGTCGGTGCTGAAAACCCCCTGCGTATCGGTCCATATACAAACTTGTTTGGCGTTGACATAACGGGCCAATAAGGTGGCGCTGTAGTCACTGCCATTGCGTCCCAAGGTGACTGTTTGCTGGTTGCTATCGGCGGCAATAAACCCCGTTACAACGTTGATTTTATCCCTGGCAATATGGCGCTCGCAGAGCTTTTCATTGTCCAAATGCAGTAGTTGCCCTTGGTGCACACACAGTAGCTGCCGCGCATCAAGATCTTGCGCAGCATAGCCTAACTGCTGCAAATAGGTCGCGAGCAAGCGGGCCGACCACAGTTCACCATGGGCTAATAAGGACGCCTCATCTAAGGTGTTTGTCTGCAATTGCTCAGCTATGCGCTGAAGCTCACTATTAAGCTGTGATTGCAGAGCGTGTGCCTGGTGCGCTGCTAATAGCTCATCAATAAGCTCATGCTGATGGGTGCGTAGCAACTGCAAGACATCATGATAGCCATGGCTATCGTGCTGTTGGTAGGCCTGCCACAACTTCACTAGCGTATCCGTGGTTTTGCCCGCCGCAGAGACCACTACCACGTCACCGAGTTGGCTGTTGCCGATAATAATATTGGCGACCGCATGGTAACGCGCCGCGTTGCTGAGACTCGAACCACCAAACTTATGTACAACCTGAGTCATAGTATCCTCTTATTTGCTTGCTAACGCGTTAAAAGGCGGCATCTAAGTCATCGATAAGATCTTGTTTATCTTCAATACCTACAGAAATCCGGATAAGCGTGTCGCCGACCCCAGCCTCAAGTCGTGCGGCTTTATCCATGCCCGCATGAGTCATGGTCGCCGGGTGACAAATAAGGCTTTCCACCCCGCCCAACGATTCCGCTAAGGTAAACTGCGTTACTGAAGTAAGGAATTTTGCACTGTCTTGCAGCTGACCTTTAATATCAAAGCTCACCATACCTCCAAAGCCCTGTTGCTGCGCCTTCGCCAGGTCGTGTTGTGGGTGCGAACTCAACCCTGGATAGTAAACAGACTGCACACTAGGATGCTGTTCAAGGTATTGAGCAATCGCCAAGGCATTTTCTTCATGCTGCTTAAGGCGCACTTTCAAGGTACGCAAACCACGCAGGGTGAGATAGCTATCGAAAGCGGCGCCGGTAATGCCAATATTATTAGCCCACCATGCCAGCTCTTCACCCAACTCTTTGGTTTTGGTGATCACCGCACCACCGACCACATCGGAGTGACCATTGATATATTTAGTGGTCGAGTGCACCACCACATCACAACCCAATAACAATGGGTTCTGTAAGGCGGGAGATAAAAACGTGTTGTCGGCTGCAACCAGCGCACCGATGCTCTGCGCGGCATCGCACACTGCGCGGATATCCGTGAGTCGCAAAATGGGATTACTGGGCGTTTCAATCCACACCAGTTTGGGTTTGGCGGCCACTAAGCGTTGGTAACAGTTTGATTGAGTGAAATCGATAACCTCAACCTTGAGCAACCCCCGTTTAGCTAAAGATGTAAATAAGCGATAACTGCCGCCATAACAATCATGGGGGATCACTAGGGTGTCATTGGGTGTCAGTAGCTGCGTCACTAGATGCACTGCGGCCATACCTGTCGCGGTGATAATTCCGTGCTCTCCCCCTTCTAGTTGCGCTAAGGTCTGCGCCAAAATATCCCGATTGGGATTACCACTACGACCATAATCATATTCGCGTTTGCTATCAAAATCGGCAAAGGAATAGGTGGTCGATAAATGAATGGGTGGCACCACCGCACCATGGTGCTTATCGGCATCAATACCATGGCGCACGGCGATGGTGTCTTTTTTTAGTTGTGACATATTTGCCCCCAATCAAGAAAATGGATGTTTAGACGTCCAAAAGGTTAAATTAACACAATTTAGAAGTCAAAACATTTATACGTCTAAATAGCTATTTTATGAATATTTGACTATCCTTACCAACGCGATAAAATTTCGCCCTTATTGATGCCTAAGTGACCAAAAATAAGACGCAAATTATGGCCAAGTGGAATGGTGAATACATTCACCCTTATGCGGAGCATGGAAAAAAAGCCCAACAGGTAAAGAAAATTACCGTTTCCATCCCGCTCAATGTTTTAAAAGTATTAACCGATGAACGTACTCGCCGCCAGGTGAATAATCTTCGTCACGCCACCAACAGTGAGTTGCTGTGTGAAGCATTTCTACATGCCTTTACTGGTCAACCGCTGCCAAATGACGAAGATCTCCGAAAAGATAATCCGGAGAAGGTACCTGAAGAGGTGAGAAAAATTATGGAAGAAATGGGTGTGGAAGTGCCTGTTATCGGAGAGGACTAACAAAGACAAGCAAGTTTAACTAACCCCTGAGCATTAGGCCTCATTGCAGGAGCTAGCTTAGTGTTGTTCATACATGTCGCAAGTCAGCCTGTATGAAAAGCGGTTAGTGAAGCTATTACTCTTTGCAAGCCATAAAAAAACCCAAGCACTAAGCTTGGGTTTTCTTTTTCTAGCGCTGAGTAGTAAAGTGATTACTCAGCCATATAATTCGCTGGCATATCAATTTGCGCAACACCTGAGTCCACAGCCGCCTGCGCCACGGCTTTCGCTACGCGTGGCAATAATCGTGGATCCATGGGCTTGGGAATAATGTATTGCGCGCCAAACTCTAATTCGCTCACTCCAGATGCCGTTAACACTGACTCAGGTACTGGCTCCTTGGCGATGCTGCGAATAGCCTCTACAGCGGCAATTTTCATCTCATCATTGATAGCGGTGGCACGCACGTCCAGTGCACCACGGAAAATAAATGGGAAACACAGTACGTTATTCACCTGGTTCGGGTAGTCAGAGCGCCCAGTGGCCATAATTAAGTCTTTGCGCGCACTGTGTGCCACATCCGGCTTAATTTCTGGGTCTGGGTTAGAACAGGCAAAAATGACCGGCTTGTCGGCCATCAATTTAAGGTCTTCAGCTGAGAGCAAATCTGGGCCAGAAACACCAACGAACACATCGGCATCAGCAATAACGTCTTGCAAGGTACGCTTATCGGTGTTGTTAGCAAATAATTGCTTATATTCATTTAAGTCATCCCGACGCGTGTGGATCACCCCTTTACGGTCAAGCATGTAAATATGCTCGCGCTGGGCGCCACACTTAATAAGCAGTTCCATACATGCAACTGCCGCTGCGCCAGCCCCCAAACACACGATCAGAGCATCACGAATATCTTTACCTTGAATTTCTAAAGCGTTTAGCATGCCTGCGGCCGTGACGATAGCAGTGCCGTGTTGATCATCATGAAATACTGGCACATTACAGCGTTCAATGAGCGCTTGCTCGATTTCGAAGCACTCTGGGGCTTTAATATCTTCGAGGTTAATACCGCCAAAGGTATCGGCAATATTTTCTACAGTGTTAATAAAGTCTTCCGTGGTGCGATGCTTCACCTCGATATCGATGGAATCAAGATTAGCAAAACGCTTAAACAGTAGTGCCTTGCCTTCCATGACCGGCTTAGACGCTAACGGCCCTAAGTTACCCAACCCTAAAATGGCACTGCCATTAGAGATCACAGCAACCATATTGCCTTTGGCCGTGTATTTATAAGCATTGTTAGCATCGGCAGCGATTTCACGCACCGGCTCTGCAACACCTGGGCTGTAGGCTAAAGCGAGATCGTTAACGGTCTCGGCGCTTTTGGTGAGTTCAATGCTAATTTTTCCTGGAACGGGGTTAGCGTGGTAATCGAGGGCTTTTTCACGAAAGTCAGACATGAACGAGTATCCTGCTAGAAATGTATGTGAGAGTTCAGCTAGTTAAGGCAAACCATACCGCTTTTCTAAATATATTCAAGCAATATCAGGTCTATCCTGTTGTACGAAATTAAAGGGTTTTAAGCCCAAATTCATGCACATTATCTAAAGCTTTATGTGTAAATTTTGATATTCCATGCACTATAGGGACTTATGCATGCATAAAAAACCACCTAAAGCCATGCATAATGCTATATCCGAATAACTTAATATAACTAAAAAGAATACCGATCGGATAACGAATCTTATTGTTCGCTAATAACAAAGTAAGTGAATTTTAGTGAACTTTAGCGTCATTATTGTGCTTTTTTGTCACTTTAAATGAGCTAGAGCTTAAGGTGAAATGGCTAGTATGAATAATGGGGATGGATAAAAATCATAGACACAAAAAAAGCACCCGAAGGTGCTTTTCTCGACAAGCAAAGATTACTTCTTGCTGCTAAGCGCACCGAAGCGCTTATTGAAGCGATCTACACGACCACCTGTATCAAGGATCTTTTGCTTACCAGTGTAGAATGGGTGACACTCTGAACATACGTCTAGGTGAATGTCTTTACACAGGGTAGAGCTTGTCTGGAATTTGTTGCCACAAGAGCACGTTGCGTTGATTGCTTCGTACTTAGGGTGAATACCTTCTTTCATGGGGGTTACCTCTAAATAGGCCGTATCGCTCTCCAAACCCGAAGTTTGGCACCATACGCGTTAGTTTCAATGTGCCAAAGCATGGATATAACCCGCTCAGCACCCTTAAGGCCGCGTATTTTATTTGACTCCCGATTAATGTTCAAGCTTTAATTGCGGCTATTCACTGCGCCATGAATTTAGTACATTAGCGCTATATTCTAGTTCTTGGGGCCTGATTTTTGTTGCCATCATCTCGCGATTCCAACAGCCACAGTAGCAACGCGACCCCGTGCTACGTTGAAGTAGCACTTAAGGTGCCCTTACACCGTAGCTTCGACTATTTATTACCCACCGAGTTGTGCTCTCGTGCCGTGACTGTAGGGGTGAGGGTCAGTGTTCCTTTTGGTTCGCGTGTCCTGACCGGTATGGTATTAAAGGTAAAAGCCAGCACAGAGATGCCGGAAGATAAAGTCAAAGCCGTTAAAGCCGTGCTCGATAGCACAGCCATTATTGATGACAGTCACCTACAATTATTGCAATTTACTGCTCGCTATTATCATTATCCATTAGGTGAAACCGTCTTTACCGCTTTGCCAAAAGCGCTGCGTGAAGGCGCCGATATTGATAAAACCAGCATTAATTACCTGCAACTCACCGAGCAAGGGCAACAGCAGCCGACACTGCGGGCGAAAAAGCAACAAGCCTTGCTTAAGCAGCTGGCTGAATCAGGGAAATCGCCCACCACGGAAATTAAAGCTCTGGGCTACTCCAAAGCCACCATTGATGCCCTCATTAATAAAGAACTAATAACCCAAGCAGTTGAATTTGATAGTCAATGGCGCGAGCAGCCATTGCAGGTGGCCAACAAACCAAGGTTAAACAGCGAACAAGCCATCGCCTGCACTGCCATTAACCAATCCCCTGGCTTTGCCGCTTTTTTACTTGAGGGGGTCACAGGCAGCGGCAAAACCGAGGTGTATCTGCAGTGCTTAGAGGAGGTTTTGCAACAGGGCAAACAAGCCTTAGTCTTGGTCCCTGAAATAGGCCTAACACCACAGACGGTAAACCGCTTTCGCCGCCGCTTCCCCAATACGCCAATTATGCTTTGGCACTCAGCGTTGACAGATAATGAGCGTTTGCAAACCTGGCGGTTTTGCCAAAAAGGTAGCTGTGCCATAGTGATCGGCACACGTTCGGCGATTTTTATGCCGTTTTTACGCTTAGGCATGATTATTGTTGATGAGGAGCATGACGCCTCATTCAAACAGCAAGACACCCTACGCTATCACGCCCGTGATTTGGCCGC
Source organism: Pseudoalteromonas sp. CNC9-20 (assembly GCF_022347875.1). Lineage (NCBI taxonomy): Bacteria > Pseudomonadati > Pseudomonadota > Gammaproteobacteria > Alteromonadales > Pseudoalteromonadaceae > Pseudoalteromonas > Pseudoalteromonas sp. CNC9-20. Next base: position 74,725 of record NZ_JAKRFS010000003.1, on the reverse strand, counting down.
TTACCGTGCGCAACAGCAAAACATTCCCTTAGTTCTAGGCAGCGCGACCCCTGCCCTGGAAACACTCAACCGTGCATTGTCCGATAAGTACCAATTGCTCAGTCTCACTCAACGGGCACAAACCAGCAGTGACAATCAATTTGAACTCATAGACATTAAAGGTCAGCACCTTGAGGCTGGACTCAGCCATAGCGCCCTTGCCTATATCAAGCGTGAGCTGGCGAGACAAAAGCAAGTGATGGTGTTTTTGAACCGTCGCGGCTTTTCCCCTTCGCTCATTTGCCATGAGTGCGGCTGGCTCAGCGACTGCTCGCGTTGTAGCACCAGCGCGACCTACCACAAGGCCATGCGTCGTTTGGTGTGCCATCATTGTGGCGAGCAAAGTGCACCGCCCATGCAATGCCCGGATTGTGGTAGCACACAAATAAACCCGGTGGGGCTGGGCACCGAGCAATTGCAAGAAGCACTAAGCGAGCAATTTCCCGACACACCCATCAGCCGTATCGACCGAGATTCAACACGACGTAAAGGCAGTTTGGAGGAAGAACTGGCTGCCATCAATCGCGGCGGCGCACGCTTATTGGTGGGCACACAAATGCTAGCCAAAGGCCACCACTTTGCCGATGTCAGCCTAGTCATTATTCTTGATGTCGACGCCGGGTTATACTCATGTGATTTCCGTGCCACCGAACACTTAGCACAACTAGTGACTCAAGTAGCAGGACGCGCAGGGCGCAGTGGCGAACCAGGCACCGTGTTGCTGCAAACTCACTTCCCAGAGCACCCACTATTGCAAGATTTAGTCAATAATGGTTACCAACACTTTGCCCGTTATGCTTTGCAAGAGCGCCATGAAACAGAAATGCCACCGTTTTCGCACTTAGCCCTGCTAAGGGCGGAAGCGCATGATTTATCGCTACTGTTGCGCTTTTTATCGGATTTAGTTCCCGCAGCCCCCGTGCCTAAGATACAATTGCTGGGTCCGATTCCCGCACCGCTCGAACGAGTCGCTGGCAAATACCGTTATCAATTGCATATTCAAGGGCAAGATAGAGGCGCGCTACACGGCTTTTTGGCGCAACTAATGAACTACCTCGGTAGTAATAAGCTGGCACAAAAAGTACGCTGGAATTTAGACGTTGATCCCATAGACATGATGTAAAGAGAACACAAAAACAATTATGGCGCAGCACGACTATATAAATCGCAAACGACCTCAGCGTGGTAAGAACAAAAAAGCCCCAGCAAAAAAGCCTCTGCCGCTTGTGCTTATTGCTTTGGCCATTTTGTTACTCGCCGGCTTCGCTTACGGCCTCTGGTATATAAAAACCAATGCTGATCCCGAGGCTGTTGAGCAAGTTAAGCAGAAACCAAGCGCCTCCAAGCCAGAAATTAAAAAACCGCAAACGCCCGAATTTATCAACGAAATAAAGCAAGCCGAGATAGAGGTTGAGGTCAAAGAAATTGAGCAAAAAGGCCCTTATCAAATGCAATGCGGGTCATTTAGAACCTATGCGCAGGCGGAAACGCTCAAGGCCAAAATAGCCTTTGTCGGGCTAGTATCAGAAATCAGGCGCACTGAAGGCAGTAATGGCGTCTGGTTTAGAGTACGGTTAGGCCCCTATCCGACTAAGCGCGGCGCAGAGAGCGATAAGAACAAGCTTAAGCGTCAGGCAAAAATCATGGGCTGTGGCATCTGGTTGTGGAATTAGGCAAAGCGAAAGCCGTTATCGCCATGTAAATAACCAAGCAGGCACAGCAAATCACATAAAGGGATTGCAAGTTTACCTTGAAATCCCTTTTTCATGCCCATATTTCCTCGCTATTAGACAGTTACAAACACCCAGACTGGGTATAAGGACACACATGACCACAATCGTTTCTGTACGCCGTGAAGGCAAGGTTGTTATTGGCGGCGATGGCCAAGTTTCGCTCGGCAACACGGTAATGAAGGGCAACGCGCGTAAAGTGCGTCGTCTTTTCAACGGTAAAGTGATCGCCGGGTTTGCAGGCGGTACAGCCGATGCGTTTACCCTTTTTGAGCGTTTTGAAAGTAAATTAGAGATGCACCAAGGGCATTTAACCAAAGCCGCTGTAGAGATGGCCAAAGATTGGCGCAGTGACAGAGCCTTAAGGCGACTCGAAGCCATTCTTGCTGTTGCTGATGAAACCACCTCACTGATTATTACTGGTAATGGCGATGTGGTACAGCCTGAACATGACCTAATTGCGATTGGTAGCGGCGGCAACTTTGCCCAATCAGCCGCAATTGCATTACTAGAAAACACCGAGCTTGGTGCGCGTGAAATCGTTGAACGCAGCTTAAAAATCGCTGGCGATATCTGCGTATTTACCAACAACCACCAAACTATCGAAGAATTGTAAAAGGAGCTGCCATGTCAGCTATGACTCCCAGAGAAATCGTTCACGAGCTTGATCAACACATTATTGGTCAGAGCAATGCTAAGAAAGCAGTGGCTATCGCCCTGCGCAACCGTTGGCGCCGTATGCAGCTTGACGAGAGCCTGCGCCCGGAAGTAACACCGAAAAATATCCTTATGATCGGCCCAACCGGTGTGGGTAAAACTGAAATAGCACGCCGATTAGCCAAACTTGCTAATGCTCCTTTTTTAAAAGTAGAAGCGACTAAGTTCACTGAAGTTGGCTATGTTGGCAAAGAAGTAGAGACTATTATCCGCGATCTCGTCGACATTGCCATTAAGATGGTTCGTGAGCAGCAGGCGAAGAAACACCACTTCCGTGCTGAGGAAGCTGCAGAAGAACGTATTTTAGACGCATTATTGCCACCAGCTAAAGACACCTGGGGCGAGTCACAACCGAGTGAAAATAGCAGTACCCGCCAAAGTTTCCGTAAGAAATTACGTGAAGGTCAGCTCGATGATAAAGAAATTGAAATCGATGTTGCTGAGCAAGCGCCTAATGTTGAAATCATGTCACCGCCCGGCATGGAAGAAATGACCAACCAGCTACAGAGCATGTTCCAAAACATGTCCGGCGGCAAAACCAAAAAGCGCAAGTTGAAGATTAAAGAAGCCTTTAAACTACTTGTTGAGGAAGAAGCCGCCAAACTGGTTAACCCCGAAGATGTTAAAGAGCTCGCTATTGAAGCCGTTGAGCAGCACGGTATTGTGTTCTTGGATGAAGTAGACAAAATTTGTAAGCGCGGTGAAGCAAATGGCCCAGATGTAAGCCGTGAAGGAGTACAACGTGACCTGCTGCCGCTTATCGAAGGTTCAAGTGTGAGCACCAAGCACGGTATGGTGAAAACTGACCATATTCTATTTATTGCTTCTGGCGCGTTCCAAATGGCCAAACCCTCAGATTTAATCCCTGAACTACAAGGCCGTTTACCGATCCGAGTTGAGTTGGACGCCCTCAGCGCCGATGACTTTAAGCGCATTTTGACTGAGCCGCATGCTTCGTTAACAGAGCAACAAATCGCGCTTATGAATACCGAAGAAGTCACCATCGAGTTCACCGATGATGCCATTGACAGCATTGCTCAAGCAGCATGGCAAGTGAATGAAAAAACAGAAAATATTGGTGCTCGTCGACTACACACAGTCATGGAGCGATTGATGGAAGAAATATCCTTCGATGCTTCCGATAAGGCAGGCTCACGTCTTACCATTGACGGCGAGTACGTCAATCAGCACTTGGGCAACTTGGTGCAAGACGAAGACCTAAGCCGCTTTATTTTATAACGGCATGGGCTTGGGCAACTCCACCCAAGCCCTTTTTACTGAGGCTGGTTTATGTTGATAACAACCTTACACTATCATCAGCGTTCAAAAACCTTAGACATTCACTTTGACAATGGCGATAGCGCCGAGCTCAGTGCTGAATTCCTGCGTGTACACTCCCCTTCTGCCGAAGTACAAGGCCACCATCAAAGCGAGCCAAACCTCGTTACCAACAAACGGGATGTTGGTATCAACAAAATCGAACCTGTTGGCCACTATGCCGTGCGCTTAATTTTTGATGATGGCCATCTCAGTGGCTTATACAGCTTTCGCTACTTAGCCGAACTGACCAGCAACAAAGATAATCTCTGGCAGAGTTATTTGGCGCGACTTAAAGCTGCGAATGCCCAGCGTGATGCAAGTATTGCGATTAAGGTGACGCCTTAAGCTAAGTGCATTGCCATCACCACCTAGGGTGGGTGAGTACAGAAAAGGGGCTCCCGCCCCCTTTTTATTATGTTACTGTCTTCGGCTTTTTCTAAACCTTGTATTTAGCCACGGCATCGTGCAACACCCGAGCCTGCTCTGCTACTTCCTCACTGGTATGGGCATTATTACTTGCATGGCCGCTGGCTTGCTCAGCAATATCACGAATACGCACCACGTTTTGATTCACTTCAGAGGCAACCTGTGATTGCTGTTCAATGGCCACCGCGATTTGCGTACTCATTTCCATTATGGTTTCAATTTCTTGGGTAATTGAGCTCAGTAAGTCGCCAGCACGAGAAGCTTGCTCTGCACTCTCACCTCCTTGGTCGCGACACTGTTGCATAATACTCACAACTTGTTGGGTCCGCTGTTGCAGGCCGGAAATAATATTTTCTATCTCTTGTGTGGAATCTTGTGTACGTTGCGCCAATGAACGTACTTCATCCGCAACCACCGCAAAGCCACGGCCTTGCTCACCTGCCCGTGCAGCTTCTATGGCAGCGTTCAACGCTAGGAGGTTGGTTTGCTCAGCGATACCGCGAATAACATCCAGTACTGAACCAATGGTGTCAGCATCTTTTTCTAAATCACCAACCACCCCAGAGGCATTGCCAAGCGAGTCTGAGAGCTGGGCAATACGAGATACGGTGGCATCCACTTCCTGACGCCCTTGAGAAGCACTTTCATTAGTTGTTTGCGCTCGTTTTGCAGCTTCCTCTGTGTTGCCAGAGATGTCATGAATGGTTGCCTGCATCTCGGTAGCCGCTGTGGCCACCATATCAGCTTCTTGCAACTGCTCTTGTACGCCAGTACTGGTTGATGCGGTGGTGCTAGCTAAGTCTTCTGTTGCGGCGTTCAATGTCGCTAGGGCGTTATTCACATCAAAAATCAGCCCTCTAAAACCGGCGGTGAGGTTATTGATATTACTGGTCAGCGTAGCAATTTCGTCATTGCCATGGGTGTCAATTTGAATACTTAAATCATTGGTCTCACGAATACGGGTAATAGCACTGACCGCTCTATCAATTGGCTGAATAATAGCGCGACTGGTCATTGTCAGCAGCGCCGCCACCAAGATTGCAGCAATCACTAAAATTGTCAGAGCGGTGATCTGAGTCACTCGCATCTCTTGCTCTATCATCTCTTTCGTGGCGCCCAGCACTTGGCGAGCATACTTGTCACTTTGCTCAACAGACTGGCGTAATTGCCCCAGCGCGCCAGACTCTAAATCAACGCCCAAGCGTTGTTGCGCATCAACCAAGCTTTTAAATTTACTGCGATAGTCATCAAGGAGGGTGATTAACTTGGTGCGATAAGGCGCATCAAACCCCGCGCTTTGCACTTTGTTTTTCAGCGCGCTGAAATGGGTGTCAAACTTCCCTAGATACTTCACATCAAGGCGCAACATAAAATCTTTTTCAGCCCGGCGAAGTTGTAACATCAGTGCCAGCATTTCAAAGTTTTGTCGCTCTTTAAGAAGAGTTTCGACTTCATGTACGGCGCTGCGTAGAGCGCCGTAAAGAGCATCTTTCGGGTGCAAGCCGATTTCGCGCTGTAAAGCCTCGACGTTGTTAAAGTCATCACGATACTGCTGCGCCTGTGAGGCGAAATTATCAATCAGCTGAGTATCACCATCGAGGGTCACAAACTGCTCGCGCAGCTTCGCTACCCGCGCTTCAAGCGCTTGATATTCACTGGCAAACTCATCCAATGATTGTTCTTGCTTGTAAAATAGAAAGTTTTTCTCATGCTTACGTAAGGTAAGCTCATGAACATTGAGCTCTTCAGCATTTTCCAGTGTGGAGTTAAGTAACCCCATTATGCGGGCTTCATAGATAATTACAGCGAATAACACCAGCAAAGCTGTTGCTACGACTGCGCCATTTAACTGTAAACGACGTTTAATCGTGAGCTTTTTCATAAAGTTCATGGTTTTGACCTTCTAAGTAACTGCAGCGCCATTATCTTCAAATTTTAGCCGCCATATATGATATGTCGCAAAAAATTTGTCGATTTTTCTTAAAATCAAGGCAGTTATATCTTAATCAAGCAACCAGAACCAACAAAAATTACAACACGTTGTGCCACAACTGCTCATTTAAGCCTTTACGCTGATGCCACTGCCCCTGTACTAACCAATCGACCAAAGGCGCAGGATCTTGAGGATAGTTAATCCGAGAGTGGGTCGCAATATTGACCCAGTCTTCGAGCGCATCTTGGTCAAGATAGTGCATCACTTGCGCCCGCTGCATTTGCTGCAACGTCAACGCATTTGAGTATTGCTCGAATTGACCGTTCAGGGGTTTAAGCAAGAGCTTCTTACCCAATGTAAGCGCTTCACTGGCAAGTTCAAAACCGGCATTGGCTATAACTCCGCTCGCACTTGCCAAATCACGCAGGAAGTTTGCCCGAGACGGGCGGCGCAAATGAATATGAGCAAGTGACTGGTCTTGCGCGTGTGGGTGATAACAGTAAAACTCTTTGCCAGGGAAATCTTTGAGATAATGTATGACCTCCTCCAGTTCCTCAAAAGGCAGGTACACCAATACCTTGTTATCAACATACTCACTATCAACCGCAGTGCCATGCTCAATAAACGGGGGAATAATAGAATCGTCAAAAGGCTGCCAATGCACTCCGAGATAAACATCCGCTGGAGCGAAGTTGCGGATCATTGCTTTGGTAAAGAGGTTATCGCCAGTCACTGGTACGTGAGGTGATAAAAATGCAGCTTGATGGCTCATGCCAATAACAGGAATTTTTTGCCGACGCCCAGCCCACGCGGTAACAGGCTCAAAGTCATTAAAGATTAAATCATAATGGCGTAAGTTGAGTTCACGAATATCACTGATAAATTCTCGTATTTTCGCTTGTTTAACCGTTTTAAAACCATTGACTCGCCCCCGCTCGGTGACAAAGGTAAGCCCTGTTCGCGTCTGAAAGTCGGCAAACTCCTGCATATCAAAATAGTCAGCTTTGCTGCGCCCAGAAAATAAGTAATCCACTTCAATACCTGCCTTGGCAAATGCCTTGGCCATGACCCGAGCGCGTGTGGTGTGGCCATTCCCTGTGCCCTGAACGCCATAAAGAATTCTCATAAAGTCCCTGTAATAATAAGTGCTAACAGTGCACAGCCGTAACCCATCAACGAGCCGATAACGACATCAAGGGGATAATGCACCCCGAGCAACACCCGCGATAACGCTACCAAGCTTGCCCACGCATAAAGAAATATAGCTAGTGGTGGATAGAAGTGGCTGACTACAGTCGCAAAGACCCACGCCGCTGCGCTGTGCCCTGAAGGCAAGCTAAATTTGTCGCTTGGGCGAATATGCGCATGGCTTATCACGCCATCACAGGGCCTTACACGCTGAAACAGGTTTTTCGTAGCGTAGTACACTGGTCTCTCTATTAGGTAAGCCACCAGCAGTACCATCACTAACGTCTGTTGCTGCGCGGTACTAAATGCCACTAAATACAGTGCAAAGGCCCCATATAAAATGCCGTCTCCTGAGCGTGATGTCATGCGAATGCAGTGATGTAACCAGCGTCGGTAACGCGGGCGAAATATCACCTTAAACAGTGCCCTGTCTATGCGATCTATGTGCGATAAGATCATTCGCTTTCACCTAACTAGCTGACTTACTTTGACTATAGTGAGCGAAAATAACAATTACATGACGTTTTTTAGACACTAATATGTCGTCTCACGATGACCTTGCGCTTCGCTTGCTAAGCCCCATAACCTAGGTATACTTGATGCAAAAGTGCCCGTAGGAGAGCCCAATGGAATACAGTACTTCTGAACTTTGCGACCATTTTGCCGATGTAGTTGATGTGCTTGAACCCATGTTTATTAATTTTGGTGGTCAAAGTGCATTTTGCGGCCGTATAAGAACGGTGAAATGTTTTGAGAGTAGCCAACTGCTGCGTGAGGTACTGCAACAAGATGGTACTGACTGTGTGCTGCTTGTTGATGGTGGCGGTTCTACTCGCCGCGCGCTGGTAGACATTGAGCTTGCAGAACTGGCCGTCGAGAATAATTGGGAAGGGATCATCGTATATGGTGCGGTACGCCATGTTGATGAGCTTGAAGAACTGGAGCTAGGCATCCAAGCGATTGCCTCAATTCCTGTGGGCGCAGACAACCTCGCTCCGGGTGAAGAAGGAATTCCAGTTAACTTTGCCGGGGTCTCTTTCTACGAAGATGATTATATTTATGCCGATAGTACCGGCATTATATTGTCCGCCGAGGAGCTAGAGCTAGAGTACATCGAAGACGAAGAACTTGATGTATTAGAGGATTAATCCACTATATGAACCATGCAGTCACTATTTATGATGAGCAGAGCTTACAAGGCATAGTGGCTGCTCGCTCCGGCGAACAGCGTGTGTGGCAGGCGATGGCCTTGCTCGATACGCGTTTGGAGTTCAGTCAAGCCCTCAAAGATGCTTATGCCTTTGGCATACGTTACGTTATTCTTGGTATTCCAGAAGATATAGGCCCTCGGGCAAACTTAGGTAAAGGCGGTGCTCAACAAGGTTTTCGCGCTTTTTTATCAAAGTTTTTAAACCTTCCTGTCAATGAATTTACCCCCGTACAAGATACACTCCTGCTAGGGGAAATAGACTGCCAAGCGCTGCAGCTGCAAAGCCAGGCTTTGGATAATCTTGATCCAGACGACACCGTACGCCTGCGGGCCTTGTGTGAGAATATAGATCAGTTAGTCGAGCCTGTAGTGGCAGCTATTCTAGCGGCCGGACTAACCCCGATAGTAATAGGTGGCGGTCACAATAATTGTTACCCGTTACTGAGCGCAAGCAGCAAGCATTTCGGCTGCGCCATCAATGCGCTCAATCTAGACCCACACGGTGATTTTCGTGCACTTGAGGGACGCCACAGTGGCAATGGTTTTCACTACGCGGCACGCCGGGGATATTTACAGGGCTACCATGTCATTGCTCTGGATGAACAGAAAAATAACCAAGATATATTAGCCGCACTGCATGAACATCACGCCAGCTATACCAGTTATCATGCTCTTAAAGTAGCCACGACCACATCAATAGCAGAGTCGGTGAATAGCGCCCTACACAGCTTTACTCTTAATAGCCCACTGGCCATAGAGTTGGATGTCGATGCCATTACCTGCGCGCCAGCCAGTGCGTTTAATCACCGAGGTGTAAGCCTTAGCGAAGCTGAGCAATATGTCTTTTGCGCTGCACGCACTTCGGCGCTGGCGTACATTCATTTGTGCGAAGCGGCTCCAGAGCAAGACCCCAATGGTTATGACGCTGGTGCGAATGCCGCTGGGCAAATTCTCACTGCCTTAGTTATTGCTTTTTTACGTGCAAGATACCAACGCTAGCTGAAAGATTGCTGGTGACGCCACTGTCGCCCCCACCCTAATAACCCTTCTAATGGTAAAGGCTGGGTAAAAATGAACCCTTGCGCGCCTTGCACATTGAACTCTTTGATATAGCTAAGCTGGGCTTCGGTTTCAATACCTTGGCAAATCACTTGCGCCTTTAGGTGGCGATGCATGTCAATAAGGCCATTGAGTAGCGCTTTGTTGGCGCTGGTGTAATCAACATCTTCGGTCAATGCGGGGTCTACTTTGACGTAACTTAGCTTGAGCTTCGGCAATTTCGCTAAAAATAGCGGCGTTTCGCCAAGGCCATCCAAACAAACGTGAACCCCTACCTGGTGTAACCGAGTTAACAATGACAAAGCGCGATTATCCAGCGACATAAGCACTGGCAGAGGACATTCAACAATTAAATCGCCATGAGCAAGATTATGCTCTCGTACCATACGCTCAGCAAAATCAACAAACTCATCGTGCAGGACTTCTTCACCATACAAGTTAATGCTTATCGGGGTCGGCTGCCCGTCCATTTTTAATGCCAAGGCCATTTCCGCTGCACGTTCAAGCACATGAAATGCCAGCTTATAACCACGTCCTACGGCGCGCAGATCAGCAATAAATTCTTCGGCTTTTAATAACCCTTTTTCTGGGTGCTGCCATCGTAGTAATAATTCTACATACAAGAGCTCTTGTTTGGGCAATCCAATTACAGGCTGAAAATAAAGCACAAAGTCTTGCTCAAAATCGACCTTTTCTAACTCTTTCAGTTGTACTTCGTGGGCTTGCACCTGCTGCTCTAGCTCAGCGCTGTAATGACTAATGCGTTGCTCGGGATAAAAGTCACGCGTTTTAAACGCGCACTGCAACATGTCATCAAGGCTTGATGCTGAACTCGCCCCTTGTACGATAGCGATATGTGGTTTTAGCTCGACGATACCTTGCTGAGAATTGAACGGCCGCTGAGCGGCATCGGCTAGCTGCTGAGCAACTTGCTCATGTACGTGTCGCTCTTGGTCAAAGACCACCACGGTGCCGTAACACAGCGGAGCAACTTGGAAAAGTTGCGCGCTCTGTTGCACTTGTCGTCGCGGCACATTGAGATTTAACACTTGCGGGTGGTCGATGACTTGATTCATCCGCGTTAAAGCTTGCATCAATAATAGCTCAGCGAATTCTTGCCCGAGCTGACGGTTAAGAGGCTCATAGCCTTCTATTTGCACTAAGATCAAGGCGATATCAGCACGATTATTGGCGCTCCAATCTTGATATTGCGCTAACGCTTGCGGCCAAGAAATAATAGGGAGAGAGTGGTTATCAAGTGTATTAGTTTGTTGGTTGGATACAACTTCCGGCTCACTAAAGCTCAGCTCCATATAAGCGCTAAGCTGCAACAACAAAGGGACGATGCATAACCAAGCGCTGTGTAGCTCAAAAGAGAGGTGCGTTGCTATCAGCAAGCTCTGCAATAGCACTAACCCACCCTTGCCAAGCAGTAATCGTTTATTTTGATGCCGGTATACAAGCCAACAACGAACGCCATAAGCGCCTAACAAAATGACGCTGGCGACTTGCCAATAGCCACTGATATAGGCCAGCCCAGCGATTGAGTAGAACATCGCACTTAACCCATCACGGCGCTCACTGACAAGAACAACGCTGACGATTAGCGCCATCATAAACAGTCCGCTAATAAAGGCGCTCAAATGAATGCTGGTGATCATGATTATTATCGTTATTGTTGACGCGGCTGACGCTTGTTAATAAGCCAAGTATAGCCGCTTATAATTTAGCCGCCCATGATCAGAAAGTTTTGCTTAACACTCCCTGAATCCACAGTTGTTTCAAGGGCTTGGTTCCAAATTCGTAACTTAATTGTGCGGGGTGTTCAATGTCCCACAACGCCACATCGGCACGCATCCCTGCTGCAAGCGTACCTCTATCTGCAAGCCCTAACGCTCGTGCCGCATGACATGTCACACCTTGTAATGCTTGCGCTGGTGTTAGTCGAAACAAAGTACAGGCCATATTCATCATTAGCTGCAATGAGCACAACGGGGATGTGCCGGGATTAAAATCAGTGGCAATCGCGATAGGCACATTATAACGGTGCAACAACTCTATCGGTGGATACTGACTCTCTCTAAGGTAATAGAACGCCCCCGGGAGCAACACCGCAACCATACCGCTTTGTGCCATTGCCTTAACCCCTTGTTCGTCAAGGTATTCAAGATGGTCACTCGATAACGCCTGATATTTCGCAGCCAAGGCAGTACCGCCCATATTAGAGAGCTGCTCGGCATGGAGCTTAAGTTTGAAGCCTAAATCCTGCGCCGCCTTAAGCACCCGCTCCGTTTGCGCATGGGAAAAACCAACATGCTCACAAAAAACATCTACCGCACTGGCCAGTTTCTTGGCCGCCACTTCAGGGAGCATCTGCTCACATACCAGGTCGATATAACCATCACTGTCACCTTGATACTCTTTTGGCAATGCATGGGCACCTAAAAATGTGCTCTGAATTGATACTGGATGATGGCTATCAAGTAACTTGGCGACCTCCAGCAGTTTTAGCTCAGCAGCTAGGTTTAAACCATACCCTGATTTTGTCTCTACTGTGGTCACCCCTTCAGCGTAGAGCGCATCAAGACGCTGTTTGGCGCTAACGTACAACTGTTCCGGCTCTGCCGCGCGGGTTGCGCTCACGGTGGTCGCAATCCCCCCCCCTTGCTCAGCAATAGCTTGGTAACTTTCTCCTTGTAAACGGCGCTCAAATTCTCGTGCACGATTACCGGCAAACACCAAGTGAGTATGGCAATCGATGAGCCCTGGAGTCACCCACGCCCCTTTTGCCGAGGTCACAGGAATACTTAATAAATCCAGTTCTGGGAGCTCACTCATCGGCCCAAGCCATTGAATAACCCCCTCACCCATGACCACGGCTCCTTGCTCGATAACACCATAAAGGTCATCACCTTGAGGCTCCATAGTGGCGATATTTACATCTACTATAATGTGATCCGCGTGCATTAGACGTGCTCCTAATGAGTAAATTGCTAAGCTTGTATATACAAGATATTTATGCCATGTTTACATAATAACCAAGGCAGTGCAAAGTGCCGCGATGGTATTGATTAGGAGCCCCCATGTCGTCAGCTAAGTATCATCAAATTAAAGATCATATTTTAACCCAGATCCGCAGCGGACAATGGCAAGAGTTCCAACGTGTGCCATCAGAAAACCAGCTCGCGCAGCAGTTTGCAGTCAGCCGTATGACCGCACGCCGCGCTCTAAGTGAGCTTACCGATGCCGGCATACTCACTCGCACTCAAGGCTTAGGGAGCTTCGTTGCCAGTTTTAAATCACAGTCATCACTGTTGGAGATCCGTAACATCGCCGATGAGGTGCGTGAACGTAACCATAGTTACAGTTGTGCGCCGGTAACCCTAGAGTCCATTGATGCCGTTGCCCCCATCGCTATTGCGCTAGGCGTGGAGCCCGGCGAGCAGGTGTATCACTCAGTATTAGTGCACTTTGAAAATGATGCGCCCCTGCAAGTAGAAGAACGCTTTGTTAACCCGGAGCTGGCACCTAACTACCTGCAACAGGATTTTCATACCCTGACGCCACATGAGTATTTATCTCAAGTTGCCCCTCTGACCGAGGCCCGACATACGGTCGAGGCTATTACTCCAAACCAACAAATGTGTACGTGGTTAAACCTCTATAACGAAGAGCCTTGCTTACAAGTGATCCGTCGCACCTGGTCACAAAGAGGCATTGTTAGCTTCGCTAGGCTTGTATCTCCGGGCAGCAAATATCGCTTGGGTGGCCATTTAACATTCACTAAACGCAGTTAAAAAATTTTATAAAAACCAATTGTATATACAACCTATCAACAGGTGACATTATGACAACACACAGATTAGATAATAGCCGCGTTATTCGCGCCCCGCACGGTGATAAAATCGCCGCTAAAAGCTGGCAAACTGAAGCTGCTAAACGCATGCTAATGAATAACCTCGACCCTGAGGTTGCCGAGCACCCTGAAGCACTGGTTGTGTACGGCGGGATAGGCCGCGCAGCTCGTGACTGGCCTTGTTTTGATGAGATCATTCGCACCCTAGACCGCCTTGAGGACGACCAAACCTTATTGGTGCAATCAGGAAAGCCTGTTGGCGTTTTTACAACCCACAGCAATGCTCCCCGAGTGCTCATCGCGAATTCAAATTTGGTGCCTCATTGGGCTAATTGGGAGCACTTTAACGAGCTCGATAAACAAGGTCTGATGATGTACGGACAAATGACTGCTGGCTCATGGATTTATATTGGCTCTCAGGGCATAGTGCAAGGAACCTATGAAACCTTTGTGGCAATGGCCAAACAGCATTTTGAAGGTCAAGCAAAGGGCCGTTGGATCCTCACCGGCGGCCTAGGAGGCATGGGCGGAGCCCAGCCGTTAGCAGCAACCATGGCAGGCTTTAGTGCCTTAGTCGTTGAGTGTGACCCAAGCCGAATTGAGTTTCGTCTAAAAACCCGCTACCTGGATAAACAAGCCAGTAGCTTAGACGAAGCCTTAGCAATGATTAACAGCGCCTGCGCTCAAGGTGAAGCAATCTCAGTGGGGTTATTAGGTAACGCCGCCGATGTTTACAGCGAGCTGGTTGAGCGTCAAGTTACACCCGATGTGGTCACCGACCAAACCTCCGCTCATGATCCATTAAATGGCTATTTGCCACAGGGATGGACTCTGGAGCAAGCTCATGAGCTGCGCCAGCAAGACCCAGAGCGGGTGGTACGCGAAGCGAAGCAATCCATGGCGGTGCAGGTACGTGCCATGCTCGCCATGCAACACGCAGGCGCCGCTGCCACAGATTATGGCAACAATATTCGCCAAATGGCACAAGATATGGGCGTCAATAACGCCTTCGATTTCCCTGGTTTTGTGCCTGCTTATATTCGCCCACTCTTTTGCCAAGGTATTGGTCCCTTCCGCTGGGTGGCTTTATCGGGCGACCCAGAAGACATTTATAAAACCGATGCCAAGGTGAAAGAGCTTATTGCCGATGATCCGCATCTGCATAATTGGCTCGATATGGCCCGTGAGCGTATTCAATTCCAAGGCCTACCGGCTCGTATTTGTTGGGTAGGGCTCAAAGATCGCGCCCGCTTAGCGCAAGCCTTTAACACCATGGTTAAAAACGGTGAACTAAAAGCGCCGGTTGTCATTGGCCGCGATCACCTTGATTCTGGCTCAGTTGCAAGCCCTAACCGCGAAACAGAAGCGATGCGCGATGGCTCAGATGCGGTATCGGATTGGCCGTTATTAAACGCGTTACTGAACACCGCTGGCGGCGCCACTTGGGTGTCACTACACCATGGTGGTGGCGTAGGCATGGGCTTTAGCCAACATGCTGGGGTAGTCATTGTTGCCGATGGCAGCGATGAAGCACACGACAAACTGGGGAAAGTGCTGTGGAACGACCCCGCTACCGGAGTGATGCGCCATGCTGATGCCGGCTACGATATCGCCATAGACTGCGCTACCGAGCAAGGCTTAGATTTACCTATGGTCAATAAGGAACAGCGCCATGATTAATGTTCACCTGCACCCTGGTCAGCTCGATTTAGCCACTTTGCGCCAAGCGCAGCAACAACCTATCAATATCACCTTAGACGAGAGTGCTTTGAGCGCTATCGCCGCAAGCGCCGCCTGCGTGCAACAAGTGATTAAGGATAAGCGAACCGTTTATGGCATTAATACTGGCTTTGGCTTACTTGCGAACACCAAAATTGCTGAGCCGGAACTAGAACTGCTGCAGCGCTCTATTGTGCTCTCACATGCTGCCGGTATTGGTGAGTTGATGCAAGATAGTACAGTTCGGTTAATGATGTTGTTGAAAATCAACTCGTTATCACGCGGTTTTTCCGGCGTGCGACAATGCGTTATCGATCTCTTAATTGCCCAAGTTAATGCTGGTATTTACCCGTGCATTCCCATTAAGGGCTCGGTGGGCGCATCCGGAGACTTAGCGCCCTTAGCACATATGTGCCTACCGCTATTGGGCGAAGGAGAAGTGCGCTATCAAGGTAATATCTTGCCAGCAGCGCAAGCCTTCGCCAAAGCTAACTTGACCCCCATCACCCTTGCCGCGAAAGAAGGCTTGGCACTACTCAACGGCACCCAAGCGTCGACGGCATTAGCCTTAGAGGGGTTATTTCAGGGCGAGGATTTATGGGCACAAAGTGCGGTTATCGGCGCCATGAGCATTGAGGCGGCGATGGGCTCACGGGCACCTTTTGACGAGCGTATTCACCTCGCCCGAGGCCAACAAGGGCAAATCGACAGCGCCCAAGTTTTTCGGCAACTGCTAGATAAAGAATCAGCCATTAGCCGCGCCCATATCGACTGTGAAAAAGTGCAAGACCCTTACTGCTTACGCTGCCAGCCACAAGTACTAGGGGCCTGCTTAACGCAAATTCGCCAAGCCAGTGAAGTCATTCTAGTCGAGGCCAATGGCGTCACCGATAACCCGCTGGTCTTTGCCGAGCAAGGTGAAATCATTTCCGGGGGCAACTTTCATGCCGAGCCCATCGCCATGGCGGCGGACAATCTCGCCTTAGCGATCAGCGAAATCAGCGCGCTGTCTGAGCGCCGTATCGCCCTACTCATAGATTCGAACTTATCTAAACTACCGCCATTTTTGGTGGAAAACGGAGGCGTAAATTCGGGTTTTATGATAGCCCAAGTCACCGCAGCAGCTTTGGCCTCGGAGAATAAATCCTTAGCCCACCCAGCATCGGTCGATAGCCTACCCACCTCAGCCAACCAAGAAGACCATGTGTCGATGGCCACCTTTGCTGCGCGACGACTGCAAGATATGGCGGAGAATTCTCGCGGTGTACTCGCAGTAGAGTATTTAGCCAGTGCGCAAGGGCTTGATTTTCGCGCTCCGCTAAAAGCGGCCGCCAGTGTTGAGCAAGCCAAGGCCACTTTGCGAGAGCACGTCGCTTACTATGACAAGGACCGGTATTTCGCCCCCGATATTGAGCGCGCTAATCAATTGCTCAAAGAGCGCGCACTATGTACTCTGATTGACGGGATGTTGCCGTCGGCCTAAATGGGTTGCTGATAACTAAACCCTAATTGTTCGATGGCGCTCCCATCGATACGCCGTCTAATGGGCCTCTGATTGGTAAAGGTCGGAGGCTCATTGCCCAAACGCTGACAATGATCACGGTAATATTGCTGTTTCGTAGGGTGCTGTGGATGAACCAAATTGTAAACGCTTTGCGTTTGCTCATAGTGCGACAATAGCTGCAAAATGCCGTCAATCACATCGTCACGGTGCACCATGTTCACCACATCATCGCCATGCGATGACAGCGCTTTACCACTAACAAAACGCCCCGGTTCCCGCTTCGGGCCTATAAGACCTCCTAGACGCAGTGCCCGACCCCCCTGTTGTAACACGCGCTGTTCGGCAGCAAACAAACGCTGCTGGCGTTCACTGCTTAGCGTCAATTCACTGCTTTCTTTGTAGTCGCCACTCTGTTGAGGGTAGATACCCGAACTTGAGCACAATACGAACCCTCGGCCATGCAATGTTTGATAGAGCGCCAGCGCCGCCTCGAGGCTTTGTAGGTAGTTGCTATTGGGGTTTCGACTCCCCGGAGTCATTGCGCATAGCCAAAACGCATCGGTTAAATCGAGGTCATGCTCAAGTTCACCACGCTCGTTAATAACAAATTGACGTTCGTGACTTTGCTCACCACGACGACGGTGCGTTGCTTGTACCTGCCACCCTGAGGATAAACAGCGCTGTGCTAGCGCTTCACCAAGCCAACCGGCTCCAATAATCACGATTTTTTTTGTCATATTTTCTCCCAAATTAACTCACCGCCATCTACACTTTGCACAGTACAACACCAAGGAATTCAACTTGCTATGTTTTTAGTTCGTTTAGTTTACGCTTCCCGTGTCAGTGATTCTCTCAGCACTGACGATGTGGCACAAATTTTAGAGCACTCGCGCAGCAACAACCGAAGTAACGATATATCAGGATTACTCTGTTTCAACCATGAATACTTTTTACAGTGTTTAGAAGGCTCAAGAGCCAGAGTGAATGCTTTGTACCAGCGCATACTAAGCGATACACGGCATAAAGATATACTGCTGCTGAGCTATGGTGAGATCACTGAACGTAATTTTGGCCGTTGGAGTATGGGTTATATCCCCGCTTCAAGCATTATTCGCGAAACCACCATGCGCTTTAGCGGCAAAAGTGAGTTTAATCCGTATGAAATGACCGGCGATAGTGCCCATGCTCTACTGGTTGAACTGGCACGCAATACCCCGACTTTGGAATAGTTCACGCTCAATTGCTGTAGATCAAAGCACCGCTGTGCAAGTTAAGTAAACTAGCCGCACTTCCACCTGTGTGAGAGAGCGTCGTGATAGCACAAGTACAATGGCACAATGAGCTAATAAACAAATACAACGTTTCTGGCCCGAGATATACCTCTTATCCTACGGCTTTACAATTAACCGATGGGGCCGATGGCAATACGCTAATAAACGCACTAAATCAGTGTCAGGGCGATGAATTATCGTTGTATATTCACATCCCCTTCTGCCACCAACTTTGCTATTACTGCGGCTGCAATAAAATTGTCACCCGCCACCAACATAAAGCGGATTTATACCTGGATTATCTAGGCCAGGAAATGGCGCTATTAAGTGAGCATAGCCGCCACTTAAAAGTTAAACAGCTGCACTTGGGCGGCGGCACGCCAACATTTTTAGATAGCGCACAGATGCACCGCTTAATGGCACTCATTAATGAGCACTTTAATATTGCCAGCGACAGTGAACGCAGCATTGAAGTTGATCCCCGCGCTTTACCGCTAGAGCGCATTGATGAGCTTAAGGCGCTCGGTTTTAATCGTATTTCTTTTGGTGTTCAAGACTTCAATGATGAGGTACAAAACGCCGTTAATCGGCCACAGTGCGCACAGGATGTAGAACAACTGGTTCGTCGCGCGCAAGCGGTAGGCTTTACCTCGGTCAATGTTGATATGATCTACGGATTACCGAAACAATCAACGGCTTCCTTTGCGCGCTCGATTGCCAGACTAATTGATATTGGCCCGGATCGCGTCTCGGTATTTAATTATGCCCATCTGCCAGAGCGTTTTGCCGCGCAGCGCAAAATTAAAGACGCCGATTTGCCCAGTGCCCAAGCCAAGCTGACGATGTTTAAAGAAACCCTCTCTGCCATGCTCGCGGCTGGATACCAATTCATTGGTATGGACCACTTTGCCAAGCCGGACGATGAACTGGCTGTCGCTCAGCGCCAAGGTCATCTGCACCGGAACTTTCAAGGATACACTCTCGGCGGCGACCTTCCCCTACTGGGTTTAGGCGTGTCCGCCATTTCGCAACTGGGCAATCACATTATTCAAAACCACAAAGAGTTGAAGCTGTATTATCAAGCGTTAGAACATCATACTCTGAGTGCCTGTAAAGCACTGACACTCAACGATGAAGACCATATTCGCGCGGCGGTAATAAAGCAGCTTATTTGCCACTTTGAGCTAGATATGGACGCATTCTCAAATCACTACGATATAAACTTTAAAGCCCACTTTGCCAACGAGTTGGCGCAGTTACAGGGGTTTATTAACGATGACATGCTTAGCGTTAGTGAGCAGCATATTCGCGTAACTGCAAAAGGCATTCTCTTCATTCGCATTATCTGTATGTGTTTTGATCAATACTTACAACAAAAACTCAACCAACAACGCTTTTCTCGAGTAATATAGAAGCGATAAGAAAAGCCGCTGTACAGCGGCTTTTCTTACATAAACACATGCTTACTGTTGGGGTCAGCTGTAAATTCACTGAGGATTTTTTCTGCATCCTCAAGAATGTCCGCTTCCAACTCTTTTTCTTTACGCCAGCGCGCACTGTCTTGCTTGAAGATTTCCTTCTTCGAATACTTTTTACGTGCCTCATGAGTAGGTAAGTCCTTGACCGCATCGTACATGGCATAGACACCCGGATAGTGCGCCTGCAAGTCGCGCTCTTGATCGAAGCTGTACTGACTCATAAGTACCCACACTCGTAAACACCCTTCCGAGTATTCACATTGACCTTCTTTCATCGCTTTCGCGAGCAGGTGGATACTATCACTCAATTTTGCATTACGGGCTAAGCGCTTTTCGGCGAGCTCCGCTCGTTTAGCTGCAATCGCCTGATTTTGCTCCTTCACTTGCCAAATCAAGCGCCCTGCGTAAAAAGCCAACCCAGCAATGATCAGCGCCCCAATTACGATGGCAATGATCCACATGGAATTCATTCTTTATCCTCTTCGTCTAGCCACTCATCCGCCAACGAGTCATTCATATAACTATCAAGCAAATCTTCGTCATCCGCAAAGTCTTCATCATCAATGCCCAGTATTTCACACAGTTGCTCATGACGTGCGACCTTGGCATTAAAATATTTTGCATCTTTGCCTGTTAAAACTTCGCCCTGATCGTGACGCTCAATAAGCGCTAGCAGGCGCTCATCCGCTTCAATCTGTGCCAACTCTTGTTGCGGACTCAGTTCTGGCTCATGCGCTTGGCGCAGAGTCGCTTGTGGTTGAAGGTTGCGCCGAGGCTTAGACTCAGGCTTGCTCTGTTTAGGTGCCTGTGGTGTTAAACTCACAGGCTTTTTGCTGCCCACCCGCTTATCTGTTTTGCCGCTCTCACTGCTCTCGCTACCCTCAACTTTTAAAAGTTGTGAATTACGGTTACCGGGCTCGGCACCTTTTTTCTTTTTCTTGCTGCGCTGCTCTTTCATCGCTCGCAGCTCTCTGAGCTTATCTTTACTTAAACGCGCAGTGCCGTTGTTGATGACCTTGCGGGACTTTTTCTTTCTCGTCATAGTTAATCTCTATCGCGCGGCCGTGTTAAGAAGATCACATCAGCCGCAATAAATTCCACATTAAATCCAAACTGCTCGGCGATATAAGCAAAGGTATCTTTGCTATAAAAGGCAATGTGTGTTGGATCATTTTTATAGTGCCAGGTGGCAAAACGCTCAGCATTGATAACTAACTTGGTCATCAAAGCCAAAGTGCCCCCTGGGCGTAATAATTCGTACCATTGTCCAAGGACAATATTAGGTTCGGCCAAATGCTCTATTACTTCGGTGCTGCATATAAAGTCATAACGATCATTAAGCACACATTGATCAGGGTAGTAATAGAGATCATACAATGCCACTGTATGTTCTTGCTCTTGCAACATAGCAGCGAGTAAGGGCGCTGGCCCACAGCCAAAATCTAAGCCTTTACTTCGAGCAACTAAACGCTGCTGCAACGGATTAAAGACCCTGCTTAGGAAACGACGATACCCTGGATCATCAAGATCATTCTCATGATGATCATAGATGGCCTTCTCTTGTGCTGCCGTTACGTATTGGCACGCCGCTACAAACACCAATGCACAACGCTGGCATTGCCAGTAGTCGCGTACTTTATCGCGGTAGTAGTGATTTGGGTTTGGGCTTTGACACAGCGGGCAGGTATTCGCTTTCATAGCGTCTATTGTAACAGGACAAATAAAAAGGCGGTAGAGCTAACCTCTACCGCCTCGCAACTCGAGCGCCAAAATGAATTTGGACACTTCTCCCTTCGACTTGATTTTAAGTCTTATTTTATTATTTTTGTTATCACTTTCCGTATTGTTTTTATTATCTTCCGTGTGGTGTTTTATTTTTCTCGGTCTTCCTAACTCTTTGTTATTCTTCCTTGGTTGTGCATCTTTCGATGCTCCCCTAGCGCACAAACTTGCCGCGATTCCGTTACGAATTTCCCTGTTGTTATTGTTTGTTGCGACAGCAACTAATTTACTGATTCATAACTTAGTTACAACTGGTTTAACTATTTTTTGTAGTTTTGTTGCTGTACCAAAATAGGTAAGTTTTTTAATTTCATTAAGTTAAGGTTTATTTAGTGATTTAAAATGAGCAATAGATTACATTCACATATGGTCAATGTCTTACAAGCAGGTGGAGATATCGTCAACTTAATTAACATGCACAAAAAAAGCAGCTAATGCTGCTTTCTTAGTCACTTTTCAAAACCTCATCCATTTGGACGAGGCTGAATTTTAGTGTAGACCACCTAGGTACTTTGATAAGACCTCGATATCTTCATCGGTCAATTTCTTAGCGATGTCACGCATCATACCATTGTGGTCATTTGCACGTGCACCATCACGGAATTTCTCTAGCTGCGCCTTAAGGTATTCCGCATGCTGGAACGAGATTTTTGGGAATCCAGCTAAAGATGTACCGTTACCACGAGGACCATGGCACGCAGCACAAGCAGGAATTCCACGTTCAGCGTCACCTGCTTTGTAAAGCATTTCGCCCTGCTCGACAACATCTTCAGGGGTTGTGCCCTCAGACATATTGAGCGAGGCAAAATAAGCAGACAAGTCTTTCATATCTTGATCGCTCAAAGGCATTGCCATGCCACCCATGACTGGATCCGCGCGACCTTCTTCGCCCCCAGAGGTCATGCCTAATTTAAATTCTTTAAGCTGCTTATATAGATATTCAGCGTGCTGACCTGCGATCTTAGGGTACATGGTGACAGGCGCGTTACCATCAGCGCCATGACACGCAGCACATGTCGCCGATTTGTCTTTACCTGCGCTGGCGTCGCCATCAAATGCTGCTGCGTTGTTTGCACTCAACACACCAACTAACATAGTTAAGGATAGTGCTAATTTCTTCATGGTAAATTCTCTGTTTCGGACCCTGTATTCGTTTACAATCTTTTCGATGCAATGGCTCTATTCTACACGATAAAAATTTCTCTGGCACGTTTTCTGCCCACATTAAGCTTATAAAATGCGGGGTTTTAAGGAAAATTTGTCTCAGCGCATAGTTTTGCCGAGCTTTCCTGACCCATTGCTTGCACCTTTAGCTTAGCCGCTTTCTGATATAAACTAGCGGTTAATCTAATTTTGGTGCCTCACTGAGGAGTTCATGTGGCCAAATCCCGCGTTGATTATACGCAAGCTAAGTTTATAACAAGTGCCCCGGATATCAGTAAATTACCGGAGGACACAGGTATTGAGATCGCGTTTGCAGGGCGCTCTAATGCCGGTAAATCCAGTTCACTAAATACGCTGACCGAACAAAAACTCGCTCGTACTAGTAAAACGCCTGGACGCACACAATTGATCAATACTTTTGCGTTGCAAGAGGATCAGCGGCTAATTGACTTACCTGGATATGGTTTTGCCAAAGTGCCAATGGAGATGAAACTAAAATGGCAACGCTCTTTAGGTGAGTATTTACAAAAGCGCGAGAGTCTAAAAGGCTTAGTAGTGTTGATGGACATACGTCATCCCCTAAAAGATCTCGACCGTCAACTTATCGAGTGGGCCAGCTCCAGCGACATTCCTGTGTTGGCGCTACTGACTAAGGCTGATAAGTTCAAGCAAGGCAAACGTAAGTCTGAGGTGCTAAAGGTGCGCCGCGAGCTTGCTGAGGTAGCAGACAATATCACTGTACACGCATTCTCGTCGCTTAAAGGTACCGGCTTGAATGAGTTAAGAAAGCAGCTAGATGAGTGGTTTTTAGGGCCTGTTGTCACTCAGCCGCCGAGTGAAAACGACTCTCCTGCCGAATAGATTATAAACTCCTCACCCTGGGGCTGAGCGAGCTGCTCGGCCCACGCATAATACACCGTACGCGCTAATTTCGCTTGCACCCCATAAGGCAGCTGCAGATAAGGCAGCTTCTGCCCTTGCGGATCGGCATGTATAAGCAGCGGATGCTGTGCGCCGAGCACAAATTCACGGCCAATATTATCGATACAAATAACCGCTGGATGCGCTGCGTTTTGCGCTGTAGCTAAACGCCAATCAACAATTAATAGCGGCGCATCGTCCACCCTGATAGCCATCTGTTCAACAGGGGTTTTTAGGTAGTACTGCCCTTGCTCACGCCACAACACCGAAGCAAACAACTTAACTAAACGAGCACGTTTAATTTCGGTGCCGTGATGGAACCAACGACCATCTGCAGTAATATGAATGTCGATGGTGCCGCATTGCTGCGGCGACCATTGATCTAAAGGCGCAATTTGCCCTTCAAGTTGCTGCGACAGAGCCGCTAGCGCTTGCTCATTACTGCTCATTTAAGGTCAATACAAAAGAGACAGGAACGGCGCGAGTTATAGAGTCTAACCCGGCTAATGACTTCAACTTGTCGATCCCCGGTTGCAACGCAAAGTCAGCAGGACTTACTAACACTGGCATCATAGAACTAACCACCAGGTCACCGGCACGACTTGCCACCACGCTCACAGCTATTTGCTGAGCCTTAGTTTTACCGTGTAACGCGAGCTGTGCTTGAACAGTTCCTTGAGCCACGCCGGTATCTTTCGCTTGTGCGATTAACTCACTGACATTCGCAGTAACTTCCATCGCGGGAAACTCGACGGTGTTAAAAAGAAATTTCTGCATGCGCTCGTTGCGAATCGGGATCTGCGTCTCAACACTGTTGAGATCGA
Source organism: Pseudoalteromonas sp. CNC9-20 (assembly GCF_022347875.1). Taxonomy (NCBI): domain Bacteria; kingdom Pseudomonadati; phylum Pseudomonadota; class Gammaproteobacteria; order Alteromonadales; family Pseudoalteromonadaceae; genus Pseudoalteromonas; species Pseudoalteromonas sp. CNC9-20. The sequence continues at coordinate 50,584 of NZ_JAKRFS010000003.1, read as the reverse complement.
TCGCTAGCTTAAACATGCCGCTCTCATCAACGCTGCCTGAAACGTCTTTGAAGAAGTGGTTCTCCGCAATAGCGTTATTCTTTACTGAGACAAAATTTACGCGGCTGTGATTATTATCTACCTGCCACGCAGCTAATGCACTGGTACTGCCAACAAGCAGCGCTCCACACATTAAAGAACGAACAAAACTATTAAACATTACGCTTTCCTTCGATAAGAATGATTATCACCATGCTAGCAATAAACTATCTGTTGGTGAACTAACTACTCAGGGATACTTAAAAAAATGAGTAAGGGATCAGCCAGTGGAATGCTAGGAAAGAGAATAAAAAACATAACAGAGAAGGAGTAGAAAAAGCCGGCCTACCAAAACGGTAAGCCGGTATAGCAATCTGGGGAGAAGCTATCAATACGCTGTACCATCGCAAAGCGAGTGGCACATCATCAACAGGATGTCCTACAGGATGAGGACGCGCGGACTGTAGCAAATCAATATCGAGAAATAAACGCAAAGCGCGCGCAACAGCGCTTATTTAATCCTATATAAACCAAATAAAACTATTTCTTATACTCTTTTACAGGGTTTTAACTAAGTGCAGCTTGAGCACAAAAGTACTCAAGCTGCTTGATGCTAGTGTGCCTGCTGCCAATTATCTCCGCTATCCGCCTCGGCGATTAACGGCACATCTAAGCTAGCGGCTTTGGCCATAAGATTGCAGATTTCTTTGGTGTAGGCATCAACATGTTGCTCAGCAATTTCAAACACCAACTCATCGTGTACCTGCATCAATAGTTTAACCGTGCCTTGTGGTTGTTGTTGCACCCATTGGTGTACGGTGATCATCGCTTTTTTGATAATATCCGCAGCAGTTCCCTGCATCGGTGCATTAATTGCGGCCCGCTCTGCGGCCTTACGCCGTGCTCCATTGCGAGCATTGATCTCTGGTAAATGTAAACGGCGACCAAATAGCGTTTCGACATAGCCTTTATCTGCGGCTCCTTCTCGAGTGCGTTCCATATATTCTAAAACGCCAGGGAAGCGTTCAAAGTATTTATCCATATAATGCTGGGCCTCATGGCGCGGAATATCGAGCTGCCTCGAGAGGCCAAATGCCGACATACCATAAATCAAACCAAAGTTAACGGCTTTGGCTTTACGGCGCATATCACTGCTCACTTCCTCCAATGGCACAGAGAAAACCTCGCTGGCAGTGGCACTGTGCACATCTAAGCCGTCAGCGAAGGCGCTGAGCAGGCCCTTATCCTGTGAAAGATGGGCCATGATGCGCAGCTCTATCTGACTGTAATCGGCAGCGACAATTTTATAGCCAGAGGCGGCAACAAAGGCCTCACGGATGCGGCGACCTTCTTCTGAACGAATAGGAATATTCTGCAGGTTAGGATCGGTCGAGCTTAAACGTCCGGTGGCGGTCACCGCTTGATGATAAGAGGTGTGCACACGTTGAGTTTTCTCGTTCACCATCAGCGGTAGCTTGTCGGTGTAAGTTGACTTCAGTTTAGCCAGCCCTCGGTGCTCAATAATGACTTTAGGCAGCGGATAATCATGCGCCAACTCTTGCAAGACTTCTTCTGCGGTTGAAGGAGCTCCCTTAGGAGTCTTTTTGATCACCGGCAGTTCTAGCTTCTCAAACAAAATCGCCTGTAGCTGTTTTGGCGAGCCTAGATTAAACTCCTCGCCAGCTATGTCGAAGGCTTCTTTTTCCAACTCCTGCAAACGCTCACCAAGGCGCTGCGAGTGCTTTGCTAGCATCGTTGAATCAATGGCAACGCCAGTGCGTTCAATATCAGAGAGCACATTAACCAAAGGCAGTTCTATATCGCTAAACACGGTTTTTAAACTGCTATCCGCCTCAACTTTTGGCCACAAATGCTGGTGCAAACGCAGGGTAATATCAGCATCTTCGGCAGCATAAGGAGCGGCCTTTTCTAACTCAATCTGATTGAAGGTCAGTTGCTTTTTACCCTTGCCGGCAATATCCTCAAAGCTAATGGTTTTATGGCCCAGGTATTTCAGCGCGAGGGAATCCATGTCATGGCGAGTACCCACGCTATTAAAGACATAAGACTCGAGCATGGTATCGAAGGCAATACCATTAAACTCGATACCAGCATTGGCTAACACACTTTTATCGTATTTAAGGTTTTGTCCTACTTTCGCCTTGTTAGCGTCGGCCAAAATCGGTCCAATTTTTGCCAATACAAGGTCAAGAGGCAGTTGCTCCGGTGCTCCAGGATAGTCATGGGTAAGCGGCAAATAAGCGGCTTCTCCAACCGTCACAGCAAAACTCATACCGACTAGCTGCGCTTCCATGTAGTTCACGCTTGTGGTTTCGGTATCAAAGGCAATGAGCTCAGCTTGATTAAGCTTATCCACCCAAGTATCCAGCTGCTGCTCGGTTAAAATCGTTTCGTAATGAGCATCGCGGGTTGGCACTTCTTGAGTATCGGTGGGGGCATCAAGATGGGTGTCGGTGTTGCTGCCTTTATCCAGCACTTCGGCCAACCAACGACGGAACTCACACTCACCATATAGCTCAATCAGGGCATCGGTATCAGGTTGCTGCAGTTTTAACTGCTCCAAATCGCTGTCGAGTTCAACATCGAGCTTGATCGTTGCTAATTCGTAGCTCAGTGGCAGGTGCTCCACGGCATTGCGCAATTTGTCGCCTATTTTGCCCTTTACCTCATCGGCATGGGCAATCACTTCATCGAGAGAGCCGTACTTGTCGAGCCACTTAACTGCGGTTTTAGGACCACATCCCTCTACACCCGGGATATTGTCGACTTTATCACCCATCAAGGCTAAATAATCGATGATACGATCGGGCCCCACGCCGAACTTTTCTTTTACACTATCGGGATCGGAAATACTGCCCGTCATGGTATTAATCAAGGTCACGTGTTCGTTGACCAACTGCGCCATATCTTTATCGCCTGTGGATATCAAAACATGACGCTGCTGCTCACTGGCAATACGTGCATAGGTGCCAATCACATCATCCGCTTCCACCCCTTCAATACTAATCAAAGGAAAACCCATGGCACGAATAATATTATGCAACGGCTCTATCTGAGTACGTAAGTCATCCGGCATGGGTGGGCGATTAGCCTTGTACTCACTGTACATATCGTTGCGAAAGGTTTTCCCTTTGGCATCAAAAATCACCACCATGTGCGTAGGGTCATACTGCTTGACCAGGCTTTTCAGCATGTTGACTACGCCATAAATAGCCCCCGTAGCTTCCCCTTTAGAATTAGTTAGGTGTGGTGGCGCATGATATGCACGGAATAAATAAGAGGAACCATCAACGAGGATAAGCGGATTTTCTGCGATCTGCGCCATTTTTCAACACTCAAACATGTCAGTTTTTTAATAACGCAAGGATGCCATAAGGCGCTTAAGAAAACGAGTTGCAATTGCTGTTAAGCGCTGTAAATAGAGTAAAAGTAGTGAACTAAAAACCTGTGGATAACTTTGTAGATAAAAACCATGACTTACCCTCCAGGTTCATTTTTCGAATCCAGATAGGTTTGTAATTTATTGTTTTAGTTAGAAAAAGAAAAGACTACGTAATTCGGTTTTCTTTTTTATTTTATTTATCCGATGTGGAAAGTGGCTTTCTAAGGGGCGCTAAGAATGCGTGTACAACGTCCTTTTCGATAACCAGCTACGCATTCTAGCATAAAGGATCAAAGATCCTAGTGATCCTTTATAACTTTTTTCTCTTAGTGGCATGAGAGCTGAGCATAAATCAGCGTTGACGGGAGCTACCTAGGATCGTTACCTTACTAGGGCAGAGAATATTATCTTTCATCTGATCAAGGAGCAAAACAATGGCGAATGTGGCGATAATTTTAAGTGGCTGTGGGGTCTTTGATGGCGCCGAAATTCATGAATCAGTACTGACTTTACTTTATCTTGAGCAAGCGGGCGCGCAGTATCAATGTTTTGCCCCCAATATAGACCAGCACCATGTGATTAATCACTTAACTGGGGAAGAGCAGCAGCAAACACGCAATGTATTGGAAGAAGCGGCGCGTATTGCCCGAGGAGAGATTCTTGATCTCAAAGAGCTTAATGTTAGCGACTACGACGCCCTTATTTTGCCCGGAGGCTTTGGCGCCGCAAAAAATTTATGCGACTTCGCTCTAAAAGGTGCCGATAGCTCATTAAATTCAGAGGTAGAGCGGGTCTGTAAAAGCTTTGCCGAACAAGGCAAGCCAGCGGCTTATTTGTGTATCGCGCCAGCAATGATTGCGCACATCTACCCACAAGGCACAAAAGCGACCATAGGTAACGACAACGATACTGCTTCGGCGATGAATGCACTTGGCGCCGAGCATGTGGACTGCGCCGTTGATGACATCGTCGCTGATGAAAAAGCGAAGGTTGTTTCCACGCCTGCCTACATGCTTGCGGGCTCCGTCAAAGAAGCAGCCAGCGGTATCGAAAAAGCCGTGAATAAGCTGTTGAGCTGGATTTAACGCGATGTGCAACGGCGACAATATTTTGCGCTAGCGCATAAAATGGCTACTTTTTAACGCATTAATGAAATCTAGGCATTTTATAAATCGCTCGCTGCGGTTATAATTTGCCGATATTTCGTCACCAGGTCGTATAGACCGTTAGCACCCGAATGAGCAAAGAAACATGAAGAAACTATCAGCTGCACTGTTACTGTTATCCACTGCTGTTTACGCGCAACCTTACGACAACTCACTCACCGAGGAAGCTATCAAAAAGCGCCTGCAACCTGTTGGTGATGTTTACCTTGCCGGTGAAACTGCTGCTGCCGATGCGGCGCCAAGCGGCCCTCGCAGTGGTGAACAAGTATATCAAGCGGCCTGTTTCGCATGTCATGGTTCAGGTGCACTCGGCGCTCCAAAAACAGCAGCTGACTGGGAACCTCGCCTAGCAAAAGGCATGGATACATTGCTTGATCACGCGATTAATGGTTTCAATGCAATGCCTCCGCGCGGTACTTGTATGGATTGTTCGGATGAGGAAATCCAAGCTGCTATCGACTTTATGGTTAAGCAGTAACAACGACTTGTTAAAGAGTTAAAAAGGGAGGCAATGGCCTCCCTTTTTCGTTCCTAGTATAGAGGTCGATACTCCTTGACCTGAACCAAAAAAGATGGAATATTTGGCGGTTAATAAATAAACAAAAATAACAAATGGCACGTTCAGTGGATGAGTGGTCCCCGCAGGAGCTCAATAAGCTCCAGAAAAAGAATAAACGCCTGAAGGCGTTGCTGCAAAAATACAAGCAGCAACACCACCTCCAACATGCCCTTATTTTACTGTCAGAACAAGCCAGTACCATTCCTGAGCTGTGCTCTTTCTACCCTGCAATTCAGCGCCTGCTGGCCGATTACGTACCGAGTAAAAATTTTTATGTGGTCCTTCGTAACCCAGATACAGGACTACTGGAGCTCTCCTACTTCGTTGATCAGAAAGACGGAATACAAACTCCCTTAGTCACCGATCAGCATTTTGAGCAAGGTGTGACTGGCTACGTATTTCGTTCACGGGCAACCGCCTATTTCACTCGTGAAACCATGACCGCAGCGCAGCAACAAGGCAAGTTCAAAATTTTAGGGGCGCAAGCCGAACATTGGCTTGGTGTACCTATTTATCAAGATACTGATGTGATTGGTGTCATGGTGTCGCAAAGCTATGATGCCAAACAAGGCTATAGCCAAGAGCAAATTGAGCTATTTGAGGTCATCGCGCTGTATCTAGCAACGGCCATTGAGCGGGTGAAAAAACGCGAATTACTTGAAAGCCAAGTAAAGCAACGTACTCAAGCATTAACGCTTAGCAACCAAGCGCTTAATGACGAAATTAGCCAACGTAAAAAAGCTTTAGAACGACAGCAAACGTTATTCCAAATATCGGAACTGGCGAGCCAGTCGATCAATATTGATGATGTCTACTACCATGTTCACCAGATCATGAAGTCCATCACCTATGCGGAAAACCTTTATATTGCGCTGTATGATAAAGACAATAATTGGCTTACCTTCCCTTACGCCGTCGATGAGTGCAGCGAAGACTTTGGTCCGCGACCCTTTGCAAAAGGCTTTAGTGAGTTAGTACTAACATCCAAGCAGTGCCAATTAATAGATAGGGCTCGCAGCGAGCAGTTGATAGCTGAGGGCATCATTGAGCGCCAAGGTAAATTAGACCCAAGCTGTCGCTGTACTAGCTGGCTAGGAGCTCCCCTAAAAACAGCGCAAGGAGTGATTGGACTCATTGTTTGCCAGGCATACAACAACAAGTACGACTTCGTGCAAGAGGATGTTGAGCTCATCGCTTACGTCTCCAACCAAATTGCCAACGTGCTGCAAAACCATTTATCGCAGCAAGCGCTGCGACAGAGTCACCAAGAATTAGAGTTACGTGTGGCTGAAAAAACGCGGGAGCTACGTCAAGCCAACTTACATTTACAACTACAAATTGACGAGCGCCGTAAAATAGAGCAGCAGCTTTATCATGATGCTCATCATGACTCACTAACAGGGTTACCCAATCGCAGTTTGTTCTTATCTCAGCTTGAGCGCACATTGGGGCAATATCAGCGCTTTCCTGAAAAAGACTTTGCCGTATTGTTCATCGACCTGGATAAGTTTAAAGATATCAATGATAAGCTGGGTCATCAGTGTGGCGACCAATTCCTCATTGAAGTGGCGGATAAGCTTAAGCAATGTATTCGCGATCATGATTTGATCGCCCGCCTTGGTGGCGACGAATTTGTTATTCTGCTCACCCAACTCAACGAGCGTCAACAAGCCGAGGATGTTGCCAAGCGCATTATTGCAGTGATGCAGCAACCCTTCTGCAACCAAGGGATTTGTATTCAAAGCGGTGCCAGTATTGGCATTACTTACAGTAAACGCGACTACAGCCATACCGATGAAATCATTCGTGATGCCGATGCCGCCATGTATTATGCCAAACAAACTGGCAAAGGCCGCTTTGAGTTTTATCACCCGCTGCTAGGCTATGGCAACGATCAGCAAGAGCCACATCAACGTCATCATCTAATGGATTTGCACACCCATTTTCGTGCTAGCGACATCGTAAACTTCGACCAGCAGCAACCTCACGCGCAATTACTTGATGCTTATGGCGAGCACCCAGTGCTCGGGAGTACCAGTTTTGAACAACTTAAGCGTTTTGCCAGTGATAATTACGAGCTCGCTAAGGTAGAGCTCAAACTGCTCAAATATGGCTTTAATCAACACCAAAGCGATATTATGAGTTTACTCAATTGCTCAAGTTTGTTGCTGGATGATAAACACTTTGAGGGGCTTAGTCATTGGGTCGGTCAACTGACGAATAAAGATAAACTCTGCCTGTTGTTCAGTGAAGCCGAACTGCGCTTTTGTAGCGCTAACCAAATGAAAAATTTAGACAAGCTCTACCAGCAGGGGTTGCATATTGGGCTCAATGAGTTTGGTAAAGATCGCTGCGAGTTAAGCTTACTGACCCAGCTGCCCTACTTCTGTGTATTACTCAATGCCACCTTTAGCCGTCGAGTATTACAGGACCCACGTTACGATCATATGCTGCAAGGCGTGTTGGCAGTCACACAACTAAATGACTGCATGGTGATCGCTAAAGGGCCCTGTATTCTTAATTATCGCTCGTTGCTTGAACACCATGGCGTGCATCACTTTATTGGTCAGCAACACGCCATTGCCGAGCAACAACCACTGCACGCTATTCCTTCTTAAGCATGGCCCTTAAATTAGCCACTCGGGCCTGCCCTTGCTCCATGCGTTGTTGCTGATTTTGTGGTGCTTTTCGTGCTTCGAAAGCCAAATCTTGCTGCGGGAGTTCCTCCACAAAACGGCTAATTTCTGGGGTTATGGTTTCACCAAATTGACGACGGCTTTTGGCATACGTCATCACTAACTCTTGTTGCGCTCGGGTGATCCCCACATAGGCCAAGCGACGCTCCTCTTCAACATTGTCCTCGTCAATACTGGTCTGGTGTGGCAAGAGTCCCTCTTCCATACCGACCATAAATACATAAGGGTACTCCAAGCCCTTAGAGGCATGCAGTGTCAGTAGTTGCACCGCATCACTGTCATCTTCCTCTTCATTACGCTCCATCATATCGCGCAGGGTGAGCTTCATCACCACCTCAGGTAGGGTAAGGGCTGGATTGTCAGCATCACCAGTGAGCATGTCAGTGATCCAACGATATAACTCAGAGACATTCTTCATGCGCATCTCAGCGGCTTTAGCGCTAGTCGAAGTCTCATACAAATAGGCTTCATAATTAATTTGTCGCACTAAGTCTTTCACCGCCTCAAGGGTGTCACTACGTTGGCAGTTATCGGCTAACTCCACGACCCACCGAGCAAACCCCATTAACGCGTTAAAACCTCGCCCTTGTAAACGCTGCGCAAGCTCGGGCTCAAAACATGCAGCAAATAAGCTAATGTGCTTGTCATTCGCCAACGAACCCAGCTTCTCCAAGGTCATAGGACCAATTTCACGCTTGGGAGTGTTTACGATGCGCAAAAACGCGTTATCGTCATCTTGGTTTACCAGCAATCGCAGATAAGCCATCATGTCTTTGATCTCAGCACGCGCAAAAAAGGACATTCCACCACTGATTTTATAGGGTATACGGTTACTCATCAGCGCCTTTTCAAACACCCGCGCTTGGTGATTACCGCGATATAGAATAGCGTAGTCGCGGTAGCTTGTGCGCTTGGTAAACTTATGAGAAATAATCTCTGCTACCACACGTTCGGCTTCGTGCTCCTCATCGCGAGTACCAATGACTTTAATCTGATCACCAAAGCCCAGCTCACTAAACAGTTTTTTATCAAAAACATGCGGATTATTGGCAATGAGAATATTAGCCGCTTTAAGAATGCGTCCAGCACTACGGTAATTTTGCTCTAGCTTGATAAGACGCAGATGCGGGTAGTCTTTACTCAATTGTACGAGGTTTTGTGGCTTTGCTCCGCGCCACGAATAAATAGATTGGTCATCATCACCTACGACAGTAAAGCGCGCCCGCTGCCCGACCAATAGCTTAACCAATTGGTATTGGCTGGTATTGGTATCTTGATATTCATCCACCAGCATATAACGAAAGCGATTTTGCCAACGCTCACGCACCTCGGCATGACTATTAAGCAATAACGTCGGGATCATAATCAGATCGTCAAAGTCGAGCGCATTGTAAGCACGCAACTGGGTTTGATAGCGGGCATAAAGTTGTGCAAAAAGGGCTTTTTGCTGCTCTCGAGCAGCCGCAATTGCCTGTTGTGGCAAGATCAGCTCGTTTTTCCAGTCGCTGATTTGCATTTTCAACAACTTAAGTAAGTCTTTGTCACCATCGAGCTCGTCTGCGGTCAGCTCATTGAGAAGCTGATTCGTATCTTGGTCGTCAAAGAGTGAAAAGCCTGATTTAAAGCCCAAGGTTTTCAACTCTTTTTTAATTATCTCTAAGCCGAGGGTATGGAAGGTGGATACCCACAGCCCTTTGGCCTCTTGCTTACCTAAAGTTTGCGCAACGCGCTCACGCATTTCCTTGGCAGCCTTGTTGGTGAAGGTAACCGCCGCGATGTTACGGGCCCGATACTCACACTGCTGAACCAAATAAGCTATCTTATTAGTGATCACGCGGGTTTTACCAGAGCCCGCACCAGCGAGGACGAGACAAGGCCCGCTAATGTATTTCACTGCTTCGTTTTGTTGAGGGTTGAGCTTCATAAAACCTAATCTGAGTATCCGTGGGCTACGTATTTTATCTTATTAGCGCAAGTGATACAGCCGCGATATTAGGGCCGTGAGAAATAAATAAGTATGAACTAACGCAAACTGTATTGTGACTTGGGTTAGATACAGCGTATATAAACGCTGCCCTAAGGCAAACAAGTTGTTATTTGTGCTTGAGGTTAGTTACACTTAAGTATGTGAGAAAAGGAGCTGTGCAATGATAAACCCTGCAAAAATTGAAGAAATTGCTCGCCAGATTGGCAGTAACATGCCTAAAGGCATGCGCGATATGGCCGAAAACTTTGAAAGTAAGACTAAACAAGTACTGCAAAATAAACTCTCAGAGATGGACTTCGTGAGCCGCGAAGAGTTCGATATTCAAAGCCAAGTGCTAGTAAGAACACGTGAAAAGCTGACGGCGCTAGAGCAAAAAGTGGCGCTTTTAGAAGCGCAAATTCAGGGTAACCAAGAAAACCAAGAAAACCAAGACGAAGGTTAATTCGAGGCTAGATTGGCTGCCCAACTATTCGTTATTGCGCATTAGCTCTCACGCGCAAGGCAACGTTGTGCAGCGCCTCTTTGTAGCTGCTATGTAGCTCTTGATGACAGCGAACCACGGCATCGAGGTCATGTAAACGGCCATTTTCAAGCCCATACACCCAACCATGCACCGTCAACGGCTGCTCTCTAGCCCATGCATCTTGGACTATGTTGGTACGGCAAACATTACGTACTTGTTCAATCACATTAAGCTCAATTAAGCGAGCCAGACGCTGAGCCTCAGGTGCGCTATTTAACAGTGATAAATGCTGGGCTTTAACGTCATCAACATGGCGTAACCAATTATCAATTAACCCCAGCTTGGCCTCATCGAGCACTGCCTTAACGCCGCCACAGCCATAATGACCCACCACCATAATATGCTGAACTTTCAAAACTTCTACTGCATATTGCATCACCGACAAACAGTTATGATCAGTGTGCACCACAACATTGGCGACGTTGCGATGAACAAATAACTCGCCGGGCATAAGGTCTACTATTTGGTTTGCAGGGACGCGAGAATCTGAACAACCAATCCACAAATATTTAGGGCTTTGCTGCTGCGATAACTTTTGAAAAAATTCCGGGTCATGGTCCGTAGTTCGTTCAGCCCATTGCCTATTACTTTCAAAAAGGTGACCTAGATTCTTCATTGCATCTCACTGTTTATGCTGGCTTCAATTAAGATATTACGAGGTGTGATTTCAGTTTCGCAAAACTCACTGAGGTCCACCTGATAATTGTGTTGCTGCAAATATAAAGCACGATCTAAAACCAGCCAAACTTCTATTGCCCTTCTAAAGAGATGTCTTACCAGTTCGATTCGCTCCGTCATGCGCTTCCTTTGCTCTGCGAGCTTCAAATAGCGAGTAAAATCGCACTTTTCTGGCAGGGTTAAGCCCTTTTCTCGTGCCGCCCATAAACAAAAATCTGAGAATTCACCGCTGAATATTTGCTTACCAACCGAAGGCACGGGCGTGTACTGTGAGCGCTTAAATTGCTCACGCACCAACTGATCAAACCCGAGTCGCCATAACACCTCTTTTTGCCGCACGCGCCGCACTCGCTGTGGTGCTGTCACAGTTTGTTGCAGCGCAAGTTTTAGATCACTGCTGGTCAACCGCAATGAGCTTGCCTGTACAGCTGCGCTCATTGGTTGGTAATAGTCGCCATCAATAAACAAATGATAGCAACAGGGAGAAATTGAAATACGAGGTGTTTGCTGCTGACAGGCCTGACGTAACAAGGATTGATGCAAGCCTCCGCAAGCATGTAGGGCAACAGCGTGATCACACTGCTCAATTAGGGCACTAAAATCATCTGTCAGTACATTGCCTTGGTGAAAGTGAATCGGTAAGTTTAGCTTATCCGCTAGCTGTTCACCTTGCTCACATAGATGCTGCTGAATTTCCACACTGTGCACGGGCACCTGATGTTGGTGCGCGAGGAGGCGCCCGAGATGACCTTTACCCGCACACCACTCTAAGACGGTACTGCCTTCCTGCGCAGGTGCAAGTCCATCAACAAAGCACTGTAGCTGGGTCAATTTACGGCCTTTAATACCATTACTTAGCCAAAATGGTAGCGCTTGAGGCTGTGCTTGTGTGCTGGTAGGCAAATCGGTTAGTTCTGGCAACTGCGAAAGCTGGTCAATATGAGCACTGAAGTAGTCTATTAACTGTGATGGTTGAGCATCAAGCTCAGCCACTTGCTCATCGCTGAGATTCTCCAGCACCGTTGTTAATTCAGGCCAAGGGTAGTGCTCGCATGAAAATGCCACACATTGCCAGTAATCTCGAGTGTCATTAAGCAATTGATCTAGGCGTTGAAAGTGCGATGTTAACGATGGCATGAGAAAGACTAACGGACTGCAATTGTTAGATTATATCAAATCGCTTGGCTCAAGCGCAGAAAACTTTATCTCGCCACTATACTATTTAGATTTTCGCGCTTGCACCACGAGTCGAACATAAGTCGGGACGGCAACTAAGATGATGGCAATAGCCAGAATGAACATCCACGACAAGCGCATACCACTTTGTTGTATTGGCTGATACATAAAACCGCGAAAGTGCTCCTGCATAGGCTTATCATCCAGTGCATAAAGCTCTGCAATCAGTCGCCATCGCGCATCAGACATTGCACCTAGCGTACTGCCAGTTCGCATCATCAAAGGTTTGAGTTGGTCTGCTTCAAAAGCCAGCTCTTGTAAGCTTTTATCAACGGCATAATGACGCTTAGTGAGGGCAATACTGTGCTGTAGGTTGAGTAACGCGTAACGCCAACCGCGCATGCTCGCTTGATAAAAACGCGCTACCACTTCAGGCTGAGCATCAAGAAAGGTCTGTGATGTAAACAACACGTCACCATATACATTGAAGCCATGTTGCTTTGGGCATACGAGACGATAATCAATACCTTGCTGCGCCAAGGTATAGGGCTCGTTGGTAATGTACACCTGAATGGCATCGAGGCGCCCTTCAATCCATGCAGCCAATGGCTCCTGAGCACCAATATCAACAACCTCTGGCTGTATGCCTTCATTGGCAAGCATAGTGATAAGCTCAGCATTCTCACTGGCGCTAAGCGAGCTGATTTTCTTACTATCGAAATCTTGCGGAGCGAATATTGGTGAGTGTTTCTTTACTAGCCAGCAATAGGGGGAGGATTGCATCAGTGCGGCCATTGCGACTACAGGCTGCCCCTGCAGACGATGCTTAAGCAAACCGGAGTGACTGATACCAAACTGAGCATGATTATCGAGCACCTTGGCCACGCTGTCAGTGTCGTTACCAACAGCCTCGACAATGTCGACCTCTAAGCCCAGATCACGGTAATAACCCAGCTCTTTGGCAACATAATAACCTGCAAATTGAAATTGATGTCGCCATTTTAACTGTAAGGTCACTTTAGTCGGGCTGGCCATTACTGAAAAAAAAGGGCCAAAAAGCAAAAATAAACTCAGTAGGCCCTTTTTCCATTCCATGCGCTGCTTCACTGTACTTCCTTGTGCTAATGCTGTTAATACTATATTAAAGCTTAGGCTTAAATACCAGCTTGTTGGGCAATTTTACCCTCCTCTTCGCAGCCGTTGTGTGCGAGAAACTGCTGATAACACGAATTACCTGTTTCTTCTACAAACCCATATCCAAGGCGTTTCAAATGCTCATCAAAGGCATTATAATCTTGCCCAGGTACTTCAAATGCCGCCAACACATTACCCAGCGCAGCCCCATGATTACGATAGTGGAATAAGCTAATATTCCATTTGCTCCCCAAAGTATCGAGAAAGCGCGCTAGCGCACCAGGGTATTCGGGAAATTCAAAGCGCAGTACCCGCTCTTGTAGCTGCTGTGTCGGCTTGCCGCCAACCATATAACGCACATGTAATTTAGCAAGCTCGTTGTCGGACATATCAACATAGTGATAGCCCTGATGTTCAAGCTCACCGAGTAGTTCTTCAAGCTCACTAACACCTTGACGCAACCCGATACCGACAAAGATTTGTGCTTCACCCGGGCCGGCATAACGGTAATTAAACTCAGTGATCGCACGCCCGCCTAAGCATTGGCAAAAGCGCTTAAAGCTACCTTTCTCTTCTTTAATGGTCACCGCCAATAACGCCTCGTTCTTCTCACCGAGCGCCGTTCTCTCGGCGATGTGACGAAGACGGTCAAAATTTAAGTTCGCCCCGGAGAGCACCGCCGCTAAATTAGCTCCTTGCTGAGCCTGTGTTGTCGCCCATTTTTTTAGCCCTGCCAAAGACAGCGCGCCAGAGGGCTCCGCTACAGCCCGCGTGCTGACAAAAATATCTTGTACCGCAGCACAAATTTCATCACCACTGACGGTCACGACTTCGTCGCAAAACTGCTGCGCCAGACGAAAGGTTTCGCTGCCGATGGTCTTCACCGCAACGCCATCGGCAAAACTGCCCACCCGCTCAAGCTCTACAGGTTTTCCAGCGGCCATAGCCGCTTGCAAACAGGCGCTTTCCTCGGCCTCCACAGCAATGATGCGGATATCTGGGCGCAGCGATTTAATATAAACCGCCATACCGGCTAACAAACCGCCGCCGCCAACCGGGACAAACACCGCATCCAACTGCGGAAGCTGCTGCATTAGCTCGCGCGCAATCGTGCCTTGGCCAATGATCACATCGGGATCATCGAATGGCGGCACAAACACCGCCTGCAGTTGCTCGGCCAGTTTTAAGGCATGGGCTTTTGCAGCATCAAAGTGATGGCCGTGTAAAATCACCTCACCACCGAAGCCACGCACTGCATTGACCTTGATCTGCGGCGTGGTAAGGGGCATCACGATAATGGCTTGATGCCCTAACTCGGTGGCACTTAACGCCACTCCTTGTGCGTGATTCCCAGCTGAGGCGGTGATCACCTTGCTGCCTTTTTCCAGTTGCCTTAGCTTGTTGTAAGCGCCCCGCAACTTAAAGGAGTAAACGGGTTGTTGGTCCTCACGCTTAAGCCACACCTTGCACCCTAGTTTTTGCTCTAACGCAGTCAGTTCACTGACCTCTGTGAACTTAACCAAAGGCTCCATATTGGCTTGGATAATAGCGCGAAAATAGTCAAGCTCGGAGGCGGCCATCAGCTTAACTCCTCAAGCTTTTCAAGGTCGCGAACAGCGCCTTTGTCCGCACTGGTTGCCAACAGCGCATACGCCTTGAGCGCGGCTGTTACAGGACGATTACGGTTGAGCGGCTTATATGCATCTTTGCCACGTTGCTGCTGTTTTTGCGCCCGCGCCTCAAGCTGCTGCTGCGATAAACTCAGATTGATACCTCGGTTGGGGATATCGAGTACCACTTCATCCCCATCTTCGACTAAAGCAATCGCACCGCCACTGGCAGCCTCAGGAGAAACATGACCCACAGAAAAGCCCGACGTACCACCGGAAAAGCGGCCATCGGTAATAAGCGCACAATCCTTGTCTAAGGCCATGGATTTTAGATAACTAGTCGGGTACAGCATTTCCTGCATGCCCGGGCCGCCCTTGGGGCCCTCGTAGCGGATCACCACCACATCGCCTTTTTGTACTTGGCCGCCTAAAATGCCTTCCACTGCATCGTCTTGTGATTCAAACACCCTAGCAGTGCCTTTAAACACCAACATGTCATCACTGACCCCCGCGCTTTTCACAATACAGCCGTTGGGAGCTAAGTTGCCATAAAGCACCGCCAGCCCACCATCTTGGCGAAAGGCATGTTCGACACTGCGAATACACCCCTGCTCGCGGTCCAAGTCCATCTCTTGCCAACGGTAATCCTGACTCATGGCTTTGGTAGTGCGGATGCCAGCAGGACCAGCACGGTAAAATGTGCGCGCCGCCGTGTTCTCTTCTTTGCTGGCATCATAGCGAGCAATCACCTCGCCAAGGTTGGCCCCCCCGACGTGGCCAACGGATAAATCCAGCTTATCCGCTTTCGCCAATTCGTTGAGAATGGCCATAATCCCGCCAGCGCGATGCACATCCTCAATATGGTATTGCTGCGTCGCAGGAGCGACTTTACATAAAAATGGGGTGCTGCGTGAGAGCCTATCAATGTCATTCATATCAAAATCCACCCCAGCCTCTTGGGCGGCGGCTAATAAATGCAGCACCGTATTGGATGAACCGCCCATGGCGATATCCAACGTCATTGAGTTCATAAAGGCAGCCTGATTGGCGATATTACGCGGCAGCACCGAATCGTCTTCTTGGCCATAGTAACGCTGACATAAATCAACGATGCGTTGACCGGCTTCAACATAAAGCTGCATCCGATCCTTATGCGTTGCTAACGTGGTGCCGTTTCCTGGAAGAGCCAAGCCTAGGGCTTCCAATAAACAATTCATCGAGTTGGCGGTAAACATACCCGAGCATGAGCCGCAGGTTGGACACGCAGAGCGCTCTACTTGTTCTGAGTCTTCATCGCTGACACTAGGGTCGGCGCCTTTGACCATGGCATCAACCAAATCTAATTTAATGTCGATATCCGCAAGACGGGTTTTGCCCGCTTCCATCGGCCCGCCAGAGACGAAGATCACCGGAATATTTAATCGCAATGCGGCTAACATCATCCCTGGGGTGATTTTGTCACAGTTAGAGATACATACCATGGCATCGGCACAGTGAGCATTAACCATATACTCCACCGAATCGGCAATGAGGTCTCGTGACGGCAGAGAATACAGCATGCCGCCGTGACCCATGGCGATACCGTCATCAATGGCGATGGTATTAAATTCACGTGGCACCCCACCGGCATCACGAATGGTATGTGCCATTAGCTCGCTGAGCTGGTTCAAATGCACGTGCCCTGGCACGAACTGAGTGTATGAATTAACCACCGCGATAATCGGCTTTTTAAAATCGCTGTCGTTCATGCCGGTCGCTCGCCAAAGCGCCCGAGCCCCTGCTCTTTTGCGTCCTTCGGTGGTTGTTGCGCTGCGCAGTTTTGCCATGTTTACCTCTATATATTTGCAAGCGCAGCCGTGGCTGCCTTGACTTACCTCATTCCCAAAATAGTGGTGCTAGTGGCACCTCGTCGTTAGTCGTTTACGTACTCTAGCCAGCCGCGCGGGTCTTCACTGCGCCCTTTGACCAAATCAAAATAGGCGGTTTGCAGCTCTTCGGTGATAGCGCCACGCTGACCTTTGCCAACCTGAATTTGGTCGACACTGCGCACCGGAACGACCTCGGCGGCCGTACCGGTCATAAAGAATTCGTCGGCAAGGTACAATGCCTCACGGGCTATTGACTCTTCACGTACTTCATAACCGCGCTCTTTGGCAAGCGTCATAATGGTGTCGCGGGTCAGGCCAGGTAAAATACAGGCGGTGGTCGGTGGCGTGTATAGCACACCATTTTTAATCACAAAGAGGTTTTCGCCTGCTCCTTCACTCAAACACCCATTGGTGTCTAAGGCAATGCCTTCAACATAGCCGTTACGCTTGGCTTCACCTGATATAAGCTGCGAAGACAAATAGTTGCCGCCCGCTTTTGCCGCCGTGGGCATGGTATTAGGCGCTAGGCGGTTCCATGAAGAGATACATACATCAACGCCTTGAGCGAGACTGTCCTCACCGAGATAGGCGCCCCATTCCATGGCCGCTACGGTGACATCGGCTAGGTGTGATTTGGGGTTTAACCCCAAACCAACGTGACCTAAAAAGGCAAACGGGCGCAGATAAGCATCGCTAAAGCCATTTTGTTTCACCGCTTCTTTACACGCCTGATTTAACTCTTCCAGTGAAAACGGGATTTCCATGCGGTAGATTTTTGCCGAATCAAAGAGCCGCTTCATATGGTCAGTTAAACGAAAAATAGCCGGCCCATTAGCGGTGTCATAGGCACGGATCCCCTCAAATACCGAGCTACCATAATGTAAGGCATGGCTTAATACGTGCGTGGTGGCTTGCTGGTAAGGGATCATCTCGCCGTTGTGCCAGATTAATTCGGATGTTTGTGTCATGTGTTAATACCTTCTTATAAATCCGTGTTGCTGTGCGCCTTGCTGGTCGCAGCGCTAAATCGCTTGTTGTTGTCGTTGTTGCAAAGTCACGCTTTGCACATCTACCAGCTTATTCAGTTGTTGCGTTAAAAGATAGATGGGTTTGTCGCTGTCGACAGTCATATTGATAGCATAATGCTCTTCACTGCTGGTTAATTCCAACGCCGTTAGCTTGAAACCACGGTGGCGAGCAACTCGTAAAAAGCGTTCAACGGCGACGGTTTGATTGGCAAGATGTAAGGTTAAGCGATGTTTCATGGTTGCCCCTGTTGGTTTGTTTGCGTCAGCATTTGATCATTCGCGGCACCTGGCGGTACCAATGGCCAGACGTTATCGGCATCATCAATACACACATGCAGCAAATACGGGCCGTCACTGCTGTGTAACTCGCAAAGCGCAGCCTGTACTTGCTCCTGAGAAGTGATGCAGCGCCCTTCGATGCCAAAAACGCGCGCTAAGGCGACAAAATCTGGATTGTCAGAAAGGGTCGTTTCACTGTAGCGTTCAGCGAAAAATAGCTGCTGCCATTGGCGCACCATACCCAACCTTTGGTTATCAATAACCACGATTTTAATATCTAAATTATTACGGCGGATGGTGGCCAGCTCTTGAATATTCATCATGATGGAGCCATCACCGGAGACCACCACCACGGTATCTTCGGGGCGGGCGATTTTCGCGCCAATGGCAGCAGGTAAACCAAACCCCATAGTTCCAGCGCCGCCGCTACTTAAATGGTTGCTCGGGTGGCTAAATTGCATGTGCTGCGCGACCCACATTTGGTGCTGACCAACGTCACAACATACCACTGCATCGGCACTTAGCTGCTGCGACAGTTGATTAAGTAAAGCTGGTGCATACACGGTTTCACCGGGGTAGTCGTAGCGCCACGCATGCTCTTGGTTTAGCTCCTCAACATAGTTACACCATTGCGGCTCGCTGACAAAACACTGCAATTGCGGCAGTGATATTTTTAAATCCGCCACCAGCGATGCATCTGTAGGCTTTCGCTTGCCAACTTCAGCAGCATCGATATCAAGGTGCACAACTTTCGCGTTCGCCGCGAACTTAGTCAGGTTGCCGGTCACGCGATCGTCAAAACGGGCACCAATACACAACAGCAGGTCACATTCTTGTACCGCCAAGTTAGCGGCCTTAGTGCCATGCATACCTAACATGCCCAAATTAAGTGGATAATCCGGTGTGACGCTGCCTAACGCCTTAAGTGTTTGCACCGCTGGCATATTGGTCTTGTATAGAAACTGCATGAGTTGTTGCTGGGCTCCAGCACTTTGAACCCCACCACCGATATAGGCCACTGGCCGCTGAGCTTCGCTTAGCAACTGATTAGCCAATTGAACTTGTTGCTGGCAAGGTTGCAACGTCGGCTCTGATTCGGCTAGCCAAGGCTGGTAATGCGCCTCATTCATTTGAATATCTTTTGGAATATCAACAAGCACAGGGCCTGGGCGACCACTTTGAGCTAAGTGGATGGCTTGTTGCAGGGTATGCGCTAAATCTTCACTTCGCTCAACCATAAAACTATGCTTAGTGCATGAAAGAGACATTCCCAAGACGTCAACCTCTTGGAATGCATCCGAGCCGATTGCCGCTGTGGGTACCTGCCCAGTAATGGCTAGTAACGGCACGGAGTCCATCATGGCATCGGCAAGGGCGGTGATCAGGTTTGTGGCTCCCGGGCCACTAGTGGCCATGCACACACCCAGTTTGCCACTACTGCGAGCATAACCCACAGCGGCGAAGCCAGCTCCTTGCTCATGGCGAGTTAAGTAATGAGTGACTGGAGATTCATAAAGGGCATCGTAAATGGGCATGATGGCCCCACCAGGGTAACCAAATACCTCGTCTATGCCCTCTTTGGCTAATATGTCGATCACTAATTCTGCGCCAGTCATTTTTCCTCATTCCTCAATGTGTTGGCCCATAAACGAAGAAGCCCCCCGAACTTTTCAGTGCGGGGGGCTTCTTTGCGAAATTACTTTTTTAACGCACTACAAAGCCCCCGTGGTAATAATAATCACCACGACGTTAATCACTAGGACTAGGCTAAGTTGCGTATTCAACATGTACTTTTCGCTTCGCTTTTTTAAGTTTGTTACCGCATTTCTGCGCTCTTTTTCTATTAGTACCTTGGCAGCCCCTCTAAGTCAACCATAAAAACAATGCGAAACAACTAAAAATGACGACACTAATCACATAAAAAAACCTCAAAAGTCAGTTAAGAGAAAAATAATTCCAACTTTTTCATTGCGACATTAAAACGTATTTAACATAGTGTGCTGTAACAGCTGAATATTTTTAGTAAAAATGGTCAGCCAATAGGCTAAATTACCGAACTCAGTTACACTGGCTAAAAACAACTACCTCTGGATACCATTATGAAAAAAACCTTCTGGTCACTGCTGTACATTTGTTTTGCATTTTTCACTCAGCTCTGCCTTGCAAACACCACTCCGGCACTGTGGCAAGTGGAGAAAAATGGCGTTACTTCCTATTTGTTTGGCACTGTGCATGTTGGTGATGAAGCAATGAAAGGCCTCCCTTCTTATATTGAGCAAGCAATTAGCCGCAGTGATAAAGTGGTCGTTGAAGTAGATATTAGCGCGCTCTCACCTATGCAAATTCAACAACGCTCCATGCCGCTAATGATGCTGCGTAACGGCCGCACGCTAGAAACTGAACTGAGTAGTAAAAATTATCAACGCCTCAGTGACTATTTTGCACAAAAGAGTATTAATATTGCCATGTTCTCGGGCTTAAAGCCTTGGGCCGTTTTACTCACTATGGTGCAAATCGAGTATCAAAATGCAGGCTATTCAGAGCAAAACGGAATCGACAAGCAAGTGTTAGCTAAGGCAAACGCAATAGGTAAGCCGATAATGGAGCTCGAGTCGCTAGAGCAGCAACTAGAAATGTTCAGCGCCTTAGATAATTACGCTGATGAAATGGTCAACGATACTTTTCGCCAACTCAAAGACCTCGACCACTATTTTGCTCGATTGATCAGCGCGTGGAAGCAAGGAGATACTGACATACTGAGGCAGTACTACCACGATGCTTTTGATGACTCTGAATTCGGCCAACTTAACGAGCATATTTTACTTATTGAGCGTAATCAAAACTGGGTCGCACAACTTAACCAGCCAATGCAGCAGCAGTCACTGTTTATCGCCGTAGGTGCGCTCCATTTACCGGAAAAAAATGGGCTCGTTAACCTACTGCGCGAACAAGGATTTACGGTTACGAAAAGGCAACCCTCTCAATAACGTGTTTTTTCAATAACGCGCTCAACTGCTGAGTATTGACCGGCTTGTTAAGTACGGCATTGGCACCGACAGTGATACTCTGCGCGATACGATGCTCATCTTGACTGGCAGTCACCAAAAAAATAGGTACGCTGAGCGCTAAGCGCTCACGAATCTCAATAATGGTACTTATGCCGTCTTTGTTTGGCATATTTAAATCCATCAATACACATTGATAGTGATGTTCTAGTAATTTATTGAGTGCTTGCTCACCATCATCAACAATGGTGGTGTTAAAGCCTATTTGCTGAGCTTGTTTAGCAAGCACTAACTGATTTATTGGGTTATCTTCAACAATCAGAATATCGCCATGCTGGCTGCTTGGCTCTAACCGGGCTTTGTCGATAGTAAGTACGGGCCAAGTTAGCTTGGCCTCTGTGCCTGTTGTGGTACTACGAATCGTAAGGCTTCCACCCACCTCTTGAGCCAACGCATACACGAGGCTGAGACCTAATTTCGCGCCCTGAAAGTGCTGTACCTGCTCGGTGTTGTAATACACAGCATGTTGCTGAGCAGCCTCAATATCAGCAGTAGCAATGCCATCGCCGTTATCTTTAACGACAACACTCAGCAGCCCAGATGGTTCATGGTATTCAAATTGCACATGCACCGCAGCGCGCGTATGTATAAAGGCGTTGCTCAATAGCTGATTAACTGCTTGGATTAAATGCAGATGATCAGTTTGTGCTTGAACAGGTAGGCTATCTTCACCCTCGACACTCAATCGCTGCAGGGTTTCAGACTTAAGCTGCCAAGGCGCCAATATTGCACTCACCGTTTGCTTTAATGACTGCTCGGTCACTAAAGTAGTAAACGCTCCCGACTTAAGCTTCTGCAATTCCAACATTTCTTGCACTAGCGCCTGCAAATGTCGGGCGCAGCCCAATGCCGTTTGCTGTTCTTCGCGACCAGCCGCAGTATGAGAGTCCAATAGGCCAATAATCCCCGTAATTGGCGTCATTAGCTCATGACTCATATTAGCTAAAAAGTCAGATTTTACCCGATGCGCATGCGCGGCTTGACGCCGTTGGTAACGAAGCCGATAAAGAATAGCTGACACTCGACGTGTCAAAGGATTAAAGATGAGCCACCACTCACATAAAATAGTAGCAATGGCTGCCAGCGTTAAAAGGGGAATAACAAGCTGTAAATGTTCTATTTTTTGCTTAGATTTTGACTCTAATACGGTGACAACAGCATCTAAGTCCTGCAATAACGACAGTAGTTTTTGACCCTGAAAAGCACTTAAAGGTGCATCGCTGCGACTCGCTAACTGCACATACTGGCGCACCCGACCATCCAAGCCCTGCTGGTGATAAAGTGCTAGCACCTGAGGGCTTTGCTGCACCAACTGTGAGCCTAATAAAAACTCATGGTTATTATAAAAGCGCATAGTGGCACGAGCGAGTTGCTGCTGCTCAAAACTTACAGCACGGTCATTGACGGCCAATTTATGCAATGCAATCTTCTGCGAAAGCATCCGCTGCATACCTGCAATGTTTATTACTTTTGCGTCATTTCGCTGCATATTGATACTTTTCATCACATAAAATGTAGAGCTAAGTATGACAACAACAAGCACACTGGCTGCCCAGAAATAACGTTTTTGTAAGTGTTTGGTAAGACGTTGCATAAGAGGGCCTTTGCAATAACCCCTTAATACTGACACAAAATCAGCCTTTGTAAAATTTGTTCTCGCTTTAGCGTTGACAGCGTTAAGCATAAAGTGATTGAATAAAAAGGCACCCTTATTGAGTCGGCCGCATGTGCTGTGGTCGCAAGGGCTAGAAGAGGAGCGTCATTCAGGTAGTTATGGGAAGGAGAGCAAACTCCAAAGCACCATAACGAGGGGAATGTACGCCGAGAGACCAGTAAAGTTTGCTACTTACTGTCTCGGGCGCATGGGTTGAATCCCAGCGACTGTCACCATTAGCGCTCAGCGCTATGTTTTTGGTGGAGAGCTTCTGGTCTTAGTAACGCTGGGCCCATTTGGCTCTGTGTTTTAAGCCCATTCGCTCTTCGAATTTAACCAGTTCGATGCGAGGCGGGCAACCCCTTCCTAATTCAATCGAACTCGCACTAAGTTCGTGAGAGATGACTACAACTCATTCTTTAGCAGATACCATTGTCTGGACAGCATTGATCACTCCGATGCATGCTGACGGCAGTATTGATTTTAACACCTTAACCCTACTTGTGCGCGAGCAAGAGCAAGCGGGAAATGGCATTCTTATTCTTGGCTCTACTGGTGAAGCTCTGGCTCTCAGTATAGATGAGCAACAAGCCGTAGTTCGTCACGTTACAGCGCTCACCTTGCGTGTGCCACTGATGGTTGGCGTGGGCGGTTTTAACCTTAGCCAGCAACTACATTGGCTTAGTTTTTGTAACCAACACCCCATAGACGCCTACCTTCTGGGAGCTCCCTTATATGCTAAACCGGGTATTCAGGGGCAGCTACATTGGTACTCGGCACTACTGGATGCCAGCAAAAAGCCGTGCATGTTGTACAACGTGCCCGGACGCGCTGCAGTCAGTATTCCCCCTACGGTCTTAGCACAGCTACAACAGCACCCACTGTGCTGGGCACTTAAAGAAGCCAGCGGTGATATTGCACAATTTGAGGCTTACCGCGAAGCCGCGCCTGAGTTAGCGATTTTCAGTGGCGACGACGCGCTGATGCCTTATTTTGCTCAGGCCGGTGCAGCGGGCCTTGTATCTGTGGCCGCCAACGTCTGGCCACAGCAGACACAGCATCTGGTACAACAATGCCTTCAAGGGCAAAGCGTCAATGCCTTTATAACCTGGCGCAGTGCAATTGATGCGCTGTTCAGTGCAGCCAATCCAGTGCCCGTTAAGTGCCTTTTGCATGCTCTTGAACGCCTCAACAGCCCGGTGTTACGACCACCATTAAGCCACCTTGAGCTTAATGACACACAACCACTTCTTAATGCCCATGAACGCATTGTTGCGTGGGCACATTGATAAAATTAGTTAACAAGGTACCTCAGTTATGAGTTGGTTAGACTTACTAAATGACCTCGAAAGCGGCCACGTACGCGCCGCAACACAAGACGAACACGGCCAATGGCACGCCAATGTGGACGTAAAAAAAGGCATTCTCGAAGCCTTCAAAAGTGGCAATAACACCGAGTTTGCGGGCGGCTTTGTTGATAAGCATAATCTAGCTCCTCGCGGTTTTAGCGCCCAAGATAATATTCGCATGGTGCCTGGCGGTAGTGCTGTGCGTCGAGGTGCTTACGTTGCCCCTGGCACCATTATCATGCCACCTGCATATGTCAATATTGGTGCCTTCATCGACAGTGGAACTATGGTCGACAGTCATGCCTTGGTAGGGTCATGTGCGCAAGTGGGCAAAAACGTTCACCTCAGTGCCGCCGTGCAATTAGGTGGCGTGCTCGAGCCAATTGGCGCTAACCCTGTGGTGATTGAAGATGATGCCTTTATCGGCGCGGGCTGTGTCATTGTCGAAGGGGTGGTGGTTCGCCAAGGTGCGGTACTCGCCCCTGGTGTACGTTTAAGCGCCACTATCCCAGTATATGACTGCGTTAACGAGCGACAACTCGATAAGGGCGAAGCGATTCCGGCCAACGCCATCGTTATACCTGGCTCCCGCCCAAGCTCTAGCACTTGGGGACGCGAACAAGGGCTCAGTATGAGCTGTGCGCTTATCGTAAAGTATCGCGATCAGCACAGCGATGCATCGCTGGAGTTAGAAGAGGTATTACGCTAATGCCTGTCTCTGGCGCATTGTTAAACGCTTTTGATACCCTCACTCAGGAGCGCCAAGAACCTTGCTTTGTCTACGATCTTGACAGTCTACGTAAGCACCTTGATGAGCTGATGGCGCAAGATGTGGTGAAGTTATGGTATGCGGTAAAAGCGAATCCTTTATCTGCGGTTATCGAGACTCTGGCAGCCGCTGGCTTTGACTTTGATGTCGCCAGCAGCGGTGAGCTCAATCAGGTGCTTTCACAGCATGTTGGTGCACAACGCATCCTCAACACCGGGCCGGCAAAATCGCGCCAGCAGTTAGGCGAATTCTTAGACGCTGGGGTACGTACCTTTGTGTTGGAGAGTATCAATCAAGTTCGCTGGCTTAATGAGCTGGCGTATAACCAAGGTATTGAAGTGGATGTGTTGCTTAGAGTGCAGTTGCGCTGGCCAGAAGGTGAGCGTAATCCGCTCGGTGGCAATACCCTGACTCCGTTTGGCTTAGCGCCAGAGCAGTGGCAAGGGCTCTACTTAGCCGACTACCCTGCGCTGAATTGCATTGGCCTGCATATTTTTCAGTGGGGCAACATGCTTGATGCGGCCCAGCTGCTTCACCTATGGCAAAGCATGTTAGCGCCATTACAAGCACTCTGTGAACGCCTTGGTTTTGCCATGCAAGTACTGGATTTAGGTGGCGGCTTAGGCGTTCCTTATGACAGCGAAAGCAGCCCGCTAAAGTGGCAGGATGTGCTCGGCGCACTGCGCGATATTAAGCGGCAAAGCGGCGTAAAAGAGTTGTGGATGGAGTTGGGCCGTTACGCCGTCGCACAATGTGGTTACTATTTAGACCCCGTCATTGAACAAAAAACAAATTATGGCGAGCGCCAACTGATCGTCGCAGGTGGTATTAACCATCTTTTACGCCCCGCTGTGGCAGGGCAAAACTTCCCCGCTCAGTTATTACGCCGAAGTACAGCCGAACAGGTAAACTATCGTATCCATGGACCTTTGTGTACGGCGCTGGATAGCCTAGGACAACACTCGCTGCCTGAGGATATTGATGAACATGATTGGCTCGTGTTTATGCAGGCCGGAGCCTATGGCTTCACCGAGAGTATGCCGTTTTTTCTGTGCCACTCATTGGCTGGTGAATACGTGTTTGAGCACGGCACTTTGCGCGTGGTTCGCGAGCCACAACCGGCCAGTTTTTATCTGAGGTAAATATGCATCCTGTCAGTCAAGAAAACATTTATGTGGGTGAGGTAGCCAATGGCCTGCCGTTAACCATTCCAGTTTACCGTTTAAAGGGTAATGGCACAGGTAAAAGCGTGTATATTCAGGCCAATATGCATGGCGCAGAGGTGCAAGGCAATGCTGTCATTTACCAACTATTGGAACAGTTACAGACCCTAGAGCTTAACGGCGACATCACCCTTGTCCCCTATGCGAACCCCATTGGTTGCAACCAAAAATCAGGCGAGTTCACGCTGGGTCGCTTTGACCCTATTACCGGTGTTAACTGGAATCGTATGTATCATTACGATAGCCAGTTGCCAAAGACCATGGCCGAGCAATGCGCACACCTGTCTAGCGGCGAAATTCGCGATACATTTCAGCACGCGCTAATTGCGAGTGTCGACGCTCAACTTGAGGCCCCTGCGCACACGCTGTCAACGGGTAAGCGCATCGCTTTGCAACTTCAGCAGCTCGCACATCAGGCCGATATTGTTTTAGATTTACACACCGGGCCGATATCTACTCAGCATTTGTATTGTCCTGAATATGCTCGTGCTAGCGCTAAGTATTTTAATATCGCTAACGTTTTGCTTATACCTAATGAGTTCGACGGTGCCCTAGATGAGGCGGCGTTTTGCCCTTGGTGGCAACTTAAGGCTCAGCTCAATGCATTAGACTGTGCTTTTGATGTGCCTGTGGAAGCATTTACCGTTGAGCTTGGCTCACAAGAGCGTATCGACCTCAGTGCCGCCAAAGACGATGCCGACAATATTTTAGCTTATCTTAACTACCAAGGCGTGTTGCAAGACGCCCCCTTCTACCCAAAAGAAATGACGCGCTATGGTTGTATGCTCAGCGATTATAAAACCTATTATGCCCCGATGGGGGGAATGGTGGAATATTTAGCCCCACTGGGGGAGCCGATTGCAGCGGGAACTCCTATCGCCAACATATTGCGAATGGAGCGATATTTAAGTGAAACGCCGCTGCACACTTTGTGTGCTGACAGCGATGCGATTGCCATTCTTCATTTTGCCTCTGCGAGTGTAAATCAGGGCACCGAACTCTATAAATTCTTTACCAACACCTTCGAGTTGTAAACCATTGCGTGAGAGTCAGTGAGTTTACTCACTGCCAGTGGGCGACTTTGTCGCCCACTTTTTCAGCCTAAATTCACCCGCTTGTTGCTAAAAAGGTGTACTATTGATTTCATCTTCTGTCCCTTTTATTCAGCACACGGATTTTTATGAATTGGCGATACACTTTATTGGCTTTGACCCTGAACGGCCATGCGTGGGCGGATGAGCCTGCAACAAATGCAAATAACGAACAAGACAATGAGCTAAGTATTGTCAAACAGTGCATTCTTAATGAAGCGATTGCCGGTGATGGTAAACAAACCTTGGATGAGCTTCGTAAAAAGTGCTCTGATTTAGAAGAAAGCAAACAGCTTACAGCCATTGATAAGCGCAAGGCTCGTGAAGAGGTGACGGAGAAAAACCGCAACGTGATCACGCCGCACAAGCGCAACTATATTTTGCCCGTGACCTACATGAAGCACCCTAATGAAGAACCCTTTGGGGATATCAGTGCTTTAGGCGACACCGATACCGGCGAAAACTTAGATAATGTTGAGATTAAGTATCAGCTGTCGCTAAAAGTACCGCTTTATGACAACTTCAGTGACGAGGACCAAGCCGTCTATTTCGGCTTTACCTTGCAATCTTATTGGCAGTATTACAACAAAGATATTTCTGCGCCATTTAGAGAAACCAATTATGAGCCGGAAATTTTTTGGATTAATTATCTAGACCCCGAAAACGTGCTTTGGGGCGACGAAATGGCTATTGCTGTGGGTGCTGTGCATCAATCCAACGGCCGTAGCCAACCTTACTCGCGTTCCTGGAACCGCTTATACGTCGACTTTATCTGGGAAAAAGACGGCTATGTATTTAGCTTTAAGCCGTGGTACCGCATCCCAGAGGATGAAAAAGAAGATCCTATGGTTGCCGATGGTGATGACAATCCAGATATTTATAAATACATGGGTTACTTTGAGCTTAAAGGCGTGCGCCGTTTCGAAGAGCATGAGTTTAGCTTTATGCTGCGCAACAACCTAAACTCGGATAATCGCGGTGCCATTCAACTAGATTGGTCTTTCCCTGTGTGGGGCCGTCTTCGTGGCTATGCTCAGTACTTTAATGGTTATGGTGAGAGCTTGATTGACTACAACCAAGACACCGAGCGCTTTGGCGTCGGTATTCTACTCACCGACCTTCTGTAGTATAAAAGAAAGCCCCTTAAGGGGCTTTTTTAATCTTACTCACTTTTAACGATAACAAAGCGGCCGGTAAACTCCCCGACCAAAATGTCGCCATCATAAATGTGTACTGGCACCTGATAACGTGCTTTCCCTTGAGTTGTTAAATCGCCAACATTCCCCTCACACTGGGTTAAATCAACCTGGGCTCTAGGCTCTTTGTTGATAGGTTTAAGGTACTTTATCTGCGCATCAGCAAGCACAATGTCCCCCATAAGTTGGGACTCTTGAAGTGCCAAATAAGTTGCTCCCCACCCTGCTAGCGTTGCCATAGAATAAACAGAGCCAGCAAACATGGTGTTGTGCACATTAACATTAGCATCCAGATCAGCACTGACACTAAACTGCCAGTCAGTATACGTTTCTACTTTGATTCCCATCTTATCGCTGATAGGAATCGATTCGCGCCAAGTGTCTTGCAAGACCTGAGTCCAATCTGGATGACGAAACCAACCTGGCTCGCTAGGGCGTTGCTTTACCATTTTCCAATGCTGCACATCACCAAAGGCAAGATGCGCTTTTTCTTTAAGCTCGTAGCCATGGCGTTGATAAAACTTCAAAGCTCGCTCGCGAGCAAACAAAACCAATTCACTCGCATCCTGATTCCAAGCTATTTTCTCCAGCTCATGTAATAGCCGGCTACCCAGATGTTGGCCTCGGTGAGCGTCATCCACAGCCATATAACGCACTTGGGCTTGTTGCGAGTTATTAAAGTGCAAACGTGCCACGGCGATCACCTCACCGTCCTTATTCTTAATAAACCGATGCTCTGACTCTTGTTCTAAATCATCCTGCTCGCTGCCTCTAGGCTGCTCCCAAGGTGCACGCAAAACTTGCCAACGTAAATGATAATAGGCCTGCCAATCATCGCTACTTTGCGGAATAGTTACTTCGAACATGCCAACTCCAGATAAAAAGTGATGCCTCACCTTACAAGATTTGCCAACGGGATAAAATAAGACCAAAGCACTGCGGTTTCTCGCACCGTAAAATTTAGTGCACAATTAGGTAAAATGTCACAAGGTGTCTATGCTGTTGTTATGGAAACAGTAATCGAACATAGCGGAGCCGTCTCCGAGCACTTTGTTGCTGATTGTGCAAATATCGGCCAACTTTTGTATTGGCACAAATTCGGCTGCACAAGTATTCAGGTACGCCAACATAAACAGTTTCGCTGGTTGCTGATAAACCAAACACTGCAATCCATTATTGAGCGCAGTCGCCCTAATCACCTACTTTTTCCGCACCTACAAATTTTTGCTCAGTATTGGCACACCTTGCCCACCCCGGACAGAGTTCTGGAATTGGGGCTAGGAGGAGGGGCGATACGCAACTATTTACACCACAGCTACCCTGATACCGAGCTTATTTCCGTGGAGCAAAACCCCGATATTATTCATTGCTATAAACGCTACTTCGGTGGTCGTCATGACACCACTTTACGCTGTGCCGATGCCGAGCAAGTACTGAGTGAGCCTGGGTGTTACGACTGGATAATCATTGATTTATTCAGTGAGCTCGATGCTCCAATGTTCCTCTACAAACATCGGTTTTACGACAAAATACGCGCTGCGTTGAACCATGATGGGCACCTCTTTATCAACTTTTTGGCCCACCATGAGTCACAGTTGCAGCAACTTAAACACTTGTTGATCACTTGTTTTGGCAAGCCACCCGATATGGTTAAAGTAAAAGGCTACTCCAATCATTTAGTGTTTTTGTCCCGTTAAACGGCTAAATTGAACGTCACCGGACCATCATTGACTAATGATACTTGCATATCTGCAGCAAATTGTCCGGTCGCCAAAGTGATGCCTAATGCTTTAGCTTTATCAACAAACAGGTCATATAGCTGTCTAGCTTGTTGTGGCGTTGCCGCACTGGAAAAGCTAGGACGCATTCCTTTGCGAGTATCGGCGGCAAGCGTGAACTGCGATACCACCAAAAGCTCACCACCGATGTCTTTTAGGCTTAAATTCATCTTACCTTGCTCATCGGTAAAAATACGATAGTTACTCACTTTATGGAGTAGTTTGTCGACCTGTTGTTCGCTATCGGCCTTTTCTACGCCTAATAACAGCACAATCCCTTGGTCTATTTTCCCTACTACATGCCCTTCAACGGTGACTTCGGCGCGACTAACGCGCTGTATTAATCCTTGCACTGCTGCCTCTTTAACTTCAAATACATATGGTCGGTTGCCCGACATTGGGCTTGGCAATATACCTCATCAGCCAAGCTGTGACCAAGGCCTTCAAAAATATCTAAATGTGCTTGTGCGGCCGTGGCAAATGCTTGGGCTCGCGCGTATGAACACACCAAATCGTGGCGCCCGTGAACCATCCATACCGGCAGGCCTGCGAATTCCTTGGCATGGTCCATGAGCATATCGTCACGTAGAAAAAACTGGTGTTTGAAGTAGTGCAGCTGTAGCTGTGCTCGGTTGATAAGAGCAGCGGGTTCTAGCAGTTTAATACTTGGTGCCGTGCCGCAACATAAGGTTTCCTCCCAGGCCACCCATGCTTTGGCGGCTTTAAGCTGCGTGGGCTCGCTGTCACTAAAAAGTTGCTGATGGAAACCTTCGATCAATGCTGACGTTGGCTGGTTTTGCGGGTTAAATTGGCGATAATATTCAGGGTAAAATTGTGCTCCGGCGCCACTTTTCCCCAAACACCAGTCGTAATCCTGTTGGCTTGCAAAAAAGCTGGCCCAAAGCATCAAAGCGCTTACGTGCTTACGGTGTTGCAAAGCATACACCATCGCTAGGGTAGCCCCGAAAGACTCTCCACACACAACCCAGCGGCCAATTCCCAAATGACGGCGAATGCATTCGAGATCGCCAATCAAGTGTTCCAGGGTATTATGCTCGCAACTATGGGGGGTGGAATTACCACACCCTCTTTGACTGAAAAGTAAAATTCGGTAGTGCTCGGGATTAAAGTGTGCGCATTCAAAGCGACTGAGCCCTCCACCAGGCCCCCCGTGACAGACAATCACCGGCAAGCCATCCCCGCTGCCATGTTCCTCAATTTCTAGTTGGTGCCCTTGTCCGACCAAGACATGGTGGGTTTTTCGTGGCGCACTAACGGGATAGCTCAATGCCATTGTTACTCCTTAAGTGCGCGTTTCTCCTCGGCGACAATATCATCGATAGGAGGCTTGCTCACACTGATACACACAGTGAACTCTGCACCGAGTAGTACCACAGCCCACGACAGATACACCCACACAAATAAAATAGGTACTGTCGCTAGCGCCCCATAAATCACTTCATATGAGGGGAAATGGCTGATGTACATAGCAAACCCCTTTTTTGTCAGCTCAAATAACAGTGCTGCAAAAATAGCCCCGGGAACCGCTGCTCTAAATGGAACTCGTGTATTTGGTACTAGAGTATAGAGCATCACAAAGCCAACAGTAGAAATAACGTAAGGAAGCGACTTTAAAACAAAACCACTAAAACCAGGAATGCCACCATCAGCAAAAGACACCAAGGACACAATGTAAGACGTGGCACCAATACTTAACCCAAGCAATACCGGCCCTAAACTCAGCACCATCCAATAAATAGCGAAAGAAATAACCGCAGGGCGTTTCTTTTTGATGCGCCAAATCCGGTTTAAGGTGAGATCGATGTTGCGTATCAAAAATAACGCCACAACAGCCAAGAACGAGACCCCCACAGCGGTCATTTTATTCGCATTACCTGTAAATGCGCCGATATGCTCTTTAATTACATCCGTTGAGGTGGGCACCATGTTATTAAAAATAAAGCTTTCGATAGCAATACGGGTATCTTCAAAGCCGGGGAAAGCCGAGAAAATGGCCACACCTACAGCGATTAAGGGCACTAAGGAAAGCAGGGTTACATAGGCTAGATAGCCTGCGTTAACAGTGATTTGATCTTCCATACACCGAGTAAAAAAATACCGCCACCAGCGCGGCTGTGCTTTTACCCAAATGGAAAGTTGCGCTTTGATTTTCTCACCGTTGAACTGCATGAGTTACCTAAAATATGAAAAACCTTTTGCTTATCATAGCAATCGACCACATAATTTACAGTATCAAGTATCCATACAAGGGTTGAAAATGATTAAAAAAATCGCGCTAGCTACTGCATTTATGACGCTCACAGCGTGCCAGTCCGCTTACTATTCGGCAATGGAATCTGTCGGCGTACATAAACGAGATATCCTTGTTGATCGCGTTGAGGAAACTAAAGAGTCACAGCAGGATTCACAACAGGAATTTCAGTCAGCATTGGAGCGTTTAAGTAAGTTAATTAACTTCGATGGCGGTGATTTACAAGACGCTTACGAGCAGCTCAATGATGACTATGAGTCAAGTTTCGCGGCGGCTGATGAGGTCTCAACTAACATTGATAAAGTAGAAGATGTGGCAGAGGCTCTATTTGACGAATGGGCCGATGAACTAGAAGAGTACCAAAGCGCCGCTCTAAGACGCGAAAGCAGTAAAAAGTTGCGTGCCACTGAGCGCCAATTTGAGCAGCTCCTGCGCTCTATGCGCGCCAGCGAGGCGAAGATGCAACCCGTGTTAGAGTCTTTACAAGACAACGTGCTCTACCTTAAGCACAACCTCAACGCGCAAGCAATCGCCGCGATAAAAGGTGAATTCACGAATCTTAAGCGCGACATTCAAGTACTTATTGATGATATGAATCGTTCAATCGAAGACTCTAACCGCTTTATTGAGCAAATGAATCAAAGCTAACTCTCTTTGATAACCCACTGCCCGCTTGATGGCGGGCATGTTCTATTTGTTGTACTACAGTAAACTGCCACACCCCACTATCTATCTTTTCAATAGTCATGGTGAATGGCCATGCCCCTTGGCCATCGACATGTGTTAACCGCATATCCAACACTAAATGTTCTTGCCTATCTAGAAAAGAGTGAAATGAGCAAGACTTTATTCCAACGATTTCGCACAGGTAACAACACCCAGAGCATTTGCTTTAGGCATAAAAAAACCCGCAACACAGTGCGGGTTTTTCAAATTAAGAGCTAATTAGCTCTTCTTTGACTCACGAGATGCGCGCTTACGCTCGCTCTCAGTCAATAATTTCTTACGGATACGGATGCTTTCCGGAGTCACTTCTACCAGCTCATCATCATCAATGAACTCAAGCGCTTGCTCAAGGGTCATCTTGATAGGTGGCACAAGTGTTTGCGCTTCATCAGTACCTGAAGCACGCACGTTGGTTAACTGTTTACCTTTTAGGGCATTAACCGTAAGGTCATTGTCACGGCTGTGAATACCGATAACCATACCTTCGTATACTTCAACACCATGGCCGATAAATAGCTTACCACGCTCTTGCAGGTTAAATAGCGCGTTAGTCAGCGCCTTACCTTGGGCATTCGCTATCAATACACCGTTCATACGCTGGCCGATCTTACCGCCTTTGTGTGGGCCGTAATGATCAAACGTGTGGTACATCAAACCAGAACCTGAGGTTAACGTCATGAAATCAGTCTGGAAACCAATCAAGCCACGGCTTGGGATCATAAAGTCCATACGAATACGGCCTTTACCATCTGGAGACATATCAGTCATTTCTGCTTTACGTAAACCCAGCTGCTCCATGATAGAGCCTTGGTGCTCGTCTTCACAGTCGATAGTCACTGTTTCGTAAGGTTCTTGGATTTCACCATCAACTTCACGCAAAATAACTTCTGGACGAGACACGGCAAGTTCATAGCCTTCACGACGCATGTTTTCGATAAGTACGCCCAAGTGTAGTTCACCACGGCCTGATACACGGAAGCTATCAGGGTTATCGGTCTCTTCTACGCGTAATGCCACATTATGAACTAGCTCGGCTTGCAAACGTTCAAGGATATTACGTGAGGTGACGTATTTACCTTCTTGGCCAGCAAAAGGTGAAGTGTTTACAGAGAACGTCATGGTAACAGTAGGCTCATCAACACTCAGTGCTGGTAACGCTTCAACCGTGTTGACATCACAGATGGTATCGGAGATTTTCAACTCGCCCAGGCCACTCACCGCGATGATGTCGCCGGCAGTTGCCTCTGTCGCATCATGACGGTCAAGACCTAAGTAAGTAAGCACTTGGCCCACTTTGCCGTTACGTTTACTGCCATCAGCACCGACAATAGTAACCTGCTGATTTACTTTCACAGTACCACGCTTAATACGGCCTACGCCGATAACGCCAACGTACGAGTTGTAATCAAGCTGTGAGATTTGCATTTGTAGCGGCCCTTCTGGATCCGCATCTGGTGCTTCAACTTCTTTCACGATGGCTTCAAACATTGGCTCCATGTTGTCAGAAGGCTCATCTAAATCGAGCGTTGCCCAACCATTAATCGCTGATGCATAAATAACTTTAAAGTCTAACTGTTCGTCGGTTGCACCTAAGTTATCGAACAAGTCAAATACTTGATCCATAACCCAATCAGGGCGTGCACCCGGCTTATCAACCTTGTTAATAACAACGATTGGCTTCAGCCCTTGCGCGAACGCTTTTTGCGTTACAAAGCGCGTCTGCGGCATTGGCCCTTCTTGTGCGTCAACAAGTAATAGTACGGAGTCAGCCATCGAAAGTACGCGCTCTACCTCGCCACCAAAGTCGGCGTGCCCAGGGGTATCGACGATATTGATATGGTAGTCTTTCCAGTTGATTGCCGTGTTTTTAGCTAGGATGGTAATACCACGTTCTTTTTCAAGATCGTTCGAGTCCATCACTCGCTCTTCGTTGCCACCACGGGTTTGTAGTGTGCCCGATTGCTCAAGCAATTTATCAACCAAAGTCGTTTTACCATGGTCAACGTGTGCGATAATCGCGATATTTCTTAACTTTTCGATGCTCATATATTTACTTAGAGGCTAACCCCATATTTCCTAAATGATCCACACCCAGCGGCGCGGGCCACCTGTGTCGAGTTTAAAAGGTCGCGTATTATCCCTTATAACGCCACTAGATGAAAGTTTATCCAGCTAATTAATTTACTTCCGTGCCTAACATAGCCTAGTCGCTTGACATAAAAATGACACCGAGACTGTGCTATCAGTGTTTTTTGGTGCGCTCACATCCTTATTTGAGTCATCCCTTGATACATGACAATGCAGCCTGAAAAATTTGCACTACAATGTAGCAAGTTCGCACCCTATTGGTGCAAAAAATAAGTTTGAGATTACCAAATAGAAAGTAACCCCCTACTAAACAGACACTTATACTTTTGGCATGGTTTAAGCTTACCCATGCACAAATGCAGTAAATTGCAGCAAATAATAATCCATAGTTGGAGGACACATGTCACAATCGGTATTAGATTTTATTAAAGAGCACGACGTAAAATTCGTTGACCTTCGTTTCACCGACACCAAAGGTAAAGAGCAGCATGTCTCTATTCCTCATCACCAGGCTGATGAAGATTTCTTTGAAGACGGTAAAATGTTTGACGGCTCTTCAATTGCAGGCTGGAAAGGCATTAACGAGTCAGACATGGTGCTGATGCCTGATGCTGAAAGCGCTAAGCTTGATCCATTCGCCGAAGAAACAACACTTATCGTACGTTGTGACGTTGTTGAACCTTCAACTCTTCAAGGCTATGAGCGCGATCCTCGCTCTGTGGCCAAGCGTGCTGAAGAATATATGCGCTCAACAGGTATTGCCGATACGATTCTGTTTGGCCCTGAGCCAGAATTTTTCCTTTTTGACGATGTTAAGTACAAAACAGATATGTCTGGGTCAATGTATAAAATCGACGCTGAAGAAGCATGCTGGAACTCAGATAAAGATTACGAAGGCGGTAACACCGGTCACCGTCCTGGCGTCAAAGGTGGTTACTTCCCTGTTGCTCCAGTGGACTCATCACAAGATTGGCGTAGTGCCACTTGCATGGTGCTTGAAGAACTCGGCCAAGTCGTTGAAGCTCATCACCACGAAGTAGCAACAGCTGGCCAAAACGAAATCGCCACCCGCTTTAACACCATGGTTTTGAAAGCGGACGAAATTCAAGAGATGAAGTATGTTATTCACAACATGGCGCATCTGTATGGTAAAACCGCTACTTTCATGCCTAAGCCTGTGGTTGGCGACAACGGTTCAGGCATGCATTGTCACCAGTCTCTAGGTAAAGATGGTAAGAACATCTTTGCAGGCGACAAGTATGGTGGTCTATCAGAAGAAGCGCTTTACTACATCGGTGGTATCATCAAGCACGCCAAAGCTATTAACGCCTTTGCTAACGCTTCGACAAACTCATACAAGCGCCTTGTTCCGGGTTTCGAAGCACCTGTTATGCTTGCTTATTCAGCACGTAACCGCTCAGCGTCTATTCGTATCCCCGTAGTTCCATCAGAGAAAGCTCGCCGTATTGAGGTACGCTTCCCAGACCCTACAGCGAACCCATACCTTGCCTTCTCAGCGATGCTAATGGCGGGTCTTGACGGCATTAAGAATAAGATCCACCCTGGCGACGCCATGGATAAAGATCTATATGACTTACCTGCAGAAGAGGCAGCAGAGATTCCAACAGTGGCAGCGTCATTGCAAGAAGCCCTTGATTCACTTGATGCAGATCGTGAGTTCTTGACGCAAGGCGGCGTATTCACTGACGACCTTATTGATGCATACATCGGCTTGAAATCAGCTGAAGTAGAAAAGCTCAACATGACTACACACCCTGTAGAATTTGAAATGTACTACAGCGTGTAAACCGCATAACTACCACTTAGTTATATCATGTGTGTTCTCAAAGCCTGCTTAGCAGGCTTTTTTTATGGTAAAAAAGTTGTAAATAGACTAAAGTTAGGGTTTAACCAAGTAATTGGTTAATTTTCGGCTAACTATAAGAATAATAAACGTAAAATAGGAAGTAGCGTGACAACGAAGTGGTCTATCTTATGCGTTTTCATGGTTCTGGGTTTGAGTGCCTTTAACGCCAACGCAACCAATAAAAGCATCTATGTATGGAAGGATGAGAACGGTGTATTAGTTTTTTCTGACTCTCCAAGAAAAGGAGCTGAGAAGGTAAAGTTAAACTCCCCAGCGATGAGTATGCCCTCAACTGACACGCAAATTCTTGAGCAAGATAATAGCGCTGACCAAGGAATTAATTTCTCCGTCGCTATTACCACTCCAAATCAAGAAGAAACAATTCGTGATAACACAGGCTCTGTACATGTTACAGGCCAAGTATCACCGCGCTTTATGCAAGGCCACCGCGTGCAACTTATGCTCGATGGAAAGCCTTACGATAAACCACAATCATCAACGGTGTTTGTTATGCGTAATGTTGATAGAGGGGCGCATCAAGTACGGTTGCGCCTAGTGGATGGCAATGGTAAACAGCTGGCCACTTCTGAACCTGTGACATTTTATCTGCATCGCCGTTCAGTGATCACAGGCCCTTAAGCTGCATATCACTCCGGGTTGCGCACCGATTGGGCAACCCGGCTAAATACTGCTAAGATAATTCGCACCAAATTGGTGCAACACCGAAATTAATAATGAAGCTTCCTCGTGATTTTTTCCAACAAATGTGGGAAAACCTACATACCGCTATTTTAGTCTTAGACCAAGATTTCAATCTGGTGTATGCCAATACTAGCTGTACCGAACTCCTTGGGCTAGGCTTAAAGCGCATCGTGGGCCAGCCTTTCAAAGCATTATTTAATTACCACTCGGTAGAATTAGAGCGCATCGCTGACTATACCCTTAAACAAGGGGTCGATTGCCACCAACACAGAGCTGACGTGGTATTCGTAGACTCTCGCCATGCCAATTTGGCGCTCAACTGTCGGCGTTTAAGCCACCAAGATCAGTATTTTCTGCTGTTTGAAATTCGCCAAACCGACGAAGAAATTCGCCTTGATCAGGCGTCTAACCAAATGCATCAACACCAAGCGGCACGTACCTTAATTCGTAACCTTGCTCATGAAATTAAAAATCCTTTAGGAGGAATACGCGGAGCGGCGCAATTATTGCAATATGAGGTTGATCAGCAGGAGCGGGATGAATGTGCACAGCTTATTATTGATGAGGCTGACCGTTTACGCCATTTAGTAGACAAGTTACTCGGCCCGAATCAGCGTTTACAAAAACAGGCTATTAATATTCACCAAACACTGGAGAATGTTTTACGCCTTTGCACTTTGGATAGCAGCAAGGCAATTACCTTGCACAAAGATTATGATCCGAGCATTCCAGATGTAAAAGCTGATGGTGATAAGTTGCAACAAGTGCTTCTCAATATCGTGCGCAATGCTATGCAAGCACTCAGTGAAGGGGGCCATATTAATGTTAAAACCCGAGTGCGATACCATGTACGCCGACACGATACGACACTAAAAAAAGCCCTGCAGATCAAAATAACTGACAACGGCCCGGGCATTGCTCCGGAGGTTAGAGAGACCTTGTTCTACCCCATGGTGACCAATAAAGAGGGGGGCTCAGGGTTAGGGTTATCTATCGCCCAAACTCTCATAGACCAACACCAAGGGTTTATCGAATGTGATAGCTGGCCGGGCCATACCGAGTTTACACTATACTTGCCACTGTAATTGGGCCACGAGGTATACGATGAAATCTGTTTGGCTAGTCGATGATGATGCGTCAATTCGCTTTGTATTACAAAAAGCACTCTCCCGTGCAGGCTATGAGGTAGAAAGTTTCGCCAACGCCCATGATGTACTCAGTGCCTTGGAGTTTTCAAAACCGGCCGTGTTGCTCTCGGATGTGCGCATGCCGGGTATGGATGGCATGCGCTTATTGGAGCAGATCAGCGAAGATAACCCCAATCTACCGGTGATCATTATGACGGCCCATTCAGATTTAGACTCTGCAGTGCAGGCATTCCAAAAAGGCGCCTTTGAATACCTAGCTAAGCCCTTCGACCTAGAAGAAGCTGTTAGTGTTGTTGAGCGAGCCATGCGTGCGCATTCGCAGAAAAAAGCGAAAAAGGCCAATAGTGAACAAAAGCGTTCAGTTATTATCGGT
This sequence comes from Pseudoalteromonas sp. CNC9-20, assembly GCF_022347875.1. NCBI lineage: Bacteria > Pseudomonadati > Pseudomonadota > Gammaproteobacteria > Alteromonadales > Pseudoalteromonadaceae > Pseudoalteromonas > Pseudoalteromonas sp. CNC9-20. The sequence goes on along the minus strand of NZ_JAKRFS010000003.1, from coordinate 11,158 downwards.
GAAGCCCCCGCCATGCAAGAGGTGTTTCGCGCCATTGGCAAATTGAGCGCATCAAGCATGAGCGTACTTATCAATGGCGAGTCTGGCACCGGTAAAGAGCTGGTTGCCAGTGCCTTACACCAGCACAGCCCACGTAAAGACAATCCGTTTATCGCCTTAAATATGGCGGCCATCCCTAAGGATTTGGTGGAGTCAGAGTTATTTGGTCACGAGAAAGGCGCGTTTACTGGGGCTGACAGCGTTCGTAAAGGGCGCTTCGAACAAGCAAATGGCGGAACGCTCTTCCTTGATGAAATTGGCGATATGCCACTTGATGTGCAAACTCGCCTACTGCGTGTACTCGCCGATGGCGAATTCTACCGTGTGGGCGGCCATCAAAGTATAAAAGTTGATGTGCGCATCATCGCTGCTACTCACCAGGATTTAGAGCGTTTAGCTCAACAAGGTAAGTTTCGAGAAGACTTGTTCCACCGCTTAAATGTGGTTCGCTTAAAGCTGCCAGCTTTGCGAGAACGTCCAGAGGACATAGAGCAACTGGCAGAGTACTTCCTCAATAAAAGCGCACAAGAGTTAAAAATTGATAGCAAGACGCTAAGTCCTCAAGCATGCGATCAAATGCGCTTGTTCAATTGGCCTGGAAATGTGCGGCAACTTGAAAACACCTGTCGCTGGCTAACGGTAATGGCTCCCGGTGAGTACGTAACCGCAGAAGACTTGCCGCCAGAAATACTCAATGCGCAAACGTCTCAAGTTGATGCCGATTGGTTGGACTTATTCCAACAATGGCTAAACAATGAGTTTAAGCAAGGCAAAGACAATGTCTGGCCAGAAATTCAAGCACAGTTGGAAACAAGGCTGATTAAATCGGCCCTTGCTAGCTGTGGAGGGCATAAACAGGATGCTGCTCAACGCATCGGTTGGGGCCGCAACACGTTGACGCGTAAGCTAAAAGAGCGCAATATAAACGCCAATTGACGCACCGACGAAGAGGATAGGCATGAAGCTGATTGAACATATTGCCATGTATAAACGCATGGAGATTATCAATCGCGTGCCTTTCTTTCGCAGCTTTGAGTTAGCCGAGCGGCAAATGCTCTTAGAGTCATTCTCGCAGCTGTACTTATGCCAACAAGGGCGTTACGTATTCAAGTTGCACGAGCAAAGCCAGCAGTTATATATCGTGTTAAGCGGCGAGCTGGTAGTGTTCCGCCAATCTGACCATAAAGAACTGGGCCATATTCGACCTGGCGACTTTGTCGGTGAAGGTGCCTTTATTGCCCACCGCGAGCGCAGCACTAATGCCAAAGCGCTCACCGACACCATAGTGTTAGCCATTGAGCCACTGGCTTTAACTAAATTACCTGTGGTGGTGCGTGAGAAAATAAAAGATCAATTGATACTCGGTATGAGCGAGCGCATCGCCCGCCTCAGTAGCCTGTTAGAGCGCCATACTCCTTAGCGAAAATGCCGCCACGCACTCGCTAACGCACGTAAATCCTCGACTCCGCACCATGCTTGCAGCTCCGATTCATCAAGTGCGAGGTCATCCCCACTATAAAGCGCCAATGTCTGCTCGTCGTCATGAAATAAGCCATGACTTTGAAAACACGCCTCACCATCACCGAGTAGCAATCTCATTTCTCGTCCCTGCACGAGCAGCTCTGCAGTGCTATCAAGAGCGGTAAAAAACGCTTCAATGAGCTCATCGTTTTCATAGAGCTCGTCATTGAACCAACGGGCAATAAGCCGGTGTTCGTCAGATATTTTTACCCGCTTACCCCATGTTGGGTCTGAGTAGAGTTGGTATTCCATAATAGTGCTGCCAAAAAGATGCGGCGCGCATAATAGCAATATCGATACGCTAAATCGAGCTGCTCATTGTACTGCGATATCAGCACTAACGGCATCATGTTAGTATACGCCTACCCTGTCGGCTTCCTATATCGATTATGTTCAACACCCTAGCAATAATTTTTCCACTCATTTTCGTGGCGACAGCCGGTTACATTAGTGCAGCACGCTCGTTTTTAACAGCCGAACACCTTAGTGGCATAAGCCGCTTTGTATTTTACATCAGCATTCCGGCTTTTTTGTTTGTTAATATGTCCCAAGCTGAGCTCAGCAAAGCAGTCAGCCTCGATGTCATGCTTAGCTTCTATCTTCCCGTTATCGGCCTGTATATACTGGTACTGGGGTTTTATCGGTGCCGCTGTGGGCAGTGGAGTATAAGCGCCATTCGCGCGCTTGGGGCGTGTTATTCCAATACTGTACTTATCGGTTTACCTATCGCGATGCAAGCACTCGGTAAGCACGTAGCCGCAACGGTTTTCGTCATCATCACCTTTCATAGTGCGTTATTGTTTTTGCTAACTTACAGCTTCGCCGGTAAAGAGCAGCGCGTTACTTGGCCAAACATCATCCGGCAATTAGTTATCAACCCGGTAATACTGGCAATTGCCCTAGGGCTGTTAGCGAATGCAATCAATTTAGCGCTACCCCAGGTAATCAATGAAGGACTGACATTATTGGCAGAGCCAGCCATCGCCGGCGCCTTATTTGTGCTTGGGGCAAACCTGCACCATTATCAGATCAAGCCAGGCATCAAATCGGCTCTTACGTTAACCTTGTTAAAGCTCGCAGTATTGCCGACGCTTGTATACCTAACCGCGACCTACGGATTTGCTTTAGCTCAAGAGCAAGCCTTGCTTTTGGTGCTACTTAGCGCCTCTCCTTTAGGGGTTAATGCGTATTTGGTGAGCAAACAATTGCAACGAGAGTCAGCCACCTTAGCCAGTGCGGTTGTGCTCAGCACGCTATTAAGTGTGGTGAGCTTTGTTTTATGGCTGGCTCTGCTTTCATGAAAACAGGACCAGCCGCATAAGTACTAATAATCTCGACGATACTTCGCAGCGTCGATAATGGCCCACACATAGGCAATTGCGGCGATGATACCCGGTACAATCAACCACCACAGTGCCGCACCACCGAAAACAAAAATCGCAAAAAGCAGCGCGGCTAAGATGCGACCTTGAACAAGTTGTCCTAACCCAGGGAAAAACACGTTACATAGCGCCGCAATGACATTACCACCAGAGCCTTGTCCTGACATAATTACCTCAATATATAGTTAGTTTCTCTTTTACTTATCAAGTTTCAGGCCAAGTAAAAACAGCCTTATTTTCAATAGGTTAAAAATAAACGATTGAATAACAAAAGCATAATTTAGTTGTTCATGCTAAAAGTTAGCCTTTTTTGCTGACCATGAAATATGTTAATACAGGTTCATTCAGAATAAAAATACATCTTCAGGCTATGTTAACAACATTATCTCGTCCACTCGCAGCGCTAGTGGAAAAGTACTTACCCGACCCTCTTGTTATAGTGATCTTGCTTACATTCTTAGCGATGTTCAGTGCTTTGTTATCTACACCTCACTCGCCAACTGCCATATTGACTATGTGGGGAAGTGGCTTAAACAACCTACTGAGCTTTGCAATGCAGATGTTATTGGTGTTAGTCAGCGGCTACCTATTGGCCACAACGCCCGTTGTATCAAGGTACTTACATGCCGTGGCGCGGCGATTAAAATCACCTGCTTTAGCAGTTATAGTAACAACCTTTGTAGCTATGCTAGCTAGTTGGATTAACTGGGGCTTTGGCTTGGTCGCTGGTGCATTATTTGCCAAAGCCGTGGCACAATACTGCCGTATCGACTATCGCGTCTTAGTGGCCAGCGCTTACTCTGGGTTTATTGTTTGGCATGGTGGGCTCTCTGGTTCTGTGCCATTGACTATAGCGACACCGGGACACTTCAGCGAAAGTGAAATTGGTCTTCTACCCACGAGTGATACGCTATTTTCAACCCTGAACCTGTCTTTATTGCTAGGGTTATCTATCTTACTACCTACTATCAATTATTTATTATTACCTAAGCCTCAGCATAGCGTTTATGTAGACCGTACACGTTTACAATCCAAGGATAAAACTGTAAAGCCGCCAGCTAAAGGAATAGACCACGCTCGTTGGCCGTGTGTTGTAGTTGGCTTACTGGGTCTCAGCTACCTAGCTCATTTCTTTGTGCAACAGCAGGGCGGGCTTAATCTTAACGTCGTTATTGCGCTGTTTTTATTTTGCGCTTTTTTACTACATCACAGCACACACTCTCTGCTTGAGCATCTGTATGAGGCTGTTCGCAGTGGCAGTGGCATTGTTATCCAATTTCCTTTCTATGCAGGGCTGATGGCCATAATGAGTGAGAGCGGGCTTGCTGAGAATATATCGGCCGCACTGATGTCTTTAGCGAATAGCCAAACGCTGCCTCTTTTAAGTTTCTTGAGCGCTGGATTGGTCAACATATTTGTCCCCTCAGGAGGAGGCCAGTGGGCGCTTCAAGCACCTCTTGTTATTCCTGCCGCACAAGCGTTAGAAGTCCCTATCGCTTCGGTTGCTATGGCTGTCGCTTGGGGAGACGCTTGGACTAACCTTATTCAACCTTTTTGGGCTATCCCTGTACTGGCGATTGCTGGGTTAAAAGCAAAAGACATTATGGGCTTTTGTATCATTCAATTACTCATCACTGGTGGCTACATCAGTGTTATTTTGCTGACAGTGGCATAAAGCAATACAAAGGGATGGGTTTTTAGATAATTACCAATAATTCTCGTGTCATTTAGTTGCAGGGCTTAGCAACCACTTCTACATTACAATAAGGGATTAGAGGGAGAATGGATGAAAACCTACACGCAAGCCAATCTGCAACATAAATACCGTGTTGCCATCGTCGACGACTCACCAGCCATTTTAGTGGTGCTGCGGGCGGTGTTTAATGAGCTAGGTATTGAGGAAGTGTCTACATTCGATGACGCTGAGTCTGCCTATGCGGCGATCGAAAAAGCACCTAGTCTTTACGATATTGTGTTAACAGATCTGAACATGCCCGGCATGGACGGTATGGCTTTTATGCGTAAACTCGGGGAGCTCAAATACGGAGGAGCTGTTGTCATTGTATCCGAGATGCATCCAGAGGTCATTGCCCTTGCAGCACGCGTAGCTAGGCAGCACCAAGTGCATTTGTTAGGAAATATAGAAAAACCCGTGCACTTGCATTATGTTGAGCACCTAATTCAGAAACTTGAATGTTTACATGCTTCTTCTAGAGACCCTTTGCGTACCGTTTCTGAAATTGCTCTTTTAGACGCCATTAGTCACAGCCGTGTCCTTCCTCTTTACCAGCCCAAGCGACACATTAGTAACGGTAAAGTGATGAGCCTAGAAGTGATGTCACGCATACTGCCTCGCTATCAAGATAGTGATTCCATGGCTGAGTGCTTCGTTGACGTTGCCCGTGACAATGAGTTACTTAACTTATTGACCTTTCAGCTAATTGAGAAGGCTGCCAAAGATTTAAGTTCTTTTCGGCACGCTTATGGCTCGCACCTAAAATTGGCAATTAACCTCCACCCTTGCCAGCTCGCAGACCTTAGTTGTCCTGACAAGTTAGCGTTAATATTATCACTTAATCAGCTTGCTCCAGCAGACATCTTAATTGAAATGACAGAGCATCAGCCACTTAATGATAAGCATATTCTAGAGACCATTAGCCGCTTGAAGATGCGTGGATTTGAGCTTTCTTTAGACGACTTCGGCAGTGGTTTTACTGAGGAGGAGCAACTGAGGAGTTTGCCACTTGATGAAATCAAAGTGGGACAACCTCTCATTTCTCATATTGAACGCGACAATTTTGCGCAACAGATAGTCTATCGCTTGGATGATTTGGCCACTGACCGCAAGTTACGCTTATGTGCCGTTGGATTAAGCAGCACGCAGGAGTTGGACTACTTAGCTCAACGCTTTCCACATATGTATGTTCAGGGGCCACTGGTGTGCAAGCCCCTTTCTCGAGAGGATTTACTCGTCTGGCTTGAACAACAAACAACACAAGCTAGCAACTGAGTGAGCCCACCTTTGAAACAGTTGTTAACAATCTAAGCGTGCCAACTACTGTTTATTGAACCAACATTCAGATATTCTTCTTTCCTAGGCTGCCCCCATGCAGCCAGAGAATAATGCAAAAACCTCAACTTTATCGTAAAGTATGGTTGAAATTTGTTCCCATTGAGCAAGCTGATAATATTGAATGCAGTCGCAGCTGTCTGTTTGATTCTAGGTGTATTTGAATGTCGATTAATGTATTACTTGTTGAAGATGATGAGTTGCTGGTAAAGCGCATAGAGAATCACTTCACGGGCACTGAGTTTACTATCCATGTAGATACTACGGGTAGTAATGCTTTGCCTATGGTTCAGGCCTCACAAGCAACTGGCCAGCAGCCGATTCAACTGGCTATTGTCGATATTGTACTACCAGAGCAGGATGGCCTGATGCTGGCCAGAGAGCTGACTACTTTGACAGAAATCGGCGTTATCGTGCTCTCAAGCAGAGACTCACAATCCGATCGTATTGCCGGACTTGCACAAGGCGCAGACGACTATATTTGTAAACCTGTTGATTTGTTAGAGCTCGAGTTAAGAATGCGTGCAGTTTATAAGCGCTTAAACGGCTCGGCAAGTCAAGAAGACTCTACCGAGTACATTGAATATGCAGATTTCAAGCTTCATCCAGATAATCGCACTCTCGTTACCGCAACAGGTGAGGAGATGCGCCTAACCGAAGCCGAGCACAAGGTGCTTATTTGCCTAATTGCCAATGCTGGCAAGGCCACATCACGGGAAAAAGTATCGGAAGAAATAGGCCAGCCTGATTGGAGCCCAACCGATAGAACGGTAGATGTTCTTATCGGCAGGTTACGCAAAAAGCTAGGGGATGAAAAAGAGCAAAAACGTATTGTCACTGTTCGTGGCAAGGGTTATATGCTCTCTTCTAGCTAAAAAATGAGCTGCCCTTTTTGATAAGCCGCTAGAGTTTGCTCAAAAGGCTGTTGCGCATAAGACTGATCTTCTGCTTCACTCAAAGCCTGTTCTTGGTAGTCGATCGCCTCATCAAAATTACCTAACTTCGCGTGGGCCGCCGCTAAATAGGCGTACGCTAAAGGATGGTCGGTCTCATCACTGACCTGCTCCGCAAGGGCAATAGCATTTTTGAGCTGTGCGCCATTATCCGAGTAGCGAACATACCACCCAGCTAACTCTCGCATTGCGATTAACTCACCCTGCTTAGCGGCCTCATTAAGCCAGTAGCGAGCTAGCTCTAATTGCTCTCGTTGCCCTGATGCTTGCGTAAGTAAACAGCGACCAAGCTGGAGCTGGGCACGACTATGCTGGCGCTCGGCGGCTTCGAGTAGCAATCGTTGGTTACAGTTAATTCCGAGCTGATAAAGCATATCGCTATGCCCAGCTGCCGCTGCTTTGAGCTGCCAATAGCGCCATTGCTGCTCCTTCTCTTTATTAACCAAAGGTTTTACATCAGCGTAAGCTACTACGCTGTGGTTCTCATAGCTCGCCTGTTGTTCTTGGTTGTTGTAAAAAAACCGTGCTAAATACCAGTTGCTATCACCCAACAACCCCTGCTCTGCACCTAGTGACCACTGACTCATCACTTCCCGCGCATGCTCGTCTAATTGACTGGGGATATCAATATGCTCAAAGGCCGATACTTCTTGAACACGCCCCTGATTATCAACGTTCACTAGGTAGTTGAAATTATAGTAACTGGGGTCAACCGTTTTTGTAGGAGTAAAATCAGGCTGTGTAATCGAATTAAAACGAACCATTGGCGCTTGCTTTGCCACAACTTGCACGTCGCTATCCACTGGCCATAACTCAGGTTGATAATCGAGTACTCTTAGCAGTTCAGCCAACTCAGCTTGAGCATCAACATCTCCACGCCGGGCTTGCTGTAATAAGTGTTGCTGCTTGGTGCGTAACTGCTGCATCACCTCACTATCAGGTGAGCCACTAAACACCCCTCGTATAACCGCATTATGAAATACTTCACCTGAATAACTAAAGCGTGTCTCATCCAGCTTTTCGGCAATACTTTGTGCGAACTCTGGTGCAGGGTAGCTGTGCAGTAAAATATAATCCCTCGGAATACCTTGACTATCTATATCAAAAATATAGCTCGCGACACCAGGGACCCCATCGCTCTTTAGTCCGCTAGGGTATTCAGTAGGTGGATTAATGCGTTTGCTTGGTGCGGGGTTATATGTCAATGCACGGCTTAGCTCATAGCGCACAGTGGCGCTACCTTGACGACCAATCTCGGCAATCAGCTGCTGAGCTAGGCGCTGTGCCCGTTGTAATTCATCACTGCTTAGACGCTTAATAACAGACTTTCGGGCCTGTTGCGCCATTTTGAAATCGTTGGCCATCGCCACAGAGAAATATGCATACGCTTTAACGGGGTCAGCCTTAACGCCTTGACCACGTAGGTACTGTACAGCTAAGTTAAATTGGCTGCGACCATCGCCTAACTCGGCCGTCTTTTCAAAAAGAGTAAAGGCGCGTTGATAATCTTGATTTAAATACAGGTCCATCGCTTCATTGGCATTACCCCAGCTTAACATGGGGGTAAGCGCTACGGTTAAAATCCACGCTTTCATTGTTCACTCCTAGCAGTTCTAAGCGCCAATGTTAACAGCTGGTAAATAACCGCGCAATGGCTATTCCCCAAGCCGAGTCAGTAGACGTTCAAAGGCACGGTAGCTTAGCGCTTCTTTAATGTGCTCTACTTGGATATTCGTCATCGTATTCAAATCGGCAATAGTTCTAGCTACTTTTATCACACGATGGTGCGAGCGCGGAGATAACTGTAAGCGCTCACTAGCTAGCGCCAAATATTCATGACTTTTCGTATCTAAACGACAGTGTTGGCTGAGCTCTTTATTGGATAATAAGGCATTCACAACCCCTTGGCGCCGCAGCTGGAATTCATAAGCTTGCTCAACGCGCTTCCTGACCGTAGCACTTGACTCTTGTTTACTGTCTTTCAATAACTCAGTGCTGGGGATTCTAAATAACTCTATCTGTAAGTCTATGCGGTCAACAAATGGCCCAGAAATACGAGACAAATAGCGGAGCACTTGCTCAGGGTTGGCTCTTTTGTCGGTATGATGTCCTGTTGGGCTTGGGTTTAACGCTGCAATAAGTTGAAAGCGCGCAGGGAACTCAACTTGAATCGCGGCTCTAGAGATAGTGACGACACCTGTTTCCATGGGCTCACGCAGACTATCAATAACTTTGCGCTCAAACTCTGGCAACTCATCAAGAAACAACACACCGTTGTGTGCCAGTGATATTTCTCCGGGCTTTGGCTTTGATGAGCCACCAACAAGGGCTACTGCTGAGCAGGTATGATGTGGAGACCGAAAAGGTCGCTGCCGCCAGCTCGCCAAATCAATATCGTGTCCTGAAACCGAATATACGGCTGCGGTCTGTAATGCCTGCTCGGTTGTCATCCGGGGCATAATCGTTGCCATGCGCTGCGCTAACATTGATTTTCCAGTGCCAGGAGGGCCTGTAAACAAGACATTGTGTCCGCCGGCAGCAGCTATCTCGAGTACACGTTTCGCCAACTCTTGGCCCTTCACCTCACTAAAATCAACTGGCAGTTCAGGGCTGGCATTAACCATCTCGGACTGTGGCAGGAGCAAAGGTAGCGACTGCTGATTATTGAGGTCTAGCCAAACTTGGTGCAGTGAATTTGCACATTTACACTGCGCATCAGCGACAAGTTCAGCTTCCCTTTCATTTTCTGAACTCAAATATGCTGTACGCTGCGCATTTCTCACCGCCATCATTGCCGGTAACACCCCACGTACAGGCCTTAACTTACCATCTAACCCAAGCTCAGCCAAAAACTCACAAGCCAAGGGTTGCGACACCGTTAGCTGCCCAGAGGCGATAAGTATGCCTATAGCGATAGCCAAGTCATAACGACCACCTTCCTTAGGTAAGTCAGCGGGGGCTAAATTCACCGTTATTCTTTGACTAGGGAACACAAAGTGACTGTTCTCCAATGCGCTGCGTACCCGATCTTTAGCTTCTTTCACCGAGGTCTCAGGAAGCCCAACTATATTAAATGCGGGCAACCCGGAGCCAAGATAGACCTCAACCGTCACTTGTGGTGTTTCTATACCGACTTGAGCACGAGTAAATACATGAGCGAGTGACACATCCTTGTTCCTACACTAGTTAGTTCTCTATACAGTTTAGTTATGATAGCGGAAAACATGTAAGCTTAATTGCCATCTTATAGCTGCAAGGCGTACCATCAGTGTCGTCAGCCCGCCAATCCACATAGCAAGCTGTTGGTTTATTTCCATACTAACTAGTTGTGCATACAAGCCAGCCCCAATAGCACAGGCAATAGCATAAAGCGGCCCCTTAAGCAGCATAGGGACTTCTCTCGCTAACACATCACGGATCATACCGCCAAAACAGCCAGTCAAGACTCCCATGATCACCGCCGTCATCACTGGCACCCCTGCTCCCAATGCCTTTTGTGCCCCCATAATTGCAAAGAAGGCTATCCCCAGCGCATCTGCCAATTGCAGTAAGAAATGAGGAAAGCTTTGGCGGATATTTAACCACACTATAGTTATCGCCACTGTCACTAATATGGTTATAAAGTAACTGGTGTCATGCACCCAAAACACTGGCATATCGAGAATGAGATCTCGCAGTGTACCGCCGCCTATTGCTGTGACCGAAGCGAGTACGATAACACCAAAGCCATCCATTGATTTTTCGTGCGCCAACAAAGTGCCGGAAATAGCGAAGACTGCGACTCCTAGCAAGTCAAACCAATGATAGAGTTCTCCCATTTCTCAATACTCAATTGCTCTATAGTAAACAGTAAGATAGCACCCAAGAGGCGCTCTGCGAAGGAAGAATGGCATATTGCCAGGCTAGCTTATGTTGTGGGTCAGGGTTTACCCTGACTAGGGTGATGCAAGGCTCAAGCCTTGCCTACAGATGCGATGACCGGTGACACTGTGTTGTAGGTCGGGATTCATCCTGACTAAGGTGATGCAAGGCTAAAAGCCTTGCCTACAGGCATAAAAAAACCCGCTGCACTGCTGCAACGGGTCTCTCTAATTAGGAGCCTGGTGATGACCTACTTTCACATGGGCGAACCCACACTATCATCGGCGCAGTTCCGTTTCACTTCTGAGTTCGGCATGGGGTCAGGTGGGTCC